>CAJTZF010000001.1:0-98554 GCA_910584245.1 uncultured Eubacterium sp.
GGAAGTGCCGCTTCCATATCAGTGCTCCTGGTTCTGCCTGCCGGACAGACGGATAACCGCTAGTTGTCTGGGTAACGTATCAGTTGAGGCTGTTTCATTGTCAATGTTCATGGCACAGGGATGCCTATACAAACAAAGACAATTTATTTCCCGGTATTTTCAACCCTGGTATGAAAATTTTATACAAAATAATTACTAAGCCCTACGGGATAGTTTTTTGTCAACCAATATCAGAGCGGAAATTTCCTGATCTGTAATGCGATATGTATCATCAGATACTGTTTCAAGTCCTCGTCCAGAATTTCCATTGAGATAATTATTTTTTCAATCAACGGCATATAAAGTTCCAGTATCTTCTCCAATATAAAAATATGAGGACTTATATTAGGATTTTCCGGTGAAAATTTTGCATCATACTCTGCAAGCCTCGTTTCCCAGCCCAGCTCATCTTTTTCCATAAATACCATTATATATGCCCCAATGTGCAACGTACTTCTCGTCTGATTTGCCTGTAAGATATATGTAGGAATAATAACTACTATAGGAAGCAGAAATATTATTGGTTCGTTTTGGGTAAACGCAAATGTTAAAATTGCCGCTGTAACTGTATATAAAATACTCCTATACTGTTTTGTATATCCAATTGAATCTAAAATTTCCTGTTTTAAATATCAATACTCTTGTGATTACATATTCATCTATACAGTTTCCTTCCATTAGTCATCTTCGGCTACATAAACAAAGGACTCAAGGCTCAAATTCATGAGCCAAGAGTCCACTTCAAAACTATTTTATACATTCTATAATAATTCCTGTTGAATTTTTTCCACATCTTCAATAGACAAAGATGGAACATACTGCACTATCTCTTCAACCGACAATTTTCCTTTCCTTAACATTTGTATTACTGTTTCCCTTGCATTTTCCTCTTTGGCTTCCTTTGCTGCCTCATATCTCTCACTCTCGATATACTCCAGCAGGATTTCTTTTTCATCATACATTGCTAACATTATATTCTCAACCTCCTTTTCCCGCTCCTCCAGATATTCCTTCAATACATTCTTATCCTTACAGATGCGGATGGTCTCTGTCACTGCCTTCCGGGTTCTACCATGCAGTTTCCGCTGCTCATCATAAACCTTTGTGAATGTCACATACTGGCTGATAATGTCGCCCTGATCGCTTCCATAAAGAACCTTTATCTTTGCATCCAGAAAAACATTCTGTCCGTCAAAAAATTCTTTTGCCAAACTGATGTACTCTGGACGTTCTTTTCTGTCTCCAGTATAAATCACATACATCTCCGGCTTTGGCAATCTTATCTTTTTGCTCTTATATACATTCTGTTTTGTCTTTTTAATATAATCCTGATAGGTTACCATCAGATAAATCAGGATACGGACCGCTATGTTTTCCGTCCAGGTCGCCTGTGCCTCAGTCAAAATGAGTAATTTTTCCCCAACCATGAAACCGACATCATTATAAACATCGTTTGTCATGATGTTATGGATTGTTATATCCGACAGCTGTTCTTCCGTTGTATCCTGATCTTCCGGATGAAGTGTCCGGTATAACTGAATCAGGTACTTCTTATCTTGAAACAGGTCTGTAAACACACTATCCTTAATGGTATGCTTTGCAACCTCTTCATCCTTTATTCTGTTTTCTACTGCATTTACTCCATTTTCTTTTTTCATTTTGTCACCTCATAACCAGAGGTTGGAACCGTTTATGATTCCGTCCTCTCTTCTAATTATACAAAAGGTTTTCAGATACTTCAAGCACTATTTCCTTTACAAATCGTGTAAATGACATACGGATTCACTACTACACAAAAAACTTCATGCAAAGTGAGTCCCTCCCAAGTTTTGGAGAACGGCACCTCTCGCAATATTTATGCAGTACTGAGATGGGCAATTATTTTTGTAACATTACTACTGAACAAATTTCATTGCTTCGTATACCTCTTTTCAAATGGCATTATATATCTATTTGATGAATGAGGACGTATGTAATTGTAATAACCATATATATAATCTAATATATCATCATTCAATTCGATGTCTGTCTCAAAACTGTTTTGCCTTATAAATTCTGCCTCCATCCGTTTACTGTTTATGGTTGCCAGAACGGATTTATCGTACAAATCTATAATGCTACAGTTATATCTTTTGGCTCCATCCGCCAAATACAGGTAAGTAAAATCCTGTTTTAACAGATTATCAAATTTTTTATAGCATTCTCCTTTGTAGTATCTTGGTCTTTTAGGCATTACAAAGGATCTGAGTTTTAGTTCCCTCATGTACTTAAATACTGTGGTTCTGCCCAGGCTGATTCCCCGTCTCCTTAAAAATATAACCATCATCCGGTATCCCGGATGCCTGTCATATTTGTAATAGATATTTAATATTTCCTGTTTATCCCTTTCTTTGTTTTTCAGATAAACGGCTTTTTTGTTTTTTATAGTTGTAGTAGCCATTCGGATAGAGATGGAATCTGCAAAGCAACCATCTTACCCCGAATTCCTTGTGGTTTTCGTCAATAAACCTGTATTGTTCTATTCGGTTTCCTTTGCGAAGAATGCAATGCCAGCTCTGCTAGCTATAGCTTTATTTTAGGAAGCGGTTCTCTTTTTCCATTTCTTCCAATTTTTTGCGGAGCCGGCGGTTTTCCTCATAAAGCTCTCCTGTTTCATTTGTCTCTGGATTCGTTTCGCATTGTTCTTCAAACTGTCTGATCCAGCTTCGGACAGTTCCTTCTCCTAAGTTATACTCCTTATTGACACTTGCGATGGTCCTGCCTTCTTCTGAGACCAAACGGACCATCTGCTTTTTGAATTCAGGCTCATAACGTTTGTTAGTGTTTGCCATTCTGCTCACCTTCACTTTCATTTGAATTATATCATTTATTAGAGAAGAGCAAAACGCATTGATTTTAAGATGAGATTTGGCTGTTAGACTTTTAATGTTGAGGGAAGACGCTTTTTAGGCATAACAAAGCTAACGTAAGTCCAAAACCTACGAAAATCAGAGAGTATTCAGTTACAAAAGTCAGGCAGTCCGTTTTAAAGATTTTAGCTTGCGGTAGGATTGACCGGAATTGCCAGTAACTGCAGCAATGGCAACAGCCAAAAGACTGATATGGGCAAGTGTGTTTAGGTTTGCAACGGAGGATTTGTTTCTTACCCACATCCGTTCCTGCCCCGTGTTTTTGAAGCGGGAATTGTAACGTTCACATTCCGTGCGGAGAGAATAGCTGCTTTTAAAATACCTGCTGTTCCTGTCGATGGAAAGCCGCAGGTCGTCCGGAATTGTAATGTATCTGGTACAGCCACGATGCTTTTTGCCATTATAAAAGTTTTTGTGATGGCATGGGCAGTCAGCATCTTTGGATGACTTTAATGGACAGCAGAACTTTTGGCGGGTGCGATTTCTATCAGAAAATTTACCATCCTTCCACATGGCAAGTCCTGCTTCACAGATGGGATTTCCCTGAGGAAGAAGTTTGGGATTTTTCGTATTGCGTTTGTTTAATGGTATGATGCATTCCCCGTCATAGAGCTCTTTGACCTGGTTGTAAATCTTTTTTACATCATATCCTTTGTCAGCAAGAAAGGTACACTCCGTAACAGGAAAGAAAGCATGAGTGCCAGCAAGGATATCTAGAGCGACTGTGGAATCTGCCACTTCAGCAGTAGTGGTCATTTCATAAATAGGGAGACCGGAGATGCAGTCTGCGAGGGCATGGTTTTTGTAGCCCCAGTAGAACTCATATTTCTTTTCATTAGTCTGGTTGGAAGATGTGTGTACACCGAGTTTACAGTCCTTATCTGCTTTTGGCTGGTTGTCAGGCTGGAATTTGTTGGAGAGGAAAGACTTGGGATTGTTCTGTGATGTATTGGCAGAAACAGGGGTGGAATCCAGTCCTATGAAGGAGGTATCTATGATGCCATCTGCAGCAAGGGAAAGAACCTGTGACTGCATAATGGAGGAAAGAATGGAATGGTCAAAATCTTTCAGGAAGCGGCAGGGAAATATCAAAGCCGCAGTAATGGGCAATGAGAAGATTGTTATTGAGATAATCGACAAGGTCAGTAATCATGGGGAAGCCTTCACATTTCATGACAATGAAGGCACAAATCATGGCGTGGTTGGAAAAACCTTTACGTCCCGTTTTTGGGTATTCCTGAACGAAAGACAGATCAAGATTCAGGAAAAGGGAATCATAAAATTTAGCAACAGGTTGAGAGGTAAAAAGACGGATGTCTTGAATGATTTGTTGACGGTAGATAGCAATCAGCTCCTTTCGGTGAATTTGTTTTGGCAACTTAATTATACCATCTGGAGCTGGTTGTTGCTATAAATACAGAACCAAAGGTTCTGGGAGTGATAAAAGAGGTTGCCATGCCTCGCAAATCCGCATAAATACTGAATGTGTGGAGTTTTGCTCATGGCTATAAATAAATTCTTTGGGGAGGTTATTTATTTCACATACATAGTTGATGAAAGCATCTCTGTTAAAACATCTTTAACATCAGCAACAATTATGTAATCTGAATATTGAAAAATTGGAGCGCTTTCTGCCTTATTAACTGCAACAATAATTGACGAATTTAGAATTCCAGCTATATGCTGGCTTGTGCCTGATATCCCAAAAGCAACATAAATATGAGGGGCTATATTTTTACCTGACTGACCAACCTGCTTTTCAAATTCAATTACATTCTGTTCTGCAATAGGCTTTGTACAGGCTATTTCAGCTTTATATTTTTTAGCCGCCTGAAAAAACAAATCAAGGCATCCCGCGGATAAAACTCCTCTTCCGCAGCCAAAAACAATCTTTTCATTGCCGTTAATTAAATTCTCTTTTGGGACTTTTTTTATAGATTTTACCAGTATATCCTTTCTGTCCGATAATTCCTTCTTTATTTCCTGGTATATACAATGAATAACAGGATCTTTATGATGCGTTCTTCTTATTCCTTTTCTAAAAGTATTTTCCTTTATTGTACACATACCAAAAGCTGAATTTTTTACACGAATTTCAGCCATAACTGTAGAATTCATAGCTGACCTTGTATAAACAAAACCATTATTATATTCAATGCCGATACACTCTGCTGTTAAGCCTACCTCAAATCGAATGGATAAAATTGCCGCTAATGCCTTTCCCTTCTTAGTCGATGAAAAGATAACCAGCTTTTTATTTATTATTTCGGTTAGCATCGTCTGTAATAAATCTGCTATTTTTCGAATATCGTCTGTTTCAATGGCTCCATAATAGACTGTATCTGCTCCATAGCTGCATAAGCATTCTAATTCTTCCTCATCTACCCGACCAGCCCAAACAGCAACTACTTGATAATTTAAACCATCTGCCAGCTCACGGGCTTTCGTTAATAACTGATAGTTTAATTCCCTCCTTGTTTTATCCCCCTCAACCACTACACAGATGCATTCTTTCTCCACGTCCACCGATAACTCCTCTACCTGTCATTTTATTTCCATAATCTATCAATAAATCAGATTATATATTGTATTTAACTGCATTTCATTTGTCCCTGAATAAATACTGCTGGCTATTGCATCCCTAAGTTCTCTCTCATAATCATATTCTTTGGTATATCCATATCCGCCAAAAATTTGAATTGCTTCACGACAGGTAGATATATATCTGCTGCTTACATAATATTTAAAGATACAAGTGTCTAAATAAGCAGATTTTCCTTCATCCATCAATCCTGTTATTTTATATAACATATTTTTTGACAACTCAATTCCAATCTTCATTTCTGCTATTTTATGTGCTATAGACTGATTTTCACCCAAAGACTTTCCAAATTGTTTCCTAGTATTAACATGTTCTATACATTTTTCCATGATTCTCTGCATAGTTCCAATATTAGGAACAAATTCAAAACATCTCTCCCATTCCAGGGCAGACAGAAGAATTTGTTTCCCAGCATCCCTGGTTCCTAATATATTTTCTTTCGGAACTTTACAATCCTTCAATATCAGTTCTGCTGTAGGACAGCCTCCTAATCCCATTTTTTCAATTTCAGGCCCAATACTTACTCCTGTCATGCTTTTTTCAACAATAAATGCGGTAATTTTTTTAACAGGCTCAAACTGATTAACTGCAAACACAACAAAAATATCAGCAATGGGAGCATTGGATATAAATGTTTTGCAACCATTAAGTAGATAATATCCCGGTTTTTCCACGGCAATTGTAGACATATTTAGTGCATCCGTACCAGCCTCTGGCTCAGTAATGGCTATTGCTCCAATCTTTTTTCCCTTTATCATGGAACTCAGGTATTTTTCTTTTAATAACTGTGTTCCATACAAATAAATTAAATTTAAAGCCACCCATATATGATTATTTATCGCAAAAATGAGCCCATTATTCATACATCCATAACCTAATGCCTCAAAAACATGTGCTGCTGTCGTATAGCTTTCTCCCAATCCTCCATATTCCTCACCGACGGTTATGCCATACAGGCCAAATTCAGAAACCTGGTTCCATATATGTGGTATAAATGTCTCCAAAGTTCCTTTCTGGTTTAAAACATTGTGAGAAAAGTCGATAATTTCCTGCCGATATAACTCTTGTTCTTTTGTCATTGAAGTGTTCATACTTTCTCCTTTTCTGTATTGTTTTTTGTGCATAACAGCTTTTCAATGAAACCTGCCTGCTCTTTCAGGCTTCCCCTGATAATCATTCCGTTTCTGTTCTGGGTAATTTCCGTAATTTTTGAAACCACAGTCTTTGAGCCTCTACTGCCGCATAATTCTTCACTTATACCTAAATCTCCAGCATTCCAGATCGTTATTTTTTTTTGGCTGGCGGCTTTAAGTTTAAACAAATTTATTCCTTCCATATTTTGTGAAAACTGCTGAAAGGATAGCATAACAGGCAATTGTATTTTTACAATCCGTTCTTCTTTCTCATTGTCCAGCTTGACAAAAAGAAACTTTTTATCTGCCTCTAAAATGTCCAAAACATCACTGTAATGTTTTAGATTTAATAATTCTGCTATTCCATACTTAACCTGACCGGTTTCGCCATCTATTGACTTGTTACCACAGACAACACAATCATATCCTATTTTTTTTGCTGCATGTGCTAAAATATTAGAAGTCGCATAAGTGTCAGAACCTGCAAAAAACTCTTTGTCATTTAATAAAATCCCCTTATCACATCCAAGGGCAATACATCTGACAAGAATTTGCCCGGTAACACGTGTTCCCATTGAAATACAGGTAATATGTATATCTGATTTTTCTTTTAACTGAATGAGCTTCTGAATACATAACATATCATAAAGATTTATAGAATACTCTTCCCGCCTGTTTTCATTTGGATATATAAGATTTGTTCGAACAGGCTTAACAAATACAAGTATATTCATATATATCTCCCTTCACTGATTCACAAAATGTACTTCATATATACTCTAATGTTCAGATATATAAGAACATTAGTCACTTTTAATAAAGCGGCTACAAAAGAGTGCCTGGATTTCACTTAGAATCCATAAGATAGCATCTCTATAAAAAGAGACCTGTTGAAACTCATATTAGACATATAATACCATTACAATCATCCCATTGAAATCTCATACGCAATTTCTAATAATTTTTCTACTGCTCCCAATGTATTTGGTTTAAATCTTTCCAGTGTAGCCACTATTTCATTGTCATATTTTCTTCCACTTTTTCCCAACATAATATAATCCATACTGACCTCCAGTGCCTTTGCAAGATTCATTAAAGTTATCGCTGAAAAACCCTTTTTATCCATTTCGATTTCATACAAAAATTTTTCAGAAATATTTGCCAAATACGCCAATTGTTCTCTTGTGTACCGCCTGTCTAAACGCAACTGCATTATTCGTTCACCTGCTGTCACTTTATTTATCCTCCCATACTTTCTAGTAATCTCCTGAAATCCCTGCTCTTGATGAGAAAAACTTTGAGATTTCTTTATTTTAAAGTGCCCCGCTTCTTTGTCAAAATCTCTCGAAAAATTCATCGAAAAATGTGGGTTTTGAATCCTTAGGCATAAGATATTTTTTCGATTGAAGCTTATTTTATTGTTGCCTCCGAACTCTGAGCCATGCCACCTATCAAGATTTAATTATTTTAGCCTTATACTTACTAAACATACTGTACTCTTGTATTGGACTATAGATAATAAAAACCCAAATGCAAACACAAAATATTATATAATCTTATATTCATCCTCCAACCCAAGATATATAGGAAAGACACAATCATTTATATCAAAATCCACTTTCACTCGACATCTTCTCCAATCTATTTTTTTAATTTTCCCTTCATATCCAACCAAAGGTCCTTCTGTAATATGTACAGTGCTTCCCACACGTACCCCCTTTGACATTTCTATAATCCCGTTATCATTAACAAATATTAATATATCATTAATTTCTTTCTTCTTTATTTCTAGAAACGTACCATCAACATGTAATATGTTTCTAATATGTGGAATACAACATATATGTTTATAAAACTCCAGAACATTGTCCGTTTCCACCAGAATATATCCCGGAAACATCTTTCTGACAACTTTTCTGTTCTTTCCTTGCCTTCTTTCGATTAGCCTTCTTTTCGGAATTAGTAATTGGTATGCAGATTTTTCTATTAATTCTTCATTTCTGGTTCTGATCAAATATGCCACCTCGTCCTCATAACCAGATTCAACAAAAATAGTGTACCATCCCATATTTTCCCTCCTTATATAAATTAAAGACAATACATTTTATTTTATACTCAATATACTTCATTTTGAATTTTGACGAAATATGACATTATTCTCAATTACTATACCAATTATTCTATTTCTTATCCTTTCAAAATCGGAAATAATACTTATTGCCAATATACGGGACCGTACTCAACAAGCGTTTCCATGTACCAAAATCCAATTAATTGTTGACAATTATTTGTTGCCTTACTAATTGTATCGCTCCCATAATACCAGATTTTTCGCCAAGACCCGCCTTTTTAATTTGCAAATTTCTATTATAACCACTTAGAGATGAAATCACATCCGGTATAAAAGAATCGCGCATTTCAACCACCCCTCCCCCCAAAATACAATTTTGCACATCCAATAAAACACAAGTATTATATATAACCTTAGAAAGTATAGATATTGTATCTTTATAACATCGCCTCATCGTTGAATCAAATTTTCCTGCAAATAATTCGATACCCTGATTATCCTGCTTTGTAATACTATTATATTTTTTTAATATAGCGGGACCGGAGATAATATTTTGCAGGCATCCCTCATTTCCACAGGCACATCTTGTATGGTCAGATGGTAAACTAATATGTCCAAGTTCTCCTGCAAAACCATTCTCTCCAGTATATAATGTTCCATTCAGTAACAATCCACAACCAATTCCTGTCCCAATACATATATAAATTAGATTTTTTATTCTCTCCTGATCCAACAAGCTATATTCTCCTAACACTCCACAGTTTGCATCATCCTCAATTATAATAGGAACTGGAAATTCATTTTTTAAGTAACATAATATTGGAAAGCCATTCCATAAGGAATGGTTTGGCCACGATTTTATAATACCAGACTCTCTGTCTACATTAGCTGCCATAGAAACACCGATTCCCAATAATATCTGTTCTTTGTTTGTATCTATTATTTTTTTTATAGGTTCTATGATATTTATATTGATTTCACTCAAAACATTACCTGTCTTCTTTAACCTCGCTTTTTTATATAACATATTATGTGCATAACCGTTTTTCAGAACACCAGTTCGAACATAGGTCCCGCCCACTTCAATTCCTAAGAAGAAACCATTCATACCTTTCACCATTCCCTGTAACAAAAACAATCATATTTCATTGCAACCATCTTCCCCATCTAAATTCAATTTTACATCAAAGATTTTTTCAATATAAAATTGAAGTTGTTGAATTGTGGATGCAATATAATCGGGTCCGCTTTCCATTAATCCTTTGCAATTTACTTCCCCCCAGGCAACTCCAATGCTTTGAACAGAGGCCGCATTAGCACATTCGATATCGTTGTGGGAGTCTCCAACCATTATAGCCTGCCTATGTTCCACACCTAACTTCCCGATAAGTTTGAGTAAACTTTCAGCATCTGGCTTACCTTTTTTAACCTCATCTGAACAAACTATTTCATCAAATAAACAATATAACTTCTTCTTTTTCAATATCATAACCGTTCTTTCCCTGTCCTTACCTGTGCATAGCCCACATTTAATTCCCGTCTGCTTAAGCTTTTGAAGTAAGCGCAACATACCATTATGAACTTTTATTTTATCGGTTAGTTTATTACTTATTTTTCTATATGGTTCAAGCATATCCTGTGGCAAATTCATCTGGGCCAAAATTTCAGCCAGCGGTTCACCGCTATGGCTAAAAAAATCATCTACGGATGGTAAGCTTTTATTACCTGCTACTTGTTGATAGCTCTTCAAAAAAGCTTCCTTTTGCACATCAAGAGAATCAATAACAACACCATCAAAATCAAAACACACCGCTTTCATCTCATTGTTACCAATTATCTTTCTACTTAAAACATCATGCATATATTTTAATGCAAACTCATACCCTCTCGCTTTAAAACCACAAATAGTTGCTAGTGAGTACGGTGCAAAAATTGACTCAGCATGCCATTTTTCTCTTGCAAATATATTTGATAAATGAACTTCTATAAAAGGAATTTTAAATGCTGTAATAACATCAAGAATAGGATAACCTGTTTTACTAAAACCAGCCGGATTTAATATCAATCCATCAATATTCGTCGAATTTTCCTGGATAAAATCGACAATTTCACCTTGACTATTTGACTGATAACACAGAATATTATAATCTAATTCTTCTCCTATTTTCGTTAATCTTCTTAATATCTCAGGCAAAGTTGTCCTGCCATAAAATTGTGGTTCCCGATCCCCTAGTATATTAATATTAGCACCATTTATAACGGCAATTGTATTTTTTTTCATGTTAGCCTCCATTTTCCTGCAGTCAGTCTGCAACACAAATTACGAATAGAATCTAACCCCGGCTCATCCATTGGCTGATTCGCAGTTATTTGTTGCATAGGTACACTTGAATGCCCACTAATTTCATTGTCGTTCCTTCCTATGTATAACATTTTATTATTCTCTATCCGTTTACCCAAAGGACTTATTTTTTATATAAATAAATTATCTAGCTCCTCATCGGTCAAATCCACCATGCTAAACTCTTCCGGAGTTATTACTTTCTCCTTTTTATTTATGCAGTGCATCACAATTTCTTCTAAAAATGACTGAAATCCTTCAGCCATTTTTGAT
This sequence comes from uncultured Eubacterium sp., assembly GCA_910584245.1. Classification (GTDB taxonomy): domain Bacteria; phylum Bacillota; class Clostridia; order Lachnospirales; family Lachnospiraceae; genus Eubacterium_F. The sequence goes on from CAJTZF010000001.1 coordinate 11,369, forward strand.
ACTACATCCTCCTCTATCTCACTGTCTCTATATCTGATAAATATTTTCAGTTTTTTCTGACAAATTACTGTATTTACTTCAACAGTATAAGGAAGATGGTTAAGAGAAGAACGGTCTGCAGAATTAAAAATCTGTTTTATTGCATAATACTCATTAGACTTTTCTACATATTCACCAAGGTAATTAAAACAGATCGAATCCGTCTCCCTTAACGGTTCTTCTCTTAAATATTTCAAAATACCAAATTCATAACATTTTTTTTCTCTATGTCGGATTTGATCTCTGAGCGCCTCTATTTGCTCTTTCAATGGTAAATCATTTACGGTAAGGCAAAGTGGATATAAAATTGTAAACCATCCGATTGTACGATTCGTATTTAAATCTTCTAACAAATTACGCCCATGACTTTCCGATTGTATACAAAAACTTTCCTTATGAGTAATATCATACAAAGCCAGTACCAATGCTATTATCTGTAATTCATTGGGTTTTGTATGGTAAGCGTCATTTGCCTCTTGTTGTAAATATTGACTAATTTTTTCTGATATCTCTAATCTCAGAACAGATACTGAATTCTTATTTTTTCCATGATGAGTAACGAGACAAGCTTGCTCTGTATTCCATTTTGGGATATACTGCCCTTTATATTGACTCCATTTCAAAAAACTTTTGGCAAATTGTGCATAGGATGCTGTCTTTTCCGGCAAGAAATAACTTTCCTTTGATAATGTTAAGAGTTTTTGAATATCCTCCAATAAAATATGTAATGAAATTGCATCCATAACCAAATGATGAGTCATAATCAATAAATATCTTTTATTCCCCTTCAAAATAAAATATGGGCGAATCAGTAAATCATTTTCTATATCAAATAAAGGATCAATATACTGTTTTGTAAGCATTTCCATACTTACATTATAATTTCCTGATTTAAGACGAAGCACTCGTATGATATTCTTTTGTTCCAAATGTTTGTTATTATAAAACAAAATCTCCCTCTCGCTACTATAATTTATCCTTAAAGCATCGTGATGATTTATCAGATACAGAAAGATATCATTAAATGTCTCATCTGGTATTTCTTTTTTTAATTCCAGTAGAACAGATAGATTATAATGTCCTTCTACCTTAAATTTCTGATTATGAAACCACTTAATAATTGGCAACCTTTCTATTTCTCCTGAACAGATCCCCTGTTCATATACCGTATACTTTTTATGTGTGATTGCCTCGGCCATTTTATAAAATAAAGGGTTTTCCAATATATCCTTAACCGATAAATCATAGCCTTTTTCATACATATGGGAAGAAATCTGTACTGCTTTAATAGAATCACCCCCCAGCAAGAAAAAATTGCTTTCAGGTAAAATCTTTTCCTCTATACAAAATAGTTCTTCTGCTATAGCAAGCAATTGCCCTAACTCCTCACTTGGTTTTATTTCTATATCAGAAACGGTCTCTTCTGGTGGCAGCGGTAATCTATCCGTATCTACCTTTCCATTTACCGTCAATGGGAATTCCGGTAAAGTAATATAAAATCCAGGTAGCATATAATCTGGTAATTTGTCCTTTAATTCCTCCTTTAAAACCTCTAAATTGATATCCGTTTGAGAAAGTAAGTATGCGCACAGCGGCCCGTCTTTATGAAGTCCAACAGGCTTTACTACTACATCCACAGCTACTCTAGTATCCATAATTTTATTTTCAATTTCTGATAAATTAACCCGATTTCCCCGGATTTTCAACTCATTATCAACTCTTCCGTAGTAATATATCTTTCCATCCTCATGACATATTGCTAAATCACCTGTCTTGTAAATTATTTCTCCAGAAACAAAGGGATTACTAATAAATTTCGCTTTGGTATCCATCTCCCTTTTATAGTATCCCTTTGTAACACCGGCTCCGCCAATATATATTTCACCTACCGTATTGGGGGGTACCGGCTGCAAATCCTTATCTAAAATATAAATCTTAGTATTAAATACAGGAATTCCTATAGATACAAACTCGTGCTTATCCTCTTTATTATATTGATAAATCATGCACCCCACCGTTGCTTCTGTTGGTCCATATTCATTATAAATAATCGTCTCACCATCAAAATGCCTGTCCAGCTTTTTACACGCCTCCGTCTTCAAATTTTCTCCGCCTAAAATTAGCGTATGAATAGAAGTGCGGCTTACTGGAACATCAGCAATTAACGGAATATGGGATGGTGTTATTTTAAGTATAGTCGCTTTGTTCTCCCACAGAATCCGTCTGAATATATTACTGTCATGCATATTTTCATAAAGTCTTATCTCCCCGCCACATATCAACGGTAAAAACAAAGAGGTAACTGTAAAATCAAAAGAGAAGGATGAAAATAACGGAAAAACTTCCTTTTCCCCCCTAATATATGTATCCTTAGCCCACATAAGATAATTTACTAAGTTTTTATGGGTAACCATGACACCCTTAGGTACCCCTGTTGAACCAGAAGTATATATCATATACGCAAGATCCTGCCCGGAAGGAAGTGTCGGTCTTTTCTCTCTTTTTTGATTTTTAATATTTTCTGTTAATTGTATAAACAGACCTGAAAATTCTATATCGTTTTCAGAACCTGCCAGATACTTAGCACCTGACTCCATAAGAATCGCACTCTTCCTTCCATGTGGCAATTTCTTTTCTATAGGAAGATACACAGCTCCCACTTTTATAATTCCAATAATACTGGTTATACTTGCTATATCATATTCCGGGATGATAGCGACAATATCTCCCTTTTTTACTCCCAACCTGCTAAAATAAGAAGCCCATACATCCGATTTTTTATCCAATTCTTCATAGGTGATCTCTTCCTCCCCTTTCGATACAGCAGTTCTTTCTGCAAATGATAAGACGCTCGTTTGAAACAGGTCCATCCATGTTATAGCAAAAGGATAGGAGATATCTGTCTTATTAAAATCATAGATTACTCTGTTATATTCCTCATCCCTTAAAAGATTCAGCTCTTTTACTGTTAACGTACGGTGCTCTACTATTTTTTTGATTAAAACCTGAAATTCTTTATAAATATCTGAAATTATATTCTCTGAATATACCGCCTGTTGATAATCAAAATCCATCTGCAGCTTTACGTTGTTCCAATGTCTCAATATAATTTGCAGTGCATATTCCTGCTGTCCATTATAAAATTCAGTATTTTCCACCTCTATCTGATCCATATGGTTACTTAATGTTGTGTTATAATAATTGATACAGACATCATAAAGTCTGTCTTTTTCATTTTCATAAAGCCTAATATCTTTACAAAGCTCATTATAGGGATATTTCTGATGCTTATACACCTGTTTTAAATCTCCCCTTACTTCCTGCATTACTTCATCAATACTTAGATTACTGTTAATCCGGTAACGATATGGCATTGTGTTGGTAAAGTTTCCAAACGTTTCTCTCTCTTTTTTCGACATTCGTCCCAAAAGAGGTATCCCTAAAACTTGGTCTGATTTTCCCCATTTTTTATACGCATACAGTAAATATACCACAACAAAAAAAACATTTAAGGTTATCTTTTGACGTTTCATGTAAGCGCTGATATCCGACATTAAGGTATCTTCTACTATATAAGTCATCCTCTTTCCCTTTAACAAATCACTGGAAATTGAAGGATTCTCTGGAATCGTAGAATACATGTCCAACCAAAAAGTCTTATCTGCTTGTCCTTTGTCAGAATATAAATACAATTCTTCTTCTAAAATGTACTCCAAATATGACGCATTCACACTGTGGGGAATTTCCATATTTTTTATGATACTTTCATAGGATTCTGCCACCTGATCCGTAAATAGCTTTATTGACCAGCCATCAGCTATGATATGGTGTATCTTGATAAAATACCCATACCATTCTTCCGACAATTTATAAATTACGAACTTATAGAGAGGCGACTTTATCATGGCAAAACAAGTTCCTGCCTCTTCCCTGCACCATTGATCAAAAACCGCTTTCTTATTGTCCAGCAAAGAAAAATCCTTATATTCTATATATAAATGCTCATGATGAATATAAGAATATACTTCATTTTTTTCTTCATAAAATTCGAAATGAAGTCCCTCATTCCTCTCTATAACCTGCATGATCACCTTTTTTAGTATATGAATGTCAGGTTTTCCGTTTATCTGCACAGTTCCCCCAATATTAAACAACGAGGATTCCTTATATTTTTTTTGGGCATACCATATTCTTTTTTGGGCATTTGATAATTTATATGTTTTCAACACAAAGTCCCTCCTATCCGATAAAAGACGTCTTTTTATCCGTATAATCTCTGGAAAAGTCCTTTTGTAATGCGACGATAGTATCATAGATTTTTTCTACATCCCGCATATCGCCCAACAGTGTATAATGTGGTAACCATATAACTTCAGATGCAATATTTTCAGCATTTGGCAGGTAGTATTCCTCTTGATCCCTGGACAATGTAATATGTCCTCTAAAGTCTTTGTTCCTATAAAATTCTGTATTAGAAACAACCGGATAAGAAATAAAGGCCGGAATTCCTTCTTCACATAAACATTCTACAAATTTATCTCTTGATACATTGCCAAACTGACTGCTGTCATAATAAAACATATACATATAATGGGGATTCTGCGTCACATCCGAACTCATCTTTTGCGGATTAATCCCTTCCACCTTTTCTAATAGCATATTCAAATAGCAAAAGTTTTCACTCCTTTTCTGATTCCATTCCCCCAATCTCTCAAGTTGCGCCAATAAAATAGCCGCCTGAAATTCATTCATTCTTGCATTTGTACCTAATACTATGTGACGGTATACTTTATCATCCGCCGGCCTTCCTACACCGTGTAACAAAAATAATTGCTGATACAACTCTTCACTGTTTGTAATAATTGCTCCCCCTTCACCACAGGTCATGATCTTTCCATTTTGAAAACTAAAGGTTGCTGCATCCGCATAAAATCCCGGTCTTTTCCCTTTGATCGAAGCCCCATGTGCATGTGCGGCATCTTCAATCACTAATATATTATGTTTTTTTGCAATCTTACTGATTTGCTCCATATCACACATATGCCCTGCCATATGTACAGGTATTACTGCTTTTGTTTTTGAGGTAATTGCATTTTCAAATGATTCTGGGAGCATACAAAAAGTATCCTTATCCACATCAACTGGAACAGGCGTTGCATTGCAATACATCGGCGCAGTAAAGGTTGATATAAACGTAAATGCAGGGACAATCACCTCATCACCTGACTGAATCCCCAGTGCGGCTAGTACTAATTCAAGTGCTTGAGTTCCATTTGTCACTCCCAGACAAAACTTTGCATCATGATAATCTGCAAATTTTTTTTCAAATTCTGTTACCATCGTTCCACTCATTCTCCACCATTTACCGCTCCTTACTACCTCAGTAACCAGTTCAATTTCTCTACCTGCCGGCATAGGCCACTGAGGAAAACCTACTGCCTTATTCGTTTTTCTATTTTCTGTGTTGTGCTCCATTACTGTCATCTCCCTTAAATATTTTTAGTTTTAAAAATTTCCGTAAATATGGAAAAGGTTAAAATAATCATCATGATATGTTCTGCATAAGGAACAGAAACCCTTTCTCCTTCCAAAAAACTTTTTCTTATTTTATTAACGATCTTCGGATGAAAGAAGCCTTGCCTTTTGATTCTTTCTTCTGACAGCATATCTTGAATGTATTCATTCTTCTGCTTAAGGATTTCCGCTCCCCCAGGAGCTATAAACGCAAACTTAGGTCTTTGGCGAATCTCCTCCGGGATTTTGTTTTCATATATTTCCTTTAATATAGACTTCCTTTCATACATTTTCAGTTTATAACGATATGGTATCCGGGCACTGAATTCAATCACTCTCTTATCCAAAAAAGGATACCTGGCTTCTACTGAATTGGCATATGACATCCTATCGCCATGCTCAGAAAGTAAATGATTAGACAAACGCAGCTTCATATCAATATAGGAACGTTTATTAAAATGTGAAAGCTCTTTGATCCTCTCTTTACGGATAATAAAATGTTGATAGGAATCAAAACTTTTAAATTTTTCCCTCAGTACATTAGAATAAAATAATTTTTTTATATCCATAAAATGAGCATACTTTTTTTCATAAAAAAAGTCTTCATCTCCAAAGAGTTGCTTTCTAATTCTGGATTCAACTTTTTCTGATTCAGATGGCTGCTTTTTGCGAAAAAAATCGTACACATATTCACAATATCCGCCAAATAATTCATCTGCCCCTTCACCTGTTAAAATAACTTTTATCCCTCTTTGCCTCACTAAATTGGATAACAAAAAAGATGCCACATTAAAAGTTTCCTTTAATGGGCATTCTGAATGATAAATTACTTGTTCCAAATGTTCAATGACGTCGTGATTCGTAACCAAAATACGATTGTGCTCTGATTTCACATACTTTGCCATCTTTTCCTGATAAAATCCCTCGGATATGCTATGATCCAAAAAATCTGCAGAAAATGTTTGAATTGTTTTCTGTTCATTTAGTTTTTTCCCTTGTGAGACAATAATGGACGAGTCTAACCCACCACTAACATAATATCCCATTGGCACGTCAACCTGTGATCTTACCTGAATTGAATCATGTAATAACTCTTCTAAGGTTTCCTGATAGAATTTTTCACCTCTGTCTTCTTTTTCGTAATATTTTAAGTCCCAATACTGTTTTATGCTTTTTCTACCACCGCCTATTATACAGTACTGTCCACCTTCCAGACTATATATGTTTCGAAACATTGTCCTTGGACTGATGATTCCCGGAAAAGACATGATCTGGTCCAGTCCTGTTAAATCGACTTCCCTCCCCACATAAGGATGTTCCAATATCGCTTTTATTTCCGATGCAAAAATAAATAATCCATTTACTTCTGTATAAAAAAAGGGGAGGATTCCTGCACAATCTCTAGCGCAAAACAATTCCTTTTTTCGCTTATTATATAGTGCAAATGAGAATTGTCCATTTAATTTGTCTAATAAACCTTCCCCATATTCCTCATATAAGTGCAAAATCACTTCAACATCGCAGTCAGTCTTAAACCTATATCCTTTTAAGATAAGTTCTTTCTGTAATTCCTTATAATTAAAAATCTCTCCATTACACAATAAAACCAATGAACTATCCTCATTGGCCATTGGCTGCATCCCCCCTATAGGATCTACTATACTTAGTCTTGTAAATCCTAATCCAATCGTATGATCCTGATAATAATTGATTGCATCGGGACCCCTATGGGCTAATTTCTTGTTCATTCTTTCTAATATCGTTCTGTCAATTCTATTTTCATCTCTTAAATCTAATATGCCGCATATTCCACACATCTGCTAATCTTCACCTGCCTTTTGCTTCGATTTTACGAATTCGTAAATTGCATTAATCGACATGAAATTTGGAAAATCTAAATCCTTATTGCTAATTGAAATATGAAACTCCTGTTCAAGATAACTTACCAGCTTAAATGCAAACAAAGAATCCACAAAACCTAGAAGAAAAATATCCTGGGTATCTGTAATCATTTTATCGCAGTCATAAAATCTTTGTAAATACTGTCGAATTATTTCCTTTTCGTGTTGCATACAATATCCCTTCCATAATAATTTTCACTTTACCGCAAGGTATCCATCAAAGCACAAGCTACGAAATACTAAATATACATTTTTAAACCCTGCATTTTTTAATAATTGAATATTTTCACTTGTTGTTAATGGCCGCAGAACCCCCTGCAGACTAAACATCTTATTGAGTATCTCCTCTTCAGAAAATCCATTATCAAGTTTAAATGAAAAATACAATTGATTCGTCATATCCTGACAGTACGAATCTTCACTCAGTACCTTTTCAAAAATTATGGCTGCACCACCATCTAAAAGACTATTATACATATTTTGAATCAGCTTTTTTCTTTTTTCAATTTCTATAAACTGAAGTGTATAATATGAGATAAACAGACAACATGGCTCATAGTCGTATTCAGATGCTTCTGAACATACAACCTCAACATTAGCAAAGCTACTTAACCGCTTTTTAGCCAGGGCAACCATTTCAGAAACATTGTCAATACCAATATACCGATCAATCTTATTACTCTGGAATTTTAGGAATTTTTCTGCCAAAATCCCCGTGGAACATCCTAATTCATATACGCAATTATTCTCTTGAAAAAAAAATGTAGCTAATTGGAGAACCATGTTCTGCCCAAAGGTGTATGCGGGAATTGATTTTAAAATATGATGGTCAAAACCCTCTGCTGCATCCTTAAAGTTCCACTGTCCTAGAGAAAATTGTAAATTCCCATTAACCTTCTTTTTCTGAATTTCCTCTTTCATATACTCTATCCTACTCTCTCGTTTTATTTTATACGACTTCTAACAAATCCAATTTATCAATCTTTATTTCTTTTTTTACCGCCAGTACAAATACATCTGTAAAGCGATCAATAAATAAAGCTTCTTGATTTTCCTCTGTTATCGGAACTGCCCTAATTTTCTTATTCCTTATATAGTCTTTTCGTTCATAATAATTTAAATAACGGTGTCCATTGACGAAAAACAGATTAAATCCTTGTTCAAAAAAAATTGATAAAATTTCTCTACGCCCAATACCCGTAGAATAATTTCTTAAATAAGCATCCGGATGTAATTCCAATAAAACAAACTTAATTCGCTTTTTTAGCATAACTTTCATGCCTGCTATCACCTTACCCTCTGCCCCATGCACGTCTATTTTTATAATATCTGGCTTTATGTTGTATACCTGGCACAGACTGTCAAACGTGATAGACTTTGATAGACAATCACGTCCCCTTCCTGAAATTACAGTATTTTCATAACTAGTCAACATCTCAGTTTTATTTGATAATATATAATTTAAGATTCTTACATTTTTATACTGATTCTCTTTTATTGATTTTTCAGCAAAATAGCAATACTCTTTATTGCTTTCTATGCCATAAACTAACGATTTATCTTTGAGGCACTCTGCCGCCAAACAGCTATAATAACCCATATATGCTCCAATATCCACAAATACAGGTGTATCTAAATAATGAAGAAGTTTCTTCAAGCATTCTGTCATAATAAATTCATACCCTTCACCGGTTTCCTGATTCCGTTTTGCTGCTTTTTGTGCTTCAATCAATCCCCCCTTAATCCATAATTTAAATTTTTTCTTACCGCTCGTTACCGTGGTAAGCAATGGTCTTTTATACATTTTTTTCTCCATGCTTCCCACTGCTTTGGTAAGCCACAAATAATACTTTTTTTGTAATTTGCCATAGATTGAAGTAAAGTGTGCCATTTAATTCCCTCCCTGGTATATCAAATCAATTGTTTGTACGGTTCGTATCCCATCCTCAATTTCAAGCTCTGTAGTTTCCCCCCTAAAAATTGATTGTACAAAATAGTTACAAAGCCTCTCAAAGGAAACAACCGGCTGTAAATCATCCCATTCAAACGGAATGTTATACGATGGTTTTCCATCTGCTATAACTTTTATATTAGGCTGTTCCCACTTTCTTTGCGTACTGAAACCGAATAAAGTATTTAATTCCACTTTCCCTTTTGTCCCATAAACCTTAAATTGAGTGTAATCATTTTTTGTACTTTTGTTCCAGCTCAGTTCCACTAGTACTTCCACATTATTTATAAGTATCATTTCTGCTTTTGCAGAACTTTCTACATTAATCATAAAAATGCGGTCTCTGTCCCCCTCAAACCATTTTGCCTCCATGTCTCTGTGATTATCATAACAAAATTCTACCGAATTGTTTATTCGCGCTACCCTTGTATTTCCACCCAATAGCAGGCATATGTCAATAATGTGAGAACCAAGGTCAATTAATGCCCCTCCACCTGATAGACTTTTTTCAGTGAACCAAGATCCGGGACGAGGAATACCATTTTCCCGGATCCAGCATCCTTCCACCCGTTTCACATCACCAATTAATCCTGACGTTATTATCTGCCTCAGCTTATTGACATCTTCCCGATAGCGGTTGACAAAACCTGGCACGTATAACAATCCCGTCTCCTGTATTATTTTCTTGATTTCCATTAACTCCAAAACATTCACTGCCACCGGCTTTTCGCATAGAACATGCTTTCCCTGCTGCAAAGCTTTGACTGTACAATCCTTATGGGTCGCGTTAGGAGTACAAATAATCACGCCGACAATATCTGATTTTAGGAATAAATCATAATCTTTATAAGCTTTCGCATAATGAACTTGATCCGCCAATTTTTCTGCCCTAATATAGTCCGTGTCATATACTGATACAATTTTCACATTCGTATTCTTTAACAATGCCGGCAAATAGGCATTCTCAGATATCCACCCACTTCCAACAATGCCTATATTGCATACGCGATTTCCGTCAGCCTTCATTATTATAACTCCTTCCGTTTACTGGTTTTCCTCGCTCCAGTTTTATCAATCTATCCGCCATGTCAAAATATCTATCATCATGCGATATTACAATAATTCCCTTTCCTTGCACTCTAAGGGTTGGCAAAAGCACTTCATAAAAATACTTTCTGAACTGGGAATCCTGTTCTGCTGCCCATTCATCAAATATTAACATTGGCTTATCTTCAAGACAGCTAATGATAAATGCCAGTCTCTTTTTTTGGCCAGTAGAAAGATTTAAATCTAAAAATTCACCAGCCTCATTAACTTTAACCTTATCGTGAAGTCCCATCAAAATAAGATAACGATTAAATTCTTCCCTTTTTGCCAAATAATCAATTCCATATAGTTTCTTAAAGAGATTAAAATCACTGAATACGGATGCAAATATTTCATTTAAATCATTACCGGCCACAAGCTTATCATTTATTAAAATCTCACCACTCTTTGGAGCATATAGCCCAGTAATCAGTTTAGCTAATGTAGACTTTCCACTTCCATTTCCTCCTGTTATAAATACCAACTCTCCCGTATAACAATCGAATGAAACAGGGCCAATACTAAACCCTGCCTCCTGATCATTTATTTCCTCAGATGGATACTGAAACACAACATCTCTTAAAGTAAGGTGAATCTTTGGAACAGGCTCCACCAGTCCAGGTACCGGTTTTTCTCTAAGAGCAGGTTCCTCAACCGTATTGCCAAGCTCCTGAAAAAGACATTCAATTCTGTTCATATTTATTCGGACTTTCGCTAATTCAGGTATAATGGATGTAATCGCCCCAAAAGGCCCCACCATATAAAACACAATAAATAAATTCTCCCTAAGCTGATTTATATCAGACCTAAAATCTATAATCAAAACAGGAAAAACAAAAACAACTATACCAAATATTACATTATACAGCAACATATTATATAGCTTAAAATTTAAAAACTTAATAGAAGCCACCTGATTCAAATCCCTAAACTTCTTAGAATATTTTTTTAACTCCAGCCAGAAGGCAAAACGTCTATACTTGTTTAACACAAGTTCCTTAAAACCATTTATTAAATCTGCCATCTGATTAAAATAGGTATCCTGTATATCTCTGTTTTCTTCCCAATATCTAGAAGCAATCCTGCTTGTCGTTACAGCTAGTATTCCGTTGATAAATATAATGCATAGAGATGCTGAAAATGCATATATATTTTTTGTAAGTAAATAAAACAGGCAAAAGACCAACGTTAGCAAATTTGTTGCAAAACCTACAATCAGTTCAGGTATTTGGGAAACTGCCGAACAATCATTATTAAGTCCGGTAAAAATCCGGTCACTTCCAATCTTTTCAATTAATTGATAGGATGAGGATAAAATGCACCTAATCATACCAACTCTTTTTTCATAAGTCAGCTCATTAGCAATTACAATAATACGCCCCTGCAATAATTTATATGTATAAATATAGAAGACCAGTGAAAATATAAAATAAATTAATAATTCCTTTGAATATTCCAGATTCCGGTTAAAGGATTCGTTAATTGTAAATATAATCATCGCACTGGCAACACCATTTAACAAACTAAGTATTACTAGGGTAACATAATTTTTTTCATTCTTTTTTATATAATTGAACGCCACAGGTATGTACCACATAAAAATACAATATGCTATAAATGCGCTAATACATCCCCATTGAATCATTTCAGAGCCCCATACACCAACTGCCTTCCAGGATAAACGCTGAAATAATACATTAGGCAAATAATAAATACAAAATCCTCCAAACAAAACCAGTGGGAAAATCACAAAAATGTTTGTCAATCTTGCTCCGTGCATTATAAGCTTGATCCTGTCCCTTTTGATAATTTGAAAAAGCGTTATGACAATGATTATGGAGAACAATACTGCTAATAAAACAGAAGCTATAAATATTATAGTAAAACTCATATCCAGCATAAGATAATTATCCATCTTATATTTATTAATTTTGTTTCCTTCTATAATATTCAGAATATTCTCCGCCAAATAGTCGGCCGCATTAGTATTCAGATTCATTAGTATACATATTCCAAACTCATCCTCTGGTCTCATAATAATCATGGAGGAATAGCAGGGATTACTGCCACCATGCCGAATATCATTTCCCTTTACATTAATATTCCAGCCACCCCCATACAAATAATTATTGGTAGAACTTACCGTTATATCACTAATATGGGATTTGGAAATAATACGTTGAAATTGCTCATTAACAGGTATCATACCCATTTGTATACGAAGCCACCGCTCCATATCAACAGAATTACTATATATATAACCTGCGGGAGTATTTCCTCGATATATTGGCGCTTCATAAACCATGGGACGGAATCTGGTAATTTTATATCCACTGGCTAATACCCCTTCCTCCCTTACCTCTTCTTGAAATAAAAAAGTATGTGTGAGCCCCAAAGGAGCAAGAATCCTTTGTTCTATAAAGTTTTCATAACTTTGTCCTGATACTTCCTGAATAATTAAACCTAAAATATCATAATTTATTGTTGCATACTGAAATTTATCACCTGGATAATAATCCAACTCTATACCGTTTATGTTCCTAACTGTCTCATAAAGCATGGTATCTGAATTTCCCTGTGGAATATCCCCAATTGTATTAAATGGTATTCCACTTGTATGATGCATCAATTGATATAATGTTACATCCACTTCCCGGTTAATTCTTTTTTGGTCATGTAGACCATTATAGGATACATGGAACCACGGCAAATACTTTGTTATCGAATCATTTAATGAGAGTTTCCCCTCATCCTCTAACAAAAAAATACCTAACGCTGTATAAGCTTTACTCATAGAACCAAGTTCATAATAAAGCTCTTTTGTAGCTTTCTGCTTCTTTTCCTTATTTCCATAACCATAATTTAGATATTGTGTCTTCTCTTTATTAATGATAACTATGGATGCTCCCGGCACTTTAGCTTTCTTAATGACATCCTTAATCAGAGTATCAATCCTTTGCGATTTGGAGATATGGCTATTTGTCTCTTTTATTACATAATAACCTGTCACGGCAAATACAGTTAGCATAATTCCAAGAAAAATAGCTATTATTATTCTTTTCAAATCAATTTCTCCTCTCTTATAAACTTTATTGTACAAATATTTTCACATACTCAGGCATTGGCTGCATATGCTGAAAACTGTGTTCCAGAACAGTTAATTCTTCACTGGCACATATTTTGTCTTCCACATCTGTAAACCCTGAAAATTTCAGAGCAATATACATCATACGATTACTATCTGTCGCTCTGAAATAAGCATTTAGCCGTTTTTTCTTTCTATGCGCTTCCCAAATAATGTAATTAAGTAAAACAGAGCCAATTCCTTTCGACACAACCCTGCAAGACATAAGAAGCAGTTTTATACTCCATTGCTGTCTTTGACACTTTATTAAAGCGAATCCTACCTTTCCATACTCCCCAAATCTGTCTTTCAGCCCTGCTATCAGTAAAAGATAATTTTTGTCCTGACAAAGTCGTACTAATTCCTCATAACTATAAATGTACCCCGTAGAATTAAGCTGATGAGTACGCAAGGTTAATTCCTCAATCCGAAGCAGATCTTCCTCCTTTGCTCTACTGATTGTAAGTTCCATACCAAGCGACTCTAAAAACTCAATTTTAGGACCTTCAAAGTTTTCTTCTTGCAAGTTCCTTCGTATATCAGCCTGATACATGGATCTTCGATTTCTCCCATCTTCTGTTATAAAAGCAGGATTCATACATGGATAATCCAATAAATTATTGATATCCTCTGCATCAATCAAATATACCTCTGGAAATGTAAATCCCACTTCCTCTAATTCAAAAGGCTGGTCATCAACAAACGCAATAGTATCTAAACCTATATTAATTGATGCCGCTATCTTCTTGATAGAAGAAGATTTTGTATTCCAATTGATCTGAGGATAAATAAAATAATCTAAAATTCCAAACTCCTTAAGCTTATGACAGGCTTTATCCTGAATATTTTTACTGGCAATAGACAGCAAAATCCCTCTTTTATCAAGCTCGTCCAAAATTCCCTGCACATTGTTTTTTAATTGTACATGCTCATTTTCCAGCAATACACCTTCCCAAATAGTGTTATCTAAATCCCATACAACACATTTTATCTTTTTTTGTCTCATATTCTTGTTTTCCTTTTAATATTGATAAAAACCTTGTCCTGACTTTCTTCCTAATTTCCCTTCCCCTACCATTCTTACCAGAAGAGGACAACATAGAAATTTTTTATTTCCATAATATTTATATAATATATTTAATGTATCCATTACAATATCCAAACCTATTAAATCGGCAGTTTCTAAGGGTCCCATTGCATGACTAAAACACTGTTTAAAAATTTCATCTACAGTTTCAACGGAGGCTATCTGCTCTTCAACGATGTAAAAGGCCTCATTCATATACAAATGTGATATTCTATTCGATACAAAGCCCGGGCTGTCCTTAACTAAAAGTAACTTTTTTCCCATTTTCAACAACAATTTCTTTGTTTTTTCAACACACTCCTTAGAGGTGTCCGATCCTTGTATTCCTTCCACATACTCCTTTAAAACCACGGGATTCATAAAATGCACTCCCATAAGCCGATCCGGTCTATGGATATAAGAAGCAATACTGCTAATAGGTATGCTGGAAGTATTCGCGATGAATACCGTGTCTGGCTTACAAACCTTTTCCAGCATTGTATAGACCTCCTGCTTAGTCTGTAAATTTTCGGTAACATTTTCTATTATGTATGATGCACTACGAAGATTGCTGTAGTCTGTTGTAAATAAAATACGTTCCATAAGTTCTTCTATATCATTCACTAGAGATAACTCACTATTACGATATAATTTCTGCAATCGTAAGTTTTGATATATGTTTTCTCTGGATTTTTGCAATGCTGCTGCCGAAGTGTCTGTAATTATTACCTGAAATCCTTTTTGAACCAAATTGCCTGCCACACCTGACCCCATAGTTCCTGCCCCTACTACACCTGCTATTTCCATTATCTTCACCTCTCTTCCTGAATTTTCTCCAGCTTTTTATTAACAAAAGACATAATATTGTTGACAGATTTAAAATTTTCCCAATCCAGTTCCTTGTTGTGAATTGTAATATGGAACTCATTCTCTAAATACATAACAAGCTGCATAGTAAAAAGAGAATTGAC
Source organism: uncultured Eubacterium sp. (assembly GCA_910584245.1). GTDB lineage: Bacteria > Bacillota > Clostridia > Lachnospirales > Lachnospiraceae > Eubacterium_F. The sequence continues at coordinate 27,021 of CAJTZF010000001.1, forward strand.
TAATCCTAAATCAAAAATATTATCATCATCTTTTAATTCTCTGTTCTTTATGTAACGTGTAAGAAACGAATATATTTTTTGGCGCATAATTATTTATTTACCTCCCTAATCTGTTTATATGCATAATAATTTAAAGCCGCGCAGGCACCCTTGCATTTCTGATGACTGCAAGCAGATGGATCACAGAAATATGAGTTCATTTCATTAAATTCCAGATATCGTCTGTGCATTTCAGCCAATAAGCTAATATCATCCGGATATTCAAATACATTATCAATTTTAAGCTCCGGAACCGTTTCAAATGCAAAACACCAATGGCAGGATAAATCAGGAAGTATATCTGCATTTGGTTCTGGTGAACCGCACTCATATCTTATTTTGTAACCCAGCTTATATAATTTTTCAAAGAGTTCATCGGATATCATACAGCCGTTTGTTGCACATTCTGTAGATAAATGGAGATTCGGTTTAATCTCAAGACATCTTTCCAATACCTGCAGCACTTTTTCATAATACTCATCGCCCGAACATTTCTGAAACTGATTTTCACATTCAAATCCAATACAGGACGGAGCCAGCCTTAGATTATATATCTTTTTTCTACCATTCTCAAGAATACGATATAAAAACATAAAGTCCTTATCTGGATAAGCTACTGTGGCAGATATATTATATTGGTATCCTTCCGGAGTCTCTTGGTTAAGATATGCCAAATTATCTAATATCTTGGGCTGATTTGCTGTATTATTATCCGGCTCAAACTGGTCTATATTTGCAAAAATAACAACCTTTCTTGCGACAAGCTCTTTTAGGAGCTGCTGGCTACAAGTCAGATTCGTTAGCAGAAATATCGATATTTTGGGATTGAATACATGAATCATATCCACAATTTCCAAAAGTTTTGGATGCAGTGTAGGCTCTCCTCCTAACAGATAGACAACTGGAATATGCCCATCACTCCATTTTTTCCAATGCAGGAGCCTGTTAATGTTTTCTAGTGTCATTTCCTGCTTGTGTTTTCTTTTCCACTCCCCTTCAAAACACCATGAGCATTTCTGGTTACACTGATTGGTCAACACAATACCCATTTTTGAAAATAATTTTTTCATTAATTCCTTCCTTTCAATAATATATTTTCAACAAATAACAATTAAAAATCCTCTAATAACTCACAAAAGGACTCTTCCTTTCTTAATTTTTTTGCCCTGCAATCAACTACTTTTGTATAGGTATCAAATTCTTTAAAAAAGGTAGTTGCATTTTTATTGATTTCCAGTACTTTTGCTTTTTCCATGCTTTTTTCGGCAAAATTTTCGCAATAGCCACATTCGCCACACAAATCATCACAGGGCTGCTTTATAAACTTTCCGATATAACCGTCCAAACTCTTATTATCCATATAAGGCTGGAATGCATTATACGGAGAAAATAATGTGATTAAATCATAGAGATTTCCATTAAAATCTTCGTCTATATAATAGCGGAGTGTCTTTACTACATCTCCAGTAACTACATTCTGCCTTCCCTGAATTTTAAAATGACGAATACCTAACTCATAATAATAATGAAGATCTTCCGGTCTTATCCAATTTAACCGTATTGGATGCATCACCCCTCCAGCCTTTTGCAATGAACAGCGATTTGTATAATAGTCCTTAATATCCTGCTCCCCGTGCCGGGAATGACAATGTGCCTCATGGTTATAATGGAACATTTTATAAGGACAATTCTTATAACAGACATTATTAATTATTATTTCAGAAGCATCGCCCACCGCCCTGTAAATATTCTTAATCACTTTAAAATTTCTTGTTATATCCGGATCAAGTACTATCCGATCAGCCCCCAACTTTTTATAAAAAGAAGCTTTATCCGGAGAAGCGACCTCACAAATAGCAGAAGCCTTTAGTTTAAAAGGAAGTCCGGAACCACTAACTATTTCAAATATAGCCGGTGAGGTAACTGTCAGTGATTGGATTCCTATATTATGCAGAGTTCGAAGAAAACGAAGTAACTGCTCTATTCCCTTTAACGAAAATTCATAATTTCCAAAACAGGCTGGATTTAACGTATAGTTAAAACCGATCCCCCTATCCCTGGAATATTTGACATAGTCTTCTAAAGTCCGTAAAGTCACTTTAGGCAAAGCCTCTGTTACCCTTCCTGAACTCTGTATTTCGGTTTCCGTTGCCTGTCCATAAGTTTCTGCTATTTTTGCTTTTCCTTCTTTTTCTTTATTCAGTTTTTCTAAGCAATTAATTGTCTCTTCCTTAAAATCAGACGGTATACTAAAAATCATCAAAAAAATCACTCCCTTCCAGCAATTGACCCCGGCTTTTTTCCAATTTTTCCAGATTTAGTACTTCTCTCAAGGATCTATTCTTCCCCTCTATCATTTTTAGCAATATTTCTTTATAGCGATCAATTAACTCTCTGATTGTTTCCTCATTGTAGTATTGCTCCTGATATGATACATCAATAAAAAAACCTCCAAATGTCCGAATCTCAATTGTTAATCTGGCTCCTGTTGCTATCTTTCTTGAATGGAGGGTGATTGTGAAGCTTCCATCATCTGTAAATAATTTAGAATCCACAGGATAATTCTGTATAACAATCACGGAGTCAAATAATGTCCCGGCTGGTATCATCTGACTTTGGGCAGCAATATTTGCAAAAGGTAAATATTGGTGTTCCCTGATCATAAGCAGCGAGCTATAAACCTGATGAATGAGAGCTTCTATTGTTTCATTTTCCTTTATAATAATCCTAAGTGGGACAGAATTCATAAACAGACCAATAATCTGATTGATATTTTTAACTTCTGGAGGCCGACCATCAAAAGCAATTCCAAATACCACATCACATTGCCGGTTTTCCCGATAATATAAAAGTCCCCATGCCGCATAAAACGCCGCAGCAGCAGACACCGAAAGAGTTGCAGAAAACGCCTTTACTTTCCTGTAAAGAGAGCGATCCTCTTCATGCGTCACGAGACTTTCCTGTGTTCCTTTCTTAGGACAATAGTGTATCCCTGGCAAGATAGTCCGTTTGCTTACCCCACACAGATAATCTTTCCAAAAGCTTAAATCCTGCGTCCTGTCACGTTTTTTAAGAAATTCCAGATAATTTCTCATTCCTGGCTTATCGTTTAAATTGAATGGCTTATGCTGAACTAATTGGCACAAGGCATGGTATAGTTCTCCTAAAAGAATACTATTGCTCCATCCATCAAAAAGAATATGATGATTGATAATCGTTATATAATAAGCATCTTTCCTCAATTTATAGATGTCAAACTTAATGGGATTGTTGTAGATATCCAGGGGTTCACGAAAACTCTCCTGCTCCAATTCATCTACTTTTGCTTCCTGCTCCTGACTCCCCACCTGATCTATTTCATGTTGATAAACCAAAACCGGTTTTTCCTTTAAAATCATCTGTATTGGCTCCCTGAGATTGTGCCACCGGAATACGGTTCTTAACATCTCATGTTTTATTACAACAGCCTGGATTGCTTCCGCAATCATATCCATTGAAATATTCCCCTCCAGCCGATATCTGGTAATCTCCTTATAATGATTTCCATCAGGCTCTGCCAGATAAGATATTAACATAGCAGACTGAAGGGGAGTAAGCGGTAAAATATCAGCCACATTCTCTTTATGTACCTTCTCCATCACAGTATCACCTTCTTTCCGTTGACCAAAATGTACGTATGGTGTTCTAATTACAATACACTTTGTATATGAAATTCCTCCAAAAACAATGCGAATGTTATTACAAGAATCAGCAAATCATGTTCGAAGGGAAGATTTAACTGATAACCTGGCTGTTCATATTGGTGGACAAGTTGCAATACATAGTCCGGGTTGAAAAGTCCCATTCTTTTTAATTTTTCATAAGACAAAATATCATAAAGATATTCTGCCTCCTCACTTTTAAGCTGTAATAGCTCAGGTGTTCCCTGGGCAACAAATGCAAATTTAGGACGATGAATAATCTTATCGGGCAATTTATTTTCGGCCAGTTTCTTTAAAATATATTTTTCCTTAAGATGATGAAGTTTTAGTTCTGAAGGCATTTGCGTAGCAAACCTTATTACATTTAAATCCAGAAATGGATAACGTGCTTCAATTGAATTGGCATAACACATACGGTCCCCATGACCTGCCAGAAGATGCTCCGGTAACCTAAGCTTAAAATCAATATAAGAACGCCTGTTTATTATAGAAACATCCTTCAATTTTTCAACCGGTACCACTGAATAATTCAAACAATTAAATTCATGAAATCTCTCTAATAATTGCGCTGAATATATCTGTTTTTTCCATTTCAGCAAATCAGTAAAATTTCTCTCATACAAAAAATCTGCATCTCCCCATATCAAATAACGAAGCCTTCTTTCCTCATCAGACAATTTTTCCTTTTTATTTATTCCCCGTATTTTATCAAATTTATAACCAACGTAACCTCCAAACAGCTCGTCTGCCCCCTCCCCTGTAAGCACTGCCTTTACATTTTTCCCGTGTACGGACTCAGACAATACATAAGAAGCGGTATTATAGGTTTCCTTTAAGGGTGTCTCTGAATGATAAACCGTTCTGGGAAGAAGTCTCGCAATAGATTCGGGAGCAACCATAGACTCTGTATGCATAGAACGAATCTGGCCAACCATAAGCTTCTGACTTTCTGCCTCCGAGATTCTCCTGTCAGGAAAATTAATTGAAAAAGAGTTTCTTTCTCCCTCTATATATTTATTGGCATAATAAGCAATAAGGGAGGAATCCAACCCTCCACTCAAGTAAAACCCTACTGGTACATCTGCATGAAGTCTGTCTTTTATGGATTGCTTTAAAATCCCGTCTAACTCGTCCAAATAATGTGGTATATCTCTATCTGTAAAACCAATTTCCTGTTTCGGATACTCTAAATCCCAATATTCCACATTGCAAACTTTTTCCTTACAAATATGCAGATAATGTCCATGCTCCAAACTGCTTATACCTTGAAACATAGTTCTGGGAGCAATGATCCCCGGAAAGGTAAACATCTGATCCATTGCGGTTAAATCTACTTTTCTTTCAATCCATTCATGCTCCAGAATTGCTTTGATTTCAGATGCAAAAATAAAAAGACCATCCACTATAGTGTAAAAAAATGGCGTAATACCCACATGGTCCCTGGCACAAAATAATTCTCCTCTTTTCTTATCATATATGACAAAAGCAAACTGTCCATTTAGCCGATTTAAAAATCTGGTCTGGTATTCCTCGTACAGATGAAGGATAACCTCAACATCCGTTTTGGTTCTGAATCTGTGTCCTCTTTGTTCCATTGAATTTCGTAGCTCTTTATAATTATATATTTCGCCATTGCAGATAAGAATAAGACTGCCATCCTCATTGGAAAGCGGCTGCATGCCATGTTCTAAATCAATAAGACTTAATCGGGAAAAACCAAGGGCAATATTGTAATCTATATGGGTATCCATACCATCTGGCCCCCTATGCCTGATTTTCTCTAGCATTCTGGTTATGGTCTCCCTCTGAATTCTATTTTTACCTTTTAAATCGTATATTCCGGCTATTCCACACATTAATAAGCTCCTTTTACATTATGACTCTGATGTATGATCTTTCCTTCGAAGCATCACCAACTCTGCTAAATTCTTGATGGTAGCATAGGAAAAATAATCGGGAATCGTTATTACTCCTGGATATTTCTTCTCCACTTCATTATGCATCAACATAATCAACATCGAATTACCACCCACATCAAAAAACTTACTGTGAATATTAAAATCATTTCGATGTAACAATGATATCCATAAATCTGTAAAAAACTGCTCTGCTTCATTTAATGGCTCTGTATTACTAATATTTTCTTCCTGCTCTACTAGACTTTTTAAAATATCAAGTTCTATCTTATCATTATTATTGACCGGGAAATGATCTACCTGTTTCAGTCTGCCAGGTATCATATAACAAGGCAACTTCTCACCCAGTTTTTCTTTGATAAAATCCATATCCAACGCAGTATTGGATTCTAAAATCCCCACTAACTCGTCCGCATCATTCCCGTGGCGAATCCAAACATAGGCATCTGATATATTCTCCTGTGCAAGTAGTATATTCGTAATTTCGGCAAGCTCAATGCGAATACCATGAAGCTTTACTAACTGGTCTTTTCTGCCCAAATACTCCAGCTCCCCATCATTATTCCATCTGGCAATATCGCCTGTTTTATATAAAATCTCTTCTGAATCGCCAGGACTGGCACAGAACCTTTTTAAATTTTCACCTTTTGAACCAATATATCCTGAAACCACCCCAGTCCCAGCAATACATAATTCTCCTGCCAATCCTGAAGGCAATATATTCCCATCCTCATTCAAAATATAGATGGACGTATTAGCTATAGGCTTTCCAATACAATTATAAGTCTCGGGATTCATTTTCAGCTTTGCCGTAGCTGTAATGGTTGCTTCTGTAGGTCCATATTCATTGATTAATAATAAATGAGGATACTTATCCTGTGTAAAATCAATCAGGGATGGCTTAGTAACTTCTCCTGCCAGCACTGCAAAGCGTACACTATCCCATTCGTTTTTCTCCGCCTGCTCTACCAGAAGACGAAAAACCGTAGGAACAACACTGAAGTTTGTTATTTTCTGATTTGCAATAACTTGATTGACAAATGGGATATCTCTCCATAAGCTATTATGAATGTAAACACACCGACCACCACTTAAAAGTATAGGAAATATATTAGTTAAGGAACCATCAAAAGCAGGAGAAATAAGCTGCAAAGAAACTTCCTTATCTGAATATCGGTAGGTTTTTATTCTCCACAGTATAAAATTAAGCAAACCTTTATGGGATACTTTTACGCCTTTTGGAACTCCTGTGGAACCAGATGTATATATAATGTAAGCGGTATCCTCTAAAAATTTTTCAATAGAAACCGGAGTCTTACTAATCCCTTTCCAATTAAGAGTTCCATAATTTAAAACATCTATATCCAACATTGCATCCAGGTCTGTAGCTTCATTTGTAAGCAGCAGCTTTATCGAAGCCGATTCTACGATGCTACGAACACGTTCTTTCGGATAGCCTGTATCCATCGGGACAAATGCACCTCCCACCTTGAGGATACTAAGCATTGCAACTACCAATTCTACGGAGTTTGACATTAAAATTCCTATCGAATCCCCTTTTTTTACTTCATAGTCTAGTAGAATATGGGCTAACTGATTTGCTCTTTCATTCAGGTTTTCATAATCAATAACAATGCTGCTGTTTAAATCTTTGTCTTTCAAATAAATGAGTGCTGTATTTTTCCCATATAATTCAACATTTCTTTCAAAAATACAATCTACCGTACTATTTATTTTGAAATCATCAGATGTTTGATTCCATTTCCTTAGCTTATCCATTTCTTCATCATCAGTTACTAAAATATTCATAATGTTCTGATTCAAATCCTGTATCGTCTGCTGAATTATAAATTTATAAACATTGATCAGGGTATGCAAAAACTGCTCTGGTATCCTATGGGAATAATACTGTATTACTCCAGTCAAAGTTTTGTCCTTCGTAAAAGTAATCACAAAGTCACTCTGCAGGCTATGCAATAATTCTTCTGCGATATGTAGTGAATGTATGCTGTCTAATGCTATCGTACATTTCACAAAGTTCTGAAAAGGAACAGGGCAGTTTGCCTCCATCAGCGCTTCCTCCATTGGGTACGACTGGTTCTGATATCCAGATAAAATATTTCTTTTTAATATATTTAGAAAATCACGATATGACATATCAGCAGTAATCGTACTTCGAATGAGAATCGCCAGATTTTCACTCGCCGGTCCTTCCTTTAGATATGGCACGCCAAGACAAATGTCGTGTGCACCCGTTAATTTATACAGCATTACTTCAAACGCCGCCATCAGATAAAAATATAACATCCTATTATCATGTCTACAGATATCCATCAACCTGTCCGTCATTGCCGTATCAATGGTAAATATCATTTTTTTCTGCTCTAATTTCTGAAAATTTGTTTTCTTGTATCCGTAATCAATCGCTAATTCCTGAAGACTACTGTCTAACACTTCTTGCCAGTACTGTCCCATCTCATTATAAAGTACATTATGTTCTTTGTAATTCAACTGCTTTCACCTTCCCTTTCTTTCAATATACTCCATTAGGAAACAGAATACTGAAATTGTCATAATCTGCTGTATGGAACCATAAACGTTCGTATAGCCCAAATAAATCTAAAGATTTTTTCATATAAATCCCTTCATACCTGATTGCCTTACCGTAATTCTTAAACAAATCCATTACCTCCTCCCACACCAACTGGTATTGTGACTGATAGACCATATTTAGCTTTGCTTTGTCCCCTATTTGTTCCGTAATAGGATTATATAATGGAGAAATATCATACTGGCTTTTTACTCTGTTAAGAGCTTTCATATAATAGTACTTGTCTCTATTCGCATATGGAAAATCTTCATAAAAAAATATCTTAGCACAATTCCGCTTTGCCACATTTACTAAAGCATTATTGATTAATACATGGTCCATATGTTCCCCAATCCCCATAGGGCCAATCAGAAAATCCGGCTTAAACTCCGACATTGTTCTTTGAACAATTGAAACACACTCCCTATAAGCATGCATTTCAGCAATTCCCTTTTCCTTGCGATAGGCATAATCTGTCAGCTCTCCAAATAGAAGACGGCCCCCCAGCAATTCTCTCCATACATAACGGCCCTCATCCTTTCTTGCCTTCTCTAGCTGCCCTCCGTTACTGAACACGCATAAACAAACGATATCTAGACCATTCTTTACTAACTGTAATATACTTCCTCCCATAGATAACACCAAATCATCGGAATGAGGCTCAATCAGCAAAACCCTCCCCATTTTTTTTGCAGGGACACTAACGGAGAGTTTCATTTTTTTTATATCTGTACACTCAGTAATATCTGATTTCAAATCCCTATTTGTTAAAAAGGAAACAAAATTATTATTCCATTTCATATTACATCACCAGCTTAACGATTAACCAGCTCTCCCCCCATATATATAATTTTTCTGCCAACTATATACTGTTCATTACTTATGAGAGACATTTTTTCTTTGATAAATTCATCTAACCGGATTTTCTCAACTTCTAAATCATAACCAGCTTCCTGCTCATAAAACTTCATAAAAAAACCATAGTTAAAGGCAGCTATCTCATGACGCTGCCTTGTTACGAAGTCCTGAAAGCCATCTACCACCTTCGCTATATCCGTGTTTTTGTATCTTCTTCGAAGCCGTGTAATAAAGGTATGTATAATAATATCAAATATCTCAAAGTCCCAAACGGACTGTAAATCCAGGAACTTTCTGCTTCGTATTACAAGATTTTCAATTTTTTCATCCTTGAATCTATATTTGTACATCCCATCCAAAAAGTCATATTCTTTCAAAATCAGCCCATCCTGAATCAGTTTTTGTTCCATTAATGTACCAGGATATACCTCTAAAACCCAAAAATAATGCCTAATGACCTGACCGATTCCTGTTCCATACAAAAAAGCCGCATTATCATATACATCTTCCATACTGCTATACGGATGAAACATAATAAAACCAAAGGTAACATAAATATCAGGAAATTTTCGAAACAAACTTACCGTATTCCAATTATCCTTCATTCTGGCATTTTTATTCAAAATTCTTAACCCGTTATCATTGCCCGCCTCAAAACCAATATTTACCTTTTCTAGCCCTGACGCGATTAAAAGCTCCATGAGGTTTGCATCCTCCGGATGCCAACTCTCCGCCCTAAAACAACAATTATAGAATATTGTTAAATCTCTTCGCAAAATTTCTTCCGCAATTTCCTTAATTCTTTGCTTACCTGCCTTCCCAACATCTTCAAAACTGGAATCCACAAAATCAAAAGTATGAAAATTATATTTTTTTACCAGATATTCTATTTCATCAACTACATTTCTAGGACTTCTTCCCCTCCACCGGGCTCCCTTTTGCTTTCTTCCCACAAAAGAACTGCAAAAGGCGCAGTTCCCGTAGCAGCCTCTACTGGTAGAAAGACGCATATACTGCAAATTTTTGTTATGCTGTATAAACTGGTCCCTTACCGGAAATGGTAAGGTATCCAAATCCTCAATTAATTCCCTATCCTCATTCACTATCACATTTCCTATTTCATCCCGATACATAATCCCCTTGACAGCGGATATGTCCTCTTGTTTCTCTATACAATGCATTAAATCACAAAAAGTAATTTCACCTTCCCCCTTAATAATATAATCAACCTGTTTATATTTATTAAGAATATCCCTTCCAGAAAAAGTAGCCATATGACCACCATAAATAACCACTCTGTCAGGATTAGCCCGTTTTAGAATTTTTGACAGCTCTACAACATATTTTAATGTAATACAAGTTGTTGTAAATCCATAAACATCATAATGATGGTCAATCAATTCCTGCACGGCCTCTATATCAGAGGCATCACGGATTTCAATAATATCAACAATATATTGTTTTTCTCTTAAACAGGCTGCAATATACGCAATTCCCATATGCTCTGTGGATTTCACTAAATCCCCTCCAAGAACAATTACCAATGCTATTGTTTTCATAATAATTTATGCCCGAAAAATTCGACATCTGACCTCCCTTTTATTTTTTAGATGTCTGTGAAATTTTTTTCTCCTACAACCAGACATCTCCTTACTATTTGTTATCTAATTTATATATTCTTTAAACTCAGAAAACTGATAGGATGGAACGGTTATCAATTCCTCCCATGACAGGCGGCCTGCGTAATACAAATTAAGCATTTCCCAAGGAGTAAAACATTTATCACACTCCGATATACCATTATTCTTATGTAATAGTAAACGGTATATTTTATCTGCTCCAACTTTATTCAGAACCTGATCTGGGTCTTTTTCAAGTAAACTTCCCAAAGCAGAAAACCAATAATTAGGACAAGGGGTAATAATGCCGTCATTGAATACGCCAATGCTACATTTGGGCAGCAGGCAGTCAGTACTTCTATGACCAGTTTGTAAAAACTCATAAAGGTGTACGAGGTAAGTCTTCGGAGGAAGCACTGGCTGATAAGCATCATAATTATGTATCAGTTTTTCCACTCCGACAAGTTGCTCCCGCTTCGGAGAAAAACCATCCCTGTTGACTCCCCTGACCGGAAAAGGCAGCAGCATTACCTTTTTTCCTTTATACCTCATAAGAAATCTGGCAAACTCCTCCAGTATAGCGGTATTCTTATCCGTAAGAACACAATTAATTTCTAAAGATATTCCCTTCATCACAATTTGTTCTATGGAATATAACACCCTTGCTAAAGCAGCTTTATCTTTACTTCTATAAAAATTGCCAGCCACAGTATGATGGTCTAACGATAGCTGGAAACACACATTCTTCATTTCCTTAAATAATTCTAACTCATCCTCCTCAATGAACAAACCATTTGTTAGTATCTGAATTGTCTTTAGTTTTTTGGAATATTTTTTTATATAGTCAACAATATTTTTTATTAAGAATATTTCACCACCGCTAATCTTTAGGATTCCTATATCAAAATGCGCATCTAATATATCCGTAATTGTATCTATCTGTTTCTTTAATTCAGAGCGTTCTTCATAAACCAATCTCTTTTTTATTCCCATATTTTTATGCTTTTCTTTAAACCTTGATGCCCCAGTCAGGCAATATTGACAGGCCATATTACAATTGTCTTCTTCTATTACAAAATCAACAAAAAGAATTTTGTTCTTACTACCAGAACATTGTTTTTTCTCCCTTAACCATTCTTCCATACCGCTATCTCCATCCTTTACTTTGTTAAAAACAACAATTTGTTATGTATTTGATTTAGCACGACTGTTTTCAATATATGGAACCTGGTATGTTCTACCAGTTCTTGAAGTTCGCGGAATCTCTGCTGATATATTCCCCCATGTGTCATCCAGTCAAGTAATACCCCTGCGCAAAAACTATCTTCTTTTTCAATATAAACATCAGAAATACACAATATTTTTCCTGGCTTAAGCGAACAGTAAAGCCGTCCTAATAATTCCATTAGTTCACCCGGATTATAATAATGAATACTATTATACACAAATATAAAATCATATTTGTTATGATTTAATAGTTCCTCACGGACTCTTTTAATTCCTTTCTCTTTTTCTAAACTGCCATATAACGCAAGCGCAATCTGCTGAAACTCTTTTTCAAAACAGACATCACAACTTATATTTGGGTATTTTTTTTTGCATAACAGGCTCATCCCCCCCAAACTCCTGCCATACTCTAATACCGCTGTCTCATTCGTTACAGGATATTCCCTTCTAATAAAGACAAATAACAATTCCAGAACTCCTTCATTCATTGCAAGAAAATAATCTTTTTGCTCTTCCAGCGTAAAGTTATCTTTTATAAAATCATTCTTTTCCCCACTGCTCCTTAATTGTTTTAGAATCCGTTCAGGTATGTTCCAACAATTCATGAGATTCTTTTCGTGTGACAAAAGCCTTTGCTTTATCTTTATAGACGGTAGCTGTGCCGTATAGTCCGATGATACCCTAAACTTCCCGTCTTCTTCTTTCAGATACCCATAACATGTCAGTATATTAAGCAACATACCAAGCATTACAGGATCACTTTTTGTCATCTTTGCCAGCTCATTTACATCCATCTCTTTCATCAACAAAGCGTCAAAGATACCAAGTTCAAAAGCAGATATCAGCGAAGCCGAACATTTATACGCCCATATATCATGAAAAAACTTCATATATTCCCTCCATATCACGACTGTTTTTAACCAGAGGATATACAACAATCCTAACTTCTCAAAGCTCCTCTTTTTTTATCTTTCCCATCTCATTTTTGGGAAGCTGGCTTTGCATTTCTATAATCTTAGGTAATTTATAACTTTCCAACTCCTTTAAACAATGGCGTCGCACATCCTGTTTCTGAAGGTTTCCGTTTGGTACAATAACAGCTTTTATCACTTCCTTATCCTTCTGTTTCATCCCAATCACTACACATTCCTTTACACCGCTCATCTTATTGAGCACCTCTTCAACCTCCAATGGATTTACTTTTTTACCACCAATATTAATCATGTTTTTAATTCTTCCCGTAATATAAATAAATCCTGCATTATTTACATATACCAAATCTCCCATTGGAAAATACCCTTCCTGATCAAATACTGTAAAAAATTCATCCAGGTATCCCTTTAACATCCCGCGGCATCTGACCCATAGCTGCCCTTGACAGTTACGGTATCCTGCATTCCCTTTACTGTCTACAACCTTAACTTCCACTCCTGGCATTGGTAGTCCCACAGAATTTTTATATTGCTCCTGTTTACAAAGAAGTAGCCCTCCCGTCTCGGTACTCCCATAGGTCGGGTTGATGCAAACTCCAAATTTTTTCTTAAAAAGACACATTGTTTTTTCGGTAACAGGTCCTCCTCCCACCAGAACCGTACGGAGAGAGTTTACTGTTGTCTGATATTCTGTTTTACTAATACAAAGCAGCTTTGCCATAACAGGTACCATAACCAGTCTGGTAATTTTTTCTTTACAAATCAGTTCCAGGGCAGTTTTTGGAACAAATTTATTTATAATAAAAATGCAGGCACCACTGGTAAAAGCGCCTGCCACAACAGCCCCCAAAGCAAAAGAATGACTTAATGGTGATAGTCCCAACAGAATATCATCAGAAGTGAGATTCAAGGCATCACGATAGGTCTCTCCCTCGCAAGTCAGGGCATCTACTGTACGAATACATATCTTCTGTCTCCCCGTTGACCCAGAGGTTATATGATAAAATTCTGAAATCTGATTTTTTTGGTCGAAATTTGTACTTATTCTGTCATCATTAAAAATATCATCCTGAATGATACTATCTGTAAGGATTCCTGCGGATTTCATACGTTCTGACATCTCTTCCAGAGACTGTGGTTTTATTTCATCCGGTATTGGAACAATTCTGCATCCTGCTTTCAGCCCTCCCAAAAACATCAGTATATAGTTCTTTTTATCGGTTAATTTCAAAAAAACTACATCTCCTGGCTCATATTTTAGACTCAAAATATAATTTGCTGCCCTGGCAATATATTGTTCAAGCTGTTTATAATTAATATAATCCTTGCCTGTCGCAATAGCAGGACAGTTGGGAGCACTTACAGCATAACTGTGAATATAATCAAATAGATTCATAGAGTATCTCCTTTAAAATGACTTCATATACATCACAAATTGTTTCTACCGGTTCAATATCAATGCGGTTTCCAAGAATAACTGCGTCCTCAAAGGTATGCATTCCGGTAAAATGTCTTTTCATAAAAACCTCCGGATTGCCAAATTCCCCTTTAAAGTCATATCCTTTATCAGGTATTATTAATAATTCCGGCCCATTGCTGCTATATCCTCCCTGAAACAACTCTTCTTTAGAGACAACATCTTTTATTATGTTGTCTCCATACTCTATATTTATTTTAAGTATTTCCTGCTTAATATGTCTGACCATTTCCTCCCTGTTGTGTCCGGCAACAAAATAAATTCTGCCTGGCGCCAGCGAAAAACATAGGGAATCAGGTGCAATGGTAAAAAAATTCTTGTTCTGGGCATCGGTATACTTTAAATATCCCTTATCTTCCAACCAAGTATTTAAGAAAACCTCTTTTTTTACACCTTCAAATCCATGATCCGATACTAGCAGAAAAACCGTATCCTCATCCAGCATATCAAAAACCTGCTTTATATATTCATCCAACCTTTTGAAAAACAGAAATATACTATCATGAAAGGAAACATCCCCCTCTTGCTGTACTTCATCCCAGAAAAAATGAAACATACGATCTGTTTCCATAATATTCAGCTGAAAATACACCCATCTTTCTTTTTCGAGTAAATCAAGGCATACTTGAAACCTTGCTTCCATAATATCCAGCAATTGTTTCATAAATCCGGGTTTATTTGTTGCAGCCAGAAATGCATCTGCATCTAATTCATAATGATAATCCAATAATTCTTTAAAATAATCATAAGGATATGTCGCTTTTTCCAAGGAAGGGGCCAAAAATGAGGAGACCATAATGCCATTGATTTCCTTTACCGGATATGAAATAGGTACATTAATTACAATAGAACGTTCTCCTTTCCGCGAAAGCTTTTCCCATATATTTTCAACTTTCCTTTGTGTATCTACAGGAATATAAATAGAATGTGTGCCTGCATCAGCTTCAGTAAATCCAAAGATATTCGTCTCTCCCGGCTGTTTTCCTGTGGCAAAACAGGTCCAGGCCACGGAAGAAACCGTAGGATATACAGATTTTATCCGCTTCATTTTTCCGCTCTTTACAATCTTTTTAAGATTTTGCAAACTTCCCCTATGAAACAGATTTTCTATAAGTGAATACGGCATTCCATCCAATCCCAATACAAAACATCTCTTTTTTCTCAAATCCGCACCTCTTAACATTGTATAACTAATCCATTCCCACAAATATTCTTGTTTTTAATTAGCACGATTTTACGTAGCACTGACAGATCACTACTGACTACCAAAGGAGATTCCAGTCCAATTTCTACATCACATACCTCCAGTTCATTAATCTGGCATTTGTCATCTTCCATAATAGATAAATCAGAAGAATTCATTTTTCGGTATATTTGACAAATAGCGCAATCCGTCGCCTGTGTCAGGCAGTGTATCGTAATTTTTTCTCCGACACCCAATTGATACTTGGATAACCACAATATTGTGGCTCTTATATGTCGAACCGGCAATATTCCTTCACCCGGTGTACAAAGGATATCTCCCCTTTTTAACATCTGTGATTTTTCCAGGAGTAACCCCACAGAATCACCAGTTTCATATTCCTCGCGGTTTTCTTGAAACTTCATAATCCGCTCTACATGTAATTTCCTTCCAGTTCCCGGCAAGAACAGTTCACATCCACTGCGTACCTTTCCCGCTTCAATTCTTCCTACATAAATTTTCTGTCCCTTTACATCATACACGTCTTGAACAGGCAATATAGCGGTATTATTTTTCTCCTCTCTCTTGATATGTAAGGCCTCAAGTGCTTCCCATAAAACCGGACCCTTATAAAAGTTTAATCCGGATGACCTTGATACAATGTTCTCTCCATTGATAGCTGAAACAGGAATTGTATAAACAACATCTATCATGAATGAATCCAGGTATTCCAGAACTTCCCTTTTTACTTTTTGATAAATAGCTTCCTTATTCATCACTGTATCCATCTTGTTAATTACCACAATAAGCTGTGTTATTCCCAACATGGATAAAATAAAGGCATGCCTTTTTGTCTGTTCACATACTCCTTCCCCTGCATCCAGAACTAAAATTGCCGCATCTGCCTGGGCAGAACCTGTTATCATGTTTGTAATAAACTCTGCATGTCCTGGTGAATCAATAAGGACATATTCCTTGTCTTTCTTTTTCAAATATGCCTGGGTCGTATCAATGGTAATGCCCTGCTCTCTTTCTTCCTTTAGATTATCTAATAAAAAAGCATAGTTGACTTTTTCATTATTTTCTTTTGCTGTTTTTTCAATTTCTTCAATTCTGTCCTCGGATAGAGAACCAGAATCTAATAAAAGCCTGCCAATTACGGTAGACTTTCCATGATCCACATGGCCGGTAATCGCTATTTTTATTTTCTGATCTTTCATCTCATCCACTGCACAAAACGTTCCTTTCTATTTATCCTTCTTTTCTCTTACATATATCCCAGAGCTCTCAATTTCTGCATCATATGATTTGATTCTTTATCCTGTACTCGTCCACTCCGCTCTGAAATATTTGTAGTTTTAATTTCCTCAATTATCATATCAACCGTAGCGGCATTGGATACCACCGGGGTACAACAAACCTCACAACCAATACTTCTATATCTCTTCCCATCTTTGCTTAAATACAGCTCCGATATTGGTATCTGCTCCCTTCTTATATATTTCCATATATCAAGCTCTGTCCAGTTTAGAATTGGATGCACACGAATATGTTCTTCTTGGTTAATTTGAGATTTATACTGACCCCATAATTCAAGGGGCTGTTCATTATAATTCCATACAAATTTTTCATCCCTAACAGAAAAAACTCTCTCCTTTGCCCGGATCCCATGTTCATCCCTACGAATTCCTAAATATACTGCCTCTGTTTGAGAATCTCTAATATATTTCTTCAAAGCGTTCGTTTTAAGCTGTGTACAGCACTCCAGCCTGTCTTTTTCCGGACACACTCCACTTTGAACAGCTTTTCTATTTTTTATAATATGTAAATCCAACCCCCATTCTTTTGCAAATCTATCCCGAAATTCATAAATTTGCTTAAATTTATACCCTGTATCTATGTGTACTACCGGAAAAGGTATCCTGCCAAAGAAAGCCTTTCGAAGAAGCCAGATTAGGGTTGTAGAATCTTTTCCTATAGACCATAAAACCGCTTTCTTAGAAAAACTGTGATATGCTTCTCTGATAATGTGAATACTTTCATTTTCCAATACATCTAAATAATCCATATAATATCTCCCTTCTTCTGTAGTAATTATCCATTGTTTTCATTTAAAAGCCCTTCACAAACTAACTTAACTTTATTCCAAAGAACCCATTCTAAAGAAAGCAGTTCATCCAGCCTCACACGAATATTCTCTTCGGTATCTCCCTGTACAATAAATGCTGCTTTACAAATAGTATTGGCCAGTATATACCATCTCCTGCTTAGAAACTGCATATCATCACTTAACGCGTACCAGAATGGT
This sequence comes from uncultured Eubacterium sp., assembly GCA_910584245.1. GTDB lineage: Bacteria > Bacillota > Clostridia > Lachnospirales > Lachnospiraceae > Eubacterium_F. The sequence goes on from CAJTZF010000001.1 coordinate 44,871, forward strand.
TCTTCTGTTTTCTGTGCTAAGAATGTAAAAAATTCCGACATAAAATGATAAGTGGTAACACAACCTCCAAAGTCTACTAAATGATTATGGATATTTTTCAGAAGTTGCTTCATATTTTTCTCATCCTGTGTTTGAAACCAACACACAAAATCCTTTTGGAACTTCCGTAACCCCTTAGCCCCCACCAGGACTCTATCTTCTGACACCTCCCCATCAAGATAAGTATCAGCTGCCGCTAATATGGGCCAGAGCATTTTTTCCATAGGATACTCGCTAAATGTTTTTACTTCTCTTCTATCCCGGCTTTCTGGCTTTATAGTCAGACAGCTATACCTAAACTTTCCCCGATAGATACCCTCTGCTTTTTGGATACTACGCAAAAAGCTTTTTTCACTTAGATAACCCTCGTAGGTGTCCACAGGCTTTGTAGGAATGTAGGTGTCCGATACTATAAAACCATCCTCCTCCAGTCCAATAATATTAATACAATGCGGAATATTATCCTTAAAATTTGCAGGCATGTAATCCAGATATTTTCTAGAAGTAATGGCCATAACAGGACAATCGTTGCTCAGACTGTTTCTAACAAAGTCAAGAATCTCTTTATCATCATCAGAATTAATATGTATTGGCTTCAGATTGAAAAATCCCAGTGCATTTTCAATCACTGTTAACACATCATAATAAATTCCTCCCATTTTTAAAGTCTTATTCTTTTCTGGAAAAAAATCTTCATAGTAAAACATATTTGCCATAGACACTACGAATATCATATACTCCCTTACTTCAAACCCGAAATAGTTCAGCATATCACGCAAACAACTTGTTATACAGATATTCCCGCTTCCTGTTTTATATTTTTGTAGCTTCATTTTTTTCATAAACCTCCAGCTCATTTTTTATATCAGACAAAGTCTCCCTAACCTCTGGCAGATTAAACATAGGGTTATTTTCACATAATTCTTCCAAACTAATAGTCCCATTAAAATATAAGTTATATATACTACAAAAATTAAAACATTTTCGACAAACAGGTACTCTCTGCTTTGTTTCTAATAATAATCTTTGAAACTTTGTCTGGCCAAATCGTTCTTTGATCTCCTCCCAACTATCTTCAAAAAGGTTTCCAACATTGAATTCGTCAATAGATAGTACATTGGTACAGCCTTTTATCTTTCCTTCATCCGTCACCGTCAGACTGACAATCGGATTATAGCAGGTATACTCCAAGTGTTCCCCTCTCAACAAAGCCAAATAGTTCTTCATATAAGCATATGGCGGTAATATATGCGCATATTTTTGATAATGATCTACCAGTTTCTGAATATACATAATTTTATCTTCCGAATGCCGGTAAATTCCGGATTGGTCAATCAGGAGCAGAGGAGTTGCTTTCATAGCATTTTTAATCTTCCCTGCAGGCAGGGAATCTAAATATTGCAAAAATTCTTCATAATGTTCAATATTAAATTTATGAATCACACTTGTTACTTCTGTATAGACATCATTTGCCTTTAAAACAGCCAGTATATGCAATACTCTCTTCATTAATTCTTTATCCTTAAAACGATACTTATTCATCTCCAAAGTATGTCCATCTATGGATATCTGCAATAGAACCCTCTTTTCCTTAATAATCCATTCCAAATCCTCATCTTGTATAAGTCTTGCATTTGTTTGAATCAAGACATAAGCGTATTCCTTTAATAGTTTTTTTGTATATTCATGCAAATTATCCATCAGAAATATTTCACCGCCGCATAGTTTTACCAGCGGACTTGGAAAATGAATCTTTGCGAATTCCAGAATTTTATCTAATCTTACTGCAAGTTCCCCGCTATATGAATAGGAAAAATTTATATTTTTCCCCTGAATTAAATAACAATACGCACAAGAGGAATCGCAGTGCATTTGTTCAATTAAAAAAGTTGTTATAATGGATTTTTTTAAGGTTTTCATCTTATTACTCCTTCCTTTACCAGAGGAAACAAATCTTCCTGTAAAATTGTTTATATAAAGCCATTCCCTCTTTAATAAAAGTATTATTTACTTTATCACATATCGCCGGCAGTAGGCTGATATAATATTCCTGCTGATTTCTTTTCAATTTAATTAGCGCTTTGCGAAACATATTGGCTATAACCAAAGACTCTTTTCGATTCTTGGAGAATCTTTCTTCCAGCTCCTTCATATCTATTTTATACAGTTCTTGCATATAGCGTATCTTGAAAATAAAATCACCGTATCCCCCTATCATTAATATATTAAAAAATAAATTCCTCTCTTCAATAAAAGCGCATTGCTCTTCCATATTAAGAAATTTTGACTTTCTAATTTCTTCTATTTCCTTTTGAAAAAATTGAAACTCAATTTTCCATTGTTCCATATCTTTTTTTATATCTTCTATCAGATCTCTGTTTATTTCCGGCAAAATCTGACTAGCAGGGGGACTTTCCGCAGAATCTATATAATAAAGAATATTTTTGTAGGTGTTATCTCTTTGATAACCCTTTTGAATCATATTTTCCAAATCCCTATATTTTATTGATGTCGAAAAAATACTGATATATTCTTCTCTATCATCATCAAATCCTACCAGGGCACAACCATGCCAATCCCTATAATCTAAACGAAACATTTTCTCTGAATCAAAACTTGTATCATATAGAATATAGACAAATCTCTCTTTTAAAATTGCCTCTTTTATAAAGTGATGATAGCTTTTATAGGAATTATCATAACTGATTATCTTTGTATTAAAATATTTGCTGGCACCTTCAAACAACAGAAAGAGATTCTGTTTACTCATTCTTATCAATTCCTGCGGACTGCTTTTACTTTCCTTTAATAAAAAAGAGTTCGTTCCAATTATCGGTGCATAACTTCGAATACCAAGCTGCCGCAGAAGATACCAAAACGTAAACTGTTCGCATGCAACCAAATCTATAAAAAAGCCATCCGGCGATAAAAGATCGCCCACTAGAGATCCCACATCAAAATCAATCTTCACCATTGGTGATCTCCCCCTGCTTTTCCTCAATTAATTTACGAAAACCATTCAATGTTTTGATATTCTGAATTCTTAACTCTTCTCCTTCAAAGGCCAGACCAAACTGTTCTTCAATGTCAACTAACAATTCAATAGAATTCAGAGAATTTAGTCCTCTTTCATACAGATCGGTATCCCCTTCTATCTCTCCTGCACAGTATACTTTTGCTAATTTAATTAAAGTTTCTTGTATATTCTCCATATTCTACATTCTCCTTTATATATATAGTCCACCGTCAACCTTAACAACCTGTCCAGTAATATATGCCGCCTGCTCTGATGCCAGGAAATTGACTACCTCTGCGACATCCAAGGGTGTTCCAATACGTTTCTGAGGTATTTTTTTCACTATATCTTCAGGGGGGAAAGCATTATTGCTCTCCGTCTGAATGATTCCTGGAGCAACCACATTACATTGAATCCCCTTACCTCCATATTCTTTTGCCACTGACCTGGTAAAACCAATGATGCCTGCTTTTGCAGCACAATAAGCAGACTCCAATGGTAATCCATTCGTACCAGCTGTCGAAGATATATTAATGATTTTTCCCTTATGCTGCAATATCATTAGCTTAACAGCGTTCTTCGTACAGTAAATGGCAGATAAGAGATTAATCGCTAAAATATTTTTAATTTCTTCTGTATTCATAGCAAGCAAAGCCTTTTTTACACTTCCTCCAACATTGTTGACCAGTACATCCAGCTTCTTATATTTCTTCCAAATATAAGAAAATAATTGTTCTACGGCATCCTCGCTAGTAACATCACAGACCACATAGTCAAGCAGATGCTCGTTGGATAACAAAAGTTTTGCAAATTGCTCATGAACATGTTCTCTTTTCTCACGTGAACAGCATATAACCTGTTTTCCTTCACTTAACATTTTCGATACAATAGAATATCCTATTCCTCTTGTACCTCCTGTCACCAAAATAATAGGTTTACCATTCATATAGCCCTCCTTTACTATTTTCTTGTCCGGCAAATGCTAATTTTCCAAAAGGCTCTTCGCCGAACAATTTTGAACTGTTTTCCCTAAAAGCTGGCAAATCGTTGGCGCAATCTGGGTAATGTGGCAGTCCTTGTCTTTCACAATGTGATTACTGATCTGCGGCCCAAGCCCTCCCCATACTGTATCTACGCTATGCCAGCCAGTCTGCGAGTGACGCTTAACGCGATCAGACCAATAAGTATCCCCATATGGTAAATATCTGTGATCATATGGGCAGACAATAATATCCGGTGCCTGAGAAAGACCTTTATAATAGTCACTACCCGGGACCACACTCTCAAACATAGGATTATTATTATATGGATTGGGCATCTGCTTGAGCAGATCAATCACATCGTGCAAAACCTGAGAATATTCACTTTCATCTACCATACCGGAATGATACCATTCTTTTCGGTTTATGTTAATTCCATGAGTACCTTGTACTGCTTCAAAAGCTATGCTTTTCTTCCAATCCGGACGTCTTCCATCACTTCCAAAGACCAATAGTTTCTTTTTCTCCAGATATGAGTTGATTTCAACAAATTTTGATAAAGGCTGAAATCCTACGGAAGAAAATATCAGTAAATCCGCCTGGTCTTGGTCAACAAACTTCAGAATATCTCCAAGAATGGAATCACATTTTTGGTACATCTGATAAATTGCCTTGTCCTCAAGTGCCATGCCATAATTGTTGATTTCATTCATATAAAAATGACATACCCTGTCAATACAAGTGTAATTAACGATTACAACATCCGCGGAGGAATTACTCATTAATTTTTTGCTGATCTCATGTCTCATCCTCTCAACACGAGAGATCTCCGCCAAAAAATCCTGTTTATCCTGCCCCTTAAAAAAGGCACCCATATCCTGAACATATGGCAAGCCCTGTGATGCAAAGTCCCGTATTAAATTTTCTGGATAGGAAAACCGTAAGGTACGGTTCATAGCATATGTAATTAGTGAGCCATTTACCGGATAAGCAGGGTGTGTCCCAAATATATTTACAATATTAAAAACAATATCCTGCATTTCTTTCTGCATCCACAGCATATGTTTCTTTATGTCCTCTGAGGTGTATGTCTTAGGAATATAATCATAATTATGCGCTTTCCAGTACGATAAAACTCCATGTTCATAATCCTCCAGACCAGAAAATGCGGATATTAATCCCGATGCTTCATAGGGTATCCGGCTGGTTTTCAGATTTCCTATGTGCCCTTCTTCAAGAAGATGCCTAAAAGCATTTAATTTTCCTCTCTCTATATATTCCTGTAATATCTCCATATTCATTCCCTCAAAGGATATTACATATAATTTAGCCATTTACCATACCTCCCCTTTTCTCTTATTGCCGAGAATAGAATAATAACCATATAATGCACTTCCAAGAGATGTTCCATTGTCTCCGCTTGCCGCCTGTATATATAGATTCCGAAATAAACCCGATTTATATATCTTATAATTTGAAACACTATTGAGAGCAACTCCCCCTGCCAGACAGCAGTAATCTGCTTTTGTTAATTTTTTCAGATGCCTGCAAAGCTGGAAAAGGTATTCTTCTGTCAATTTCTGTGCCGCATAAGCATAGTCCTGTTTCATGGAAAATGCCTTTTCTTTATTTTGACAATAACTTATGCTATCTTTTAAAGATAAAAAAAAGGAGATATCGGATTCTCCCATTTCTATTTTTCCATTGCCAATATACCTTATATGCTTTTTAAAATCTTCATAATAAGTATCCCTGCCATAGGGGGATAATCCCATTGTTTTTCCTTCCTGATGCTCTCCAAAACCAATTACATCTGTTATGATAGAATAGAATATTCCTAATGAATTTTCTATATAATCTGTACCCGATATATTTTTTCCCTCAATTTTATCTAATATCTCTATCTTGTTACCATTTCCATATCCAAAAGATACGGACTCATATTGTTGCGTCTTTCCATCCCATCTTTTAGAACCAACTGCATCAATCACTAGTATTGCTGCCTTATCAAAAGGTGAGGTATAAAAAGTACTGGCTGCGTGAGCCATGTGGTGATTTATTATAGACACCTCTTTGTCTAATCTGGAGAACATAATAGGATTCAATATATCATTACCTATTATCAAATCAACAGAATCTATATCAATTCCTATATGTTCAAGGCAGTATTTTCTTGAAAATCCCTTTGCCAAGTCCAGAAACAGGTCTTTACAATTCTTAATTCTAGTTATTCTTTCATCTTCAATCGCACACTGTATCTCTCCATCTTTTAATAAACATGATGAAAAATCGTGATTAGAGCCTCCAAGTCCCAATATATACAAGAAATCAACTCCTTACCTTTTTGTAATAACATAATCTCCCAGATATAACTCATCCAGGTCCGTACTTAAAAAACATTTCAATGCATCCGTTGGTGATTCTACAATAGGCTCTTTATTGATATTAAAAGATGTATTGAGAATAACAGGTATACCCGTAATCTGATAAAAGGTTTCAATCAATTTATGATAAATTGGATTCAACTCTTTCATCACAGACTGTAGTCTGCCAGTACCATCCACATGTACTACCGCCGGGATGGCATCTCTTTTGTTTTCAAGCACATTTGCAATCATAAGCATATAGGGAGACGGAATATCTAAATCAAAATACTCCTGCTGATGCTCATATAAAACAGAAGGCGCAAAAGGTCTGAAAGACTCTCTGAACTTAACTCTACGATTGACGATGTCTTTCATTTCTTTGTTTCTCGCATCTGCCAAGATGCTTCGATTCCCAAGGGCTCTGGGACCATATTCAGACCTTCCTTGAAACCATGCAATAATTTTTCCTGCCGATATAGCTTCTGCCGCCTGCTTGTATTTGTGATAAGAATGAACCACTTGGAGCTTTCCGCTACATTGATACAGAGCATTTTCTATCTCCTGGTTTGTATATTCTTTACCAAGATATGGACTAAACATATCAATAACCTCTTTTCTTATAAATATCCAAGTGCCTTCAACCGCCTCTTTGCATCCTCCGCTTCTTCCCTGCTATAGCTATCCTCACTGTTGGATTTGCTGTGATGAGACCGTTCATTATTAAATACTTTTAAATCCTTCCGATGAAAATGATAGATTGGTTTTCCTTCAAAATATTCAGGTACTTTTATCCCAAAGTAACTTAATATCGTTGGAGAAATATCCTCTATGGAAGCCCGGGAAGGCATCGTCACACTCTCAACTTCCTTCCCGTACAACGCAAACATTCCATCCATATCATGCATTCCTTTTTGTTCTGGCTCACCAAATAAAATTCCAGGTTTAATGTCGTGATGCACCATAGTTCCATACCCATCAGGAATAAGAATAATGTCCGGGGCGCCAGAAAGCATATCGCCTGTATATACTTCCTCTCTAGGCAGCACTTTATCAAATAAAGGCTTCCCTGTAACCGGATGAACCACCTTTCGCAGCTTTTGCATAATGCTGTTTCTGACAGATCCAAATTCTTCTTTATTGACGATCCCATTATGCTGCCTTCCCTTTAAATTAATGTTGATGCCATAAGATCCCGGAGCCGCCATATATGCCTTGGTTCTCGTCCAGTCTATCTCGCTTTTTTTGCCATCCTGGACACATTCCAGCCAAGAATCTGTTTTTACGTCCAACACGGACGCTGTCCCGTTGCAATCCGTCATATCGGGCTTACCTTCCACAAGGGTCAAATCTCCCTCCTGTAACAGAAAAGACTGCACATAGAAATTCAGATTCCCCTTACAAAAACCATGATCAGATAGTACAAGAAGCAATGTTTCCTCGTCCATCAACTGCATAATGGCGCCCAAAGCTGCATCTGCTTCTTTATATATATTCTCCACTGCCAGGCTTAGCTCATTTTCTACATGATCAATATAATATGGGCTCTCCTTATCCATATAATTCCAATAGAAATGAGAGACCCTATCCATTTCTGTAAAGACGGATACATAAAAATCATATTGATATTTTTCTATCAGATATTTCAATGTAATCAATCTCTTTCTGGTTATAGCACATGCCTGCTCGATATAGTCCTTAAAATTTCCTTGAAACATGGTACTTAAATCAGATATATAATGCCCACCATGTTCAGCAATCTCCACTAATAAATGATCAGGATAAGCATATCTCAGGGTATTATGCAGCGGCCAGGTCAATATAAACCCATTCAGCTCTTTCGGCGGATGTGTCATAGGTACATTTAAAACTCCTGTTTTATATCCGAAGGTGTTTAATATTTCCCACACTGTTGATCGTTTTAAATCACTACTTCCCATAAATCTCCCTATATACCCGGGAGCCTGCGTATCCCAAAACTGATAAATGCCATGATTTCCACTGCCAACGCCTGTAAAAGCCGAAGTCCAGCCTGGCGCAGTATGAGGAGGAGTAGTTGAACATAAAGTTCCAAGTTTATCATGCTCCATTAAATACGAGAATGCAGGAAGCCTGTCCTTCCATTTGTTTAGCAGCTTTACAGCACATCCATCAAATCCCATAACCACCATTTTCATAGAACCCCTCCTGCTTTATCAACCGCTGCCTTCCATTCCATTAAATCTGCCTGCTTTTCATGAAAATACTCCTCCAGCATGCAAATACTTCTTTCCTTGTGCTTATTCACAAAATATGCCAATGCTTGATCATGGTTCTCCATAAAATCTGCCCTATAATGGCTGATGTGATAGTTAACTGCCTTTGTACAATATACAAACCGGCAACCTGACAGATAGATGCGGAAGCCTAGCTCTAAATCCTCACACCCCCAGTTTTTTCCCATATAAAGGTCAAAACCTTCCACTTTTAGTATTCTTCTCCTTGAAATAGAAAAATTACCACCAGTAGTTCCAATCCAGCGGAAACGACTTTCCTCTTCCCTTGTAGAATGATATAATTCATAAATATCTTTCTCAAATTTTGATAATCTGGCATTTTTTTGAATGTATTCTTCCAGACGTACAGGATCCTCTATGATATCTGGTGTCAAAATCTCTTTTTTCAAATTCTCTTTCGCTAATCCTCCTAAATAAAGTTCCCCTGTTGCCGGGTCCGCCATAAACTTCAGAACCGGGAAACTGTAAATCATCCCATGTACTACCAAATCGTCCCGTTCTGCATGTGCCTGACAATGACCGGTAATAAATTCCCTGCTGACTAACATATCGTCATCCATAAATATAACAATGCTGCCCATAGATTCCATAATACCAACATTTCTGGCAACCGAACGTCCGGAATTAGCTATATGTATTACCTTAATATTCAGATACTCATTTTGCTCCTTCCATCTATCCAAATACTCTTTTGTACCGTCATCTGAACCGTCATCCACTATAATTATCTCTGTCTTTTCTATGTAATCAGCCCTTTTTAAAGCTTCTAATGTCAGCGCAAGACGAGTAAGTTTATTATATGTTATGATGATCAAACTGACTGGCACATGAAACATATGATCATTCATCAATTCTGCACCTTTCTTCTAATAACATAATCAGCCAGATTATCAAGAGAAATTAACAACTCAGAGCTTAGATCTTCATCAGGAAACCTTATATCAAATTCATTTTCAACCCATACAAGAATTTCCAGCGCATCTACCGAGTTAAAACCTATTTCCTCAACAAGATTCTCTCCCTTGATTTGCTCCAGTTCCACACTAAGTTCCATCGTTTTAATTATAATTTCCTTTAATTTTATAATTACTTCCTCTCTATTCATACTCTCCTCCATTCTTTATAACAATAAACCAGTTTATCTGCCTGCTTTGTCAGCCTGCTCAATACGATGTACAATTGACTCCACCGTTGACTCATGGAATAGATCCCCCAAATCCAGTTCCACCTCAAATTCGTTATAAATCTGCGATATGAGGTTCAATACATTTAAGGAATTCCCTCCAATATCCATAAAGCTGTCTTTAACATCAATGTTATCAATGTTAAGAATTTCTTTCCAAATCTCAATAATCCGAGCCTGAATTGGATTCCCGCATCTGGCAGCCTTGACTTCTTCCTTCTTCTGTTTTGCCAGATTTGCATAATCAACCTTTCCGTTCAACGTAAGCGGTATCTCCTCCAGCCGTGTTATTTCAGCCGGAACCATATATTCCGGTAATTCCTCAATTAAATAATTCCTGATGTCCTCTTCCTTTATTTCCTCCTCAGATACATAGTAAGCTTTCAGCACTTGATTTCCATATGGAATATTAAGATAATCTGTTTTATACCCTATCTTTTTCAAAATGATATTGACTTTATTGATATCAATATCACCATAATGAAACTCTTCTTTTTGATAGTTTGATGATAAACGTTTCTCCCAACAATCCTTTGAAGTGTAATTATCGTATCCATACATCCGTCGCTGCAAATAAATGCCTACGTCGTTAATCAGGCAATTGGTAGAACACTTTCCCGTATCTTCGGGTATTACCCAAAAAGGACACTCTTTTTTCAAATAATCATAAACATCCTGCTTACTAACATCATAGTAACGATAAAAATCCAGAAAAGTAACTGATTTTAGCATATTCTCCGCTGTTCTATACATTTCATCCATGTTCTCAGTCACATAATCTGTCTTACAAAAATAAAACAATCTGTGCTGCTCTATTGTCTTTTCAACCTCTTCCTGATCAAAACAGTTCTGCCTATAAATACTTTCCAGACGAAGATCAAAAATCTGTCCGCGGCTAAACCCCGTTACAATATATTTTATCCCCTTCTCAAACGCCAACTTCAAGCTACGATAACTGAGCACTTTGAAACAACCGTTGCAGACACTACATTCCTTTTTAATGCCTGAAAGAAAAATATCATTCATGTTTTCTTGTTTATCAATCACATAATCTACTTGAAATTGTTCAAAAGAGTGGATAATATTTTTATATGCCTGTTCAGAGGTATATCCATTGTCAAAAAAATACGCCAAAACATTCAGCCCCATATGCAGTAATTTACTGAGCACATAGGTACTGTCTTTGCCTCCGCTATATAATAACAGACAGTCATAATCCCCTCCCTTCCTTTCCCCCGCATCCATAAAAACCGTTTCAAAATCAGCAGGGGTTTTAAAATATTGATTTATCTCTACATGTCTTTTTTCATACATATGACATAGATTGCATATCCCTTCTGAATCAATTTCTACATTTGGGAAATTAGAAGGAATTCCGCATTTTATACAAGAATCCCGGCCCTCATCTCCTAATGTCAAGGTATGATAATCTACAACGCAGTCCTTTATCCCTGGAAAACTCTGGACTTTTCTTTCTATCTCACCAACTTCTACGCGGTTACCCATAATTTTAATCTGTTGGTCCTTTCTTCCGGTGAATACAATATTTCCATCCGGTAACCGCTTTCCAAAGTCGCCTGTTTTATAGATGATATCCTTTTCCCTGGTGAATGGATTCTGAATAAACCGAATCCGGTTCTGCTCATCGTTCCGATAATACCCCTTTGTCATATAAGGGGTTTTTATATGTATTTCGCCGACATTGCCCATATTGCCGTCTTCATCAATCAATATAACTTCGCAATCCTTAATAGGCTTACCTATTGGTATCTCATCTTTTTTACAATCCTCTTTATGGATATAGTAAAACAATTTGGCAAGAGTTGTCTCAGTGGGACCATAAAGATTGACCAGTTGAATTCTTTCATCAAAGATATCATACCAGTACTTTAACGACCAAGGCGTTACTTTTTCTCCTGCCAATAATACATACTTTAGTGCTATAAAATCCTTAGAAGTCAAAAGACCAGAATTCAACACATGAAAAACACTCGGCGTACAGTGTAGTATTTGAATTCCTGTCTGGTTCATCCACCCCCTCAAATTATTTGCCAATACATGATCACGATGCGATGGTATGCACACGGTCCCGCCTGACAGCAGAGGTACAAAAACATCTCTCAAATAAGGGTCATGGCAGGGGGAGGTGAGCAGGCTGACTTTCGTACCAACCGTAACATGAAGCTTATCAATCTCCCATTGGATAAAATGCAACAGGGACTTATTCCCTCCGACAACTGCGTTAGGCTGGCCTGTAGTTCCTGATGTAAAATAAATATATAATTTATCATTTGGATGATAGCTTTCCTCTGAAACATCAAAACCCAGACTGTACTCTTCTTTTAGCAGTTCCTCTACGTCAAGGATATCCGCCCTGTAATTCTTTCTATCCCATATTTTCGTCTTCTCCTGATCAGATATCACAAGCTGCACATCCGCATTATCCAATATTTGAATTACACGGCTTAGCTTGTATCCTGTATCCAACGGAACAAATACGCAACCTGCTCTCATTATCCCGAGCATAGCATAAATAATATGAACCTTATTATCCATATACACCCCGATATGACTCTGCCTCTCAATGCCTGCCGCTTTTATTCCACAGGCTATTGTATCCGCAGCCTGATACAGTTCTTTATAAGAAATATGTTCTTCCTCACAGATAAGTGCAATATGTTCCGGATATTTCCTTAGTATGTCAAGCATATACTTCTGAATTATTTCTTCCCTATACATATTTCTTCCTTTCTATTAATTATCTATCCAGCATCTGCGATTTTCCAGTGCTGGTTTCCCTTTTTCTGCCGACAACCGTTTTCTTTTTCTGACAGGCACTCTTGCTTTTTCCAGAATTACGCCGGTATTTCCACCACTCTTTCCAAAATGTGCAAGCAGACACATCTCCTTATCGTCTGTAGAATAAAATTCATTCCTCTGACTGTCATGGGAAAGGAGAGCTTTAATTAGTCCCATTAATCCAGATGAAACTTCCAGGTTTGCAATATCATCTGACAATACATCTATCACAGGAACTTCATTTTTTAGATTTTGGCTTTTATTTAGTAACCTTTTCAAAACCTCCTGCTCTCTTGTATCCGCTGTTCCGGATAATTCAACAAGAGTGATCTGTCCTGCCCTGTCTCCCGCCATCCGCAGACAATCAGCCAGCAGATTTTCCTTTTGCAGCAGAGAGTCATGTAGCGATCCCCTATTCGATACGCAGCATTTAATAACGCCAAATATGGGATCCCTATCCCTTATCGCATGTGATAAGGATTTTAAAACCACCACTGCTACACACTCTCCCTTGGGCTTCCACTCATATATTCCTCCCCTGTCTTGATCCTCAAAGGGAAGTATATATAAATCAATTCCACCAGCCACAGCAATATCTGCTTCCCCACTGCTTATAGAGCCGCAAGCCGACTGCAAAGCTAAGACGGAAGAGGAATCCCCGGAATCTATTAACTGACAATTCCCCCTCCAGTCAAAGGTATAGGATATCCTTCCCGCTATCGCTGCCGGTAAGTTTCCTGGCAACGCAAAGGAGAGCATATCCGAATCATAAGCTTTTACCAATTCCAAATAGTCATGATTTTCTCTATACCCTATAAAAACAGCAGTATTTGAACCTTTCTTTATATCCATTCCCGAATCTGCAAAAGCATGATAAACGGTTTCTAACATCAGTCTTTGATTGGGATCCATATAAGCGGCTTCTTTTGGTGAAATATGGAATGCAGCATAATCAAACAGATCAATATCTTTTAAAAAATAATGCTTTTCACCTGGCATTTGTCCAACATTTTTATGAATTATTTTTAAATAATTACATATATCTTTCAGCCGTCTTCCCTCCAGGTTCTGACACAGGTTTTCCCTTTTCTGCAACTTCAGATCATACTCTTGAAATGAAGAACAGTCCGCTATCTTTAACCCGATTCCCACAATTGCAATATCATCTCTCATAATCATCCACCTTTCCTATTTCTGATACGCTTCCAGCTCCTCCCGATATTGCTTTCGTACCGACTCTGGTACCTCTTTTAAATCAAGTATCTCCTGCAGCAGCTTCTCCGCCCTTTCAATGGCATTTCTGTCATTTTGAATTGCTTCTAATTCTCTGTATTTTCTAATTATCTTTTCATCATAATCTTTTTTATTGTTTGAATAGTTTCTGGTTCCAACAACAATTTTAATATATTCCTTTATCCGGTCACGTTGCCGACTGTCATTCACACCGGACGATTCTGATAAATTCCAGTCTTGATTTACTCCATAAGCATATACCTTGCACTCTGGAATAATTTCTTGCACCATTTTAGTAAGATAATGATGGGCTCCCATCTCCACTACAGTGCCGACACCATTCCGTTGCATATACTGCTGGCTCTGGCACCACATAACCGGACTTACCAGATGTTTAGTGAGCGTTTTTATAATTTCTTCCTTCCTAAAAGGATAAGGCATTCCATCAACATTTGCAATCACTGCAACACTGCCTTCTTGAAACGATATTGACGACAATAATGTCTCCATTTCTTTGACAACGGGCTGCATCAGAGGAGAATGAAAAGGAGGCATCATAATCATAGGACTTATCTGCGCCCCCGCTTCTATTACCATATCTTCTAGCTTCATAACTGCCTGGGAACAACCGGAAACTACGACCTGTGTTTCCTCGTTATAACAGGCAATATAGACATTTTCTCCCTCCTGCAACAAATACTGGCAATATTTAAGAACCGCATCGGCATCTAAGCCATCAATTACTGTCATCGTCCCATGTTCTCCCAGTGAATACTTCAAACAAAGACTGGCACGCTTTTCAACAAGCCGAACTGCATCGGCAAAATTTAAAATCCCAGAACAAACCAATGCTGCATATTCACCCAGACTGTGTCCTGCCATATAATCAGGTTTGATTTCCGTCACTTCCTCAAACACCCGGTAAGAGGCAACACCATACGTAATAATTGCCGGAAACAATGTGGTAATCCTATTCAACTCACTAATTCTTCCTCCATAACAAATCTGGCGCAATGGGATACCCAATACTTCTTCCGCTTCTTCATACACCTGCTCTGCTATCTTAAACTGCTGGCATAAAGACTTTCCCATTCCAATAAACTGTGAGCCCTGTCCCGGAAATACAACAGCAATCTTATTCATATCCCTTTCCTCCTGTCCGTTTCCTGAAATGATATATCCGGTATGTTTTTCTGCCAGATTTCATGCTATTATAAATCTTACTGCCCGGCATTCCGATAAAATCTTCTAACTCCTCTTTCCTGGCAAATATTTCTGCTTCTTTATATGCTAATATTTTTTTTCTATATTCCTGATAGCAGGATAATAATACATTCATAGTAATATCCGTATAACGTATCTGTTCCATGCCCAAACTTTGCAGATACTTTATATTTGAATCAAAAATTGAATTTTCCATTACATCGGCATATAAAAAAAAGCCTCCTGTCCTCAATACTCTATGGACATTGTGATAGAAGCTTTCTATATCTGTGTATGCACTGGACGATTCAATATTTACAATAACATCAAAACTGTTATCAGCAAATGGCATTTTTTCTGCATCTGCAACCGCAAAGCTAATATTTGAGCCGGCAAGAGATGATTGGCAGAATTTGATATTTGCCATACACAAATCTATCCCCGTTGAGATTCTCGTTTCATAATACTGATGAATTGTATATAAATTTCCACCTCTTCCACATCCCACCTCCAACAAATCCTTGCCATTAAAATTATAATCGCCTGTGGTCTCCAAAAATAATTTAACAGAATTCTTGTTAATTGCAGTTAATGGTACATCACGCACCGCATATTGAGGACTGCCATCTGATACATAGCCCAAATTCAAAAAATATACATTGTCCTGTATCCCCGATTGTTCAATACATTTTGCTACATGACTATACCCGTCTTTTACCTCCTGCTTGTGAATAGTAATCGTGTAGTCAATGCCCTTATCCCCATATTGCCCTTCTGCTTCTTCTAATAATAAAATCGGAATCCCATCTCTTACCAGATAGTTTAACCCACATGGTACACAGGCGACATGCTCACCTAAATGAATCAAACTGCCCCTGCAATTCGGGCACCTAAATATAGTATTATTAGTCAATTTTATTCTACCCTACACCACAATTCATCTTGCAACACAAAACCTGTGGTATTCCTTTCTTTCTTAATTTGATCCGCTAATCCCCACTATATTTTCCGTCAGCTTTTGTACTGTTATAGATGGATTTCTAAGTACTTTTTGAATCAGGCTGAGGAATTCCTCGATAAAGGTTTCCATTGTAGTTCTTGCAAATTTGGCAGTACTGTAGGTTAGATCAAAAATCAACTGGCTGTCTCTCTCATAAAACTCTAACAGTATGTCCTGATTTGAGGCTTTATATGGATAATCACATAATTTTAGCTTAAATTCCTTTGTAAATTCCATATCTTCAAATAGAAGCTTGTGCATTTGAAAGGATATGTTCACCTCGAGCAAATATCCATATTTTTTCTGCACCACTTCTACCAATTTATCATATGGATACTTTTGATGTTCGTAAGCAGCAATAATCTTTTCTTTTACCGCCAACATAAGCTCATGAAAAGACAAACTTTTGTCAACAAAGGTCCGGAGAGGCAGTACATTTACAAACATACCTACCGTATTGTCAAAGTGCATATAATGGCGTCCTGTTGTAGTAACTCCTGTCACAACATCCTGGCTGTTTATATGCTTTGATAACAATACTTGAAAAACAGCCATAAGATACCAGTAACTCATAGCATTGTAGTTCTTTGCATATTCTTTTATTTGACAGGAAATATCTTTTGGTAACTGAAAATGTATACGGTCCCCTTCCGATGGGTTCTTCCCTGTTCCATCATACATGGACTCCAGCCTTTGGCTGGACAGTCTGTCAGCAAACACCTGTAGCCAGTAATTTTCTTCTCTTTGATATCCCCCGGCTTGGAATTCCCTCTGTTGCAATAAGGCAAATTCTTTATATTGGGCATATTCCTCCGATAGTTTCTCTCCCTGATAAAGTGCCGTTAATTCTCTCACAATAATTCCCATAGTGATTTCATCGGAAATAATATGATGCAAACTAAACAGAAAAAAAGACTTGTCTTCTACGGTCGTAACGACCATAGCCCGCAACAGAGGTGGCTTTCCTAAATGAAAAGGTTCTGTCAGCAATGACAGGTAAGGGTTCAAATCAGAAACTCCGTCTACAAATTGTACGGAAAAATCTATTTTATCATGGATCTTCTGTACCACCTTTCCCTTCCTTAAA
This sequence comes from uncultured Eubacterium sp., assembly GCA_910584245.1. Classification (GTDB taxonomy): domain Bacteria; phylum Bacillota; class Clostridia; order Lachnospirales; family Lachnospiraceae; genus Eubacterium_F. The sequence continues at coordinate 62,050 of CAJTZF010000001.1, forward strand.
TGAAAAGAGGTTCGCAAGGACTCATGCCGCCGGATCAGGTTTTTAAATGCATCCTCTAACCTTTCTTTCCTCAATTTCCCTTTTGTTACCTCCATAACATAGCATATATTCCATCCGGAGACTGCATATTCCCTCTGACTTAATAAAAACAGTCTTTTCTGAGGAGATGAGACAGGATAATATTCCTCCGGACCACTCTCGGTCTTCTGAAAGATTGTTTTTTCCGATGATAAAATATATTTCTCTTGAAGGGTATGAAGAAATTGGTAAATTTCAGGATTATTCAAAAGGTCCGACACTACAGCATGAATTCCCAAGGCGTCATTTATATGGCTGATAACTTTCAACGCTATTAGAGAATCACCTCCCGTCTCATAGAAATTATCCGCCAGGCTTATCTTTTCATATCCCAAATAACTGCACAAAATATAGATAATTTTTCTGTCTGTCTCATTGAGGCTGTCAGCTTCTTCTCCTGTAATTTGTATCTGCCTGACCTCCTGTTTCTTTTCGTCACCGCCCCTTTGTTCTTCATATCTGTTATTCTCTTCTAGTATCTCTAAAGAAAAACGAAAGGGAAGAATTTCTTTCATCTGAAACAACTTGGAGCCATAATTAAGTTTCCCTGCCAGCATATAACCGCCTGGCTGTGCTAATGCATCCTCTAACGCCCTAAGAATGCTTCTTGTATCCATTGACTGAAACAAATGCATTTCCTGATTAAATTCCGTATCATACTGTCTGATTGTCTTTTCATATGGCGCTAAACTTAATACCAAAATATTTTTATTTCTATTCTGTCCATAATCTGCAAGAGTGTCCAAAAACGCATTTGCAGCAATATATCCTGACGAATTTACTCCCCCTGTAACGGAGATAGGTGAAGAAAGTACCATGAAGAAATCATAAGTGAAGCGATTCGCTGCTTCTAGCATATTGCAGGTTCCGGTTATCTTTGAAGCAATACTGTTATGCAGCATAATATCGTTTCCCATACTGATTGATATCCCATTCTTTCCTACGCCGACACCTGTACACTGAAAAATACCATTTATTTTCCCGAACTTACTTACACAATCCTTTATTATTTCATCTACACGTCCGAGATGTGTAATATCGCCAGAATAGAGATGTATTCTACTCCCTAGTTTTTCTATTTCAAAGAGCCTTCGGATAACTTGGATATCTTTACTGTCATATTGCTCAGAATCCTGTAAAATACGTTCCCAATTACTCCGTTCCGGCAATGTCCTCCGGCTGATGATTGCAATGTGTTTTGCACCCCAATAAGAAATGGCATTGGCAATATTAATGCCAATATTACCAAGCCCGCCCGCTAAGAGATAGACTCCCTCCGCCTTAAATTCATACGGTCTGCCGTTATGTCCATGTCTTCTGTCAATAAATTGTATATACCGCTTCCCCTTACGATACACCGCCAAATAATCTTCGGAAACAGTACGCAGTTCCTTCCATATCGCATGAAAATCTTCATCTGTATCAATACACTTACAGGTAATAGTGTGATACCCTCCCTGTATTGCTTTCCCAAAACCAATAAACGCAGCATTACCACCCTCATAATTCTGTGCTCTGCCATCCACGGTAAAGGTATTTGATGTGACTATATTTAGCATACATTTTCCTATCTGCTGCCTTCCTAATACCTTGACAAAATTATATAGATACCGAAGTCCATCCGTTAAAACCTGGGAATTTTCTGTCAGCGTACTATTTTTGTTCCAATAACAGGCATCAAAAAGGAACGATACCGAATCGCCCACTGTGATATTATGGAACAGTTGCTCAAAATCCTTTTCTGATTGACCACACGAAAAGGAAGATTCATGATATATTTTGAAAGAATCGGATAAATTTACCTCAATTACAAATACTCCTTTCTTTTTTAGGAATTCCGCCAACTGTTTTCCTATATCGCTTCCGTGCAGCAACATTACTACAGTTGTAACCTTTGTTTTCAAAGGCTCTTTCACTGATGATTCCTTAAACATAAGAGTATAATATGGCCTTGCTGCTTTATTTTCTTTACTTTTTCCTGCATCTACCCAACATCTGTTTCTAGCAAAAGAGTATGGAAATAAACTAATCTTTTTGGCCTCAATGTTCCTGTAAACCATCTTCCAGGGCACCGCCCTTCCAGCTACATAAAGACAGGCTATTCTTTCCCATAATAATTCTTCTTTATCCGTGATAATTTCCTGCCATGAAAGTTCCACATCTTCCTGGTCTGTAACATACCCATAATATATGCCCTTCTCTTTTTCTAAAGAATTTCCCCTTTCAAAACAGCAAATTAATTTATTTATTAGATCCTCTTTATTTTTAAAAATAATTGCCAGTCTATAATTATAATGCTCTCTGCAGGCATTTGCTGTATAGCATATATCAGTGAGCGACCTGTTTTCGTAATTTAGATTTATATAATTTAAAATATGCCTGTCTAAGACTGCCCTGTCCTTCGCTGAAATAGTTAAAAGACAGACCGATAACGGCTCCTCTTTATGTTCAGGCTCAGGAGCTCTTTCCAGCACAACGTGGGTGTTAGTCCCGGTAAAGCCAAATGAACTGACCCCACAGCGATAAACAGAGTTCTCCTGCTCCCATTGTGTATTATGTAGATTGACATATACAGGCGTCATTGGAAACAAAATATTCTTATTGGGATATGAAAAATGTAATGTTGGCGGTATTATTTTATTCTTTAAGACCAGAACTGCCTTCACCAATCCTAAAAGCCCTGCGGCTGCCTCCATATGTCCATAATTAGATTTTACAGATCCTATTCCACAAAATTGACGGCACATGGTATGCTCTTCAAAAGCTTTTGTGATTCCTTCTACTTCCACCACATCACCCAGCTCCGTGCCAGTTCCATGTGCTTCTATATAAGTTATTGTCTCTGGATCTATACCTGCATTTTTCCATGCACTTCGTATTACCTGAGTCTGTGCTTCCCTGTTTGGAGCCGAGAGGCTTATCGTTGCCCCATCCTGATTGCAGGCGCTGCCTTTAATCACTGCATGTATATAGTCTTTGTCTCTTTTGGCCTGCTCAAATTTCTTTAAAAGTATCGTGATAACTCCCTCTCCACCCCCACAGCCAGCAGCCTTACTGTCAAATGGCCTGGTTATCCCATCGTCAGATTCTACACCAATTTTCGTATATTTTAAAGGCAGAAGACTAAGTCTGATCCCCCCTGCAATTGCCATATTTGCTTCACCGTCACTCAATGCCTGACATGCCTGGTGTACTGCTACCAGCGATGAAGAACAAACGGTATTTATCTTTACACTGATCCCACTCCAATGAAAATAATCCGAAATACTTTCTGCATCTACCGGACGGTACAGAGGATATTGATGGGAAAGCATACCAAAGCCTTTATACTCCTCACTATTTGAACACCCTAAATAAATTGCCGTATCTGTATTTGAAATGTCGGCTTTAGTATATCCGGCATCTTCTATAGCTTTCCATGTTGTCTGAAACAAAAGTCTTTGCGCAGGCTCCAGCAGAACTGCCTCATCATAATTCATACCAAAAAACTGATAATCAAAGAAATCCACATGTTCTAAATAAGCCCCCATAGGAATATCATATTCACTGCAATCCTGTTCATATGCCTGATAATATTGTTCCACATCAAATTGTCTGTGAACTGGCATTTCTCTGAGACAATCTACACCAGACCTCAATATCTCCCAAAATTCTTCCAAATTTTCTGCATAAGGCAACGTAAGCCCAATTCCTATAATTGCGATATCCTTCATATAATCAACCTTCCTGTCCTGTACGACTATCCAGCCCTACATGTCATCAATAAACGCAACCAGGCTCTTCTCCGTTTGTATAAGCCCTGGTGCCAGCTTGTCAATTCGTTTTTTACACATATTTTCTTTTAAAATAAGATTTTTTGCAATCATATTTCTAAGTTTTTTCCATAATGGCAAGCTTTTCTGCAGCGCCTCCGCGATCAAGTCCAGATTTTTATGTTCCGAATGCTCTTGAAGCAACCTGATATAATCTAATGCCTTAACCCTGCACCAGATAAAATCTGTAAAGAAAAAAATAAAATCCGATGCATCTACCAGTTTTGTTTCATAATCAAAATAAACCATATTCTGTATATCTTGAATAAAGAATTGTATTTTTTCCTCCCTTTCCTCGGGAGTCTCTTTTAAAAAGTCTTTTAACTGCTCCAGTTTCACTTTATCACCGTATTGAAAATTTGTTTCCTTTTTGGTAAGATAATATGAAAACTTATAGCTACTTCTTAATAATTCCAGATCTAACTTTAGCATTTCTGGTTTAAGGTAAACATCATATACATCAAGTGTTTTATTTACTTCATCATAAGAATCAAATAAAATATTATGGTCTCTGTGCATAACTTTATAGTATTTATTCCATGGCAAATAAAATGCATCCAAATCAATGCCTAATATCCCAGACATTTTTTGTCTTCCCATAATATATTCCTCTAGATTTTCCTGCTTTATAAACTCGATATTATATTGCAGGTCCGTGTAATTATAAATGATATCCTGGACAGGTACAAGCGTAGCTGCCACAATATTATTAAGTATATTTTCTCTTTTTAAATAATGAAATCCAAAACCGTAAATAAACATCTTGCGATAATCTTCCCCATGGCTTTCAAACATCATAGACAGAGTGCAATCAATGCAATCATAGTATTCTTTCTTTTTATACGGTATCACTTTCTTCACCCCTCAATTTATTCTGATAAATATACCTGCTTAAATAATTGATATTACCATATTCTTGATTTATAATTGCTTCTTTTTTTAAGTTGACTCCGTAGGTTCTGTTAATCTCTAATAATATCTGATCAAGCATATTGAAGTCCAGATGAATTCGGTTAAAATCCCGTACTATTTTTAAATTTTCAATCATATCTCCGGAACAGAAGTCCGAAACTATCTGGTATATCTTTTCCTCGACGGATTTGATTTCTCGTAATTTCCCTAACAGCCGGATACCACCTGTTCCTTCTTCTACACATTCTTTTACATATTCATATAGTAAATCGAAAAATGAAAAATAAGTCATTTCATAGAGTTCATCCTGTATTTCAATACCAAAAGCCAACTCTATATCTACGATAATCTTAATATAATCCACCGAATTAATCGATAGCTTTGATACATCATTATTGTACTTTAAATATTCTCTTGCAGCAGTTCTCTCATCTTCCTCTACTACATTAACAATTATTTCAATTAATTTTTCTCTAATTTCCACTCTATTTCTCCTCATATAATAAAAGCTTAGAAAGTACTTTCTTTTCTAATTGCACTGCCTCCCTTAAACAGGCAGATATTTGAAAAATTACACTTTCTTGCTTTTTGGATGAATAATGATAAAGTCCATATTGCGTCATTATATGTTTCCATTTCTCTTGAAGCTGTTGATATGCTATGGTAAGTTGGTGGTCTGTGCCAAAAATTCTTTGCAAACGATACAGTTCCACTTTCTTACTATTAAAAACCTCAACAAAACAGTCAAGCAATTCCTTTGAAACATAACTTTTCTCAGAGTAACATAATGATTTATAATTCTGTATAAACTTTTTTAAATCTTCCATCCCCTTCCATACTATATTTTCCTGTAATCTTAAATTATTAAGATAAATAAAACGAACTTCTGGAAGCGGGCAGCTTCCAGTTGTTTCACTATAAAAAAATATTGTGTTTTCTCCTTTCTCCTGGTTTAAAACGACCAGATCTGCCCTATGAGCTCTTATTAGCTGCTCATAGGAAATAATGAATTTTTTATAAGTTAAGTTGTTAAGCACCTCCAGATCTATTATACTAAATATTTTTTTAGTATCGTCAAAGCCAACAATCAGTAAGGTATGAAGTATATGCTTCTTTTGATATATATCAATAATATTGGGACAATAAAAACCGTCAACAGCGAGAATTACTGGAATGTTTTGGCATATAGCATTTTTTATGTCTTCAATGATATTATTGCTATATAATTGACATTCCACTCTGATGGAACCTTCTTCCAGGATTTCATTTACACTTCTTATCTCCTGATATCTAACTCGTAATCCACTGGCCTGGTTCAACAACTCATAATGAAATATATCATTAATAAGTACGTAGCTGATATCCAACTGAAAATAATTCATAACCGAAAAAAGTGAATTGAAATAACAATCCTTATAAAACACCTCATTAAAAGGCTCTATTCCTTGTATCTCACAAACTTTCCCCATCTTCTCCTCCTGTTTTCCATATATGAATCATAAAATTTATCTCAAGTTATTAAACCGGGCCAAAAACTGATTTTTAATTTCTTTTGCCTCTATGATATATGCCTGTTCTACTCTTTTTGCAATTTTAGGCAAAGTTTGATTATAATAATCCTCATCCTTTTTTAAAATAATGGAAGCTTTACGAAACATATTAGCAATTAATAATGCTACTTTTCGGTTGACAAGAAATTTTTCTTTTATATCCTGAAAAGAGACTCCCCATAACTGCTCAAGTAAACGAAGCTTGAAAACAAAATTTCCATGAAATCCGATCATCATTAAATTATAAAAATCATTCTTTCCATCTGCCAATCTCTCTTTTTCCTCTCTGGGAAGTTCTATCCCCTGATAGATACCGTCTACCTCTTCCTGAAAAAATTGAAATTCTATTTCCCAATCCCTCATCGAGTTATCAATATCAGCCAGGCATTCTTCTCTAACTTGTTCTTTCTGGTCTTGTGGAAGATGAAAGAACGAAGTTTTTTCAAAATAGTATAAAATATCATTATAGCTTCCATACTTGCAATACCCATCCTCAATCATTTTATCCATATCGTGAAAGGTAATTTCCCGCTGGTTCGTCAGAAGACTCAAATATACACTCCGGTCATTATCATATCCTACAATAGGATGTCCATGTTTCTCATTGTCGTAAGAATGGAAATGGGCAAGGGAATTATAGAGATTGTCAAATAAAGCGTATACAAAACGGTCATGGTGAATTGCCTCTTTTATAAAATCTTGATAACTTCCATCTTCTTCCCTGTAAATTTTTCTCTTTGCCTGAAAAAATCGTTCTGCATTCCTAAATATAATATCTGAATTATTGTTTCTTTTTATCAGCACCTTATCAAGACACATAGGATCCGCTTCATTTATAAAACAAACAGTGCCTAAAACGGGAGCAAAACTTCTTATTTTTAGTTGCCGCAAAAGATACCAGATTGTAAATTCCTTACAACTCATTAAGTCAACATAGAATCCGTCTTTTGATAATAAATCACCAATTAATTCATATATATCGTATTTAATCTTGAACATACACTATACACCCCTGCATTTACTGGTTTCTACTTCTTTTACCATGTTGTTAAATTGGTCATATTGATTATAAAAGTTCTCAGCCAACTGAAATACTTTATCAATATCCTGGTAATCCATATGCTCCTTTGCAAATTTTTCACAATAATTACATTCCAGACAATTATTTTTACAAAAACCATTGATTTTTACAAATGGCTCAATAAAATTATCTAACTTCTTATTATCTACATAAATCTGAAATGAATTTGTTGGGGAGAACATATCTAATAATTCCATTAAGTTTCCATCAAAGTCCTCCTCCATATAACAGGTTACGGCACGAACCGGATCCCCATCTTTAACCGCCTGTCTTCCCTGCAACTTAAAATAATGAATACCAATATCCGTATAATGCACCAAATCCTCTGGTCGAATAAATGCCAGCTTCAAAATCTTTTCCGGACTTTCACAACGTTTCATGATACAACGATGTGAATAATAAGTAGCACTGGATTTATCCGATTCTACTCCTGAATCATGAGAGGTTTGATTATGATGAAACATCTCATAAATACAGTTTTTATAACAGATCACATTAGTTATGATTTCCACTTTATCCCCGAATGCGTTCCGGATGTTTCTTAAAGCCTCAAAATCACGGTTAATACTTTCATCAATTACAATTTTATTTACTCCCAATTTTTTATATGACATCGCCTTATCCGCATTAACCACCTGACAGACTGTAGAGGACTTTATTTCAAAATCGTATTGATGCATACGGATGATCTCCATTAAAGGCGGCAAAGCTACTGTTAGAGAACGCACCCCCACCCTGTGCAGTTCATCCAGAAACCGGATGATTTTTAATATTCCTTCTCTGGTAAATTCCATATTTCCCATACAAGTTGAATTTAAAGTATAATTAAATCCAATCCCTCTTTCCCTAGAATACGCAATGTATTTTTCCAAGGCTTCTAAGTCAACTTGAGGAAGCAAATCATATGCCCTGCCTGATCCAATATAATTATCTATTGTAACTTGCCCATATGTCTCAATCACCTTGGATTCTGTATATTTTTCATTTAATTCTTCATATTTATCAATAGTTTCACTCCTAAAATCCGCTGGTACATTAAAGTATTTTATCATCTCTATTTTCCTTTCCATTTTTTATTATCAGAAAAAGGACTGTTGCAAATACACTTTGCAACAGTCCCTGCGGTAAATAACAATCCACACATTTCTTACATAACTTTTTCATATAAGAACAATTTAAAATCACTATCTTTATTCGGAATTTCTTCACCTGTTTTACGATATCCCATCTTTTCATAAAAATGATGATTCCGATAACTTAAATACGGGGTATCTAAATACCATGACTTAGCATCTGGATACCGGTCTTCAACCAGATGTAAAACCTGCTCTCCAATTCCCTGATTCTGATAAGATGGATGAATAAAAATTGCTCCTAATGTATAGTGCCCCTTATTATCACTAAATATTATCGTTCCTCCTATCATCTTACCATCCTTTAAAATTTTAAATGTGTTACCTTGATCAATAAAACGAAGGCTGCGATGCTCAATATCAATAAGCGGAGGATAATCTCCATACAATTCTTTATCTTCTACAAAAGACTGTATTGCCAACTCTGTAAACTCGTTCCTATCACTTTCTTCAAATCCAATCAACTCAATCATATTTTCTCCATTTCTCGCCACTTTTATGCCTCAGCTTTACCAAGACCCTGGGCATTAATAATTTTTACCCTTACCTGATTTTACTAATTGCATCCTCTTTCAGCATACCTTTGATTCTGGCATAGCTCCGCCATCAAACAGTATGGTTTATCTGTTAGTAAGTTGCTGTATTTTTCGAATGTGATATCCCGTCGAAACAGGGTTTATCTTGAATACAATTATACTCTTTCTGTCACATTTAGAAAACGCCCTATTGTTCTTAATAACCGGAACTATGTTTTCTAACGATACTATCACTCCGAAAATAATACATTTCATGTGAACCGTTACTCCCAGTCCAAAACCTCTTGCTCCATCTCAAGAAGCATAAGCGCAGATTTTATATCTTCTTCTGAAGTCACATAAAGTGTCAACAGTCTGGCTTCTGCATACCCGATACAATACTGAACTCCATTTTTTTCCCGCAAATTCTCCTGTTCACAATGATTGTTACAGCCTATACATCCAAATCTTTTAAGCTCCTGTTCTAGCTGTCCATTTATCACCTCCATTTTCTCTGCTAACTTTTCCACTGTTTCAGTGGACAACCTAATTTCCAAGCAGATTGTGTCAGCAGGCACATTAATATTAAAAACAAACTTATTTGTTTGTTTAGTATAAAATTGCAATATCCAATGAGGAGTATAATATTCGTGAAATTTAGGCCTGGCACATAATGGGAACCGTTCTAAAATGCTTTGGACCAGACTCTTAAGATAAGCCTTTCTGCTACATGCCGTATTTAAAATATCCATACGGAGAGGAGAAATGTCTTCTCTTTTTGTACTCTCCTTTAAAAATATACTTCTATAATCCAGTTTATAAAATATTCCCTGCATCCTGGCATAATCTTTCGCAGTTACATTTAAAAACCCATTCTTCATAATATAACTTAGTGCCAGAAAAATATTATGATAACTGTCACAGAATAAATAAAATGTAGAACATCTATTTAGGCTCTTCGTTTCCTTTCCATCCTTATAATATTCATAGTAAAATCCAAATCTCGAAAGATTGTCCGCGGGTTTATTCATGGATAATTTATAATGACTCTTAAATTCCTTTTTATCAATATTCAAAAAATAGTTATTTCCCTCCTGACATAAATCTCCCACATATCCTGCAGAATATAAAAACATAATCGTATTACAAACATTATGTAAACTTTCCAAAGGGTCTCCATTATCAAACAACTGTACTGAGGAATAAACTTCATGAAACAACTCATCTAGTTCTTTAAGGCCCTCTAAAACAAGTTTCGGTTCTTGATGATCTATTTGGCCGCATGTTAGTTCTTCTGGAAAATCACACACATTTAATTGAAAAAAACGAATCCTTTCTTCAAAAGTCTGGTCATGAAATAGCATTATGAACCTCCTGTCATTCTTTTTATTTATATATAACATTTTAATATAGTAAGATATAATAATATTAAACCAAACACATAATAAAGTAAATAGTTTTTTTAATTTTTAACTATTAAATTTAATATATGGCTTACTCTGTTGTTCCCAATGCCCATGATCGTCTTCTTTCATCTTAGTTCATTTTCATATCACCCCATATCATTATATATTTCGGGCAGGATTATAAACTTGCTTTGTCCAAATATTAGAATTATAATAAACTCATTGAAGGAAATAACATGGATTATATAACTTTGTAGGAGAAATAAACATGAGGATTTTATTCATTGAAGATGATCTAGAAATAAGCCAAATGCTAAAAGACTATCTTGTTGTTGAGAATTTTGAGGTAATATGCGCCATAGACAGGGAAACAGCTCAGTCTGAATTTAACAGCGGTCAGTATAATATTGTTTTACTGGATTTAATGATACCCAAAATTAGCGGCATGGACGTTATGAAATACATTCGTCGAATAAACACCGTACCCATCATCATTATATCTGCGAAAGATACGGACTCGGATAAGACCTTGGGATTGGGATTAGGGGCCGATGATTACGTTACAAAACCGTTTTCTGTTACGGAAGTTCTGGCCCGCATAAAAGCAAATATCCAAAGAAATACGGAGTACGCCATGTCTTTGGCAGAACCAGGGCAACTTACGGCGGAAGCCCTGATTATGGACTTGCTACCCACACAGTTACGAAAAATGGAACTAACATTGACCTGACAGCGAAAGAATTTGATATTCTAAAACTCCTGCTTCAAAATCCAAAAAAGTATATACCAAAGCACAAATATACTCTCTTATTTGGAATGACGCATATATAGGGGACGAGAACGCTGTCAATGTGCAGACCAGCCGCCTGCGCAACAAGATTGAAGATAATCCCCGGGAACCTCGATATATTATTACTGTATGGGGGATTGGATATAAGTTAGAAGAAGCATGATGAGAGTAGATACTATTATCCTTTTACTGTCACTGTGTATTTCTTTGCTAGCCTTATCCATAATCTGCCAGCAGTTCATTTTCCGGACAGGCATACAAAAAAACTAAAAGAATCAGCGAAAACTTAGAAAACATATTAGATACGGACAGTGATGAAACGGTTATGGTTTTCACCGACAATCAAGTTTTGAAGGACTTGGTAACACAAATCAACAGACTGTTAGAAAGCCGCCAAAAGGTGAAGGTCGATTATCGACGCTCTGAAATTGCGTCCAAGAAAATGCTTTCCAATGTTTCTCACGATATAAAAACACCGATGACAGTTATAATGGGCTATCTTGAAATTATTCGTCTAAATGGAGAGCTTTCACACGAAATGTTGAGTAGTTTCTTCACCGCAATACGGGAACTGTGTATAAGGGACCGGAGAAGACCTTCCGCAATATAATCCGATGTATTGTCGTCGAAATCGGAAAAATACTGTTCCGTAATGTGGTTCATAATATCATAAATCCCGGCAACCATTTGATACGCCGGCAGAGTGAACGTAAATTCCGGATTCAGTATTGAGAATTTCGGAAATACGTTAGATCCAAACACATGGCCGATTTTCAATTTTGTCTCGTGATTCGTAATAACGGCTCCGCCGTTCATCTCGGAGCCGGTTCCTGCCATCGTAAGCACACACCCCACAGGAATAATCGGATTATCTACATCCTCCATGCGCAGATAGTATTTCTCCCAGGGATCCTCGCCGCAGTAAGTGGAAACTGATACCGCCTTGGCATAATCACACACCGATCCCCCTCCAACTGCCAGAATCAAATCTACTTTATTCTCCCTTGCCATATTACATCCCTCAATCATTTTATCTACAGTGGGATTTGGCATCACCCCGGCGATCTCAAACACCGTTTTGCCACACGCCCGCAATACTGCCATTACCTTATCCTAGATACCGTTTTTCTTAACCGAACCGTTGCCATACACAAGAAGAATCCTCTCCCCGTAGTGCGCCAGCTCCCCTTGCAAATACGATAACGAATCCTTTCCAAAATACAATTTTGTAGGATTGGAATACTCAAAATTACCCAACATATGAATCACCTCTTATTTTTTTATTATAACTCCAGTTTACGGGAAATCATTCCAGCTTCTCCGCCTCCTTATTCACATAGGCAACCGCATTCAAACTCCTCGGATATCCGATATAAGGGAGGCACTGGGAAACCACCCGTATTAGGAAATCCTTGTTATTGCCCATATTCATATTCCCCTTTGCATGGGCGGCCATCTGTGGTTCACACCCGCCCTGGGCGGCAAGAAAACAAAAAGTAATCATCTCCCTCTGGGCCAAGGTAAGGCCGGTTCTCATATAATAGCCGCCAAAACAGTTTGCCGCAAGCCATCGGTTGATATGCCCCGCCTTCCACGCCTCCTTCATGCGTCCCCAAAAATTTCCACCTGTGTCTGCACCCTTTTTTCCAGACGGTCTTTCGTCGTTGTCATTGCCTGTCCGTCTAACGGAAGCGCAATTCCCAGCTCGATAAAAATCTCGTTTACCGTCACCAGAAAAGGAAGTGACCTGCCAATTCCCATATAATCTACCGACTGGTAGACGATCTCCTTCACCACGACCGGAGAGAGTCCGGCTTCTATCGCCTTCGGGACAATGACACGATACTCATCCACGCCCTGGCAGCTGTCGTCCCTCTTCATTTACCACCCTGCCATAATCCGGTTTCTCTATTTCATCTTTTTCTTCGCCCATTTCTGCACACTTTTAGCATACGAATCTGTCAAATCCTTACCTTTCACTACTTTAGCACCCTTTGCTGCTGCCTTAACCCCCTTCATACTGCCGGAGATTCCACTTCCCCCGCTAGTACAGAATGGCACAATCTTTTTTCCTTTCAGGTTATAGGACTCCAGAAATGTGCGGATAACCATCGGTTCCTTTCCCCACCAGATGAGACCGTAAATCCCCTCGCTTTTATTAAAATATATAAATTCATTAGGGCTGTCCCAATAAATCAATTCCTTTTTAGATGAATAACGACATATTCACATTTTTCCTGCGTCCGAAACGGAAATCCCCATCCCGCCATACCAGATGATACAATTACTTTACAGCCCCCTCTCTCGTACTCTCCATAGTTCAAGGCTCCTGTCAGTGCATTAATATAACCAATGGGAATGAGCTGCCCCGCATGCGTATGTCCGGACAACTGCAGGTCAACACCCTGTCTGGCATTTTCCTCCGATTGAACCGGCTGGTGGTCTAGTAAAACCACATAAGCGTCGGACGGAATGTCCTGCAATATTGTATCTGTCTTTTTCCGTCCCTCCTTTCCCAGAGAGACGTCCTCTCTCCCCGCAATAACCAGATCCGGCCCGAGCTGGACATAGCTATCCTGCAACGCCGTGACACCTCCCGCCCGCATGGCATCCTCCAATTCAGCGCCCGTATAGGCACGCTCCTCCGCATACAGCTGCCTGTCATGGTTGCCATATACATAATACGTCCCATATGTACTCTCAATCCCGCCAAATATCCGAAACACTTCCTGCATTGCCTTTTTCGAAGTTCCTTCTTCGACGATATCACCCCCAAGCAAAACCATATCTGGCTTCATTTTCTCTATTTCAGCTATTTTCTCTTTTATTAAATCCGGATCCTGAATCGTAGCATAGTGTACATCACTGATAAAAACAATTTCATAATTATCCCTCAGCTTATGAGAGGAAACAATATATTCTGTCCTGCTAATATGCTTCATGTTATAATTCCCATAACATAAAAGCACGGAAAGAACCGAAATCGGAATTATGCCAAAATGATAGACGGCACGAAGAAACTTGTAATATGTTCTTTCCTCCTGCCCCTTGCCGATACGGCGCACGATAAAGGCAACAAGATCAGCCAGGGCAAACAAGACAACCAAATGGGCCACAATAAATCCCAAAATCCCCCACCGAAAGCACAGGGGAGCAATCAAGATCGAAACTAAAAACCGAAGACAACGAATACGCCTCTTTTTCACTTGCATTCCCGCAAAAAGAAATAGGATTCTCCCTGTCAGCCAGTACAAACTTCCAAACAAGACGCTTATCACAACAATCACCGCCGCCAAATACATTTGTATTCCCCCTTCTGTCAACTAAGCTTTAGGACTTCAGTACCGCCTTTTCTATCTGTACTTCTACCTCTTGAATATCCGGATTGTTCCTGTCTGCTACTATACCCAAAAACTCTCCGACCGAAGCCGCAATACTTTTGTACCGTTTCAAATCTACCGCCAGTTCTGCTGTGTTTGCCGGATCCAGTCCCGTTATCGCCTCTTCCAGCTTCTCACACTCCCGCTGCCAAAAACGAACATACTCTGCGCGTGCTAACGGTTTAAATATACTATGTTCCATAACAGCCGGGAAAATCCTATTCCCATATTCCTTCTCTTTCATAATCTCCATAACTTCAAACATACAATTCCCGGATTTCAAATACCGGTCACTGACAATCAAAACCGCGTAATCCTGTTCCCGAATGCTCTTCATAAACTCGCGTATACTCTTCCAGACGCCAATATCACGCACATCCCTTTTCACAGTTATCCCTGGAATCCCTGACAAATAGCGGTCGATCCTGTCTGCCGTCTCCCCGTCATGCCAATTATAAGAGAGAAATATCGTTTTATTCTTTTTACTTTGCCGCACGCCTTCTTCCGCCGGATAGTTATAATAATGGTTCGTAACACTATTTCCCCCTATATAGCTGCCTCCTATTGTAACATCCTTCAGATTAGCCGTAATTTGTTGTCTCATAGTTCTTACCCTCCATAAATGTATTTACCCACACATACCTCTCATTTATCCATGTAATAATACACCGTTATTCTTTTTTACCCTCCTTCAGCCACTCATCAAAACCACCTTCCGAATGCCATGTGAAATACGCCCTTTCCATATTTTCAAGAACAATTTGCGTATGTGGGTGATTGACTCCTAGCCTAAACCTAAAAGTTTTATATGCTTTAAGGTAATAATATATTGATTTGTCATACTCTCCCTGTCTCTCATACATCCATGCCAGATTATTATAGGTCGTGGCTGTGTTTAAATGTTTCTCACCTAAGGACTGTTCACTTATCCTCAATGACTTTTTATACAGTTCTTCCGCTTTCCTACACTCTCCCAGCTTACTATATATGGACGCTACATTATTGTAGCTCTCAGCTATATCGGGATGTTCCTCTCCCAGTATCCGTTGCCTTATTTCCAACCCTTTTTTATACAGTTCTTCTGCTTTTTCATACTTTTCCTGATCATTATATATAGACGCCATGTTATTATAGCTCACAGCTGTATCCAGATGTTCCTCCCCCAGTACCCGTTGCCTTATTTCCAACCCCTTTTTATACAGTTCCTCTGCTTTTTTATATTCTCCCTGGCTTTCATACAACCCCGCTAGATTATTATAGCTCTTGGCTGTATCCGGATGCTCTTCTCCCAGCAACCATTCGTTTATCCTCAATCCTCTTTTATACAGTTTTTCCGCTTCCTTATACTTTGCCTCTTTTTCATACACACCTGCCAGATTATTATAACTCATAGCTGTATCCGGATGATTCTTCCCTAATACCAGCTCTCTTATCCTCAATGCTTTTTTATACAGCTCTTCCGCTTTCTTATACTCTCCCCGTTTACTATACATGGATGCTACATTATTATAACTTGTGGCTGTATCCGGATGCTCCTCCCCCAGTAACTGCTCCCTTATCCCCAACCCCTTTTCATACAACTCTTCCGCTTTCTTATATTCTCCCTGCCTCTCATATACCACAGCCATATTATTATAACTCATGGCTGTATCCGGATGCTTCTCCCCCAGTAACTGTTCCCTTATCCTCAACCCCTTTTCATACAGCTCTTCCGCTTTCTTATACTCCCCCTGTTTACTATATATAGTTGCTAAATTATCGTAGCAAGTGGCCGTATTGGGATGCTCCTCCCCCAATACCCGCTTACATATACTTAATCCTTTTTTATATAGTTCTTCCGCTTTCTTATACTCTCCCCTCCCCTCATACACGACTGCGAAATTATTATAAATAGAAGCTGTATCCACATGCTCCTCCCCCAATATCCGTTCACTTGTCCTCAATCCCTCTTCATACATCTCCTCGACTTTCTTATACTTTCCCTGTTTAACATATACGAATGCCAATTTCATATTACTCATCGTCGTTAATAAGTGTCCCTCCCCAAGTACCCGTTCCCTTATCTCCAGTCCCTTTTTATATAACTCTTCCGCTTTCTTATACTCTCCCCGCCTCTCATACAACCCTGCCAGATTACTATAGCTCGTGGCCGTATCCACATGCTCCTTTCCCAGTAGCTGCTCCCTTATCCTCAACCCCTTTTTATACAATTCTTCCGCCTTCTTATACTCTCCCCGCCTCTCATACAACCCTGCCAGATTATCGTAGCTTATGACTGTTATTAGATGTCCCTCTCCCAGTAACCGTTCCCTTATCCCCAGCGCCTTTTTATACAGTTCTTCCGCCTTCTTATACTCTCCCTGTCTCTCATACACCCCTGCCAGATTATTATAGCTTCTGGCCGTATCCGGATGTTCCTCTCCCAGCACCCGTTCTCTTATCTCTAGACCCTTTTTATACAACTCTTCTGCTCTGCCATACTCCCCCCTCCTATCATATACGGACGCCAGATTATTATAACTCATAGCAGTGAGCGGATGCTCCCCTCCCAATACCCGTTCACTTGTCCTCCGAATCTTTTTATACAATTCTCCCGCTTTTTCATACTCTGCTATGTAATACAACAAATAGCCCAACGCAAAAATAAAGCTAACCTGCTCTATATCATCTTCCAAATGTAGTTTTTCAACAATACTCTCTGCAAAGGGAATATATGTTTGACATTCAAAAGCTAAACCACTTTCCGGTACTTCCAAGTAATTTTTACATGCCGCAATTAATCCACGGCGCATTTCTGCCCCCGGTTTGCATTTCTCATAAATAAACTGTGCAAATACCGGGTGCAGGGCATAGCTCTCCTGGCTTATATCAAACTGCAGCCACCCCTTTTGGTACAATCCTATTAGAATATCGTCATCCTCACTGGCTCCCGCATCCGCAAGCATCCATTCATTACACGTTTCCGCCGCCAATGAAAGATACGGAAATAGAGAAAACGCCTCTAGTATGTTCTGTTCCGCCTCTGTCAGCTTGGACAAATCATACAGCGCTTCATAAGATTGCTGAATATTAATTAGTTCCCCATTTTTATGGAATTGTAACCGAAACCCATTCCTTATCAGCTGCTCCCTCAGTTTTTTTACTGTCCACGTTTTCGTCCTGGCTAAATGCGCCAGGTGTTCAACGGTAATCGTATGCCGCCCCGCCAGTTTTTCGATAACATATTCCAAATCCGGTATCTCTTGCGCACTTATTTTTCTTTCACTGCCGTCAAAACGGATCCTCTCGTAAACCGCTATACATTGTTCCCGTTCAAGAAAACCAATTCTATACGGTTCAAATGCATCACTAAATGACACCTGCCGGGATGTTAGGATGATCGCGCCGGGAATGGTATTTAATCTCTCTAATCCCGGATCCTCTCCGCCAGACTTATCTACATTATCAATAAATAGCAACAGACTTCCCTCTGACGCCAAATATTCCAGTTCCCTCCATGCGGCTTCCAGATTTGCTTCCTCCTGTTCCTGCTTCTTATATTTCAAACAATGTTGGAGACTGCTGCCCATATCCCCGTTATACTCGATATACCCGATATGACAAAAAGATCCCTTTCCATCTTCGGCATCATGCCGGATATAATATTCCTCAAACAGCTTCCTGCAAATATGGGTCTTACCAATCCCGCCCATGCCGCTTACCAGGACAGATTTCCGCCCCTCCTCTATTCTCTGGCGCAACTCCTTTAGTTCTGTTTCACGCCCCGTAAAATACGATACCGGCTTAATGTCGGCATGATGGGTGACAACAAATTCACGCTCCTTATCCTGCAACAGTAATATGTTATAATAATTTTTTGTCGTGTTACCCCCTGTATATTCACCAATATCACATCTCCAGAGGTTATTATATATATGCTGGTCCATAGCAGCCTCCCCTCTGTAAAACTACGTTTATCTGTTTATCACGCAGCTCATCTCATGCCATTGTTCGCCGCCCCACGTGGAATTTGATATGCCCTCGTCGCGAAACCCCATTTTTTTATACATGTTTATCTTAGCGGGCAGACAAGTAAGCAGTACAATATGTCTGTTATTTTCTCGCTCCCTGCAGAGGTACTTATACATCAGCTCCCTTGCCAGCCCCTGCCCCCGGTACTCCGGCAGTACGTCCAGTCCTAGTAACATAATGTTTCTGCCGTCTGGTTCGTACAGGTCTGCATTCATAAAAAATTCATCCCGGAAAGAAGTCTCATTTGTAGAAAGCCCGCTCAAAAATCCGGCTATCCTGCCCGTATGCCTGTCCTCTGCTACCAAAAATAATTCGGGCGCCTTTGCAATGCGCTCCAGCATCATTTCCCTGGTACATGCCTCATTTGGCGGGAAACAGGTGATCTCGACCGCAGCCGCCTGCTCCGCCTCCTCCTGCCTGATATGCCTGAATGTAAATCTCTCGTACAAATTTAAGTCCGACGGCTCGTACTTCTGCAGAAATTCCCCTGCCTCTTCGCTTATTTTTAGATCCATAATAAACTCTCCTTTTTGATTACCTGCGGTATGACGTCCGCCCGGTCTATCCATGATTAACCATATCATACCATAGTAACTGCCATCAATCAACAGATTTCTCCAAATCAACCAATCTGTAAGGGGCAAACTCACGATAAAGAGCAGATAATAACACGTGGAAAACAAACGAATGCGCCGCAACCCGCACATATACTCCCCCGTCTGCCCCGCACGGAAGAAATCGGCGCAAAGCTTCCTGCAAAAATAATTTTTCAGTGTCCAATATACCGACAGGAGAATAAAAGAAAGGTAGAAATTGATTGTATTCACAGCTTCGGTCAAAGAATACCGGATGAAGTAAATGCAAAAAATAAAGAAAAAAACAGCTACACGCAGAAAACGTACGTAGCTGTTTCATTTTCGTGCTCTCCTTATCCATTAACTATCCATTGATGCTATGATCCATTATAACAAAACCGGGCACCCCATTCAATAGCCGTCGTAAGAAGAACCGGCGCGGCTCCCCGCTTCTATACCTGACGGTCAGGCACAGCAGCATTTTTCCGGCAAAATTATTTTTCCCTCAGACTTTGCGTCGTCCCGTATAATCTCGCCAACACAGGGAACATAAATATGCCCGGAGAGCGGATTCTTAATACTGTCCACCGGTGTTTTCACTGTAGCCTCCACCTCTGATTTCTCAAAACACAAATCGGTGTCTATCATCTCACAATCGACCAGCTTTAACCCCTTGCAGTAACATAGCGGCTGTGTCCCGATAATCTTGCAGTTCTCAAACGTCACATTTTCACAATACCACGCCAGATATTCCCCTTTTATGACACTATTGCGTATCGTAATATTCTTTGCGTGCCAGAAGGCGTCTTTTGTGTCAAAATCACAATTTTCAAATACCGAATCACATATATATTGGAAGGAATATTTCCCTTTGAGCAATATGCCGCGGAATGTAAGGCAACTGGAACGCATCATGAAATATTCGCTCTCTACCGTACAATGTTCCATTTCCATCTCATGCACCGACCAGCCAAATTCCGGCGAAACCACATCACAGCCGCTCATCTTTACGTAACTGCACTCTCGCAGCGCCTTGATGCCGTGAAGCTTCGAATCTGTAATTTCAATATCGGAGGAGTACCACAGGGCAGCCCGGCAAAATTCCGTCATTTCCGAACCCGATATTTTCAGGCGGCCATTGTGCCAGAACGGGTAACGGAGATTGAAAAAACAATCCTCCGCCTCCACGTTCTTGCATTCCTTTATCGCACTTTCCCCGTCCGCCGGACCGTCAAATGCACAATGTTTCAAAATAAGTCCATTGCTCCCATACAGCGCACGTTCCTCATCAAAGTTTTTATTATAAATCGCTTTCATATGAATCGGCTCCTTCCCTCTTGAATAACTATAATCACTATACCGTATTTTATTATATATAACAAATACTTATAATTAATACCTATATATGCTTGACAGCTATGCTATGTTCTGCTACAATTGTCCTACCCGAATATTATCCTTACAAGGGGGGAAACCGATGGAATTGAGAGTTCTTCAATATTTTCTCGCCGTCACAAGAGAACAAAGTATCTCGGGCGCCGCAGAATACTTACATCTATCCCAGCCCACGCTTTCCAGGCAGCTAAAAGATATGGAGGATGAACTGGGCAAACAGCTGATGATCCGTGGAAACCGGAAAATCACACTGACGGAGGAAGGCATGATTCTCCGCAAGCGCGCCGAAGAAATTTTGAACCTGGTACAAAAAACAGAACAGGAAATCACGGTTTCCAATGATATATTCGCAGGAGAAATTTATATCGGCGCAGGAGAGACAGATGCCGTACGTCTTATTGCCAAGGCGGCAAAACAGCTACAGGAAAAATATCCCGATATCAACTACCACATCTCCAGCGGAGATAGTATTGATGTATTTGAAGATCTCGATAAGGGACTGATTGATTTTGGCCTCGTCTTTGGTTCTGTCGATTCATCAAAATATGAATATATTAATTTTCCGATAAAAGATGAATATGGATTGCTAGTCAGAAAGGACGACCCGCTTGCCAAAAAGAAAGCAATCTCACCCAGTGATATATGGGACAAACCGCTTATGTTTAACCGAAACACCCGCGATGGAGATCTTTTGACGAACTGGCTTGGAAAAAGTATTTCAGAGATTCACATAGCCGCCACCTACAATCTGCTGTACAATGCCTCGCTCATGGTGGACGAAGGACTTGGCTACGCCTTTGCCCTTGACAAAATTATCCACACCGGCTCGACAAATCTCACATTCATTCCCTTTTCCCCAAAGCTGGAAGCAAAAATGAGCCTGATTTGGAAAAAATACCAGATCTTTCCGAAACATACACAGAAGTTTTTAGAAAAATTCCAAGAAACCGTAAATAACTTTTAAATAACGATATAAAATGCAAAGAGAGCATATTGCGTTCTCCGCAGCATGCTCTCTTTGTAACGGTTTGCCTAATTCGCCACTCTCCCGGTTTTGCCATAGAAGGACAAGAGATAAAGACCACACAGTCCCACCACAGCGTAAATGATCCGCGACAGCCAGGCGCCTCCAAAAATAAAATTAACCAGGTTAAAGTTAAAAAATCCTATAAGTCCCCAATTCAGTGCCCCGATTATAGCAACTGTGAGGACGATTACGTCCAACAATTTGCTCATAAAAACCCTCCTAAATTTCAAATTGTAGTTGTCATGCTTATGCGATAACTCTTGTATATATCTTTTCCCATATTAACAAAAATATTCTTTCGCAAAACCACACTAATTTCTGTTTGTTAATCTTCTCATTTGAGGGTATATAATAATTATTATAGACTATCATAAAAATACTCGCCCTGTTCATCACACTCTGTTCTTTTATAAACTTCAAATCCCATATGTTCATAGAAACTCTTTGCAAGAGGATTTTGCGCAATTTCTTTTACCTCTATAATTTTCATATTCTTATCCTTCATAAATCCCAATCTTTCATTCTTACATCTGTTCGACAAACTGGAACTTATAAGTTTTCAATGAAGTGATTGCTAGACATATCCCAATACTCTTTATATACAAAATCTTGATTGTCGTTAAAATTGAGTTGATACATTCTGAATATAACAGGAAAATTTTTTGGCTGCCATTGTTCTTCATACGAATAACAATATGTCATACCAACCTTTTGCATGATATTTCCGCTTCTTGGATTATTTCTGTCATGTGTTGCTGTAATATATGGCAGTTGATCTTTTTTTACTTGTTCCACAATAGCTTTGCCTGCCTCTGTAACAATTCCCCTATGCCAAAATTCCTTACGGAGTCCATAGCCGAAATCGTGGTGTTCCTCCATATCAACCTTGATATAACCTATGGGAAAATTGTCTTTTTTAAGGCATATAGCATATGCATAGCCTTGCGGTTGCATATATTTTGAAACATATCTTTCCTCATAAAATTTTTTTGTCTCTTCTAAATTTTTCATAGGGTACCAAGGCAAAAACTTATTGACTTCTTTATCTTTAAAAATAAGGAAAAGCGCTTCAATATCTCTTTCTGTAAATTTCCTTAAAATTAAACGTTCTGTTTCTAATGTAGGCGTATTCATGCTATTTTATCCCCATCTATTTTAATTTGTCATTTTAAGCTACATAAACAGTATATCATGCCATTCAATATAATTTCACATTTTCTCAACTCCGAACTCCAATACACATATACTATTAGCAGCAGCATTACCAATAGTACCATCTATATTGGAACAAATGATATGGATTAGAACAAACAAAATTTATTTTGCCATAGCATTATTTTCCTACACTGGAACATACAAGTAACAATACTCGTGAGTATCATCTTCTGGTCTGAAAAAACCATAATATTCAACGATTGGTAATGTGTCATTGCCATAAATATAGCCGAGTTTAGGGGCAATTTGCTCCCCAATCCAATGATATGGCGGAATGCCCCCCGCCCACGGTTCGTGTCCAAGTGCTCTTGCCGTTTCGTCACACATTCTTATTCGCAAAAACTTTGCGGTGGGAATTTTGTAAATATCATATGAATCAGGCTGAACATCCGTTGCGACAAGAAATCCAAACATCACGCCGCTGGGTCGTTCGCATGAAAGATAATTCAGGCTCATGCAAATATCCCAATTATCTTCACGGCTGTTTGGTAAGGCGGAGACAGACATAAAATCTTCCATAATTTTTTCAACATTCGGTTCATCAGTATTATTATCTGCATAACCAACTTTTCCACACCAGACAGTGTCGCTCCATTCAATCAAATCAACAACAATTCTGTTATAATTATAAGTTTTAACAATACTTTCCTGCGGATGCTGTATATTCATTGTATCTTTCCTCCTGTTTCGATTCCGATAAAACGGAAGGTTATTGCGTTCAATTACACAAAGCAATAACAGTGGCGCAGCATTTACTCTATAGCAGCTCATGGATCACCTCAATAACAACAACTCCGCCATCACGCAAAACATCAAATGCACGCCGGACACTATCCTCGGTTCCCATCTCGAACACATTGAAAGTCATTTCTGCGCCAAATGCCTTACCATATGTTTTTGCCGCCTCCATACTGTTTTTTACATACAAAACTGGGATTTATTTTGCTTTTATTGGAATATAATAGTCCATCTGTCCATACCCCATTATTTTTTTCACAAGTGGCGACGTAATTATATTTCCTAATTCTAAACGTGATGTGTCACGCTCAAATCCGTTTTCACTTAAAAACTTATCTATCTCTGCGTTCATAAACTCCTTATCTGTTTTCTGGTCTATGTCGGTTGCTACAGCATAAAGACCTCCTTGGAAGTCTATTATTTCAAATTCGCTTGGAACATTCATTCCATCTTCATACATATACAGCCAAACAAAGCCCTCTCCTGCCCAAAACAGGAAATCTTTTGGAAACAATCCTCTTTTTTGTGAAGACAGCCATTCGTCAAATATATTGAATTTTCCCTCTCCAAACATACCTGTTCCAGACGAAACCATTTTACAGGCTGGCATTTCATAAATCCTCACACTTTGCACTGTTATTCCTCCAATCCCGATTGGATTTTCACAAAATCTAAGGGATTTAATAACTCTTATATTTTGTTAACATGAACTGCTCTAACTGCCGAAAACACTAAATTTGTGCAAGGTAAGCATTCCCTTAGACTTTCCCTTATGTTATTTCCTCTCCCCTGCTGTTATTAACCCTAATAAGGGAAAATTTAAAGGAAAGGAAAACCTACAACACATTATAACACAAAACAATTACGGCGTGGGAACTGATTTGATATGCTTGTAAAAATTATGAAAGGACAGATAAAAATGAGATTGATACATGCAAGTTACAATATGTACCATAACAGTATTGATATTACTACATTTGATGGCTACATATTACGGATTGACTGTAACAAGGCAGAAGAAGGATTAAAGACCACAGCATGGACGGATCATGTGCTAAATGCTATGGCAATAGACAATCCACTTGAATATGCAAGGCTTTATCTAAATAACGAAATGCAGATATTTATAGACGCTAAAGACAGCTTAGATGTATGATAAACCAAAGAAACGAAGGAAAACACATAAAATTTCATATTACGAAATTTTATGTGTTTTCCCTTATTTATTACTCGCCTCAAAAGAATAAAACAACAGTATAAATCCAAAAGACAAAAGTGAATTATTATTTTAAATCTTCTAAAATTTCTTGTGCTTTTTTCTTAGACAGATATTTGACCTTGGTAATTTTATTATCACTGTTTCTTATAACCTTTACATCTACTTTTCCTTTCTTATCATAACTGAAATTTTTAAAGGAACGGTCTTTTCTTGTGTCCATAAGAATACGGATGCGCTTGTTTTTCATATAATAAACACCATTTTTTATCGTAATGTTCCACTTGGTATATTCTTTTTCTTGTTTGTCCGTTTTAAAGCCGTTCGTATCGCCCTGCTGTACCTTAAGCGCCACATCAATAATTGCATTGGCTTCTTTTTTTGTAAGCCATCCCTTATTTTGCATATATTTACATTCTTTTTTGATTTTACTACTGAGATTTTTGTTGACGTAATAACTGTTAAAACTAACATAGGCATCCGGCCACACGGCACTAAAAGTCACTCCGTAGTCTGGTCCAGTTGAACCGGGTATATCTTTTTCCCCTGCATTATCAAAAAGGATAAAATATTCTCCATTTTTATACACAACGGAATGAGGTGTCTGCACAGAATTGGAAGATGTTGTTTTTGCTTTAGATTTGTCTGTTACAGCAACATTCCGTTTTGTTGCTGCATATACCCCCATACAAGATGAGCAGACAAACAATATTATTGTTAAAGAAAACATTGTTATGTAAGTTACTTTCGATAATTTTTTAAAATTCATAATTGCACCTAACCTTTCTTTTAAATTTTTTTTGCTATCACTAAATGCAATAGGCGATACAGGCAATTTGTATTTTACGTTTCTTCCCGCCGCCCGCAATAAAGTATCTCCATAGGCATATCGCTCCTGTTTATCTAAGTTCCATATTACCGCCTCATCACAAGAAAGCTCACAAGCCCTGTTTATACTCCGTTCCATCATGTACAAAAGAGGATTAAACCAATGTATACAGACAACAATCTGTATCAGCCATTTATACAGGATATCTCTCCTTCTATAATGTACCAGCTCATGTGAAATAGTATGCCGAAACTCCAAAACCGTCATTTGGGTTGTGGAAAGGATAATACAAGGATTGAATAAGCCAATCATAATAGGAGATCTTATCATGCTGTTTACAGAAAGCGCCATCCTTCTTTTGACATGATTTTTCTCCAGCAATTTATCAAATTCTTCCAGCAAAACAATATCTTGTACCTCTTTACTCCCCGCACGAATATATTGCAATTTTTTTTCGTATGTTAATATTTTCCTTGCAAATAGAATAATTGCAGGCAACAACCAGATAAGCCATAAATATTGCCAGACAATATCTGATAAAACATACGGTTTTCCTGTCAGCTCTTTGTTAGTTACTTCATCCACAGTTTCATCTGTTATTTCATAATTGATTTCCGATGATTGTATATTACCTTTTTCGTCTTCTGTATTCTCTGATTGGATAACATTTGTTTTGAAGTCTTCCGTTGGCGTTTGTTCATTCTGCAATCCTTCCAAGGAAGAATTATCTATACCACTAATTGGCGACTTTGCAGATTGGAACAACTCATTCATCAAATTTTGTTGTGGAGCAAAAGGAAGTAAAAGCCGGATAATGGCTATCATCCAAATATAGTACTGCCATTGTCTGCAAAATTTCTTTCCAAACAACAGTAACACAAGATACAGCATGATAATCACAATTCCACCGGACAGTGACATTGATAAAATGACCGCTAAAATTTCGTTCATTTTCTGTCTTTTCCCTCCTTCCAATACATTTTTAATTCTTCATATTCTTCTGGTGAAAGCAATGCTCCCTGAATCAAGGTACAAACAAGTCCTTTGGCATCTCCCTCATAAACCCTGTCAAGCAGGCTCTGCGTCTGCACCTCTTTGTACTGTTCTTCTGATATGATTGCTATGTATTGATTCCTGCGACCAATTTTTTGCACGCTTAAGAAACCTTTACTTACCAATCTCGAGAGTAGCGTAATAATCGTATTTTTTGTCCATGACAGTCCTTTTTTTTCTAAAGCCTCCACGATTTCTGCATACATTGCCTGATTGTTATTACCTGCCCATATAATTTTTAACAGTTCTAATTCATAATCTGAAACCTGTTGCAAAATATCTACCTCCCCTTTAATTTAATAAGTTTCTTATTTAACCATGGTTATATACTGAGGTTCTTGACGGTAAAGCATTCATTATTTTTTATGATAACATGCTGTACGCTAAAATTAAGATAACATATTGTACTCATAATGTCAAGACATTATTTTCAAAATAAATGTATGGTATTTCACCATGCTTGTCTACCAGTAACCATTATTATCTATAGAGCCATCTGTTTATCTACTCCATCCATCTTTCTCTTTATCTGTCTTATAAACAGAACGATCATGCCTTACACTTTCTGTAGATTTCATTTCTTCCATGAAACTCTCCACCGCCTTTACATACACCTCTGCCTGTTCCAGCGTACATATCCGGTTCTCCGGTATAATCTCGTCCCTTATTTCAGAATTCTTTATGCCCTGTTCCGTCTGTACATTCCAGAATCCCGCCAGCCTGTACTCCGTTCCCCGCCTATTATAATCCTCATATACTGGAATTACTTCCCCTTTTGATGTCTGCCATGAGGTAATCTCCGGGAAAATAACAAGCCTGTCATACCGGAGGAGAGGGGTGCGATACTCTTTCAACAGCCTGCCGAGAGGGGTATAGCCATAAGGGGAGGCAGCACGTATATCCTTTTTTTCTTCCACAAGCCTTACAAACTCCCTTACCACTGGAATCATGGACAGCAGCTTATCAAGGATTGTTTTGAGTTTGTCCAACAAATTGATGAAATCCATCCGCTTTTCAAGTTCCTCATCCAGCACGCTGACATCACATAAAAGATTTTCTTTTTTGGAACGAAGGGTAAGAGTATCTATTTTTAAGGATAGATTTTCCTGCTTTATTTCTTCCTGTTCTGCCATGAGTTTTTGTTTCGTTTCCATGCTTTCCGTTTTTATCTGTATCAAATCTTCCTCTGCTCCGGCAAGTTCTATGATGTTGTATCAGAAAATATCACGCTGGGTGATCTGCTGGACGTATGGGCAGATGAAGAACTGAAAACGGGGACACTGAGTAACGGAACTGTTGAAAATTATCTTCTGACTATTAGCAGAATCAAACAGCACCCTATCAGTGACCGTAAACTGAAATCGGTCACATCGGAGCATTTACAGCAGTTTTTAGATCTGCTCACATTTGGAGGCACTGCTGGGGGATTTACCTCAAAAGGGTATAGCAAAGATTATATCCATTCTTTTTCGGCTGTATTACAGCAGTCTTTCCGGTTTGCAGTATTCCCAAAGAAGTATATTACTTTTAATCCAATGCAGTATGTAGTGTTAAGGAAGAAGTCTGAAAATGCCGACTTATTCACAGATGGAGAAAGCAAAGATGCCGGAACCACACCATTAACATTTCAGCAGTATCAGGAGTTGATGGCTTATCTGGGAAAAAAGAATAAGTCTGCCATCCTGCCAATGCAGATAGCTTATTTCACAGATCTGAGGCTTGGCGAGGTATGTGGGCTGGCATGGCAGGACATCAATCTTGATGAGCAGTATTTTACGGTACGGAGGAGTGTCCGTTACAACGGTGCAAGGCACAAGACGGAGATTGGCCCGACAAAGCGGAAGAAGGTGCGGACCGTTGACTTTGGCGATACACTCACTAAAATTTTGAGGAAAGCCAAAAAGGAGCAGCACCGACAGCGTTTACAGTGCGGACAGCTTTACCATCTGAACTATTATAGGGAAGTGACAGAAAAAAACAGGGTGTATTATGAACTGTACCATTTGGACGGCACAGCAGAGATACCCGAGGATTATACAGAGATTTCCCTTGTATGTTTAAGACCAGACGGGGCATACGAATCCTCAAGCACGATAGGGATTGTCTGCCGGACGATAAAAGAACGGATTCCGGGCTTTGAAAACTTTCACTTCCATGCACTAAGGCATACCTACACTTCCAACCTGCTCGCTAATGGGGCACAACCAAAAGACGTGCAGGAACTGTTAGGACATTCTGACATCAGCATTACCATGAATGTATATGCCCATGCTGACAGAGAGGCAAAACGTAATTCTGCCAGACTTCTTGATAAGGTAGTGGGTAGTGATTAACAGTCCACAAAAAAGTTTTCCCTTGTAAATACCCGGCAAGGGCAAAAACAAGGGAAAATGATACATAACGTAAGGTTCTAGGTACTACAAAGCCTTAAAAATAGGGAAAGTTTGAGCAATTCACTTTCCAATCCCGATTTGTCTCTTACAACAATATTAACAGTATACCACGCCACTGTATATAATTCCACATCTTATTTAGACGAAATGCGAAGCATTTCATTACACCTATGCCATTACCGACAAACTGCCTACCCTTACCGCGCATATTCTTCATTGTGCATCTGATACATAGGCCGGTCCTCCCTTGAAGGCACTTCTGGAACACTCTGATGTAAGTGCCACAATGAATGTTTATGCCCATGCCACCAGAGAGGCAAAACGGACTTCCCCAATGCCTCTGGATAAGGCAGCGGGCGGTAATTAAAAACTTTCCCTTGTTTCGTCTTATTAAGAGCAATAACAAGGGAAATGGTTGATTTGATGATGTAATGGGTTTGACGGATTGCGTAAAATGGCGATTTTGGTTGATATTAGTTTAATATGAATTACACTTTAAAGGATGCCACCGTCTCGTTTAAAAGCTCGCTTAACCGGAAAAGCTCTTCCATTTTCGCCAAAACCGTATTCGAATTTTTATTCGAACTTTGAGCAGACTGCTCCATTCCCTGTATATATTCCGAAATGACACCGACAAGTGACACAATGTTCCGGATTGTCTCATTGATTCCTTCCATGCTGGCGCTCATCTGGCTGGAGGCATCTCCCAGATCACGGGAAATATCGCCATAAAAGGCCGCATCTTTTTTATACATGCCCGCCAGCTCTGCCATAACCTTATAATCCTGCATAACTTTTCCATTCATAAACTCCAGAAGCTTTTGGGAACTCCGGGACAGGACAGATACATTCTGTACGACGCCTTCTGTCACCTGCCGGATCTTATCTACCGCCTCTCTCGAATTATCCGCCAGCTCACGAATCTCATCCGCAACGACAGCAAACCCTTTTCCCGCCTCTCCTGCCCTTGCCGCCTCTATGGAAGCATTTAACGCCAAGAGATTCGTCTGCGAACTGATAGCGAGAATCTCTTCCGTCAAGGTATCAATGTCCCGTACCCGCTGGCTGTCCTCGATCGCCTTTTCCAATCCCTCTTTTGACTCCATGTAAAGTGAGATCGCCTCTTTCCCAGCTTTTTCCGAATTTTTATGCTGCTCTCCCGCGCGGCTCATAATATCCTCGGACTGCTCCGCCGCCTCACCTGCTTTATATGCCACACTTTCTACTAAAACACCCAATTCCTTCCCCGTACGCTCTATATTTTCCGCCAGCTCCTTTGCCTCTGCCGTCTGCTTCATAACACAGACGACAGAATCTAAAATATCAGAAATGCCCTGCGTCAGCACTGTCATCTCCGAAGAAGTCCCCTCCGCTATGACGCTGATATTCTCCGCCTCTTCTTTTGTGCTCAGAATAATGCCCCGGATCTGTTGTTTTACCTCCGCCGTCGCCGTGCGGATCTGTTCCGTCTCATTTTTATACTCTTTCGGGATCGCCTTCACACTCACCATGTTTTCTGAAAAGTCGCCGGAGGCAAACTGCTTCAGCATCTGCACTGGCGCCAATGTCCTGCCAATAAGTCCCGTCATAAACATTGTCACAAGCGCGATAACTACAAGTGCAATCACAAGCGCTACAACGAACATCGTCGTAAGCGAGTTTATGACATTGGCGGTCGGCGCCACTACTCCTAACCTCCAATTGCTGCCTGCAATGACAGAAGTGGCAAAATAACATTTACTGCCATCATAATCCTTGAGCTTTATCACACCGCGGTCCGTTCCCTCCATAATCCCGGTCAGTCCTGGCATAATGTCGGTGACCAAAACGGCTGAGTCCTCTGTCGGCTCAAATTCCTTATTTCTATGAGCCACATACTGACCGCTCGTGTCTGACAAAAACCCATAGACTCCCTCCGCAAAATTAATACTTCCCGTCAGGTCGGTCACTGTCGCCAATGTTACGTCCAGGCCGATTACCGCTGCCAGCTGTCCGTTTATGTAAATCGGTGAAGCAATCGTTGTACACATCTGATTTGTCAGTACATCCCAGTATGGATCTGTCACGATCGTCATCTTTCCCGCCTCAGCCTGCTGGTACCACCCACGCTGGACTGGGTCATACCCCTTCGGTATTTCTGCCTGGCGGTTAGACTGGAAAAACTCGCTTTCTTTTGTGCCGCAATATAAGTTTAAAAGCTCCTCCCTGCCCTCTGCATATGTATCCAGCACGGACTGGATAAACGCCGGGTCATCATTGGCAGCAGCCTCGATACTGTTTGCCGCTCCCTCCGCCAGCATCTTTTCATTCTCAATCCAAGTGTTAATTTCCTCTGCATACCGGTCCGCATTTAACTGAAGCGCGTCCGTCTGATTACGAACCAGATTTCTTCCGGCCACAAAAACAATTCCAATTGTCGTCAGCAGGATGCTGACCGCAACAATACAGACAACGCTAATTGTCAACTTTCCTTTTATTGTTCTCCTCATAATCCGCCTCTCCGTTTCTAACTATTATTTTGTCACTCCTAACGATGCTATGCGGGAATATTCAACAGAATTCTCACGATAAACATGCCATCCTCCGCGCTAAATTCCGCCTCACCATTATAATGGGACACTACTTTTAAAACACTTGGTATTCCCATCCCGCCTCCTGTATCCGACTTTGGCACGCCATTTTTCAATTTCACATCGGACGCACACGTATTTCTACATTGGACCGCTATTTTCTTTCCTTTACGGGTAACTGAAATATGAATTTTCTGCACCGGCTCGCCGGAAGCCAGACAACCGTGAATGGCATTTTCAAAAATATTGGCAATAACGGCGACCAGATCAATATCTCTCACCGCTATGTCCCCCGCCACCTTTGCATGCATCGTAACCTGGATCTTCTTTTCCGCCGCCCGCCTTGCGTAGACAGACAAAATACTATTGATTGTCTCATTGCCACAGACGCACTCCGTCTTCTGGCTCTCGATATCCTTTCTAAACTGTTTCACATAGGTGAGAAGCTTATCATGCATCCCATTCCGGATGTATTCCTCAATTAAAAGACAGTGATGGCGGGCGTCATGCCGTATTCTCGCCAATTCCTCTTTCGACTCATTCATAAGCTCCAGCTGACGGTATATCAGACGCTCATTTGTCTCAAGCAGTTCCTTTTCCACTTGGTAATACCGTTCCTTTCCCCTGTGCAAATAGAGCTCAAACACCATGTACTGGATAATTCCCGCCATAAAAAAAAGTATCATCGTGCGCACAAAACGAAACAGGGAAAACACGCGGGGCCCAGGCCAAAATGCCACAAGAGCAGCAATCAGTATGGATAATAGCACGGTGACCGCGCTAAACCAATCCATCTCCTCCCGCAAGTAATCAATACCTTTCAGAAAACGGCTTCTAACCTTAGCCACAATAACAAAAACGATTGCCATAATGATCAGGCGAACGACGACATCCACCCACAAATTTCCCGCAAACCACATACGTGATATATCAATACCGCAAAAAACCGTTACAGACAGCAAATAGAAGCCAAGCGTTAATTTGTACAGGGACAGGTACAGCGTATCCCTGCTCATGCATATGCAAAACACTCCCACAACTAAAATAGCAAGCATGCCCGCAAACCGAACAAAGTTCTCCCTATTTAAAAGATACCAGAAACCAAATGCCGCAGCAGCCAATAGCCCAAAAATAACATAACAGCACAGCGTTTTCTTCATGGAAAACCTGGGACGGTCCAAAAGCAGAAAAACTACCGTCATCAGTCCCACTCCCATTCCATTTCTCAAAAGTGAAATCCAGTATGAACCTCCTAACATGGCCTAACTCCTTTTTCTAAAGAAACATATGCTTATGCCTCTGCTCCAGCCGGATGGCAACATCAAGCCTATCTATAAATAACATAATATCGTTTTTTTTTCAATGCTTGTGGAATCATTCGCACTTTTGGGGGTACGCTTTGCACCCTGTTTCCTCTTCACAGTAATAATCAAAATACCGTTCCCGCAAGGGCTGGTAAGACCCGCGTGGCAAATAAATTTTCTCCCCGTTATCCATCTGCAGTTCGCGTGCGTTTAAGCTTTCTATATGATCCAGATTGGCAATATAGCTGATTCCGACCTTTACAAATTCCGGATAACCACACAACATATCATAAATTCTTGCCATCGTCATCCGAAGCACATACTGTGTCCCGTCCGACAAATACATATACTGGCACTTTTTCTGCGCCTCACAAAATACGATGTCATGAACGGACACCCGGTGAATCCTATCGTGTATCCGAAACGGCACATATTTTTTCTGCTCCCTGTCCACCTGCTGCAAAAGCTTATCCAAAACCGGAAACATCTCCTCTTCCATAACAGGTTTAACTAAATATTGATCGGCATCTACGCGAAAAGCCTCCAGCGCATATTCCCTGGAGGTTGTAAGAAAAATTATCCTGCATTCATTTCCCATTTCCCGAAGCTCCTTCGCCGCTTCAATCCCCATCTTCCCCGGCATATAAATATCCATAATAATCAGATCCGGCACATACCCCTCTCCTCTTACAAACTGGAGCAACCCGTCTGCATGTGTAAAACGGCGAATCGAAAAATCGTATCCATTCTGTTGTTTGCGGTAAGACTCCAACATTTCTTCCACCTTATCAAGTTCCATTATTTCATCGTCACATAGTGCAATCTGATACATAATCCTCCGCCCTTTCTTTCTGCTTTGTATTATAACTGTAGCAAATTTCACATACAGCGTCAACACAAACCCTGTCATATTATCCCCGCTTATTTTAAAATATAAAATATGGTTACACAAATTGAAAATTTCGTTTCTTTCGTATATAATGATACCAGGGTCAAAAGGTCATGCGATTCATGCTTGCATGAATTGGCATGACTTTGGGACCCGCAAAAACATGAGAATGCAGCCCGATCCGGGCGTAATTCGAATGGTTTTAGAATTGCGGGAGTTGAGCTCGACAGAGCTCACGCAGCAATTCGTGGTATCCTTATATTTTTATTGAAGGTCATGCGATTCATGCTTGCATGAATTGGCATGACTTTGAAATAGTCCCTAGTCCCATAAAAAACACCAGGAGGTATCCTATTGAATATATATTATATCTGGCTGTCCACCCTGCCTCGATTTTTCGTCCTTCTCCCTGCAGCGGCATCCTGCTATCTCCCGGCAAGAGGCCTAATGAAATATACACCTATAAAAACGGCCGCTCTCTGCGGATCCATTCTGGTGCCCTTTTCCCTGGCAGGCGCCTGGATGCATGCCACCCTGAAAACGGATGTAAACACAATAATATTTCCATCCCTTATCGTGTTCTTCTTTTTATACCGCCACACAGTAAAGACCGACTTACCCAAAACTCTTTCCATATACGTAGGCGTATGTGCCATCGAGACATTTCCTGCGCAGTTTGCCTATGCGCTGGACGCCCACCTGCACCCTCTGTCTAACACTGCCAGCTTCTCCGCATCCGCAGCCTTATTTCAATTTGGGCTTTCCTGTATACTCATGGCCGCTTTCGCTTCTCCCGCCCGCCACCAATTTTCATGGGTAATCGAACATCTGGACTCCCCTAAAATATGGTATTCAACACTGGCGGTATCCTCTGTATTCCTAATTGCCAACGTGGGTGCCACACCACAATCCTACCTTATCCTCCACACCGGCCGGCTCTCTTATCTATTCCCCACTCTTGAAGGCTGCGCACTAGTACTCCTTGTGACAGTCTATGTACTGTTTTACTGGGGAGGAATGGGCATACTGGAGCACGCCCGTCTGGAGAAACGATCCCAACTTCTTGAAATTCAGGCACACCAGTACCAGGCACTTCAAAACCACATGCAACAGACAAAAAGGCTGCGTCACGACTTCCGCCATTCGGTCCGCCTGCTCGCCTCACTCGCTGAAAAAGGCGACCTTGAGAGCATCCGGGCCCATATTA
Source organism: uncultured Eubacterium sp. (assembly GCA_910584245.1). Taxonomy (GTDB): domain Bacteria; phylum Bacillota; class Clostridia; order Lachnospirales; family Lachnospiraceae; genus Eubacterium_F. The sequence continues at coordinate 97,129 of CAJTZF010000001.1, forward strand.
ACGAGTATGAAAACAGACTATCCGAGCATTCCCCCATAAATTACTGTACGAACATCACACTGAACGCCTTGTTTGGTTATTACCATGAAATGGCTGTCTCCGCCGGCGTCAGCACAGACTGGCGGATTGAACTGCCCGAAACGCTTACTGTTTCTGAACTTGATATGGCTGCCTTATTTGGAAACTTGATAGAAAATGCTATCGAAGGCTGCCGGAATCTTCCGGAAAACCAGCGGTATTTCAACCTGACCGCAGAAATTCGCCACGGGAACCAGTTATATATTGTTTCTACCAACCGCTTTGACGGAAAAATCCGAAAGGACAAGGACGGGTACCTGTCCACAAAACATAGCGGAAAAGGAACCGGCCTCGTTTCAATCGCTGCTGTCGCGGAAAAATACCAGGGCTCGGCACAGGTTTCACACAATGACCGGGAATTTTTTGTAGACGTGGTAATAAAGCTATAGAAAAAGACTTTCGTACCCATTGTAAAAAATGAGCCGAAAGCCTTTATAAAAATTATTTCCGTCGAACAGTGACTGCTTTTGCTTTGGACCACTTGGAATAAAACTTCGCTGTGCCATTTCCCTTTATTGTCTTATAAGCGCGGAGCCGAATATAATACTTTTTCCCAGCCCTCTTGCTAGAGATTATCCTTGACACAGCCTTATTACTTTTGACAATTATTCTTTTGGTGGCCTTTTTCGTAAATTTTTTACTTGTAGAATATTGAATTTCATATCCGGTAATCTGGTTATTCTGTTTTTTCCACTTTACCAGGAACCCCTTTTTCTTTTGTGTAACGTTCGTTATCTTTACCCTCTTCGGAAGAATACGGAAAAATTTCGTTATCTGTCCGCTATAATCTCCCTTAAATATAATCGTAACAGAAGCCATTCCAACCTTGACGTTATTTTGAAACCTGATATCATAATTGTTACTGCTAATAGCTGTTCCACTCGCATCCGTAATTTTTATGTCCGGAACCCGTTTCTTTCCAGTATACACAAACTGATCTGCGGAAAGGGTGACCTGAGCTGGCCGGAAAACGGTCTGCTGGCTCTCAATCTGCCCGCAGGAACATTTCTTTATATAACTTCCATCCTTCTCCACCGTAGCTACAGTAAAAACCATTTCATATACATGAACATGTTCTAATGGCTTCTCCTCTGGTATTGGCGACGGCTCGGCCGTTGGCTTTTCTTCCGCTGGTGGTGTTGGCATTGATGTTGGCGACGTTGTCGGCTTTTCCTCTAACGGCGCACTCGGCCTTGGCTCGGCGCTTTCCGTCACAACCGGCGTTGGCGTCGGTTTCTCCGTCGGCTTTTCTTCTGACGGCGCACTCGGCCTTGGCTCGGCGCTTTCCGTCACAACCGGCGTTGGCGTCGGTTTCTCCGTCGGCTTTTCTTCTGACGGCGCACTCGGC
>CAJTZF010000001.1:98654-205763 GCA_910584245.1 uncultured Eubacterium sp.
TCTGACGGCGCACTCGGCTTTGGTTCGGCGCTTTCCGTCACAACCGGCGTTGGCGTTGGTTTCATCGTCGGCTTTTCCTCTGACGGCGCACTCGGCTTTGGTTCGGCGCTTTCCGTCACAACCGGCGTTGGCGTTGGTTTCATCGTCGGCTTTTCCTCTGACGGCGCACTCGGCTTTGGTTCAGCGCTTTCCGTCACAGCCGGCGTTGGCGTTGGTTTCATCGTCGGAGCCATCGTTGGGGTAGGTAAAGGATCGTGGTCTAATATTGCCACACGGCATTCCGCTTTGATCTGATCCTTTAAATTCTTTACATCACCCACTGTATCCAAAACTTGTGCATTATTATCCGCACAGAACAAGAACGTATAGTTCCCAGTTTTTGCCCCATCAAAAGCCTGTAAAAAATACTTGCCAGGATGTTCTTCGGATACCATGAGGCCGATCAAGTTGTTCCAGTCTGTTTTCTCCAATATTTCTGGTTCATCACTTTCCCAATAATCTGTTTTTATTACGTAAACGTAATCAAACTCATATAACATCCATTCTTCTACTTTATCACTGCTTATTATATTTCCGTCTACATCTTTCCATATTAGTTCAAAATATATATTTTCATCCGGAACCGTGCCGTCCTCCTTCATTGCAATTCTGCTTAACGCCACCTCGGACGGCGCCGAAATAATATCTATACTTCCAATTTCTTTCGGCTCCTCCTCGCCCTGCATGCCTACCGACCACGTACCTCTGTTATACATTAGCTGGTAGCCAAAATCCGTACTCTTTTGGGATAGGACAAAATTACCACTGGATGCATTTTGCCCCACTGCTGAAATATAGGGCCATCCCGTGTTAAAGTATCCCGGAAAAAGACGGCTATCCGTCTGAAATTGAGTCGTGCCGGTCACAATACCCTCTATCATCAATGTACTTTGCTTATTTACTACAAGAATTCCCCGTTCCTCCTGCTGGTTATCCACACCAGTAAAGTTCCCGGAAATCGTCACATCATTAACCGCATTTAAATCCAGACAGCCTCCCCGCTGTAGCGTGATGTTTCCATAAGAAGTCGTCTTTGACGCCAGACACCCTTTATCCGCCACCACAATATTACCCACATTTTCTACGGTTGCATCTGTAATGGAACTTTTGCTCAGCGTCAGCGTTGTATTTTCATTTCCATAGTACACCTTTGCATTTGCATAATCATATTCGCCGCCAGCGATATTGATTTCCGCCTGGCTGTTTTTACTGACGTCTACTCTGTCCCGTACAGTAACTTTCGTATCAAGATTTACCGTCGCGGTTCCACGATAGGGAACTTTGTTATCGCCTTCTGCTTCATGCCCCATATAAATAGCCTGAAACATCGTTTTTGAGTTTGAATTTCTGACGGTCAATGACGCATTTGACCCAATCTGTGTATTGGAGTATCCTCCAGCATACACCGTCGGAAGCAGCTCCTTCTCCGTGCCGCCAAGCGGTCCAAATTCACCTTCACCGCCATCCAGCCAGCTTTTTACGTTATCAAATGTCAAGCCGTGCCCCGCAAGGAAAATTTCCCGGTGGGGTACGCTGCCCAACGCATTCGTAGATTCAAAAGTCAATTCAATGTCCTGAAAACAGACATCACCTTCCAGCTGGATCGGACTCCGGCTGTTTAATATGCCATTTTCCGTTCCACGGATCACAGTATTTGCCGGAATTTTTACTGGAAGCATTCTGTTATCCGTATCAACATCCTTCCCAATCGTAACTAACCCAGTCACTGTAATGGGACTTTTATGTTGTTGTAACGCCTCCATAAATTCTTCCCTTGTAGTGACAGTGACCCCATTTTCCTCCTCCGCGAGCCGGTTTGCGTGCGATATGCCCGCAGCCGCGGCAGACACAGGTTGAGAAAACCCGCTGGCGAGCAATACCGCTGTCATAAAAACAGACAGCCCCTTCCTTATTCTAACTTTCATATATCATTATCCTCCTATCCGATTCAAATATTTTACATAGGATTATACTTCATAACGATAATTTTGTACAGTAGAATAAGATATTTTTATTCATTTTTTTCTTTCTATTACGATCCAACAACCGTGCCTCCGTTTGGATGGAGGACCTGACCTGTCATATAGCTGGCATCATCTGAGGCAAGAAAAACATAACAGGGAGAAACCTCACACGGCTGTCCTGCTCTCATCATCGGGACTTGCGAAGTTTTCGTGCCAAAAGTACGGACCTCCTCTGCCGAATACGAGGCGGGAATCAGCGGCGTCCAAATAGGACCAGGCGCTACCGCATTTACACGGATTCCTTTTTCCGCAAGAGAAAGTGAAAGGGATCTCGTCAGGGCAACAATCGCGCCCTTTGTAGAACTATAATCAATCAAATCCCGGTTTCCCTCATAGGCGGTGACAGAAGTTGTATTGATAATAGCACTTCCTTTTTTCATATGTGGCAACGCATATTGAATTAAGTAAAAAAATGAAAATACATTATTTCTAAATGTGAATTCCAGCTGCTCATGTGAAATATCCAGTATGCTGCGCTGTACATACTGAACTGCATGATTATTTACAAGAATGTCAAGCTTCCCAAAACAATCTATTGTCTCGTCCACACACTTCTGTGCAAAACGAGGACTTTTCAGATCCCCCTTTAGCAGCAGGCAGCTGCCGCCCAGCTCTTGTATCCTGTCCGCCGTTTCTTTGGCATCACACTCCTCGTCATAATAGACAAGCGCTACCTCAGCCCCTTCTTTGACAAAGTCATAGGCAATGGCCCTGCCAATGCCGCTATCTCCCCCGGTAATAAGGGCGACCTTGCCTTCCAGCTTCCTAAGCGTCTTACCACATTCAGATATCGGAAGCGGCTCCATTATATACTCAAGACCAGGCTGACAGTCCTGATGCTGTGGTGGAAACGAAGTGGGAAAATGTTTACAGTCGGTTATATTTCGGTTCATAGTCTGCTTCCTCCTTTTTACTATCCTATGAAAAAGCAGACTTTACGTTAATGCATAGTTTCTTACCGGGCAACATTTTTTCCTTTTGTTTCTTCTGAATCCATTGTATTCAACATAGAAACGGCCTATAATACTATTGAGGTGATACTATTGAAAGAATTAAAAATTGGCCACATCCTTGTCGAACACCGGCGCCGGCGCAATATCACACAGGAAGAACTGGCAGAATATATCGGCGTTTCCAAGGCCTCTGTTTCCAAATGGGAAACGGCCACTACCTACCCCGACATTACGCTTCTTCCCCAATTGGCAACCTTTTTTAATATTAGTATTGACGAACTGGTCGGATACGAACCGCAGATGACAAAAACAGATATCCGCAAACTGTATACACAAATTTCCCACGACTTTTCCAAAAAACCATTTCATGAAGTTATGGAATATTGCCGTGAAATTACTAAAAAATATTTCTCATGTGCGCCCCTGCTATTTCAGATCGGCTGCCTATATGTGAACCACTGTGCATTCGCCAAGACACCCCCGGAAACGCTTGCTGTTCTGGAAGAAGCCATCGACCTGTTTATCCGCGTAAAGGAAGAAAGTGACCAAGTATATCTGATCAACCAGGCTGTCAATATGGAGGCGTTCTGTCTGCTGAAACTAGGCAGGGAACAGGAAGTCATTGAGCTGCTCTCCGGGTCCATTTCTCTTCGGATTGCATCGGAGCCGCTACTGTCACAATCTTATAAGATGGCCGGAGATGTGGAAAAAGCAAAACAAATTTTGCAGGCTGGAATATACCAGATCACCATTGAACTGCTAAATCTCCTGCTTCCCTATATGGAACTCTGCGAAAAAGACGATGGATTATTTGAAGAAATCTGCCGCCGAACGCTGGCAATCACAAAAATCTTCCATCTGGAAACACTGCATCCGTCTGTTTTGCTGACCGTATATTTTTCCATCGCGCACAATTTTTACAGGCGCGGAAATAAAGAAAAAACACTCGATATGCTTGAGAAATACACGGAACTGGCTTTATCCGGTATTTATCCGCTCCGGCTCCACGGGGACTCCTTTTTCACTCTCCTTGACGATTGGCTGGAGGAAAATCTTCCTCTAGGAAACCAGCTGCCAAAAGAAGAAGCGGTTATACGAAAAAATATAACAGAAGCGCTTACCGATACCGGCCTATTCGCCGGCCTGTCAGATGACGCACGGTTTCAGAAAATTATTCACACATTAAAAAATGAGGAGGAACTCCGATTATGAACGCTGTCGCATTAAACGGTCTATGTAAAATCTATCCCGGCGGCAAAAAAGCCGTCGATTTCATCCATATACAGCTAGCCACAGGCCAAGTATTCGGATTTCTTGGTCCGAATGGCGCCGGAAAAACCACTACCGTGAAAATGCTAGTCGGACTGCTGGCTCCCACCCAGGGGAACTGCACTATTTTCGGTATAGATCCCGCCCTAAACCCGGAAAAAGTACACGCTCTCTCCGGTGTGGTCACCGAACACGCGCAAATGTATGATTCACTGACGGGGATTCAAAACCTAATATTTTACGGCTCGGTATTCGGGCTTAGCTCTTCTGAAAGCAAAAAACGGGGCCTGGCTCTTTTAGAACAACTGGAGTTGACGAACGCGGCCGGTGAAAAGCTTTCCGCCTACTCGACCGGTATGAGACAACGGCTCTCTTTAGCGCGAGCGCTCATTCACCAGCCAAAAATTCTATTTCTGGATGAACCCACTTCCGGCCTTGATCCGGAAAGTGCACAAAACGTTCATGAAATGATACGCCGCCTGGCATTTGAAAATGGTATTACAGTTTTTCTCTGTACACACCAGCTCCGTTACGCACAGGAGGTTTGTACGCGCTACGGACTTATGGATGAAGGGCGGCTGCTGGCAGAAGGAACGTTAGAGTCCCTCCGCGCCAAATTGTGCAGTGGCAGGACAATCAAAATAAAAGCCGATGGCGTCCCAAACGAATTTTTACCTTACCAGACCGGCAATGGCATCTTTGAAATTCCTGTTCAATCCGAAGAAGAAGTCCCACAGGCTGCCCGCAAAATCATAGAAGCCGGCGGAAATCTGTACCATATATCGACCAAGCTGCCATCTTTGGAAGATCTTTATTTTCATCTGACAAAAGGGGAGGAGAACGTGAAATGAATCATAAAATAACTGCGATTATAAAAAAAGACATCGGGAGCATTACCTCAAACAAGCGAATGTTTACCACTCTGCTCGTCGTTCCCATTGTGCTGACGATCTTTTTACCGACCATTTTCATTCTGGTACTCCATTTTGTACCAGCGGAGGGCCAAAGTCTGCTAAAGCTGTTGAAAATGCTTCCAATCTATGTGCAGAGCGGAAATTCCCTGCACGGCTTCATTGAACTGTTACTCAATTATATCCTGCCCGTCTTTTTCCTTATGATACCAATTATGGCCTCATCGGTTATGGCGGCCTCGTCTTTTGTCGGTGAAAAGGAAAAGCGGACGCTCGAAACCCTTTTATACTGCCCCCTGTCTTTAAAATCTATTTTTCGGTCCAAAGTAGCGGCTGCTTTTCTCCTCAGCATGTTTGTCTCCTCCATTTCATTCGCCGCTATGCTTACGGTAGTAGAAATTGAGACATATGTTATCACGGGCAGTTTCGTAATTCCGCATCCCAAATGGCTTCTGGTTATGCTGCTCGTCTCACCCGCCATCTCGCTTATCGCCATCACCTTAACTGTTCGTGTATCCGCCAAGGCGCAAAGTGTAGAAGACGCACAGCAGAGAGCCGTTTTCCTTTTAATGCCGTTGCTTCTCCTGATGATAGGGCAATTTACCGGCATTCTTTTCATCAATACGTGGATTCTGCTTTTGCTCGGTACCTTTTGTTCGCTGCTCGCCGCACTGCTTCTCAAAAAATGTATAGGCAGCTTCAAATACGAGACATTATTAAAATAGACGTTTTAGAGGTTTTTTAGAGGCTTTTTTAGTAAAATAGAACTACACATCTGCAAATACAAAAATGGGCCTGGCGAAAGGAAGTGATACAATGCAAATTCAAAAATGCAAAAAGGATTCCTTTATTGTAATAGGAAAAGAGGGATCCACATCAGATGGAGCGAACTTCATTCAAACGTTATGGAACAATGCAAATTCCCACTTTGAGGAAATTCAACACCTGGCAAAGAAAAATAAAAATGGCAACATCAACGGAATATGGGGAGCAATGTCTGATTTTTCCCGCTCTTTTCATCCGTGGGAGGACTTTAGTAAAGGACTTTATCTTGCGGGAATAGAATGCACTGACGACGCACAAGCTCCTGACGGTTGGACAAAATGGGAGATTCCCGGCTATGAATATATTTATGTGGAACAAGAAAACAACGATACTTTTTCGGAAGTAATAAAATATTTGAAAAAGAATGATGTTTCATTAGCAGGGGCAGTACATGATTTTACCTGCCCACAGACGGGGAAAGGCTATATCTTTTTCCCGATTAGAAAGCTGTAAAAAATAAGAGTTTACGGAGGAAACCTATAATGAAATCTATTTGCGGAATTGATTGTACAAAATGCGAATTAAATAGTACCTGTAATGGTTGTTTGGAAACAAACGGCCAACCTTTTAGAGCAGAATGCATTGTCGCTTCATACTGTAAAAAGGGAACGGCCGCATTAAGCGAATTAAAGGAAAAACTGATTACTGCATGTAAGCTCCTCAATATTCCGGATATGGAACAATTAACAGAGCTTCACGCACTTAAAGGCTCCTTTGCTAATATTGAATATGTTTTGCCAAACGGACAGACGGTAAAGTTTTGGGATGACAACAGAATTTATCTAGGGAACCAGCTACACAAAAAGAACAGCGACAGATATTATGGCATTGTTGCTGATGAAAAATACCTCATGGTATCAGAATACGGTGATTATGGTTCCGACGCAGAAATTATCGTATTCAAACAATGGAATTAAACAGAAAAAATCTCTCCTCCCCAGTATCGCGATGCCGTTAGTACCCGCCCACTTCTAATACACGATAGGAATATTCCGCTCCTTTTTTTGTATGGAATTGGATAAGTAGCGGAATGTTCCGTCGCCAAAGGGACGCACGGTTATGATATTTGTAAACGCACAGTCCGAATCATAATCCGGCCATACTCCATCTACAAAAAGGGTCAGCGTTCCATCCGGGTTTTCTGTAACATCCACCACTTCCCCAAATGGCGGATACGGTCTTGAAACAATCATTTCATATGGATAGCTATCTGTAGCCGCATGATAACCGCATATTTCCCTTATCTGTTCTTTCGTGACCGAAAAGTATGTAGTCATGATCCGTTCATATATTTGTGCAGGTATCTCCCCATTTTCTGGCTGAAGGTTTTCTCCCATATACATGCGGTACAGGTCCTCAAACATACAAGGCATCACAATCTCCTGCACATTGCTGCTGTCCCAGTCCGTCACAAGTACATTGTAATTGACATAACTAAGTCCGGATATATATTTTTCCGTCAGCTCCCTGCACTGGTCTGAAAGCGGGTCTATCCGCCAGAACTGGCGCAAACTGGAATGATAAATCTGTATTTTATAAGAATAAATGAAATACCCCTTTTCCGTCAGTTTTATTTTTTCAATATCGCTGACCGAAATAGATCTTATGTCCGGTATACCTCCCTCTTTCCATCCAATCTGGATATAAAAGGTCTGCAATTTTCCTTCCCTGTGTATGAAAGTATAAGCTCCTATAAGCCCATCTACATTAATGTCAAAAATTGTGACCTTGGCATCCTGTTTCTTTAAATAAGCACAATAAAAATCCCGGACTACACTATGATTCTCCATGTTGGCGCCCTCTGTAACACTTACATAGCCAGCCTCTCCAAGCAGTGAAACGACTTCATTTCTCTGTTTCCTGGAAAAGCCACTAACGGTGTAAGAACCGGGTGGATCTCCTCCCGCTGTTATATCCCTGTAAACTTCCTTAACCTGTGTGGCTGCCGCTAATACCTTTCCTTCCAGTTCTTTTTTTTCGTCCTCGCGGAGCAGGCACTCTGATTGTTCAGAAAAATACTGTAATAATGGAGATTCTTTCGGTTCTTCTCCTATCCCAGCCACCCCGGTATCGCTACTGGCAGTACTATTTTCAGAAATTTTCACATCTAATTCCCAGACTTCTCTCCGATCCTTTTCATCTGCTTTTTCCCGCCAGTTTGTAATGAAACTTCCCGCTGCCAATACTAAAAATAACAGGATAAATATACCTCCCCATTTTTTGAATAACCATTTTACCTCTCCCATGAATCATTTCCCCCTATATTTCCTTTCACTGGTCCTCCGCAGCCGCTCCGAATACCACTGCAGGTCATAACCGCCTTTCAAAAAAATATCCGCGCACTTCTTTTTTCACTTTCTATCCCCCTATAACATTTATATTACACATGTAAGAATTTATGGCAAAAAATAAACATTTCATAATTCTTCCCTTTTTTCACGTATGCATTTGGGATACCGCTTTCCTCAAATCAGCAATATAAGCGGCTTGCTGCTTTTTCAGGTATGATTTAACAAACAAATTCATGATCGGATTTTTTACCTGCACTTCTTCTGTAAAAGTTATTTTCGTACCTCCGTCACAGCTCTCGAATATGCCAGTCCAGTTACCCTTCATATTACTATTTTCCATAGCAAACCGATACTCACGGCAGGGCTCTTTCGACGTGATATGGAAATGGGTAACAAATCCGTCTTTTGTATACTCGTCAAAATGGCTTTCATCTATTACTTCTACTTTAGATAAATCATTTCTCCAGGAATAATTTTGGTTGTCGGTAATAATATTCCACACCGTTTTATTGTCACATAGAAATTGTGCTGTTACTGTTGAACGTTTCATCCTACACCTCACATCTCTGGCATGGGAGCTCCATAAAGACCAAGCTTATGGAACTGTACCACTCCTCCGTTTTCTTTTCTTGTGCTGCCTCCAATGCATAAATTCTATAACCATTTTTATCCATCAACGGGGCGTTCACGCAATTTTTCCGATCCCTACAGATCAGTTGCTAACTACTTAACCTTTCTAAAATCACACACTTTAAGCAGGATTTTGTAGATGATATCGAAAGTGCCCTTGATAAGCCCGTAGACATTACTGAACTTATCTGCCAGTGTCCTGGCAGATAAAATCCATCATTATAAATATATCCGAAGTGTGAAACCATTAATCGCTTTGTCTACATAAATTGTCAACTTCCTCTTTGAGTTCAATCTATACCTTATCTTTTAATATGTTATATAACCCTGTAAAGAATCTCTTTTCCTCTTCGTATAATTCTTGTAAAATGCTAAACAGTTTATTTCCATTTTTTCTAACTGCAAGATATTTAATAGATCGGTTTTTAAAAAGTACTGCTTTTTCAAGTAATACTTCACATTGGGGCCTCAAATTTTCATATTCCTGAATTGATATAATATCCTTTGCTCTGAAATAATCTAGTCGGTCTAACATCAATGAAGCATGTTCAAACAACAAATAAGAGATCCTCACATCATGTTTTATTAACCATTGGCCTCTTTCCGTCGATAACAATTCTTTAAAAACATTTAATCCATATACGCCATCATTTGAAGGTAAAATATTACAATGCCTTTCTCCACTATGTACACCCTCTATAAAATCACTCAAATTCATTAGAAAATTATTAAGACTAAACGGCACAAATTGATTATTACATTTGAATTTGTATACTTTAATTATCTCGTCTTCATTTATTGCCTTTTCAAAAACCTCCCTAGATATTAATGCACTTCCTAACTTTACATTATATCCCAATGCATAAAGGCCATCCGATTCTTGTTCATATCCATAAAGTAAATTATTATGTGCATAATGTATTTCGTTATATCTAAGCCTATTTTCCACAAAATACTCATCTAAAGATACTTCAATATAGTATCCCTGCTTCATAAACCATACCATACCAGTCCATAAATCACCAAATAATCCAGAAACTTCTTTGCATTCCCAACAATCCAAATCAATAAATTGTTGAGCGTAAAAAAATATATAATTTTTTCTTCCAAACATGTAATAATCCAACCAAACATTATCATCCACGTTTGTATAATGCAGTTGTAAATAATTCATATATTTCCACGCATAATATTGAGGCTCCCCAAAATTCGCATTAAGCCCAATTACAAGTTCCTTCTGACATAACTCTGAGGGAAGTTTATCAAAAAATACTTTTTCCCATTCGTCTTTATTTTTCACGTAAAAAGTCAAACATTCACTATTTCGTTCCACCTTAATTTCACAACAGTCTCTTCTTACATTTTCGGGTAAATCAACCGTTATATATTGCTCATTTTTCTTGAAAAGAATTCCATAGTCTTTTACAATACCCAACCTATACACATTTGTATCATTCTTAACACAATCCATATAGTTTTCTTCCGAAATGATTATGTTGATAATTCCATCGATTATATCGCTTCTAAACCTTTTAGTTCTTATACTGAGAGAATCATTCTTTTCACACGTTCTTATCAGAAAACATTCTGTATTCATGGCGTATTTTTCTGACTGAAATGTAAGGTTTCTATCCTCCCAGACAAAATTAATATCATTGCATTCAACTGTCCAATCATCCTTTTCACTCGCCACTTCCAGGTCCAACAATGGTTCCCTCAAATCTCTTTCTATTATTGCAAGTGGAAAAGAATGATGGGCATATGCCGTAATACTAGGTTCTTTATTTATTTTTAGCTGCATACTATCCCCCTATATTAAATAGATCTACTGTCCAACGTTCCCCAATCCCTAAAAAGGAAACCACCCCATTTAACCTCTTGCTGATCTTTAAATAATCATTAACATCCTTTTCCAACTATGCTCATCTCCATATAATGCCCCCTTTAATTAAATAATAATAAATTTGTTGCAATAATATCATATTTCTTGTCAAAATGCAACTAAATATGTAATTTTTCTTGTTTTAGTATATATTTTAGAAATATTATACACCTAATTTATACCCAGACAGCTATAAGTAATACAAAATTATTTAATATTTCAAAAGTGCTGCATAAAACAACTAAACTCAATCTAACAATAAGGCATCCGTACAAACGTCCCTCCTATATCAGACGTTTACCAGTCACGCTGACCTATCGCATCTTCTACATCAAGATCAATGTCAAACCACTTCAAAATATATTCTACCGTCTCACCAATACTGTCTCTGGCCCCAGTTTCTATCTCACTGTCATTCTCTTCAAACTCCTCTTGAAGGTCATTAATTGCCAGCGTCATCTCGTCAAATCTATTCTGTATCTTGCCTAAGTCCCTCTCCCCTGTTTCTAAAAAAGCAACCACATCCTGCAACAATTGTTTTATTTTATCAACTAAAAAGTCGGGAAAATATCCGTCCTGGTACATATCGTTAAGCATTCTATAAGTCAAATCAAATTTTTTCATCCCTCATCCTCCATATATTTATATTTAGCAAAATTATACCACAATATATTACTATTTCAATTATAATTATTTCTACTCTAAATGTTGCTATTTTAAATAAACTTCTGCATCCACACATGAGGACATCCCTCATCCTTTTCTATATTACCAAACTCTGTATAACCCAACCCCTTATAAAAATTGGCTGCCCGGCATTGCGCATGTAGAAATATGCTTTTCCCACCTCTTTGTTTCACGTATTTTTCAGCTTCCTGAAGCATAACAGAACCAATATTTTTACCGCGGTATTGTTTCATAACAGCAACCCTCCCAACAATATATGAACGCACCCCTGTATCCCAAAATACGCGGCAAGTTGCGATAGGTACTTCATTCTCGTCAAACAATACAAGATGCGCAGCGGTATTATCTATTTCATCAAATTCATTATGAAATCCCTGTTCGTTTACAAATACAGCTTCCCGGATCTCTTTTGCACAATCCGGGAACTCCTCATATACAAATACTTTATTCAACGTCAATTCCCTCAACTTCCTATTTATCAATATATTATCGTTGCCATGCCCAAATAAAAAAGCAGCCAAATTACTCCTACTGTAAAATGACTGCCCTATGATTTTACGAATTACTGTTATTGTTTCACGATCTATCGTGCTTACTTCTCAATGCTCTTTAGCGTCGGGAAAATGATTACATCCCTAATCGCAGCAGAATCTGTAAGCAACATCACGAGCCGGTCGATACCAAACCCAATTCCGCCGGTTGGAGGCATACCGTATTCCAGCGCACAAATAAAGTCCTCGTCCAAATGATGGGCCTCCTCATCTCCCGCTGCAAACATTTCCTCCTGCTTCATAAAACGTTCCTTCTGGTCGATCGGATCGTTTAATTCAGAAAATGCATTGCACATTTCCCGTTTTGTGATGAAAAGCTCAAATCTCTCCGTATAATCCGGATTATCCGCTTTCTTTTTCGCAAGCGGGGAGATCTCGACCGGGTGGTCCATAATAAAGGTAGGCTGGTCCAGTTTTTCCTCTACATATTCTTCGAAGAAGAGATTAAGGATATCTCCTTTGCCATGTCTGTCCTCAAATTCAACGTGATGCTCTTTTGCCGCCGCTCTCGCCTGTTCCACATCCTTGATCGCATCGAAATCCACCCCTGCGTATTTCTTTACAGCCTCCACCATAGTCAGGCGCTCAAAAGGCTTTGCAAAATCAATTTCAACGCCCTCATAGCTAATCTTCGTCGTGCCGAGAACGTTCTGGCACACCTGGCGGTACAAATTTTCCGCCAGATCCATCATTCCATAATAATCAGTAAATGCCTGGTAGCACTCTAAAAGCGTAAACTCCGGATTGTGGCGGACGGACAAGCCCTCATTGCGGAAAACGCGTCCAATCTCATATACCCGCTCCAAGCCTCCGACGATAAGCCGCTTCAAATATAATTCAAGGGAAATGCGGAGATTCAAGTCCTCATCCAGCGTATTATGATGTGTGACAAATGGACGGGCGGCAGCTCCTCCTGCCATCGGAACAAGTACGGGCGTCTCGACCTCCAAAAAACCCTGGTCATCCAAAAACTTTCTTATCTCACGGATAATTTTTGTACGCTTAATAAAGGTGTCCCGTACCTCGGAATTCACGATTAGATCCACGTATCTCTGACGGTACCTGAGATCTGTATCCTTTAATCCATGAAACTTCTCCGGCAAAATTTGCAAGCTCTTACTCAGCAGCTTGATTCCCTTTGCATGGATGGAAATCTCGCCCATTTTAGTAGTAAAAACTTCTCCCTCCAGCAACACAATATCGCCGATATCAAATTTCTTGAAATCTTTGTATACGTCCTCGCCGACTTCATCTCTGGCTACATATCCCTGGATAGAACCATCCCGGTCTAAAACATTGCAAAAAGATGCTTTTCCCATCACCCTTTTTGACATAAGCCGTCCCGCTACTGTAACACTGCTGCCTTCCAGCTCTCCATAACGATCCTTTATTTCCTGTGAGTGGTGTGTCACCTCGCACTTCGTAATTTCAAAAGGGTTTTTTCCCTCTTCCTGCAATACAGCCAGCTTCTCCCTTCTGACCTTCATTAACTGATTAATATCTTCTGCCACGTTTCTCTCTCCTTCTTTTCTAATCTATTACTGGTAATCAGTTCTTTAATATCTCGAGAATTTTATATTGAATCATCCCCGAAGGTGTCTCTACTTCTACCTTTTGCCCAACCTTCGCACCGATCAATGCTTTTCCCACCGGTGATTCATTTGAGATTTTTCCCTTGAGGCTGTTTGCCTCCGTAGAGCCGACAATCTTGTATTCCATCTGCTCATCAAACTCCAAGTCCTGGATCCGAACCGTAGATCCGATATTGATCACACTAGAATCCACATCTTCATCCGTAACAAGCTCGGCGTTTTTGAGTATTTTATCAATTTCTTCAATACGAAGCTCTATATCCCGCTGCTCTTCTTTCGCAGCATCGTACTCGGCATTCTCGGATAAGTCTCCCTGTTCTCTGGCCTCTTTGATTTTCTGAGCAACTTCCTTTCGACGGTTTACCTTTAAATCCTGCAATTCATCCTCTAATGCTTTCAATCCTTCTTCCGTCAAAATATTTTTCTTCATTTCAGCCATTTGTTTTTCTCCCTTCTGCACCTTGTGCTATGTAATCGGTCTGCACTACGTGCTACGTGAACCATTATAACGTAGTAAAGTGGGATTGTCAACAATCGGCAACCCCACTTTGTTCTGTCCGTTATTTCTCCGCTGGCGAACTCTCTACACCAGGTTCATCCGTAACCGGAATGTCCGGACTCGTATCATCACCGTCACTCGCAGATGACGAATTATCAAACATACATTCTTCTCTCGGCTTATAAGTCCCGTCCTCGTAAACAATCCGGAAATACTTATAGCATCCTTCTAAAACGGTATTCTTTTTCAAATCTATAAAATTCTGCTCAGACAGCTGGCTGTAAGAATCCGCATAGCCGGCATTTACCGCCGCTTCCACAGAGGCCGAAGAACGCATATCAATGCGGACGGCGCAATTTTTACGGGTCCCCCCCTTGCTAAACGTGTTGCCGGTAATGGTAGGATTGATCACACCTTTTGCCAGAATACAAGTATAACCATATCCTTTATTGTCATCCAGTCCCTGGATACCAAGGAACTGATTATCCTTGATAACGGCGTTCCGCCAGTTCCACATGCGGACGGCCGCGTTATAGGTCTGGTTTACTTTGCAGTTCTGGATCGTGACATTCTCATGATAAACCTGCTGGTTGGACGTCGTTACCGAATACGTATGGCTTCCAATGGCAGCGCCCATATTGGTGAACATACAATTATTGATATTTACAGTATCACACGCCGTGCGGTCGTGCGTTGACCACTCATAATTGAAACCGTTGTTATTGGCATCCGTCGTATCGACGTTGATCGCCTCTTTATGGCTCTTATTATCATATATACGGAAATCAATGAAAGAACAGTTTTCCACCGTTACATTTTGTGAAGAATTCAGCTCAATAAAGTGAGAACCGTATTCATTCGTAAATGCAATATTCCGGATATTAATATTCCGGGCATGTCCCATTACAACCGCCATCGCATTTGTCACATTGTCGCAGTCGATAATAACATTCGTATCTCCCTGCAGCGTCACATTCTGTGATCCGTTATATCCGCTCACCGAATTTTTCACGCCTTCCTTAGATGGCGGAACGATCTCAAACATCGTCTTATTGGTGGCAAGGGACGTATTAATCGCTTTAACTTTCTGAATCTTGACCCCGCTCTTGAAATTAATCGTCACATTCGACGGAATACAAACCGAATGGCTGAGCTTATATGTGCCCGGCTCCACCGTAATTGTGCCGCCGCCGGCATATTCCAGCTGCTCCATATAGGAGCGGAATACAAAATATGTCTTTGCCTGGGAGCCATTTGCCGTATAATTGGGACTGTCCTCATAGTGCTCCCTGTATGGCTTGGACGACGGCGTAATGGTAAAATTCTTGTCCTCCTTCGTCTGGAAATACAGAAGACGGGTCTGGGTCGCATTTTTGTACGGAACATAATAATGTCTCAGGCTGCTCACCGTATTTTTCTTCATCCGCTCCGTCTTGGCCGATGTAATCGTATTATTTATGCCGGACGCCCGGGCAATATTTACAGCATAACCGCAATTGCGGATCGTATTTCCGGATACGTCCGGATTCTTCACACTGTAAAGCCTTACCGCGGAAGACGTTGCGTTCGTCTTATCTGTCCTTTTCACAGTATTGGAAGTAATAACCGGGTTGTCCCACATCTTTCCTTTGATTGCCGTGCTATCCATATTTTTAAATGTATTTTTCCGAATCACCACCTTAGTGGAAAAGACATTCTTTTTATATTTCGTAGAAGCGATCCCATTTTCCAGCTTTTGAAATGTGTTAGAAAGAATCCGCACATTTTCACAAGGAGTAGAGGCCGCTGAATTTACGGTAATCGCCGTCTGATAAGCATCTCCCTTTTTATTTACGCCATTATCGAAGCTGCAGTTTTCAACCTTGACGCGTTTACTTCCCGCTATGTTGATATAGGCGCCTCCCTTTTTCCCGACAAATTTCAGCTTTGAGATGGTCACGTTATAATTATGTCCCATGTCAATTGCTACCGCGTTATTTACCTTTCCGAGGTCAATCGTCGCTTTCTTTGAACTCGTAATCGTAACTTTTTTCGTTCCCTTATACGCCTTCGCTTTCTCATTGCTGAGCTTAAAGAGTGTCTTCGTCGGTTTCAGCGAAGAGCTTCCTGTCACGTATGTCTTTTTGATTTTTGCCCCACTTTTGAGCTGAATTGTGACATTAGACGGCACCACCAGCGTGGAACAGACCTTGTACGTGCCCTTTTTCAGCACGAGCGTCCCGCCGCCCTGGCTTTTCAACCGCTCCAGATAAGATTTGATCGTATAATAATTTTTCGTTTTACCATTGTAGCTGGCAAGTCTCTGATATGTGCTGTTACAAGGCTTCGTCGATTTTGATATTGTATATTTTCGCGCCGCCTGTGAATGATGTGTACTGAGAGCTAAACCAACTGCCATGCCACATGACAAAACAACTGCCGCTGCTGCTAATTTTCTTTTCATATGCACTTTTTCCTCACTTTTATTTGTATTCTCCTGAATGTGGCAAGTCTGTAGGTTCAGACTTGCCAGACAAGAAAACCATTTATAGTAAGTATACTATAATTTCAAAATATGTCAAATTTATTGTAAATTTCCATACAACCGAATTGTTTTTCCTGTATTGTACGTTTTTCCTTTGAATTCCACTACCACTGTGTACTCGCCTTTTTTTACGTTGTAGAGGGGAATAGAAAGAAAATACTCCATCTCCGCCGCCAAATCCTGCTCTCTCTCCGGCTTTCGGAAATCTTTCACATAACAACGCTTTTCCCCGACCAAAAAAACCTGGGTAACCAGGTGGTCCCTGGACTTCACCCATAAATTTCCGTCC
This sequence comes from uncultured Eubacterium sp., assembly GCA_910584245.1. Classification (GTDB taxonomy): domain Bacteria; phylum Bacillota; class Clostridia; order Lachnospirales; family Lachnospiraceae; genus Eubacterium_F. The sequence continues at coordinate 115,621 of CAJTZF010000001.1, forward strand.
TCGATCTGGAGCCGGACCCGCTCTTCCTGGCATTCCAGCGGCGCACTCTCCACCATCTCTTTCGGTATGCCTATGATTTCCTGCATTTCCTCAAACGGCTGCAAATACCCCACACATGGTTCACCCTGAAGATCCATAGCGGAAGCAAGATCATTCAAATTAGGCGTCATCTCAAAAGCGCGGAAGAAAAAGTGTCTCATATTGTACCGGTTTACTTCCCGGCCGGTATCGTAATCATACTCATAAATCATGCCGCCACGGTCATCGTTTTCCTCCGGATATGCAAGATATCCCCCCATATAAAAGAGCCTTTTCTGATCGTATTTTAATACGCCATTGGATGTTATCTTTGATTTAATACCGGCAAACCGCTTCAAGATTTTAGCCGTTCCCGCCTTTTCATTAATCTCATAAATCGTCACATACGATTTATCATCATTGTCAAAAGCTGAGATCCGCCGGCGAAGATGCCAGTGGTTGTCGAATACGATCAAATGCTGCGTATCCCGGCGCCCATCCAGGTCTCTCCGGATGATTTTGACAGAGTGCTGCTGGAAATGCCACGGCATATTGGACGGAACTTTAAGAAGCTTATGTGCCCAGGGGGTCCGGCACCAAAAGTTCGTCTCGCCCAGTATCCAATTTAATTTATTCGTCTTCCAGTTGATACTAAAAATACTGTGAAGGTTCCTTGCGGAAAAAATAACATCGTTTGTCTTCGCGTTGTAATCAAGCGAATTAATATGAATCCAGTTCGTGCGGTCCCGGTATGCCGTATAAAGCACATCCCGCAAATCGAGAAATTTTTCTATCCGCCCATTCTGCCGGTTTACCTCTGCGATGCAATCCTCCACATGTCCGCACTGGGAATTGCTCACTACAAGCAGGTTTCCGCCCGGCGTCATCTCGCACACATCGTGATGGATTCCGTTTGGCACATAATACGTGCGGTACACCCTGCCCAAATAATCAATCTCGTACATCTGGGTAGAATGCGGTATCATTTTTGTAGGAAGCAGGGTCTGGCGTTCCATCATAATAAACCGTCCATTCGCCAGCTCAAAAAAACCGTATCCCCTCGGGCGGTATAACATGTAGTACCGGATATCCCCCTTTTCATCAAAGGCCGCCGGATAAGCGGTACTTTTCCCCGCCACTAATATAAGTTTCATCGCGGACGGCGCCGTTTTTTTCTCAATTCGTACTAAATCTTCCAACGACTCCGGGAGCGGATCCGTCTTTATCATAATTGTCTTTTCCGCAATCTGCTTATTCTCTTTGTCAAGCAATTGCAGCGAAACAACATTTTCCGTATCCGCATACAGGCCATAAACAGGCACCCTGTGCCACCTGTCTTCCTTGTTTACAACATCCGTAATGTCCATCTCCGGACTCTTACCCTTCACACAAAACCTTACCTTACATTTTTCTTCCGTGTAAAACAAAATATAAGCGCAGAGCGGCGCCAGGCCATACGGATTTAAAATCACACCCGGTTCCTCAAACGAATATTTCTGTTCCTTTAATATTTCTGCTATTTCCACTTCCCTCTCCCAAGTTTTAACGGCAAGCCCTTTTTCTGTCTCGATCTCGCTGTCTATCCGGTAATTGAGACGGGGAACCGACTGATATCTCATCCAGTCCCTGGACTTTTTTTCATACTCCTCATCAAACTCTTTCTTATACCCTTTTGTAAATGGAATCCCCCGCATGTTAAAATACACCGGACGCAGTGATGGTGGGAGAAGCTTCGACATATGCATAGTTTTTTTTCCTTTCGCTTTATTTTTACACAAAATGCACTTCTTTCGTTCTGTTTCATCATTATAGAGTTATAATTGGGCAAAAATATGCCAATTATACCATTATTTGAAAAAAAGCCGGACAACGGCATTGTCACATCGTAACAAAGGAAAAACCGCTGTCCGGCAATTGTTTCATTTTTAGTCCGCCAATTCCGTTTTACCCGGAAATTTGTTGCAAATTAAATCTATCATCTTTTTGCTCGGCTCAAACAAAAGAACGACTTTTTCTTCCTTTCCCTCTTCCCGGATCGCTATCCCGTAGGGCTTCGCGTCTGGCTGTAAAGAAGAAAAATCACGAACCGGCAAATGCCGGTAACCGTCCATACGATGCGAGTGCATCGGTGCAATTACATCCGCATTCTCAAGCTCAATACGGAGAATCGTCTTCCGCTTCTCTCCTCCCTGGATCCGGTCAAAATCAAGCTGGCCATCACAAAAAACATATTCCCATTCCACCTTGAACCGGGGCCAATACCAGACCAGTGCAACGACTGCCAGTACAGCCAGCAGGATCAGAATACTGATTTTGCTCAAAATGCCAATACCAAGTAATAACACGACCCCAATGGCAAGCAGTAGTTTCAAAAATGCAATTTTAGCAGTAGTTTTCTGTTTGACGCAGGTTTCTGCATAGTTTTGTTCCATAGTAAGTTCTCCTTCTAGTGTAATGTTTTTACCGCTTTCATCACATTAATCATAACACAATCTTGTAGTCATGCCTAGCTGTATTTCAAAAAATTACAACATGCCGCACCTTATCCCGCTTTCACCTGGCGCCCCTCATGATTGATTTCATAATTTTCTTTCATAATCAGCTCTGAAATTGGCACTAACTGAAATCCCTTTTCTTTCAACGTCCGTATCATGGAATCCAGAGCCTCGGCCGTGTGCTTCGCCCCGTTGTGGCACAAAATAATAGAACCATTGCCAAGATGCTTATGCTCCGTCACCTTTTTAATAATAGTAGACGCATCGTAATCCTTCCAGTCAAGGGAATCCACATCCCATTGAATCGGATAGTAATTAATCTCCCGGCAAACCTGGATCAAATTATCATTGTAATCCCCATAAGGAGGCCGGAACAACATCATATCCTTGCCGGTCAGCTGCTTCACCTTTTCGTGTGGCTTCATAATTTCTTCCTTGCACTGGTCAGCGGAGAGCTGGGACATCTGTTTGTGGTTTTCACTGTGGTTTCCCAGATCATGGCCGGCCGCCGCAATCGCCTTCACATCCTCGGGATATTTTTCAATCCATCCGCCTGTCATAAAAAAAGTAACACGCACATCATTTTTCTTAAGAACCTCAAGAATCTTTGAAGTGTCTTCGTTGCCCCAGGCCGCATCAAACGAAAGTGAAATTTTTGCTTCTTCTCCCTTATCTACACAATAGATCGGCAGCTCTTTTGCATGGATGCCGGAACTGACCGTCGCCGTAGTCTGCGGATAAAAATAAATGCTTGTGGCCAATAGAAGCAGCGAAGTAAGCACGATCGCCCCAACTTTCGTAAAAAGTATAAGATTTTCCTTGTCCTTTTCGATATGATCCATAGCACGCATTCCCGATACGCATTTTTACCATTGTATTTAAAATATAGGTATTTTATTCATAAAATGATATCGGGAATGAAAAAGTATTCTGCTCCGTAGATCACTTATATACTTTACATAAAAATGAGACATAAACTCCGTTTTGCGCAACTGCATAAATTCTGCAGTTCCCCACCTTCTTTGCCCGGAGCCTCCCTCCAGAGGAAACCGTGGCAACAGAAGCGTTAGAAACCACATAACGGATTTTCGGCGCGTGCCTTTTGACCTTTTTTCCTTTTGAACGCACAGATGCGGAAATTTTCACACGCTTTCCTGCCTTCAGGCTGAGTTTTTTAGCTGGGACGCTTACTTTTTGAGCATTCCCATAGTTTCTGCTGCCCTCTGTCAGAGAATGAAAAACTAAGGACGTTCCAATAATCTTCTCTGTCTCTCCGTCCATTTTATAGGCGGCAATTTTATACTTATACCATGTATTCTTTTTCAGCTTTTTATGGGAATACGCAGTAATATTTCCCGATTGAATAGTTTTATCATTCTCAGTTTCGTGCCTTTCTTACATTTAGCCGCATAAATTATATAACCGTCCGCCCCTTTTACCTTTTTCCAGCTCAAACGATGGATACTTTTAGATGCGCGGACTTTACCAATAACAGGTAATCGTTTCGACGCCTTCTCTCTTTTCGGTTTCGAGGGCGCTACGCCCGGTGATGCAATTGGCACAGCTGAACCCGGGGCTGTCGCAGCGGGTGGCGCCGTTGACACTTCTAACGGTGGGGCTGGCGTTTCCCCAGCGGACGGGGTCGGCGTCACCGCTTCCGGTGGGGCCGGCGTTTCCCCGGCGGACGGGGTCGGCGTCACTGCTTCCGGTGGAGCCGGCGTTTCCCCGGCGGACGGGGTCGGCGTCACTTCTTCCGTTGGAGCCGGCGTTTCCCCGGCGGACGGGGTCGGCGTCACCTCTTCCGTTGGGGCTGGCGTTTCCTCAGCTGGCGGGGTCGGCACCGAAGTTTCTGCCGGCTTTAATGGCAAATCAGTCACTACCGTCTTACCACATAAGTAGCAAAATTCCGTTTTCTTCCCCTGCTCCGTCTCTGTGGATGGAACCTCAGAAATCCAATAATCGTGCTGTTCATGATATTTAGGACAAAGAATGATTGTAAGGTCATAGTCTACTTTTGGAATCGAAAGTACAACGGGTTTGCCAAAACCATCCTGTTTCAAATAAAAGTCCTTATTCCATTCCAATACTACCAGCTCATCACTCTCTGTCTTTCCGTAAATATGACATTCTCTCAGGGACTGCCCCCACTCGGGCGTGCCGATACAGTAAAACTCATTCTCCAGTTCCATTGTAATCTCATACCGCTCCCCCTTCATTACCCGGGAAATCGGATTTTGTGGAAGGATAAATCCCTTTGTCCTCTCAAATGTTATCGTACGGAAATTCGGTATACTCTTAAAAACAGCATAATAAGACTGGTCCCCTATAGCTGCAATTGGCCCCAGGACAACCGTTCCTTCCGAAGCATCCACCGCCCACCCCAAAAATGTATAGGTGTAATCCAATTCCGCCTCCCTGCTGGCCTGCGGCGGCTCAACAGTACCTCCATAAAGAACTTTCTTTACTTCCGCTACCGTCCCATCCCATTGATAGAAGGATATTGTACATTCTTTTCTTTTATAATACATTTTTAAGCGGAGAGAGCCGTCCTGGATGACAGTACCCGATACCTCAGACTTCTCTGCGTCCAGTTCAAATCCGTCCTTAATATACGTTGCCGCCGGTATTGTCACCTGCGTACCCGTCTCGCCTTTCCAAGGCACGGTACCATCGGGTGCGGCAGCATATGTGCCATCCAGATGTTGATAATAAAGATCAACTGCATAATCTATATCCCCACGGGGAGTCCAGTTCGCCCGGTAAGTTAAATTTCCGATACTTCCCGTCGGCACCGTTATACTTTTTTCCGGCTCCTCACCATTGGAACCCGTCCACCCGTCAAACACATATCCCGGCTTCACCGGCCCGTGCAAAGTAAACCCCTCGCTTGACACAGTGTAACGGACCGGATTTTCCCCGGATTCAAGCGCTCCCCCGTCCAATTCATAATGTATTTGAAAAACAGTTTCTTCCCAATGGGCGCGGAGCGTCTTGGGCTCCCGGTCGACCGTATAAAGGACCGGCTGCACCCCTATACTTTCCCCATCGACGTACCAGCCCTTAAAAGTATACCCTCTCTTTACCGGCTGGTTGGAAATTTCAATCGTCGCGTCCGGAGCTACCGGATCATATGTATACTCAGACGGATTCTCCCCGCCATCCAAATAAACGCCCCCGTCAAGTTCATAAGTAATCGGAAATGTCTGGGGCTTTACTTGTTCATACGCCTCCTTTGTCATTACAGTTCCGCCTAATCCTTTTAGCTTTTCAAGAAGCGATCCCCCTATTTGGGAATTGTGGTCATAGACAATCGTTCCGTTTGTATTATCAATTTCCTTGCTTCCGCCTCCGAAACCCTCTACATTTGACAAAAAAATAATACCTGTATTCACCAGGACGCCATCTATGCTAAAATTATAACAATGGTCGATAACTAATGTCCCTTTATTATTGAACACAGGCATTGCAAAAGTAGAAAGCTCGTTATGTGCGCCGTCAAAATTCATCGTCCCCTCATTATCAACGGTCGCTATATAATCACTCTGTGTACAATAGGAAGAAAATCCTCCCGTCGAAAAGGTTCCTTTATTAACCGCCCTGTAGTCCTCCTTATTAACATAGAGCATAGACTCCTCATGGGTTAATTCCTTCCCTTCCTGACAAAAAATCCCCGACATAATCCATGTACTTGTACTTGCGTGTACTGTCACCGGTTTATCTAATATGGGGAAAAGTCCTAGTATTAGTACAAAACAGACTATTTTCCTCCAAACTTTCACTCTCTTCACTTACCTGTTCCCCTTTCTTTTTTTGAATTTATGTGCTCTCAATCTTACTATATATACTCAGCTCCTGCAATCATTGTGGCATAAACGTCGTATTTCTGGCAAAATTGTCACCAAAGCAAAGAATAACCCCGGTTCATTTAAAGTGAAACTTTTCCCATATAGTGTTCCAACCTCTCCGCAAACCGTTTATTTTTACGATAGAACGAATGAACCTCCTCAAAACAGAAATGCCCGGCTTCTTCGTTCGCTATCGTGAGTATTTTGGCGTCCTCGTAAATATCTGCAAGCTGAAACAGCTTGTCCCCGCTCTGCCTCACACCAAAAAAATCCCCCTGCCCACGCAACTTCAAATCCTCCCTGGCGATCCGGAACCCATCGTTCGTGTCTGACAAAATAGAAAGCCTCTCCCTGCTCTCCTTGCTGTCAGTTCCGTACATCAATATACAATAGGATTGATCCGGCCCGCGCCCGACACGGCCGCGCAACTGGTGTAACTGGGCCAGTCCGAACCTCTCCGCATTTTCAATCATAATCACCGTCGCATTGGGAACGTCGATGCCCACCTCAACTACAGTTGTAGAAACTAAAATATCAATTTCCCCGCTCCCAAAGCGCTCCATCCTATCATTTTTTTCCTGCGGTTTCATTTTCCCGTGAAGGCCGTCCACTACGACGGAGTCCTGAAAAATACCCCGCAGCTTTTCCGCGTAGATCGAAACGCTTTCAAGCTCCGACTCCCCGTTTTCCTCTACCATCGGACATATCACATACACTTGATGGCCCAGGGCGATCTGCTCCCTCATAAACTTGTAGGCGCGCGGACGGAAATCTGTTCCGACGACACAATTTTTAATGGGAAGGCGGTCCGCCGGCCGCTCTCTAATCACGGATAAATCCATATCACCGTACAATACAAGAGCGAGAGTTCTCGGAATCGGCGTTGCACTCATGGCAAGAATATGTGGCTCTTCGCCCTTTTCCGACAACATTTCCCGCTGACGCACGCCAAACCGGTGTTGTTCGTCGGTGATAACAAGCGCCAAATCCCGGAATGCCACATTGTCCTGTAAAACTGCATGCGTTCCCACGACAATATCCCACTCCCCTGAGACAAGCATCTCTTTTCCCTCCCGTTTCTGCTTTGCCGTGAGGGAGCCGGTGAGAAGCCCAACCCGGACGCCGAACTGCCCCAGCATCTTTTGAAGGGACGCATGGTGCTGCGCCGCAAGTACCTCGGTCGGCACCATAAACGCCCCCTGGCTTCCGTTGCACACAGCCAGGTAAAGCGCCATCACCGCCACAATTGTCTTACCAGAACCGACATCGCCCTGAACAAGACGGTTCATCACCCTTCCCCCGGTCATATCCTGTACGATTTCCTGGAATACGTAATCCTGCGCCTCTGTCAGGGAAAAAGGAAGACTCTCCCGGAATACCTCCACTTCCTTTCTCTCTTCCATTACGTGTGGGCTGGCACAATCTCTCCGCGACCGAATGGCTTTCAAAGCTACCTGATATAAAAATAGCTCGTCAAAGACGAGACGTTTTCTGGCCTTGAGAAATTCCACCCTGTTTTTCGGAAAATGTATATCTTGTACTGCCTTGTGAAATCCGATCAGACCGTGCCTCTTGCGGATTTCAGCGGGAAGAAATTCTGTAATGCCCTCACACCCGGCAAGGGCGCTCTGTACCGCCTTCGCCACCTGATTATTTGTAAGCCCGGCCGTAAGCGGATATATGGGGAGCATCTTGCCCACGTTCTTATAAAATTCATTCCTGCTGTAAAGCTTCGGCTGCTCCAACACAATATTTCCGTTCACCCGCCCCACTTTGCCCCGGAGCAGATATCTCGTTCCCATATGGAGCTGGCCTGCCAGAAATGGCATATTAAACCACGTTACCTGCACGGCGCCGGACCCATCCTCCAAGCAAGCCCGGATTATTTTCATACGCGGCGTATTCTTTACGACTGGCTTCCCGCGGAGAACCCCTTCCACCGCCATCTGTTTCCCCTCTTCGAGCTCAGATACCGGTACGACATCGTGAAATTCATCGTAGTCCCTCGGGTAGTGCTCAAGTAAATCCCCGATTTCCCAAATGCCAAGTTTATGGAAATTCTGCTCAGCCTTTTCTCCCACGCCTTTTATCTTCCTTACACTGTCACTATATTTCATAACATTACTTCACTCCCGTTGATCCAAATCCTCCCGCCCCACGATCTGTCTCTGCCAGGTTTTCTGCCTCCTCAAATTCAGCCATAATATAAGGAGTTATGACTATTTGTGCCACGCGCTCGCCGCTTTCTACGACTACCGCCTCCGTCGAATGGTTGTGCAGCGCAACTATAATTTCTCCCCGGTAATCGGAATCTATAACCCCCACTTTATTGGCAGGGGCAAGACCCTTCTTGCACGCAAGTCCGCTTCTCGCATAGACCAGTCCGACAAGTCCCGCCGGAATCGCCATAGCAATGCCTGTGTGGATAAACGCCGTCTCCCCCGCTAAAATGGTCACTGGCCCGTCCACACAGGCATACAAATCGGCGCCCGCGGCAAATTCTGTGCTGTACACGGGAACCTGTGCCTTTTCATTTAACTTTATAAAGTGAATCCTCGTTGTATCCAATTTTATCCCTCCAAACCGTCACGAATCCTTTTCATGCTCCCAATGGATCACCCGGCCCTGTTCCAACGATTTTTTTACATCTATAATGCGCTGGTTCTCAGAGCCACGGAACCGCAGCTTCAAATTTTTCTTTTCCTCTACAAATCTGCCGTCCACTAAAATATCAATACAGGACAGCATTTGTCTCGTCACCTCGGACTTTCTGCACATGTCCTCTAAAATCTGCTTATCAAATAAATACCCCGTATAGCACCAGATATCCTTTTCAGGATACTCCTTTTTCACCGCCTGCAGAAGGGGCAGAAGCCCCTCCTGGTTTGACGGTTCAAACGGCTCCCCGCCGAGCACGGACAACCCCGCCACATAGTCCGGCTTCAAGTATTCCACGATCTGGTCTACCTCGGTTTCTGAAAATGGCCTGCCATAATTAAAATCCCAGGTTTCCTCATTAAAACAATGTTTACAGTGATGTGTACATCCGCTGACAAATATGGACACCCGGACGCCGGTTCCATTTGCTACATCATACTGCTTAATCTCCGCATAATTCACTCGATAACTCCATTCCCGTGCCGTTGCACTATGATACTGTTAAATATGTAACACCCTTGAATTAATTTCCTTTGTCTTGCCGACGTTCCAGAAATTTTCGCCGAGATAGCCGCACGTTCTTCTCGTCACATTCATTTTATTATGGTCCTTATTTCCGCAATTCGGACATTCCCACTCAAGACTGTTATTTATAATAATCTCACCGTCAAACCCGCACACATGGCAATAGTCTGATTTTGTGTTAAACTCCGCATACTGGATATTGTCATAAATAAATTTTACGAGCTCCTCGAGCGCCGGCAGATTGTGCTGTAAATTTGGTATTTCCACATAGGAAATAGCCCCGCCGGAAGAAATCGTCTGAAACTGGCTCTCAAACTGGAACTTGCGAAACGCGTCTATTTTCTCCCGCACATCCACATGATATGAATTGGTGTAATACCCCTTGTCAGTCACATCGGGAATGCTTCCAAACCGTCTCTTGTCAATTTCGGCAAACCGATAGCAGAGGGATTCCGCAGGCGTGCCGTAGAGGCCAAACCCAATTCCGGTCTCTTCTTTCCATGTATCCGTGGCACGGCGGAGGCGCTTCATTACCTTTAAGGCAAATTCGCTTCCCTTTTCCGTCGTGTGGCTCTCGCTAGTCATAAGTTTCGTCACCTCGTACAAACCAATGTATCCAAGCGAAATCGTAGAATATCCGTCATGCAACAGCTTGTCAATCTTTTCTCCCTGTTTAAGCCTGGCAATCGCGCCGTACTGCCAGTGGATCGGACTGACGTCGGACGTCACCCCTTCCAACGCGTGGTGTCTGGCCATAAGAGCCTCAAAACAGAGCGACAGGCGCTCCTCCAATAACTGCCAGAAATACTCTTCATTCCCCTCTGCCACGATACCAATTTGCGGGAGGTTCAGGCTTACGACGCCCTGGTTAAAGCGTCCCTCCCACTTATACACGCCATTCTCATCCTGCCAGGCAGAAAGGAAACTCCTGCATCCCATACAGCTAAATACATTTCCCTCGTAATTCTCCCGCATTTTTTTCGCTGAAATGTAATCCGGGTACAGACGCTTTGCAGAACACTGGACAGCCAGCTTCGTTATGTAATCATACTTCCCACCCTTTAAGCAATTGTGCTCGTCCAACACATAAATGAGTTTCGGAAATGCCGGCGTTACGTAGACGCCCTTTTCATTTTTAATTCCCTCAAGCCTCTGGCGGAGAACCTCTTCCACAATCTTTGCATTTTCCTCTATGTATTCATCGTCCTTGTCAAGATTTAAAAACAATGTCACAAACGGCGACTGCCCGTTCGTCGTCATAAGCGTATTAATCTGGTACTGGATCGTCTGGACCCCCGAACGCAGCTCATCCAAAACACGCTCCTGAACCATTTTCTCAATTACGTCTGCATTCAGCGTCTCCCCGAAAGTATCCTTATATTTCTGTCTATACTTATCCGCACTGATGCGGAGATATTTCCCAAGGTGCCGGATGTCCACGGACTGCCCGCCGTATTGACTGCTCGCAACAGCGGCGATTACCTGTGTCACAACCGTACACGCCACCTGGAAACTTTTCGGGCTCTCAATCAGCTTCCCATTCATCACCGTGCCGTGCTCCAGCATATCGCCGATGTTAATCAGACAGCAGTTGAAAATAGGCTGGACAAAATAGTCCATATCATGAAAATGCAACACACCCTCCTCATGCGCCCTTACGATTTTCTCCGGGAGCAGCATCCGCTTCGTCAGATCCTTTGATACCTCACCGGCGATCAAATCCCTCTGCGTGGAGGCGATAAACGCATTTTTATTTGAGTTCTCCTCCATGACATCCTTATTGCTATTCTGGATCAGGCTCATAATCGAATCATCTGTCGTATTCGCCTTTCGGACGAGCTCCCTCGTGTAACGGTAAATAATATATGTCTTCGCCAGCACAAACTTACCCGCCGCCATCAGCTTCTGCTCGATCATGTCCTGGATATCTTCTACTTGTACCGTCTCCCGTCCCGAAGCCTCGATGCTCGCTATAATACCGTTAATATCATCCTCGGACACCTTTTCAAAGTTTTCCACCTCTGCATTTGCCTTACGGACCGCCACAACAATTTTATTGCGGTCATAGTCGACAACACGCCCGTCTCTTTTAATTACCTTCACCTTAGTACCCCTTTCTTTCTAAAGCTTACTTAATTTTCCACGTCCCGCTTCCCTACTTGAATTTCCTCCAGAGAAAGCTCCACGTACATTTGGATTTCCTCCTCCGTCATTTTCGTATACTCGGCAAGCTCTTCCACTGTCGCAAGACGGCCCCACTCCTCGGCGAGCGCCTTCGTCGCCTCATGAATGAGGTTTGTCCTGGCCACAATCGTGTTTTCCATGCCCTTGCTCTCCAGCTGGCCGTCCGCCAATTCAATCATCGTTGCCCGGACTGACCGGTCGAGCTCCTTTTTGACATCCGGGATACTATGATTCCCGCAAATCCGGTCCACTGCTGTAATCAGTGTGAGATTCCCCTCCTGGATGAGGTCCTCCAGCGGTACCCCCCGGTTTTTATACTTGCCCGCCAGAGTCACGACACGTTTTAAATGCGATTCGATAACCGGATGCTTTGCGCTTCCATCACCAGATACGAGACGCTCGTACAGACGCTGCCGCTCTTCCGCGGACACCTCCGCAATGCTGCGCAGCTCACGCCGGTACAAATGAAGGTACTTGGAGTCCTCCGTATTAAGGCCCGGATCCTCCTTGCCGATTTCCGAATAGTTTCCATCCGACGCGGAAAAACCCTTTTTCCCTGAGTGCCCTACCACCTCAATATTGTGCTCATCCAAAAAATCGTATACGAGTTTTAGCTGGGCATCGGTAAGCTGGAGATCGCCGCAAAAATCAACTACCTCCTTTTTCGTAATGGTACTATCGTTTGTCTTAGCAAGATTCACCAAATCAAACATCTGCTGCATAAATTGTTTCTGGTCCCGCATTTATTTCTCTCCCGTCGCCGCATAATGGTATATCTTTTTCACATCCTCAGCGGTCAGTTTCACATAATTTCCTTCCGTTTCCTTCCCTTCGAGAAGTTTTTGCGTTAAAGTATCAATGTCTTTCCCGCTGGCGCCGATCTCCGCGAAGGTGAGCGGCATGCCGATTGATTTCAAAAAGGCCTCAAATGCCTCAATCCCCTTCAACGCCGTCTGTTCCTCTGTCTGCTGCGGCGGAATGTTCCACACCCTCTCCGCAAACTGCACGAGCTTGTGCGGATTAATGGTCAGCACATAGCGCATCCACGCGGGAGCGATAACTGCCAGCCCCGCTCCATGTGTGACGTCATACAGGGCCGAGAGCTCATGCTCAATATGATGGCTCGCCCAGTCCTGCACCCTGCCCACACCGCAGACATTGTTGTGCGCAAGCATTCCCGCCCACATAATATTTGCCCTCGCCTCATAGTGATCCGGGTCACGGATCACGCGGGGCGTCTCATATATCATCGTTTTTAAAACCGCCTCACAAAGACGGTCCGTAATTTCTACTTCCTCCGTATTGGAAAAATATCTCTCACAAATATGTATCATAATATCTGTCGCACCAGCCGCCGTCTGATAGGGGGGAAGCGTACAGGTCAGCTCCGGGTTCAGAATAGAAAACCTGGGACGGAGCACATCCGACCCCGCACCCTTTTTAAATCCCGTCTTCTCATTTGTGATTACCGTATTTGTCGACCCCTCAGATCCAGCTGCGGCAATGGTAAGTATGGTGCCTACCGGGAGCGCCTTTTTTATCTCCGCCTTTTTCGTATAAAAATCCCAAAAATCTCCCTCATAGCACGTCCCCGCAGCGATAGCCTTTGCCGAATCAATAACACTTCCGCCGCCGACTGCAAGTATAAAATCATACCCGCCGCTCCTGCACATATCAATTCCCTCATATACAAGGCCGCTTCGCGGGTTTGGCTGTACGCCACCCAGCTCACCATAAGGAATCCCCTCATCCTCCAGGCACTTCGTCACCCGGTCATACAGTCCGGAACGCTTAATGGATCCCCCGCCATAGTGCAGCAGCACGTTTGTGCCGCCAAATTGCTTGATCCGCATACCTACGTGCTGTTCCGTTCCCCTGCCAAAATCAAAATAGGTAGGTGCATAAAATGTAAAATTATTCATGGTACCCTCCATTATAATATTTGCAGCCCCGCTCTTTCAGCCTCTTCCATCGTCTCCGCTGTCCAGATGGAGGACTGCACCTCGCCAATATGAGCCTTTTTTAAGAAAAACATACAAATTCGGGACTGCCCGATACCGCCGCCGATCGTAAAGGGAAGTCTTCCCTCAAGAATCTCCTTCTGGAACGGAAGCTCCTTCCTCTCCTCGCACCCGGCTTTCTTTAGCTGCTCCTCAAGCGCTCTCTCATCAACCCGTATTCCCATTGAGGACAGCTCCAGGGCAATATCAAGCACGGGATAATACACAATGATGTCGCCGTTTAACGACCAGTCATCGTAGTCCGGCGCGCGCCCGTCGTGCGGTTCTCCGTTCTTGAGCTTATCTCCGATCTGCATAAGGAAAATTGCACCGTGCTCCCTGGCGGCCTCATATTCCCTCTCCTTCGGGGTTTTATCCGGATACTGCTCCTCCAGCTCAAGCGTCGTAACAAAATGGATATCCTGCGGCAGCGATTTTTCTATGTACGGGTATATATTAGACATATAATCTTCGGTTTCCTCCAGAGAGCGGTAAACAAGGTTTACCATTTTCTTTAATGTATCCACATTCCGCTCTTCCCGGTTGATGATCCTCTCCCAGTCCCACTGATCTACAAAAATCGAGTGGATGTTATCCGTCTCTTCATCCCTGCGGATCGCATTCATATCCGTATACAAACCCTCTCCGTGTGCGAACTTATACCGTTTCAGGGCATGCCGTTTCCATTTTGCCAGCGAATGGACGATTTGGACCTGGCGTTCTCCCTGTTCCCGGATTCCAAACGCAACAGGGCGCTCAATCCCATTCAGGTCGTCGTTTAATCCTGTCTCCGGCGGCAGGAAAAGCGGTGCCGAAACCCTTGTCAAATTCAGATTCTCCGCAAGCGTCCGCTCAAAAAAATCCTTAACGGTCTTAATTGCTACCTCCGTTTCCCGGATCGGCAGCACTGATTTGTAGTCCTTCGGTACGGTCAAACTCATATGCTTTCCTCCCTTTCTATAACTCACAATTGTTTACAGTCCGCGGGAATGGTATGACGTCACGGATATTTTGCATTCCCGTCAAATACATGACGCAGCGCTCAAATCCCAGCCCGAAACCGGCATGTCTTGTGGACCCGTATTTCCTCAAGTCCAAATAGAACCCGTAATCCTCTTTGTCCAGGCCGCATTCCTCCATTCTGGCCGTCAGCTTTTCCAAGTCATCTTCCCTCTGGCTTCCGCCGATTATTTCACCTATGCCAGGCACGAGACAATCCATCGCCGCCACCGTCCTGCCATCCTCATTCATTTTCATATAAAATGCTTTGATTTCTTTCGGATAGTCTGTGACAAAAACGGGACGCTTAAATACTTCCTCCGTGAGATACCGCTCATGCTCTGTCTGCAAATCGGCCCCCCAGCTCACCTTGTACTCAAATGCATCATTATTTTTCTCCAGAATATCAATAGCTTCCGTATAGGTCACATGGGCAAATTCCGACTGCGCCACGTGATTTAGCCGTTCAATCAGTCCCTTATCCACAAACTGGTTAAAGAAATTCATCTCCTCCGGCGCATGTTCCAGCATATAGCGGATAATATACTTGAGCATGCTCTCCGCCAGCATCATGTCATCCTTCAGGTCAGCAAAAGCAATCTCCGGCTCGATCATCCAAAACTCAGCGGCGTGCCGGGTCGTATTGGAATTTTCCGCACGAAACGTAGGCCCAAACGTATAAATATTTTTAAACGCCTGAGCAAATGTCTCCCCATTCAGCTGGCCGCTGACTGTAAGATTTGTCTCTTTCCCAAAGAAATCCTGTTCAAAATCCGTCGATCCATCGTCCTTTTTCGGAAGGTTCTCCAAATCAAGTGTCGTCACGCGGAACATTTCCCCTGCGCCCTCGCAGTCGCTACCTGTAATAAGCGGCGTGTGAACATATACGAAATCCCTCTCCTGGAAAAACTTGTGGATCGCGTAGGCAATCAGCGAGCGGACGCGGAAAACTGCCTGGAACGTATTGGTCCTCGGCCTCAAATGTGATATACTCCTCAGATATTCAAACGAATGGCGTTTTTTCTGAAGGGGGTAGTCGCCGGTGGAGCCCCCCTCGAGCTCCACGCTGGCCGCCTGGATTTCAAACGGCTGCTTCGCGTCCGGCGTCTCCACTAATGTTCCTCTTACTACAATCGCTGCTCCCACATTCAGTTTGGATATACTGTCAAAGTTGTCAAGCTTATCACTGTATACCACCTGAAGCGGCTCAAAAAATGTGCCGTCATTTATAACGATAAAGCCAAACGTCTTTGAATCCCTTATGCTTCGTATCCAGCCACCGGCCACAATTTCCTTCCCGGTGTATTCCTCTTTATTACGGAACAGGCTCCGTATACTGGTAAGTTCCATTCTACTTTTCCTCCATAAAATTAGTTCTCATTTAGTTATACACCATTTAAGACATTTGTGCAAGTCTATCATACTTCTCTTTCGCTTCTTTCTCCGATTTCTCAAATAGACGCTCCGCGCGCTCCGGATTTGCGCGCATCAGGCGGTTATACCGCACTTCGCCCATCAGGAAGCTTCGGTAATCACCCGTCGGCTGTTTGGAGTCAAGCGTAAATGGATTCTCGCCTTTTTTCGCATTGTCCGGGTTAAAGCGGAACAGATGCCAGTATCCCGCCTCGACCGCTTTCTTTTCTTCTTCCATTGAATTTCCCATGCCGGTCCGGATGCCGTGGTTGATACAAGGAGCATAGGCAATAATAATGGACGGACCATTGTAACTCTCCGCTTCCTTAAATGCCTTCACCGTCTGCGCCATATCCGCTCCCTGTGCGACCTGCGCCACATAAATATAACCATAGCTCATCGCAATTGCCGCGAGGTCCTTTTTCTTCACTTCCTTACCTCCCGATGCAAATTGGGCGATCGCACCGGTCGGAGTCGATTTCGATGCCTGTCCGCCCGTATTGGAATAAACCTCTGTGTCAAAGACGAGTACGTTAATATCCTGTCCGCTGGCCAGTACATGGTCCAGACCGCCATATCCGATATCGTATGCCCATCCGTCGCCGCCGAAGATCCACTGCGACTTCTTGGCCGCAAAATCTTTGTATTCCAAAATTGTCTGCGCATAGCTGTCACTTGAAGCGGTTCCCTTGTTTTGGATATAATCCACAAGCTCCCTGGCCGCCGCCTTGTTCTCGCTTCCATTTTCCCACGTCTCCAAATA
The DNA here is from genome assembly GCA_910584245.1 of uncultured Eubacterium sp. Classification (GTDB taxonomy): domain Bacteria; phylum Bacillota; class Clostridia; order Lachnospirales; family Lachnospiraceae; genus Eubacterium_F. The sequence continues at coordinate 132,521 of CAJTZF010000001.1, forward strand.
GCGGCTGCATTTCTGTTTCAGTTCTGAATCGTCCGTCTGCCCGGCTAATGCCTCCGCCGCATCCCTCACCTTATACCGAAGCGTGCGCTGTCCGAGCTCCATACCAAATCCAAATTCCGCATTGTCCTCAAAGAGGGAATTTGCCCAAGCGGGCCCCTCGCCCTCGTGATTGACCGTATACGGCATCGCCGGAGAGGAACCGCCCCAGATTGAGGAGCATCCCGTCGCATTTGCAATATACATGCGGTCGCCGAATAGCTGTGTTGCCAGTTTCGCATACTGTGTCTCACCACATCCCGCGCACGCGCCGGAAAACTCGAGCAGCGGTTTCTTAAACTGGCTTCCCTTGACGGTATCCACTTTAAATGTCTCAAATACCTTCTCCGGCGTCTGGACATTTACGCCGTAGTCAAACAGCTTCTGCTGGTACATGCTCTCATCCTTCGAAATCATTTTCAGCACATCGTTCCGCTTATTTCCCGGACAGACATTGACACAATTCCCGCACCCGGTACAGTCAAGCGGCGAAATCGTGATGGCAAAAGTCATGCCGTCCATTCCCTTCATCTCCGTCGTCGTTCCCTCCGGCGCCTGCGCCAGCGTCTCACCGTCCATCGCCAGCGGCCGTATACACGCATGCGGGCACACATAGGAACAGAAATTGCACTGGATACAACCGTCCGGATTCCAGCGCGGAATGTCGATTCCTACCCCTCTCTTTTCGTAGGCGGCGGAACCAAGCGGTACGGTGCCGTCCACGTAATCGACAAAGGCCGATACGGGAAGCTCGTTGCCCCGCTGGGCATTGATTTTGCTCTGGACGAGGTTGACATATTCCATCAATGTCTTATTGTCCCCGCTCACTTCATCGGTCAGATTGTCATCCTGTGCCGATTTCCAGGAGGACGGAATATCCATTTCCACGAACTTCTCCGCCCCAGCCTCGATCGCTTTATGGTTCATCTCGACAATATCATCTCCCTTTTTGGAGTATGTCTTTGTCGCTGCGTCCTTCATATACCGGATTGCCTCGTCTTTCGGAATAATTCCCGAGATGACGAAAAATGCCGACTGCAAAATAGTGTTAATCCGGCCGCCGAGACCGATCTCCTTGCCGAGGGCAAAACCGTCAATCGTGTAGAAATGAATGTTATTTTCCGCAATATAGCGCTTGACCTGTCCCGGCAGGTTTTTCTCGAGCTCGTCCACGCCCCACGAGCAATTCAACAAAAAGGAGCCGCCCGGTTTTAAATCCTGTACCATATCGTATTTATAAATATATGCCGGCATATGGCATGCCACGAAATCCGCCTTATCAATCAAGTACGAAGACTTAATAGGCTTGTCCCCAAACCGCAGATGGGAAATCGTCACACCGCCCGATTTCTTTGAGTCGTAGTCAAAATATGCCTGGACGTACTTCTCCGTGTGGTCGCCGATAATTTTAATGGAATTCTTATTCGCCCCGACGGTACCGTCGGCGCCCATACCCCAGAATTTACAGCTTGTCGTACCTTCCGGACTTGTCTCTGGACTCTCCGTCCGCGGCAGTGACAAATGCGTCACATCGTCCTCAATGCCGAGCGTAAAACCATTTTTAGACGTATTATTGTATACCGCGATCAGATCGGATGGATACGTGTCCTTCGAACCGAGTCCATAGCGTCCGCCAAAGATTGGCACATCCTTGAATTTACTGTCTCTCAATGCGGAGGTCACATCAAGGAACAGCGCCTCCCCCTGTGCTCCCGGCTCTTTACTCCGGTCCAGCACCTGAATGCACTTAACCGTATCCGGCAGCGCCTCTATAAGATGTCTGGCGCTAAACGGACGGAACAGGCGCACCTTGACAAGCCCGACCTTTTCACCCCTCGCCGTCAAGTAATCAATCGTCTCCTCTGCAGCGTCACACACGGAGCCCATCGCCACAATAACTTTCTCTGCGTCCGGCGCACCATAGTAGTTAAACAGTTTATAATCCGTTCCCACCTTCTCGTTTACTTTCCCCATATACGTTTCCACAATTGCTGGCAGACGGTCATAGTACGAATTTGCCGCCTCTCTCATCTGGAAGAAAATATCCGGATTCTGCGCCGTGCCCCTCTGCACAGGACGGTTCGGATTTAACGCCCGGTCACGGAAAGCCCGCACCGCTTCCATCGGGCACATCTCTTTCAAATCCTCATAATCCCACACCTCAATTTTCTGTATTTCGTGGGAAGTACGGAATCCGTCAAAGAAATGCAAAAAGGGAACTCTTCCCTCTATAGCAGAAAGGTGCGCAACAGCTCCCAGGTCCATAACCTCCTGGACACTGCCCGCACATAACATCGCAAAACCTGTCTGCCGGCAGGCGTACACGTCTGTGTGGTCACCGAATATTGACAGTGCATGGGTCGCCAGTGAGCGGGCAGATACGTGGATCACTGCGGGAAGCAGTTCCCCGGCCATCTTGTACATGTTCGGTACCATCAGCAGCAGTCCCTGTGATGCCGTATATGTCGTAGATAATGCTCCCGCCTGCAGTGAGCCGTGAAGAGCGCCGGCCGCCCCCGCCTCGGACTGCATCTCACTCATTACCACAGGTTGTCCAAATATGTTTTTCAACCCCTCATTCGCCCACAGATCCGTATAATCTGCCATCGGGGAGGAAGGAGTGATGGGATAAATCGCAGCTGCCTCCGTAAACGCATAGGATACGTGGGCTGCCGCCATATTGCCATCCATCGTCTTTTTCTTTCGGGAAACACAGTTTCCCATCTGATTGTTCGCCATAATCATACCTCTTTTCTGCATAGTCAGGATTGGGCGCATGCACACAAACCTGCATTGTAATTATATGCAGAACTGGTAAAAATTATGACAGAAAAAAAGGAAACTATAAATCAGAACAAGTTCCCCTGATTTATAGTTCCCTCTCCATTATTCAAACATCGTTAAGTCAATCGCATTTGCCATCGCCTCATACCCGTCATAAGGATGAAGCCCGTCTTCATGTGTATATGCCTCCAAAAGATTTTTTGGATTGGCAGGGTCGGCGACTGCACTTTCAAAATCAATAATACCATCCAGCTCTGAGTCGGCAGAACGCATCCAGTCATTGATCATCGTTCTCACCTCTTCAGATGCCTCGCTATAATATGCATTTGTTCCAAATGGAAGGATCGGCGCGCCGTATACCTTAATACCGTTGTCATGGCAAAGCTTAATCATCTTCTGGTACTCCGGAAGCATCTGCGCATACTTACTTGTATCCTCCAGTTTATTTAAATCGTTCACTCCAAATAAAATGATACAATACGCCACGCCATCATGCTCCAGAAGATCTCTGGCAAATCTGTCCTTGCCGGCATCCGTAGGATAGGCGCCGAGAATCGAGTTAGAACCAATTCCCTCATTAATAAGGGATATATGGGTCGTCCCCTCATTTGCCTGCAGCCTCCTGGCAAAATAATCAATCCACCTTGTATAGCTGTCCGGTTTCTTTCCGAGATAAGTCGCATCCGTTCCGTAACCATCTGTAATGGAATCCCCGAAACACACTACCGCCTTGCTCTTCTGCGACGACCAGATGGAGGCGTCCGCCAAGAAGAACCAGCTTGTCGTCGTTTTATAGGAAGCAAGCGTCTCTGTGGAAACCTCATTACCCGAAACCTGGTACGTCGTAGCCCTTGCACCTCTGTGTCCGGTTATATTTTGCGTTGGTGCCGTTCCAAAATAGGCAGATATGGCTACATTGTCAAGGGCATCAACCGCGAAATCAACAGGATCTGTCTGGATGACCTGTCCTTTCGGAATGACAAATTCTTCTTTGCCGCCTACCGTCACAACCGCATCTGTGGACGGGTCAATCGTGGAAGCATCTGCCTTAACCTGCTTCGCCAGATGAAGCGACTTAATCTGGACATCACTCCCCCCATATTGGTTGGAAAGTCGTAGCCTCAGTTTATCTCCCCCTGTTGTCACCCGGATAATCTGGCGCACCGTCGAATCCTGCAACGCCATCTGGGGCATCGCTGAATCCGTCACATCGCATTTCTCCTCTGCCGTGCCCCATGTTGTCACCCATTTATAGGCGGCATCGGATTCGTTCACCTCACGAATCCGAATGCCCGTTATGGTAACTCCTGTCATTTTTAAGCCATACTCAGGCGCTTTTAAAAGTAAACGATTAGCTGTTTCAAGTTTGATTGCCTCGTTGTTATTGCCAACGGTCAAAACTTTCGTTATTGAAAAGTCTCCCGTCTTAAAAGCCAAATCGCCGTCACCTTTGCCGCCAAAACCGACACCATTTGTCTTTGTGAAATGATACTGGTCCGACGCCGTTGCCTCATCCTGTGACAGCCACATGCGCAATCCACCTGAGTTCTCTGCAAGGGTGCCGCTGACTGTCACCTCCAGCTTCTTGCCCTTGCCCTCAATCTTCTGGGGCAGCGGAATCGTCACCTGGTCAATACCGTCTAAGAGCACCTGGCCATTTTGCTGCACACCGCCGGACATTCCTGTCAACGGAAGGGAAACCCACCCTTCCTCACCTGGCTTCTCCTTGCTGAATATAATGGATTTTATCGTCAGGTTCGTCTGGCTTCCCGCCCAGTGGAATATTTGAATGCCGCGGAACGCTCCTCCTGCCGGCGACTCGTCTTCCACCGAATAAGTCACTGCGGTCTCTTTGCCGGACGGGGTAAGCTTCACAGCCGATGCTTTTTTATTCTCTCCCAGATCGGCAATAGACGCTGCACCGAGATCAGTCTCCCCATTGTACAGGTAAACTTCCAGATCATCTCCTGTACTCTCATATGTGACCGTCACATATTTGTACTGAGCGGCTTTCATTGCCTCTGTATTTGGCAGCAAATAATGAATTCCTTCATAATTTCCAAATGTGACCGCGGCTGTTCCATCTGCCTGCACATTTTGCGTGGCATTATTACTTGCCTCCTGCCTGCGGTCTGCTGTGAGGTCTAACGTATAAGCAGACGGCGCTGCCGGCTCAGGCGTCGGCTTCACCTCTGGCTTGGAAGCGGAACCGCGGTGGAAAATACGGCTCACAAAGTTGTATAAACCATGCTTATACACATCTCCGCTGTGGCCGCCATCACCCTTTTCATCCTCACCGCCCTGCGTCTCGTAGTAAAGATGCGGCACTCCATTCGCCTTCAACGTATCGGAATACCGTTTCGGCTCTGTCTTCACGATCGTGTCATTTGGCCCGGCAGCGATAAGCACAAGCGTGTCATCCATGTACTGCTCCTGCAGCGTAAATGTCTCAGGCGTGAAGAGACCGTCTTCATGAACACCGTAGTTCTCATACTCCAAAATGCCAAATGTCGGACAAAATCCTCCGATGTAGCGGAACTTATCCTGCAGCGTAAAGCCAATGTGCAGGCTCACGCGCCCTCCCATAGAAAATCCGCATATCGCCGTGTTTTCACGACCGGTTAGCGTAGAATAATGCTCATTTATATACGGCATGAGACACTGGCTCAAATCGTTAATAAAATTGTCATAGGCAGCATAGTGCTCCAGATTGAAGCCTTCTCCCGCCCCTGCCTCATTTGCACAGGCATTCGGGAATACGACGATCATCTCTTCCGCATCGCCGTTGGCAATGGCATTCCATATGACATATTGGGTATTGTCGCCATACAGCGTAGTTTCATTGCCAAATATGCCGTGCTGCATATAGACAACAGGATATTTCTTATCCTTTGTGTACCCCTTCGGCAGCACTACCTTTGCCTTTCTCTGTACTACAGCGCCTTCCTTTATGACGGTTGAATCATACGTGATATCCTCTACGGTACCCGCTACACTCTCATTCCTGCTCGTATAACCGGACGGAACACTTACATTCGTGTCCTTTACATACGGCCCAATTGGATCCATCGTCGGCATTGGCTTCAAATCCTCTTCCGTCGGATCCTTTTTTCCACAGAATATCATGGATTTAATCGTTATTGTGATCGTCTTGCCATCTTTCAATTCGTTTGGATTGAAGATCTGGAAACCAAAAATGCGATCCCCTGCGCAGTTATCTGTTACATTAAAGGTAAGTGTCTGATCCCCGTCTGGAGACGCTTTAATCTTTCTTCCCCAGTCGGTATCCTTTTTCAGCGCTTCATCATACAGCGAGTGGCCGAGATCATCTCCCTGGCTCGTATATGTGAGCACAACAGATTTATAATCGCTGTCCTCTCTTCCACTTTCCGGCAGATAGAAATTAAATGCCGCAAACTGGGACTTAAATGTAAGCGTAATAGAGCCATCCTCATTTACCACATAATCAGCGCTTGCCGGCAACTCATTTTCGTATGAACTGGTATCTGTAAAGTCATAATTTAGTACAGGAGGAGCCGTCGGTGTCGGCGTAGGTACTGGCGTAGGCGTAGGCTCCGGCTTCCCGATCGGACCTGCCGCCCGCATAAATGCAAAGTAAGACGGCTTCGCATCGTACAAGCCCCGGTCGAACATGAGCACATGGGATTCCTTCCGCCAGGAAGCATCGTCATACAGTCCCCACCACGTCAGGCCTGTGATGGCATGATTGGATGAATTCTGCAACGCGATAAGTTTCTCCGTCAGCTCTCCGACATATTCCGCCTGATTTTCATACAATGCCGGAAGCTCCTCTTCCGGCGTATCCTTATCCGAACATCCTACGTCCAACTCCGTAATTTGTACCTGAAAGCCCTCTTCAATAAACGCTTTCACCGTGTTTACATAGGAGTCTACTGATGGGAATTGCAGTGCGAGGTGGCTTTGCATGCCCACTCCGCTGCACACCTTCCGATCTGAATTGATGTAATTTATCATTTCAATGATCTTATCCGTCGTCATATATGTGTTAAAATCATTATAGAACAGCGGAACGGATTGTGCCAGTGAGAATTTTTCCAGCTCATCATAAGCAAGTTCAAATGCTTTCTTGATAAAGGGCGGCCGGTTTCCTAATTTGCCATCCCGGTTTCCATACACCGCCGACCAGTTTGCATCCGGCGTATTGCTGAAATACTCGTTTGCCACATCCCACGTATAAACGACATCTTTATAGGCGCCGCCGTCGAGCGTATATACATGATGGATCACGCTCCGTATATACATTTCCATGCGGGCATTCATTTTCTCTTCCGAAACGTATGCCGCCGATTCATCCTGGCTATAACCCTCCTTAAAGAACCACTCCGGCGACTGCGAATGCCACACAAGCACATGGTAACGGATCTTTAACCCATTCTCTTTTGCGATTCTCAGCACCTTATCAACCGTAGAATAGTTAAACTGCGGCACGGTCGATTCCTTGTAGCTCTCCGGAATGACATAATCCCCGGTCTTCGCTTTCGCGTCCTCTGTTTTGACTGGCTGCAGCCATCCCGGCATCAAATAATCCGGTTTCATCTCATTTTCAAGCGTAAAACTGGAATAGTGCTTTTTCACATATTTGAGTGTCTCGGGATCTTCAAGCTGCACCAGGTTAATGCACGTACCCGTTTTTCCGAAAATACCGTCAAACGTATCCTTGATACTTACAATTTCCGTGATGCTGATCTCATCTACATAAAATGTTGTCTCCGTCGTATCGGCCAGCTCAAACCATATATTGAGTTTTGTAAAATCCTGAGGTACCTGGATCGTCCCGCGGAACTTTACCCAGCCGTCCGCAACCGGCACTGTCAGCAGCTCGTGAATCTGGTCCGCACCGTCTCCTGTCTGGTATTTGCATTTCAGCGTACCGCTGCCAGCTCCCAGCTTCACATAACCCTGGACTGTGTATCCCTCACCTGCGGCCACCTCTTTGCCCGCATCGTATGCTACTCCGTCCGCCTCCGCTTTTCGGTTCGAAATCTGCAGGCATTTTCCGGCATAACCGCCTTCTGCAACTTGGATGCTCGCATTTCCCTGGGCCACAAACCCATCTGTGCCGTTTTCAAAAGATGCCTGCTTCGATAACGCCGGAACCCTTGGTTCCTCCGATGCGCCCGCAGACGGCTGCGGCCCCTCGGATTCACCCGCCCCCGCGGACGGCTGTGGTTTCGAAGACTGGCCCGCTCCTGACGACGGCTGCGGCTTCGAAGACTGGCTCGCTCCTGACGACGGCTGCGGTTTCGAAGACTGGCTCACTCCCGACGACGGCTGTGGCTTCGAAGATTCACCTACTCCTGACGACGGCTGTGGTCTCGAAGATTCACCCACTTCCGACGACGGCTGTGGTTTCGAGGACTCACCCACCCCTGCGGACGGCTGTGGACCCTCGGACTCACCTGCTCCTGACGACGGCTGCGGGGCCTCTGATCCACCCACCCCTGGAGATTGCTGTGGGTTTGCTGACCCGTCTGTCCCCGACGGCGGCTGCGTAGATGCCCCCGTATTTCCGTTACCATTTGGCGCCTGTGATACGCCTGCATCCGGCGCAGTCTGGCCTCCGTTTGATACATTCGAATTAGCCGGGGCAGTCGATTTTTTCACTTTAACCGTAACCCGGCACACCAATTTCTTTTTTCCGAATTTAGCCGTAATTTTAGCTTTTCCTTTTTTCTTAGCCTTCACTTTTCCTTTGGAGGAGACAGTCGCTATTTTCTTATTACTGCTCTTCCATTTTACTTTTTTACCCGCACCCTTGACTTTGAGCCGGACACTTTTTCCGACGTACAAAGTCACCTTCTTTTTGTTCAGCTTCGGTTTCTTAACCTTTTTCGCCATCGCCTGTTCCGGGGAAAAGAACATCGTAAGCGTTAAAGCCAGACAAAGTACGAGTGACATACACTTCTTATTCATTGTATCAATCCTTTCTTTTATTTTAGGAATGCCGCAGCGCCGGCACACACAAGCGAAAAAACGCTGTGGATGACCGGTGGAAGCTGGGACATTATATCCTTCCAGCGCAAAGCGGGCATACTACGCTTTACGCAGAATGCCAAAAATTGCCTGGTACAGTGTGTAAAACCGGCAATTTCCCTTAAATTTGATATCGGATCCGTTTGATGAAATCATAAGAATCCATTTTATAAATTTTGTATTATAAAAGAAGAAAGAACCTCTTTACAAATGTGCGCATTTGACTGAGGTTCTCTCCTCTTCTGCGGGAACGGAAGCTCCGCTTCCCTCCCAGCATTTTATTTGTTATCTATCGTGGCCATTTTTCATCTGGCAGTTTACTTATACAGCTCTACCAGTCTTTGCAAATGCTCGTAGCGTGCCTTTGCTGCGTCCTCGGATTCCTTGAAGAGCCGCTCTGCCCTTTCTGGGAATGGCTTGATCAGACGTGTATAGCGCGCCTCGTTGTTCAGGAAATCCTGATAAGAACCGTCTCCTTCTTTGGATGTCAGTGTAAACGGATTCTTGCCCTCTGCTTTCAGCGCCGGATTGAAGCTGAAGAGATTCCAATATCCCGCTTTCACTGCCTTCTTCATCTCATCCTGACAGTGGTTCATGCCGCCCTTGGCAATTCCGTGCAGCTCACATGGCGCGTAACCAATGATCAGAGATGGTCCATGATAAGCCTCTGCCTCTGCGATCGCCTTCACAGCCTGTGCCGGATTTGCTCCGAGTGCAATCTGGGCTACATATACATAACCATAGCTCATAGCGATTTCTGCCAGGCTCTTCTTGCCAATCTCTTTACCTGCCGCTGCAAACTGGCAAACTTCACCGATATTGGATGCCTTAGATGCCTGGCCGCCCGTATTCGAATACATCTCGGTATCAAATACCATGACATTTACGTCCTCGCCGGAAGCAAGTACATGGTCTAAGCCGCCAAATCCGATATCGTATGCCCATCCGTCACCACCGAAGATCCATACGGATTTCTTTGCAAGATACTGTTTCTTATCAAGAATTTCTTTCGATAAGTCACATCCTGCCGCTGCACATTTCTCAACCTCAGCGATGAGAGCCTTAGCAGCCGGTGTATTTTCTCTTGTATCATCCTTTGTCTCAAGGAATTTATCAACGGCAGCTTTCAACTCAGCCGAAGCTTTGTCGGAAGCAGCTAATTCTTTTACTTTCTCGATTGTCTGCTCACGAATTACTTTCTGTCCGATATGCATACCGAGACCGTGCTCTGCATTGTCCTCAAATAAGGAGTTTGACCAGGCAGGACCCTGTCCCGAATCTTTGTGTACCGTATACGGTGACGTAGCTGCCGGACCGCCCCAGATCGAGGAACATCCTGTCGCATTGGAAATGTACATCTGCTCACCAAACAGCTGCGTAACAAGACGCGCATAAGATGTCTCAGCACAGCCCGCACAGCTTCCGGAGAACTCGAGAAGCGGCTGGTTGAACTGTGACCCCTTCGGTGTCGTGTCCGCAATTCCGCTGTCCTTCTTGCCCACGTTGGCAACGAGATAATCAAATACCTGCTGCTCTGCTGCCTGGGATTCCTGCGGCACCATCTGAATCGCCCCGTCTCCCGCTTTCGGACATACGGTAATACACTCGCCGCATCCCATACAGTCTAATGGGGAAACGCTCATCGTAAACTTAAATTCACCAGCTTTTGGCTTCGTATCGGAAACCTTTATATTAGAAGGCGCTGCTTTTACTTCTTCTTCTGTCAAAAGGAATGGACGGATCGTAGCGTGGGAACATACAAATGCACAATTGTTACACTGGATACATGTATTTGGATCCCAAACCGGAACTGTAACCGCCGTTCCACGCTTCTCATATGCCGACGCGCCAAGCTCAAACTGGCCGTCTGCAATATCTTTAAATGCCGATACCGGAAGGCTGTCACCATCCATGATCGAAATCGGCTCAAGAAGCTCTTTTACCATCTTGACAACTTCTGGACGTCCCTGAAGCTCTTTTGCCGGGGCATCTGGAGCCGGATTTGCCCAGGAATCCGGTACTTCTACTTTATGTACGGCATCTACACCGGCATCAATTGCCTTGTAGTTCATCTCTACAACTGCGTCACCCTTCTTCGAATAAGATTTCTTCGCAGCTGCTTTCATATAGTCAACCGCCTCTTCAATTGGCATGATGTTTGCCAGTTTGAAAAATGCGGACTGGAGAATCGTGTTCGTACGCTTGCCCATACCGATCTCGATTGCTTTATCAATCGCATTAATCGTGTAAAGCTGGATATTATTTTCAGCGATGTATTTTTTCGATTCTGCCGGCATATGCTTCTCAAGCTCTTCATCCGACCACTGGCAGTTAATCATGAAAATACCGCCCGGCTTCACATCCTGAACCATCTTGTATCCCTTAATAACATAAGATGGGTTGTGGCAGGCTACAAAATCCGCCTGGTTGATGTAGTATGGACTCTTGATCGGCTTGTCGCCAAAACGAAGATGGGAAATCGTAATACCGCCTGTCTTCTTGGAGTCATACTGGAAGTATGCCTGGATAAATTTATCTGTGTGGTCACCGATGATCTTTGTGGAGTTCTTATTAGCTCCAACCGTACCGTCGCCGCCCAGACCCCAGAATTTACACTCTACTGTGCCCTCTGCGGAAGTAATCGGAGCCGGCTTCACTTCTGGCAGGCTCAGATTTGTCACATCATCCACGATACCGATCGTGAAACGTGGCTTTGGCGCATCCTTTTCGAGCTCTTTGTAAATAGCAAAAATAGATGACGGCGGTGTATCCTTAGAACCAAGTCCATAGCGTCCGCCGGTCAGCACGATATCGTTCAAGCCAGCTTCACGGAGCGTAGCTGCTACATCAAGATACAGCGGCTCACCAAGAGTACCCGGCTCCTTCGTACGGTCAAGAACAGCAATCTTCTTCGCCGTTTTCGGAATCACTTTCAAAATGTGCTCAGAGGACCAAGGACGGTACAAACGCACTTTAATCAAACCAACTTTCTCACCCTTAGCGGTCAGGTAATCAATTACCTCCTCTGCCACATCGCATACGGAACCCATCGCAATGATCACGCGGTCAGCGTCCGGCGCTCCATAGTAATTGAAGAGATCATATGCTGTGCCGAGCTTCTCATTTACCTTTGCCATATATTTCTCTACAACAGCAGGTAACGCATCATATACCGGGTTACATGCCTCACGGTGCTGGAAGAATACGTCGCCGTTCTCATGGGAACCACGCATTGCCGGATGCTCTGGATTCAGCGCGTGGGCGCGGAACGCCTCTACTGCATCCATGTTGCACATCTCTTTCAGGTCTTCATAATCCCATTTCTCTATTTTCTGAATCTCGTGGGACGTACGGAATCCGTCAAAGAAGTTGATAAATGGAACTTTTCCCTCCAGGGCTGCCAGATGGGCAACCGGGCTTAAGTCCATAACCTCCTGTGGATTTGTCTCTGCGAGCATCGCAAAACCTGTCTGGCGGCACGCATACACGTCACTGTGGTCACCGAAAATATTCAGCGACTGTGTAGATACCGTACGCGCTGATACATCAAATACACATGGAAGCTGCTCAGCAGCAATCTTATACATATTCGGGATCATGAGGAGAAGTCCCTGCGAAGCGGTAAAGGTCGTCGTAAGCGCACCGGCAGCCAAAGAACCGTGTACGGTACCCGCAGCCCCAGCCTCCGACTGCATCTCTACTACCTTTACTGTGTTTCCGAAAATGTTCTTCTGTCCTGCAGCGGACCACATATCAACGGTATCTGCCATAGGACTCGAAGGTGTGATAGGATAAATACCTGCAACTTCCGTATACGCATACGCAACGTGGGCCGCAGCTGTATTTCCATCCATGGATTGTTTTGCTCTAGCCATTTTTATCGTTTCCTCCTTATATTAAATAATTTTTTAAATAATACGATGCTGGGTTCAAAAAACATTTTGCCCCCTGGTATCATAATACAGTACTAGCTATCATTTTAGCACTATCCCCTCAAAATGTAAAGGATAAAAACGCGGATATTGTCGAATTTTGCAGCGGGCAAAAAGATTAAATTTTCTGTTGACATTCCAACATCTCTGTTGTATTATTATATTAACAACTTAATACGCTAATACAGCAACACAATTGACGAAAGGAGGTTGACACATGCTATGGGAATTGACAAATGACAGACCCCTTTATATTCAACTGATTGAGCATCTGAAGCTGCTCATCCTGTCTGGCGAATATGAGCCGGGGCAGCCGTTTCCTTCGGTCCGGGAACTTGCCCTGGAGGCAAACGTAAATCCAAACACGATGCAGCGTGCCCTTGCGGAACTCGTCCGGGACGGCCTGCTTATAAATGAGAGAACGATTGGAAAAAGAATCACAAGTGAAGTTTCCATGATCCAATCCATGAGAGAAGAGCTGGCGCACTCCAAGCTGCGCCAATTAAAAAAGAACCTGGACCAGCTCGGGTTCAACAAGGAAGAGCAGCTGGCATTTATTAACTCACATTGGAACTCCACACACGAAGTATAGTTTCAACTGGCCAGTCATTTTGTATTCATTTATAGACGTTAGGCAATTTGTGTCTGCGCGCTGCTTGGCACAACATTGCTTTCTACACAAAAGGCAGCGCAGAAATGAGGATTTGTATGAAATTATTAGAAACGAAAGGATTATCAAAGAAATTTGGCGGCTACACGGCCCTCCAGGATGTAAACCTTTCCCTGGACTGCGGCAAAATTGTTGGTCTTCTCGGCCCAAATGGAAGCGGAAAGACCACGTTGCTAAAACTGTTAAACGGACTTCTCGTCCCTACGAGCGGTACAATCACGATCGGGGGCTATGAACCGGGCGCCGTCACGAAATCGCACGTCTCCTATCTTCCGGACAGCAATTATTTCCCGAAATGGATGAAGGTTACGGAGCTGCTCGGGTATTTTTCCGATTTCTTTCATGATTTTGACTCGGAGAAAGCCGTCTTTATGCTGAACACATTGAATATTGACACAAACATGAAGCTCTCGCATATGTCAAAAGGCACGCTGGAAAAAGTCCAGCTCGTGCTGGCCATGAGCAGAAATGCAAACTTGTACTGTCTCGACGAGCCGATCGGCGGCGTTGACCCCGCTACCAGGGATTATATTTTAAATACGATCGTCGGAAATTATTCCGAAAATTCTACGGTTATCCTATCCACCCATCTCATCTCAGATGTAGAAAATGTACTGGATGAAGCCGTTTTTCTACAAAATGGCCAGATCCGTCTTCACGCAAGCGTAGATGAAATCCGGGAAAAAGAAAACAAATCCGTAGATGCATTATTCAGGGAGGTGTTCAAATGCTAACAAAAATCATAAAACACGAATTCAAAGCCACATACCGCACGTTTATTCCGATCTATATAGCACTTGCGATCGTGACAGGAGCGGCTTGTCTGTTCCTGCCGGCTCTTTCCAAATACAATAACTCGATCCTGTCAATTGTGATGGGATTCGGAATCATCCTGCTTGTACTCGGTTTTATTTTCGTCATCATGTCACCCTATATATTCCTATCCGTGCGATTTTACAAAACTACCGCTACAAGAGAGGCCTATCTGACCTTTACGATTCCGACGGACACAAAAATCATTTTGCTCGGCAAATTTATCGTGACGTTTATATGGACAACGGTAACTATACTGTTGTGGCTGCTAGCCTTTATAGCGCTTTCCTATCGCTTTGATTTTGGCCTGTCCTTTTCTTTTGACAGCAACATCGTATTACAAATACTATATTTGGCAGCCAGCATTTCCTGCAGCATACTGACTATATTTGCGGCGATTTCGCTGAGCCAGCTCGTGCGTGACCACCGTGTCATTGCCTCCTTCGCTTTTTATATGGCATTGACTACCGTACAGCAGATTGTGAGTATTGCCGCTCTCATCCCCATAATGCTAAAAGAGCTGAGTGCGTCTGGAGACGCAGAGTATACCGCTTCCGGCACGGTGACATCGGATACGACCGTCTATGTGCTGTCTCTTATCATCGGCATTGTTTTTAGTTTAGTATTTTACTTTATCTCCAACTACATGCTGAAAAAGAAGCTGAATCTTCTCTAAACAGAATAATATAAAAACGGCAAATCCGCGGGAAGCTTTTATCTTTGCTTCTAGCCGGTTTGCCGTTTCTTCTCCTGACCGGTTACCACGAATGACTCTTCCTCATCTGCTTCCCCGTTTTTAAAAAGTAAGTATAATATGGCTTCGTATTCGTGTTTTTCCCATTCACAATCGGATCATCGAACGTGACATCCACATAGAGCCATCTCCCATCCACCTTTACCCGGTTCCATGCATGGCCGCCTCCTTTGGTCCTGCCAATCACGACCTGACACGGAATCCGAAGTCTCTTCATAATCTTCTGCATCGCCTTCGAATATCCGTCGCACACTGCGATCCCCCTCAGCAGCGCCCCCTTTGACGTATGGGAAACCGCGGGCACCCTGCCCCGGAGATAATTGTTATAATCGTATTTTACATGCTTAACCAGCCAGTCATGTACCGCTTTTACTTTTTCCCTCGTGCTCATGCCCTTCCGGATTACCGTGCGCACAATCTGGCGAATCCTCTTTTCCTCTGATTTCCCTGACACCCGCACAACGATAATATACTTCTTTCCGTTCACTTCCGCCGTAATTTTCGCCGTTCCCTCTTTGCGGCACGTTACCATGCCAGAAGCGGATACTGCCGCAACCGGTGTCCGGGATGATTTCCACCGGACGCTGCCGGCCGTATTGTAAAGCACGAGCTTCTCTTTGTCCCCCGCCAGCAGATGGAGCTGTCCCTGTCCGAACGTCGGCCGGTCTGCGGTAAATGCGCGTATGCCATGTTTTTCCGCATATTTGTACTCTTTCGAATTTCTCGGAGCCACAATGCTCACCAATTGGTCACAGCCGTAGATCATGGAATTCCGGACAGATTTACACTTACCTGCAAATACAATATATTTTAAATTACTGCACTGGTAAAATGCATATTGGTCAATCGTTTTCACGCTGGCTGGAACAATAATTTTCTTTACGGCGCCATTGCCGTAAAACGCCCCCTGGGAAATTGATGTGACCGTACCGGGCAGTGTGACGACCTTACTTTTGCCGCGGTACCGGATGAGCCGGCCGGACGAGATGTCAAAATCGGAGGGCTCTGTTTGTGTTCCCCCGGAAAGCGATCCCCCGTCTGCTCCCGCCGTCCCGCCGGACATTCCATCAGAAGACGTATATGTGTAAATACGGATGCTCATCGTACTTGCCTGCTGAGGAACCTGGTCCGCGCCATACACCTGACGGAGCAGCTCAAGAATCTGTTCTGTGCCCGCCTCCCCCCACATACTGCGGATCTGTTCATACAATGGGGTATTTAACCGATACGTATACGTATTATCCACAATGAGCACATATTCCTTTACCTCTTCCGCCTGACATCCTGCTTCTCTGAAAAAACAGCCGAATAAAAGTGAAACAACAAGCAGCGATGCTGCTACTCTTCCTGCGCGCGATCTCCATATCATCGCAACCCACTCCCTTTCTTTCACTCAAAATATTCATCGAACAGTTTCTTGGCAATCGGCACTGCATAGGCACTTCCTGTACCAGCGCCCTCGACTACAATGCTCACGGCGAGACTTTTTCCACTTTTTTGTGCAAAGCCGACAAACCACGCATGGGAATCAGAGGAACCCTCCTTAAACTGTGCCGACCCGGTCTTGCCACCCGCCTGGTAGCGCCCGGTATTCAATGCCGTAGCGGTTCCGCTTTGCACCGCCTCCCTCATATACTGCTTTAACAGCTTCACTTCCTCCTCCGAGAGAGGCGTGGAAACAGCCGCCGGCTTCCTCTGTTGTACCGTATTCCCGTTCGCATCCTCTACCCGGTCCACTACATAAGGCTTCATCAGTGTCCCGTCATTCACGGCCGCCGACACAAGAAAAATATTTTGCAGCGGGGTCGTCAGGGTAGACCCTTGCCCAATCGCCACCTGCATAATATCCCCGGTCGCCTCCCCTTCTTTTATGGCAAAGCTGGACGCCTTCTGCTCCAACTTTTCGACCGAAAGCGTCCGGTTATAATAAAAAGAATGACAAAGCTTCGACCACTTCGACGCATTTAGCTCCGTCCCGATCTGGGCAAAGGCCGCGTTACACGATTCAGCAAACGCGCGGGAGAGATCCAGTTTTCCATGTACCTCGTTTCCATAGCAGTTGATCGCATCTTTGCCACGCCCGATCTTACCCGTACATTTATAACGGAAATTTTCATATTGTTCATTCTCCCGGATATATTCTAAAAGAGTGTACAGCTTAAATGTGGACCCCGGCGGATATACGCCCTGGGTCGCGCGGTTGAGTAAAACCGAACGGTCCGGGTCGTCATCGCCGCCTTCCTGAATTAATTTATCCCACATAACATCAATTGTATTCGGATTATACGTCGGTTTTGACACCATTGCAACAATTTTCCCCGTCTCCGGCTCCATCGCAACCACCGCGCCCCGGTAGCTGCCCAACGCGTCGCTGGCAATTTGGGAGAGCTTCACATTCAACGTTGTAACAATATTGTTTCCGGGATTCTTCTCCCCCTTTAACTCATTGAGCAGTCCAGCCAGGGGGGGGACACCCGAGGTGAGCATTGTATAACTCTCCGATGCCTCCAGCCCCGTCGTCCCGTGGGTCACACGTCCGACAACATGGGCAAACAGCCCGTCAAACGGATACTGCCGTTTCTCATTTCCATTTTTATCCGTCACAGTCTTAGCCAGTACCTTTCCCTTGTCAGATAAAATATTCCCTTTTGTAACCCTCTCCGCCAGAAGCTCCTGCCGTTTATTGTACGGATTATTTAAAATGCGGTCCGTATCCCCAGATAAAAACCAGATCACATATCCGGCCATAAACACAAATAGCAACATGAATATATATGTGACGGCCGCCATTTCCCGGTTCATTTTTTTTCGAAATTTGAGTTCCAGCTTACGTTCCGGTTTTTTTCCCTCCGCTTCCTTCTTCTTCCTCAAAGCCTTCCTCCTCTCTTCCATTCAGCACGTACATCCCCTGTATAATACTGAAAATAATTATCGTGGTCATAATGGAGCTTCCGCCGTAACTGATCAGCGGCAGCGTCACACCAGTAGAAGGAATAAATTTTGTCACGCCGCCTACACAGAGAAATACCTGGAAAATGAATACGACGCCCAGTCCAAATGCCGTCAGCTTATAAAACTGCTTTTTCATTTTCATGGCGATATTAACAAACATAATATAACTACTCAAATATACCATAATCAGACAGATGGCAAACACACCGCCAAGCTCCTCTGAAATTGCGGCAAAGATAAAGTCACTCTCCACGACCGGCACGCTGCCGGGCAGTCCCTTGCCAAGTCCCATGCCGATAAACCCGCCGGTGCCAATTGCAAAAAGAGACCGGGCGATCTGGTACCCCTCGGCCTGAATGCTTCCCCAAGGGTCCTGCCAGGCAGAAACACGGGTTCTCACGTGGGCAAACAGCTTGAAAGCGGCGACTGCCGCCAACGTCCCCCCAGCGAGACCGGCCCCCAGGTAGGCTACGTTCATCGTAGCGACGTAAAGCACAACGATATACGTCACAAAATAAATCAACGCCGCCCCTAAGTCCTTTTCAGCGACAAGAATGGCAACATGGACGGCCGCGACACACGAAACAAGAACAATATGCTTAAACTTCGTACTCTTTGCCAAAAGAGACGCCATAAAAAACACGTAAAATATTTTGACAAATTCGGACGGCTGGACCTCAATAGTGCCAATGCGGATCCAATTCCGGGAACCGTACTTCTCCACGCCAATCACAAACACAAGCAGCAAAAACAAAATTCCCACAAGGGCATACTGCCAGCCAAGACGCTCCAGAACGGAAAATCTCTGAATAAAAAAGGGTACGAAAATACAGGCCACCATTGCCGCTGCCGCGAGCACCACCTGATGTATCGCATATTGGGACGACAACCGCCCCAGCATAATAAACCCAACCATCATGCACATCATCATATTATTCAGCACAAGCTTGGACAGCCCCTTATAACACGCCTGGTAAACCTTGATAAATACAAAATAAAATACCAGCTCCCCCGCCCACAAAAATACATATATAAGCGACTTATTTTCCATAATCAACAGCGCGCTCATAATCGCGTGAAGCAGCACCGTCAATGTCCCCTGGGCGGCAAATACCCGGTTCTGCCTCCCTTTATTTTTTCCGGCAAACGCGTGGAACGAACAAAAAGTATATGATGCAAATAACAGGATGATGACGTACCGGGCAATCTCTACAATAAATAATTCCATTGATCCAAAACCTTTCTTACTTCAGCTGCATGTTCAAACGAAAATGCGATTTCAGGTATGCCCCCGGCTCCGCTCCATTGGTCCGGCTCATGCCAGGAAGGGTCTTTTTCATATATGACATTATAACAATACTCACAATAATTGACGGCAGTAAATTCATCGCCTTTTGGTGTGCGAATGTGGGTACACGCCCGGTTTGCCGCCCCTCTCTGGCAGCCATGAATCTCCCTCCGGACGCACCCCTCCGTCGTCATCACAGCAGTTCTTCCATATGCCATATACACATTTCCGCTCATCCCCATGCTCCGGTACACATGCGCTGACCTGCGGTTCCAGCAGTACAGCCCCGGTCCGGCCAAAAGCTCCCAGCACCCCTGCTGTTTCAGCTTTTTCAGAACAGGAAGCGCATCAATCGAATTGACGATCATGCCCCGGCACCTCTCTGCATGAAAACAGGAACCGAACTGATCCCACAGCGCCAAAAATTGTTCCGCATTTTTTGTTCGGAGAACCGCTGGCAAGGAGAGATAATACACAAAATCCCCCGTCTCCCAGCTGAGCCGCTCCCATGTATCCGCCGGAAATTCATCTAGCTTCAAATGCAGCCTCGTATTAGTAGCATTCGTCTTTTCACAACATTTTACACCTTCTATTTGTCCAAAATCCGCCACACGGACAATCGTGTACCGGTCCGCCCCCTTCCGCTCCCTTTTCTTCCCTGCCGGATCTTGTTTGTTCCCCCGCGGTAAATTCCCACCCGCTTCCCGGCGAAATAAGCCGCATATGCATGCCCTTATCTCCTCAAAGCCCCTTCTTCGGAGAGCTGCAATGCTCCCCAGTGGGATAAATACATTGTCTGGCACATGTACTGTGAGCCTCTCAAACTCAAATTCACTGACGCCCGTCTTATATAGTCTCTTTTCGATATCCTCTGCCCGGACGGGCCTTCCTTCCGCCTTTTCAGCTCGTACCCCTGTCACCCGGCATACGTGGTCCCGGTAACATAGCTCTAAGCTCACCTCATCGCCGCACACAGCTGTAAAAACGCCTTGCAGCTTAATTTTACTATCTCTTTTTCCCTCTTCTATCCGATTTGAAATTTCCTGAAGCAGTTCGCTATTTTTCGTACGGTATAACTTCTGGCCGGCACGCAGCTTACAACCTTTCTTATAGCGCGCCGTAACACGCTCTGAGCGGTCCGCCCCCTCTTTCAACGTATACTCATACACACGCTCTCCATTTTCATTTCGGAACTCTATGACGTCGTGGGCATACGTCGGCTCTGCCAGACGGTACTCCACCGTATGGGAATTTACTTTTTCTACCTCGCCGACGCACACACCGTAATGACCGTTTTTTTTCGCATATATAATATTTTTCTTTGACGGCTCAAACAAATATCCCTCCGAAAACCCGCCGCGGTTATAAATATCCGCCAACCGCTTTATGTCCCGTCGGACCTCGCGGTCGTGAACCGTCTTCCCTGCCAGGCTGGCGTCCGCATACAGCCGGTATAAATAAGATGAAAATGCCGCATATGCAGGCTTTTTCATCCTCCCTTCGATTTTAAATGAATCCACGCCCGCCTGGATGAGTTCGCCGACGCGCGCAAGCGTACACATGTCCTTTGGGCTTAATATATAACCACAATTTTTGTTATCCACTGTATAGGGCAGGCGGCACGGCTGGGCGCACATGCCCCGGTTCCCGCTTCTTCCCCCGATCACCTGGCTCATCTGGCACTGCCCGGAATAACAGTAACAAAGCGCCCCGTGGACAAACACTTCGATCTCCCGGCTAGTCTTTTTCCTCATGTTACAAATCTCGTCGAAGGATAATTCCCTGGCCGGCACGACCCTTGTTACCCCATACGGTTTCAGCAGCTCCGCCGCCTCCCCGGTCAAAATCGACATCTGGGTGCTGGCATGGATATCCAGTCCCGGGAAGTGCTCCCGCACAAAATCCATTACCCCAAAATCCTGCACGATAACGGCGTCCAGCCCCGCCTCATATAGAGGGCGGATCTGGGAATAAAAACTGCCCTCTAACTCATCTTCAGTCAGAAGGGTATTGGCAGTAAGATATATTTTTTTGTCATGCAGATGCGCGAAATCCAAAATTTCACACATCTCCTCCACCGTGGGATTGTCCGCAAAGGCCCTCGCAGAAAACCGGTTTATGCCAGTATAAACTGCGTCCGCTCCGCTGTATACCGCCGCGTATATGCCCTCTTTCGAACCGCCGGGCGCCAATATTTCTACGTTCTTCATATTATCTCACTCCCAGACATACGAGTACCGCCGGCGTTGCCGCCGTCACTACCGCTTTCCCTTCCGGCTTTTGGCCTCCAGCTCTGTTATCCGCTTCTCAGCCGCCTCCAGTTTTTGTCTCAGATCATCGTTTTCCTTTTCTTTGTCAATGACCTCGTGTTTCATATCGAGAATAATTTTGTCCTTGTGTTCATTTTCCCGTGTAAGGGACTGTTTCTCTTTTTCTGTCTTAAAATAATCATCTGCAATATTGATCGCCAAAAGAATACTGCGCAGCTCCATATCAAGATTATAATAATAATCCTGGTTCTTAAACTCAGCATATTTACTATTTATGTAGGTCGCCACCTTCTGCAAATACTCGGCGCTCTCGAAACCGCATATCGTATACCGCCTGCCATTAATCAACACTTCTACGTCATTTTTATTTTTCATACTTGTACCCATGCTGCGAGCCTCCTTTGCGAGCAGCTAAATTCATTTGCAATACATTCCCTTATTTTACATGAAAATGTAGTATACGTCAACATATAAAGATACTCCGGATTGTCTCCGCCTCTTCAAAACTTCGGATGGAAAAATCGGCGTCCCGCACGACATCCCCCCAGGCATAGGACAGATCTTCCTCGTACACACCCACCGTACAAAACCCTCCCGCCTTTGCAGACAAAATCCCCTGATGGAGATCCTCAAACACAACGCACTCCACAGGGGAACACCCAAGCTTTTCGGCCGCTTTTATGTAAATATCCGGGAACCCCTTTCCCCGCTCTACCTCTCCGGTTTCCGTAAATGACGAAAAATAATCGTACACCCCGTTTCTTTTCAGGCACTGCCCGTAGAGGGACGCGTGGGAAGCCGTGGCAATCCCGAGCCGGATTCCTTTTTGACTTAGCGTCTCCAACATCTCCCTGACGCCTGGCTTTATACACACCTCCTCGTGGTATGTGCGCACGGCCAGGCCGTTCCATTCCCGGATAATCTCCTCGGCGGTTTCTTTCAGCCGGAATCTCCCAATCGTATATTCCGCCGTTTCCCGGAAACTCATAGCCGCGATTGTTCTCTGGTAATCCTCCGGCACTTCAAATCCCCTGCTGCCGAGAAACCTCTCATCCACACTCCCCCATACCCACATGGAATCTAAAAGAGTTCCATCCAGGTCAAAAATCGCTCCTTTTCTCTCCATCTTTCCCCTCATTTATCCTTTTTCCCCAGACATATTTTTGAAATAATCTGATCGGCAATGATCCGGTGTCCTTCCCTGTTCGGATGGGGATCGATATTTCCCCAGGAAAAAACCATATTGATCAGCCGTTCATCTGTCTCCTCAAATGCGCCCTTGACGTCGACGAGCGTGTATGTTCCGCCCGTATTCCCGCTCTTAAATACACTTTGCACCCGCTCTGACACAAATCCGTTATTCATCTTTTCAATATACTTCTCCGCCATTGTATCCAAATTCTGAACAAATTTTTCTGGAATGTTAAACGAACTATCATTGCAAGGATTGTAAATATTGTTGACAAAAAGCTGTGCCTGTGGCGCCTGCGCGTGGATCGCGTCAATAATCTGCGGAAGATTCTCTCCAAACCTTTCGCATGCCCCCGACAAAATCTCATCCCCGTTCTGTTTAAATTGTTTAAAATCCGTATCCGTTGACAAGTACTGAAGAAGATCGTTGGATCCGATCGAAAGCGTCACCAGGTCGGCCTTTTGCAATTGCAGACGGTAATCGTCATACTGCTCGTTGTCTTCATTTGTCAAAATATCTAAAAGCTGTTCACTCCGCAATCCATTTTTCCCAAAGTTTGTCAGACGAACGGCGCCATATTGGTCTTCCAGCGCCTGGGCAATACGCCCTACGTACGACTCAGCATCGACATCCTCCAACCCATATCCCTTGGCGATGCTGTCGCCAAGGGCAACATAATTGACGATTTTATGTTCATAATCTCCCGAATCTGCCACAGCAGGCGGGAACAGTATCAGACAAATAGCAACCGTAACTATAATCACCCTGAGTATTTTCATGGCCGTACCTCCACAAGACATTATCTTGTAGTAGTCTGTCCGATACAAATTCAAATATACCCGTCACTTTTTCACAGAAATGGTATAATCTTTACTGGCTCTGGAAGTACCCAAGAACTCCTAATAACGACGGATATACGGCAAATGCAAGTTTTGTAACCGCCTCGTCCGGTTCAACCAGGTCGGGTACCATAAATACTCTCATGCCAGCTGCGTGGGCGGCCCGAACACCGTGCAAGGAATCCTCGATGGCAAATGTCTCCGTGGGATCTGCCTCCATCTCACGGCACGCCCGCAAATAGATTTCCGGATCCGGCTTGCTACGTCTGACCATGTCGCCGCCGACCACCACACTGAAATAATCCAAAAGACCCGCCTGCCCAAGCTCCTGCACGACAACCTCTTTCCGTGTGGAAGAGGCCAGTCCGATTCGGTAGCCATTGTCTCGAAAATAGCAGAGCAGCTCCCGCACTCCCTCTTTAACAGGTACTCCATCCAAATCCGTCTTTTTGTGAAATAAGGCGGACGCCTCCCTGCGGAATACCTCATAGTCGAAAGTCTCTCCCAGCTGTCTCCTCACAATGTGCATCGTCTCCGCATGATTCGTGCCAATACACATTCGGAACACATCCTCAATGCCTTCCAGACCATATTTTTCCGCGACAATTTTCCAACAGGAAAGGACGAGCGCCTCCGAGTCAAATATAACACCGTCCATATCGAAAATAACTTGTTTTTTCATTTCCTCTCCTTATATAACAGCTGCGCAACGCTTCTCTATGGCAATTTATAGAGATTTTTGTATGCCACGTATTTGATATCGAACGGCGTGTCCTTCCCCTTGTCAAGAGTGTCAAGATATTCGTGGGTATCAAAGGAATCCTCCTTAAGCTGGATGACGCACACGCCGATATTGGAGCAGTGGTCGGCAACCCGCTCAAAATTGGTAGCCAGATCATTCAGCACCAAACCGGCCTCAATCGTACACTTGCCGTTTCGAAGGCGCTTTATATGACGTTTCTTCACTTTCTTATTGAGTCGGTCCACAACTTCCTCCAACGGCTCTATATCACTGGCCTCCTCCTCATCTTCCCTCACAAACACATCTACAGAAAGATTCAAAATATCGGTAACCGCGCGGGAAAATACCTCGAGTTCCCCAGCCGCCTTATCTGAAAAACGAATCTTTTGTTCACTCCGCTTTTTTGCCGCCTTCTGTATATTAATGGCGTGGTCGGAAATGCGTTCGAAGTCGCTGATACAGTGAAGAATCGTCGAAAGCGTCCGGCTGTCCGCCTGCGACAAATTTTTACTGCTCAGCTTGACAAGATAGCTTCCCAGCGCGTCTTCATACCGGTCCACCTCATTTTCATCGTGGGACACGGCCTCTGCAACCTTTTCATCATATTTCTGGATGAGTGAAATAGCATTTAAAAGTGTCGTGCGGGACAGCTCCGCCATCGCCGCCGCCACCTGCTTACACCGCTGGATTGCAAATGCCGGCTGCTCCAAAAACCGCTCGTCAAGCAGAACGCTAATCTCCTGCTTGTCTTCTTCCTTCTCCTCGCGGATCGACAGATAGGCAAGCCGCTCCAGCCCTTTCGTAAATGGAAGCAGGAGTACGGTCGCCACGATATTAAATATACTATGCATCACCGCAATCCCCGCTGGTCCCGCCGCCTCCCCGACAAAATCAAAGGTCACAAAGGCATGGATCGTATAGAATCCAAGCATAAATACAACGGTTCCGATCAAGTTAAAATACAGGTGGATAAGAGACGCCCGCTTCGCACTTTTATTTGCCCCGATCCCGGAGAGCAGGGCCGTGACACACGTTCCGATATTCTGTCCCATAATAATGGGAAACGCAGTCCCATACGTGATGGAACCCGTCGCGCAAAGCGCCTGCAAAATACCGACAGACGCGGAGGAGCTCTGAATGACAGCCGTGAGCACCGCCCCCGCAAGCATTCCCAGAAGCGGATTGGAGAACATCGTCAATATTCCGGTAAATTCGGGTACGTCTGCCAGCGGTTTTACCGCCCCGCTCATCGTATCCATGCCAAACATCAAAATGGCAAAGCCAACTAGAATCATGCCGATATCTTTCTTTTTCTGACTTTTTAAAAACATGAGAAAAATAATTCCCACGACAGCGATAACCGGCGAAAAATTGGACGGCTTCAAAAACTGCATCAGAAAGCTATCGCTCTCAATGCCGGACAAACTGAGAATCCATGCTGTGATCGTCGTACCGACATTGGCTCCCATAATAATTCCGATCGCCTGTGACAGCTTCATGATTCCCGAATTCACAAAACCGACCACCATGACAGTCGTCGCCGATGAAGACTGGATCACCGCCGTCACGAAAGCGCCGAGCAGCACAGCCTTGATCGGATTTGAGGTGAGCCGCTCCAAAATTCTCTCCAGCCTACCGCCAGATATTTTTGTAAGTCCCTCGCCCATCGTATTCATTCCGTATAAAAACAGGGCAAGGCCGCCAAGCATCGTAAGAACATCAAAAATATTCATTCCTTCACTCCTTTCCACTTCTCATTATTTATTACCCATTCTTCCCAATTCATTCAATCCCAGCCATTCCGCCGCACTCTTTAAAATAGATAGTGACCCAAAGATAAAAAGTCCCTGCTCCTCACCGCCGCTGGCCAGTTTCTCGCACTTCTTCCCGCCAAGGTCAACCGCCTCCTGTATAGAAGTACATGCGACCGCATGTCCCCGGATCTGTTCCGCCAGCTTTTCCGCCGGCAAACCGCGTCCAGTGGGCGGCGTAACCGTATATACCTGATCGAATGTATCCCCGATCCTGCGCGCCATGTCCGCATAGTCCTTGTCCGCAAATATACCCACAATGCCGACTTTCCGATAATTTTCAAAATACGCATGAACCGATTCGAGAAAATGCTGGATGCCGTCGGGATTGTGCGCTCCGTCCATAACGACGACCGGCCTCTTTTCATAAACGTCAAACCGTCCCCGCCACACCGCTTGCGCCAGCCCTTTCCTCAGCTGCTCCTCTGATACCGGAAAACGGCTATTCATTGCCTCCACGCACTCGATTGCCAGACACGCATTCTCGACCTGGTACAAACCGGGCATCCGTATGCAAAGCTCCCGGTACCTCTTATAATCAAACGCCGTTCCCAGAAGAGACGCTTTCCTGACCTTCCAGTCGTCACCTGACACAGCTCTCCACTTGCATTCCTGTTCCCGGCACACCCTGGCCAGACAGCTCTGCGCCCGCTCATCGTGCTGGCACACAACAACCGGAATGCGCCTTTTTATAATTCCCGCCTTTTCATAGGCGATTTCCTCTATCGTACTTCCCAGAAACTTCATGTGATCCATAGAAACAGGGGTAATAACCGCACATTGCACCGTTGTTACAATATTCGTCGCATCCAGCCTGCCTCCCATGCCAGCTTCCAGCACAACCAAATCACAATTCCAGCTGGCAAAGGCGAGGAATGCCGCTGCCGTCTCAATCTCAAATTCAGTCGGTACTCCCTCGCCCCGTTTTTGCATTTTCTCAATTGCGCAGCGGATGTGCGTAATATGCTCCGCCATTTCCTCCTCTGTGACATAGACGGATTCCCCGCCATACACGTACTGGATTTTTTCAAACTCACTAAATACTGCCGGCGACACATACCGGCCAACCTTTAACCCGTGCGCTGCATAAATTGAACTGATAAAAGCCGCCGTCGATCCTTTTCCGTTTGTCCCCGCGACGTGGACAATGTCTAGTTTATCCTGCGGATTTCCTAAATACTCCATCAACCGTTTTGTCATGCCAAGTCCCGGCTTAACCGCGTCGCCCTTTTGAATCCGGCGCACATATTGTATGGCCTCCCTGTAATTCATAACCGCCTCCGAAAAAGGACGCCATTGCTATGACAACAGCGTCCTGCCATGATTCTGGTTTTTATCACTTAATAATTCTTACTTTAATCACACCGTTAATCTGTTGTAATTCCTTCACGATGTCATCCGTCGCCTTGCTGCATATGTCGAACAGCGTATAGGCGTAATCACCGCGGCTTTTATTTACCATATTTTCAATGTTGATTCCCTCGTTGGCAAATACCGAGGTGAACTTTGAAAGCATAGAATGCACATTTTTGTGAGCGACCGCGATACGCCCCTCTGTCGTACATACACCGGCGTCACAATTCGGATAATTCACAGAGTTCACAATGTTGCCATTCTCAATAAACTCGCGGAGCTGCTTAACGGCCATCTTCGCACAATTGTCCTCCGACTCCTGGGTGGACGCGCCGAGGTGAGGCGTCACAATCGTATTTGGCAGAGACGCCGTCGTCGGATTTGGGAAATCCACAACGTATTTTTTCACCTTTCCGCTCTCGAGCGCAGCCCTCATATCCGCCTCATTGACAAGCGTATCACGTGAAAAATTCAGGAAAATGACGCCATCCTTCATCTTATCAAATGCCTCTTTATCAAACATTCCCTTCGTGGAATCCAGCAGCGGCACATGGACTGTGATAAAATCACATTCACTGTAAATCTCTTCGTATGTTTTCACAAGCGTAATATCCCGGGACATATTCAGGGCATTATCCACGGACAAATACGGGTCGCAGCCATAAACCTCCATGCCGAGACGGTTCGCGGCATTTGCCACCAGCACGCCGATGGCGCCCAGACCGATAATACCCATTTTCTTCCCGGCGATTTCGGTTCCCGCGAACGCTTTCTTCGCCTTTTCTGCCGCTTTTGCAATATCCGGGTCTTCCTTATTCTCTTTTACCCACTCGATGCCGCCTACGATATCTCTCGAGGCAAGAATCATCGCAGACACGACAATCTCTTTTACCCCGTTGGCGTTGGCGCCCGGCGTATTGAACACTACAATACCCTGGTCCGCGCACTTTTCAATCGGAATATTGTTGACGCCCGCACCGGCTCTTGCCACGGCAATCAGACGGTCTGAAAGCTCCATATCGTGCATGGCAGCGCTGCGGACAAGCACAGCGTCCGCATTCCCCACCTCGTCGACAATTTCATACGCATCACCGAATAAATCCAGGCCACATGCTGCGATGGGATTTAAACAATTTATATTTATACTCATTTTTTCCTCCATTTCGACACTCTTCTTCATTTTTACTGCGAATCGTATTACGCGTTTTCCTCTTCAAACTTTTTCATAAACGCCACAAGCTTCTCAACACCCTCTTTCGGCATCGCATTGTAAATACTTGCGCGCATACCGCCTACCGTGCGGTGTCCCTTCAGGTTTTCAAACCCTGCTTCTTTCGCCTCTTTGACAAATTTGGCATCCAGCTCTTCGTTTCCTGTCACAAACGGCACATTCATCAGGGATCGGTCCTCCTTGCGCACAGTTCCCTTAAACAACTTGCTGGAATCCAGAAAATCATAAAGAATTTTTGCTTTTTCTTCATTTTTTTGTTTCATAACGGACAGGCCGCCCATTTTCTTAATCCACTGGAACACCTTTCCGCATATATAAATGCCGTAAGCCGGAGGCGTGTTGTACAAGCTCTGTGCATCCGCATGAATCTTGTACTGAAGCATCGTAGGAACCTTCTCGTCCACCTCGTCCGGAATAAGGTCTTCGCGGATAATAACGATGACTACGCCGGCCGGCCCGATATTTTTCTGCACGCCGCCGTAAATGACGCCGTATTTTTCTACCTCTACAGGTTCGGACAGAAAGCAGGAGGATACGTCTGCTACTAGTGTTTTCCCCTTTGTATTCGGCAATGTCTTGTATTTCGTTCCATAAATGGTATTATTTTCACAAATATAAACATAATCTGCGTCTTCGCTGATCGGAAGGTCGGAACAGTCTGGAATATAGGAAAAGGTCTGGTCCTCTGAAGAAGCGACCTTATTTGCCTTTCCATATTTACATGCCTCGGCATAAGCCTTCTTCGCCCACTGCCCGGTCACGATATAATCTGCCACACCGTTTTTCATCAGATTCATCGGAATCATCGCAAACTGCTGGGACGCCCCTCCCTGCAGGAACAATACTTTGTAGTTGTCTGGTATGTTCATCAGTTCACGCAAGTCTGCCTCTGCGGTCTTAATAATCTCATCGTACGCTTTGGAACGATGGCTCATCTCCATCACAGACATTCCTGTCCCTCTGTAATCCAACATCTCCTCTGCTGCTTCTCTCAATACTTCCTCTGGCAAAACGGCTGGTCCCGCTGAAAAATTGTACACTCTAGCCACTGCTAAAACCTCCTTATATGTTATATTTATTTGCAAGATCTTCTTCTGTGAAAGACTCCTCGATCGGTTCTCCCGGCGCCACCATCGGCCAAACCTTGTCATCCTGATCGAGAACACAGTTGATCACAACTGGCTCCTTTGCCTCCATCGCCGCCCGGATCACATCGTCTACCTCTTCTCTGCGCGTAATTTCAAATGCCTTTGCCCCGAGCGCCTCAGAAACCTTTACATAATCCACCTTATCTCTTAAAATCGTATTAGAATAACGCTTTCCATAGAACAATGTCTGCCACTGGCGTACCATCCCCAGCGCATGGTTGTCAAATATAACCTGGATAATCGGAATATTGTAACGGGAAGCCGTCGCCAGCTCGTTCATATTCATGCGGAAACAACCATCCCCCGCAATATTGAACACAAGCTTATCCGGCATACCCACCTTCGCGCCGATACATGCGCCCAGTCCATACCCCATCGTTCCCATTCCACCGGACGTCAAAAATGTCCGGGGAGACTTATATTTAAAATATTGTGCGGCCCACATCTGGTGCTGCCCCACGTCGGTAGTAATAATGGCATCCCCACCTGTCAGCTCACTAATTCTCTCGATCACATACGGCCCGGTCAGCACATCCTCCCGGTATTTCATCGGAAGAGCCGCCTTTCTGGCGAGAACCTTCTCAATCCACGGCTTGTGGTACTGGTTTTCCAGCTTTTTGTTCAAGATCTCAAGAATTGATTTCAAATCTCCGACAATCGAATAATCCACCTGGATGTTTTTGTTGATTTCCGCCGCATCTATATCAATGTGGATAATTTTTGCGTTGTAGGCAAACCTCTCCGCATTTCCCAATACCCGGTCAGAAAAACGGACGCCGAGGGCAATCAGAAGATCGCACTCTGTCACGCTCAAATTTGCCGTCTTCGTTCCGTGCATACCAAGCATACCGGTATAATACTCGTCGGTGCCGTCAAATGCGCCTTTTCCCATAAGCGTATCCGTAACCGGCGCATCCACTTTTTTCACAAATTCCTTGAGTTCGGCGCTGTCGCCGGAGATCGTATTTCCCCCGCCCACAAATATCATCGGGCGCTCGGAACTCCGTATCGCCTGTATGACCGCTTCTAAATCGCCCTCCCGGATCGTATCCGTCTTTCTCGGGAGAATTTCCGGCGTCTGCGGTGTAAATTCTGTCACCGCTGCCGTGACGTCTTTAGTGACATCGACGAGAACCGGACCGGGTCTTCCACTCTGGGCAATCTTAAACGCCCTCCGGACTGTTTCGGCCAGCTGGTTTACATCCTTTACTATAAAACTATGCTTTGTAATCGGCATTGTCACACCGGCAATGTCCACTTCCTGAAAACTGTCCTTTCCTAAAAGAGGAAGAGTAACATTGCAGGTGACCGCCACCATCGGTACCGAATCCATATAAGCAGTGGCAATTCCCGTGACTAAGTTTGTCGCTCCCGGGCCGCTCGTCGCCATACAGACTCCGACTTTTCCCGTCGCCCGGGCGTATCCATCCGCCGCATGGGACGCCCCCTGCTCATGGGATGTGAGCACATGACGCAATTTATCCTGGTACCGGTAAAGCTCATCGTATACATTCAATATCGCACCGCCGGGATAACCGAATACGGTGTCAACTCCTTGTTCCAGCAAACATTCGATTAAGATTTGGGAGCCGTTTAATTGCATAAATATGCACCTCTCTCTTTACTGTATAAACTCTATTTTTTAGAAAATTCTTTTTTAAAATTCATTTTTTAAAACGGCGCCAGTATTTCCTGACGTTACCATGTTGGCATAGCGCGCCAGATAACCGGTCGTAATTTTCGGTTCTCTTGGTTTCCAATTCTTCCTGCGCTCCGCCAGCACCTCTTCACTGACTGCAAGCTCCAGCTTGTTCGCCGGAATGTCAATCCGGATCGTATCCCCTTCCTCTACGAGGGCAATCGGACCGCCCACAGCCGCCTCCGGCGACACATGCCCGATCGAGGCGCCCCGGCTCGCGCCGGAAAAACGTCCGTCTGTAATAAGCGCCACAGAGGAACCAAGTCCCATTCCCGCGATCGCCGACGTCGGATTCAGCATCTCCCGCATACCCGGACCACCTTTCGGTCCCTCATAGCGGATAACAACGACATCACCTGCCACAATGCGTCCTCCCTTGATCGCCGCAATTGCGTCCTCCTCACAGTCAAATACCCGCGCCGGTCCCTCATGTACCATCATTTCCGGTACGACAGCCGACCGTTTTACAACGGCGGAATCCGGCGCCAGGTTTCCTTTCAGTACGGCGATACCGCCCGTCTCACTGTACGGATTCCCGACCGGACGAATGACCTCAGGGTTTCTGTTCACGCAGCCTGCGATGTTTTCGCCTACCGTCTTTCCGGTCACCGTAATTAAATCAGTATTTAACAGTCCTTTTTTATCCAGTTCATTCATAACGGCATACACGCCGCCCGCCTCGTTCAAGTCTTCGATATACGTCGGTCCCGCCGGCGCTAAATGACAAAGATTCGGTGTTTTCGCACTTATATCATTTGCCATGTCGAGATTTAGTTCCACTCCCGCCTCATGTGCAATCGCAGGAAGATGAAGCATGCTGTTTGTCGAACAGCCAAGCGCCATATCTACCGTCAGGGCATTTTCAAATGCCTTCTCCGTCATAATGTCGCGCGGGCGGATATTCTTCTCATACAGCTCCATCACTTTCATACCCGCATGCTTTGCCAGCTTGATCCTCTCCGAGTACACAGCGGGAATCGTTCCATTCCCCTGAAGTCCCATCCCAATTGCCTCCGTCAGGCAGTTCATGCTGTTTGCCGTATACATGCCGGAGCAGGAACCGCAAGTCGGACATGCGTGGCTCACAAATTCCTCCACCTCGTCCTCTGTCATTTTCCCAGCCGCATGGGAACCAACTGCCTCAAACATGCTGGAAAGACTCGTCTTCTTTCCCTGCACATGCCCCGCAAGCATCGGACCGCCGCTGACAAATACGGTCGGTACATTGACCCTCGCCGCCGCCATCAAAAGCCCAGGCACGTTTTTATCACAGTTCGGCACCATAACAAGGGCGTCGAATGCGTGGGCAACCGCCATACACTCGGTAGAATCTGCAATCAGGTCTCTCGTGACAAGGGAATATTTCATCCCCACATGACCCATTGCTATGCCGTCGCATACGGCAATCGCGGGAAATACAACCGGCGTTCCGCCGGCCATCGCCACCCCTAGCTTCACAGCTTCTACAATTTTATCAATATTCATGTGCCCCGGCACAATTTCATTATAGGAACTGACGATACCAACAAGCGGTTTGTCAAGCTCCTCTTTCGTCATTCCCAATGCGTTAAACAGCGAACGCTGGGGCGCTGTCTGCATCCCCTTCTTTACTGAATCACTTTTCATGCGTAGTCCTCCCTTTCTATAAGGTAATACCATCACAGATGGCATCTCCCATTTCCACTGTTCCAAGACAGGTCTTGCCCTCATCCATAATATCGACTGTCCGCAATCCCTGTTTCAACACTTCCTTCACCGCCCGGTCAACCGCCTCCGATTCACGGATAAGCTGAAAAGAATATTTCAGCATCATGGCCGCGGATAAGATCGTCGCGATCGGATTTGCCTTATTCTGCCCCGCGATGTCCGGTGCGGAACCGTGGCTCGGCTCATACAGGCCCAAAGTTCCCTCTCCCAGGCTAGCAGAGGGGAGCATACCGATCGAACCGGTCACCATGCTTGCCTCATCCGACAAAATATCCCCAAACATATTTTCAGTCAAAATCACATCAAACTGCCGCGGATCTTTCACAATCTGCATCGCGCAGTTGTCGACGAGCATATCCGTCAGCTCTACGTCCGGATAGTCTGCGCTGGTCTCCTTTACAATTTTCCGCCAGAGCCGGGACGAATCCAGCACATTTGCCTTATCTACGCTACAGACCCGCTTGCCTCTCTTCATCGCAACTTCAAATGCCCATTTGGCGATCCGCCGTATTTCATTTTCATTATATGTGAGCGTATCCGTCGCCTGCCAAATGCCATCGACCTCTTTCGTATACCGCTCGCCAAAATAAAGTCCGCCCGTAAGCTCCCGCGTGACAATAAAGTCAAATCCGCCCTCTGTCAGCTCTTCCTTCAGCGGACATGCCCCGCTCAGCTCCTCAAACAGGACGGCGGGCCTCAGGTTACAAAACAACCCCAGTCCCTTCCGGATTTGCAGAAGTCCTGCTTCCGGTCTTTTATCCGGTGGAAGCGTATACCAGTTTCCATGCCCCACATTGCCGCCAACTGCCCCGAGCAGGACAGAATCGCTCTTCTTCGCTCTCTCCAGCGTCTCTTTCGTCAGCGGCTCCCCATAAGCGTCGATGGAACAGCCGCCCATCATCAGCTCTTCATATTCAAAGGAGTGTCCGTAAACTTCCCCTACTTTGTCCAAAACCTTCTTTGCTTCTGTCACAATCTCCGGCCCAATTCCATCCCCGGGAATGACTGCAATATGAAAATTCATCTCTTTCCCTCTTTTCTGTACTTCTATATAAAAACGAAGCATGCAGATAATACATGCACATTAGCTTTTTCAGTATATAGCAAAACGACACAAACTGTCAAGTGCGTACCCTGAATTTTGACTTGTTTTAAATTTTCTTTCTATCTTTTCATTTTGTACTTGATTTCAACCTTTGTATATAATAAACTAGTATATATAGATTTTTACTAGGAGGATCACATTATGGACGTAATCGAAAAAGTAGACTTTAATAAGGTAGGAAAGCGAATGAAGCAGCTCCGGAACGAGCAGGGAATCACCCAGGAAAAGGTTGCAAAAGATCTCGGCAGCACAATTGCTTTCGTAAGCAATATCGAAAACAACCGGACAAAAATCAATCTTCGTGTACTTATGTATTACTCTAAGCTTTGCCATATTTCCATAGATTCCCTTCTGAATGCGGGGATACCGGAGCTCATTCCGGCAGATGACGACGCCGTCGTTGAACAGGAGATTTCCAGAGTGCTAAAGTATTATAATAAGGACGAAAAAATAAAGATTCTCAATATGCTGAAAATTGGAAAAAACTTGGATTTAGATGTTTAACATGTTTACTAAAAAGTCAGGGCACGGTATTGCTGCTGGCTTTTTATAAACTGTCACAAGTAAAAATTATACGCGCAAGGAACGCAGGAAAGAGGTAACATATGACTAAAAAACGAGTAACAGCAATGATTCTCAGCGTGGCGCTGGGGATTACCGCATGTCCCGGCATAGCGCCGCCACCGGCGCAGACCCGGGCAGCCACCAGCCAAAACAAACAGCGGGATAACAACCCGTGGACCGTGGGCGCACTGCCGCAAATGCAGTCGGTACGGGACAGCAGCGCCGATCAGGAGACAAAATTCACGCATAAGGAGTGGACAGGGGAACAAGGTTACGTCGACGCCTATGGAGAAACGGTCGATGCGGCAGATGTGTACGGCATCAATGTCCAGGAGGCCACCACTTCCTCCACTCTGGCCGTCCCATACGACTCTGTGGAAAAAGCGATTGACGGGGCCGTAAACTACCGGAAGGAAGCCTCCTCTTATGTACAGTATCTGACGGGGGAACAGGAGGCGGACTGGGATCTTGTCGTGCTTCAAAACCAGGAGAAGGCGCAAGAGGATGCCTATAAGGATTTTTACCAAACAGACTATACCGCCGACAGTGACGGCCAGTGGAAAACCAATCTGACACTTCCTGCCAGCTGGACCCACTACGGCTTTGATAAGCCCATTTATGCAAATGTACAAATGCCGTGGCAGACGTCCTACGACCGGAATGTCAAATCGCCAAAAGCTCCTGTAAATTATAATCCTGTCGGACTTTACCGCAAAACGTTTGACGTAAACGATTCGATGCTGCGCAGCAACGGCCGTGTCTACCTGTCCTTCCAGGGAGTTGAGTCGTGCTATTACGTATATGTCAATGGAAAGGAAGTCGGCTACAGCGAGGACACGTTTAGTCCGCACAGTTTCGATATTACAGATTATCTGACCGGCGACGGCAAAAATAACCTTCTCGCCGTCGAGGTACATAAATTTTGCGACGGCACATGGATGGAAGGCCAGGATATGATTTATGACGGCGGAATTTTCCGCGACGTGTATCTGTACTCCACCCCGCTCGTCCACATCCAGGACTATACGGTTGTGACCGATCTGGACGAAGAATACAAGGATGCCAGCCTGAATGTAGACCTTGCCGTAAGTAACAACAGCAATTCGGATTTGTCGGATTACGCGGTGGATATCCAGCTGTACAACCAGGATGGCTCTGTCTTTATGAACGGATACACGATTGATATCCCAGTCATCGGAAAAGCAGGGAACGACGGCTCTAAGACGACTGTCACAGCCTCTGGCTCCCACCTCGTACACGAGCCGGCGCTCTGGTCGGCCGAACAGCCAAATTTGTACACGATGGTTCTGACACTGTACAACAAATCGACAGGCGCTTACATCGAAAGCGTATCCCAGCAGCTCGGTTTCCGCGAAATCGAATTTGTGAGCACTAAAGTGGGCTCAAATGGGCTCAAAACAACTCCAGACAGCGCATATGAGCCAATTACAATCAACGGCAGGCCATTGTTGCTAAAGGGCACGAACCGGCACGATACGGATCCGGTATACGGAAAATATGTGCCGGAACATACAGTACGCCAGGATATTGAGACAATGAAACGCTTCAATCTAAATGCCGTGCGCACCTCCCACTACAGCAATGATGAATATCTTTACTACTTATGCGACAAATATGGGCTATACGTAATGGCGGAGACAAACGTTGAGTCACATGCCCTTATGAATAAACCAAATGAACAAAAATACTTCAAAAACATGGTGATGGACCGCACCATAACGGCATGCCAGCGGCTGAAAAACCGGACGAGCGCCGTCATGTGGTCGACGGGAAATGAAAATTATTATTCTTCCAGCAAAACATATGCTGACAGCATGTTCTATGACCTCATCCAATATTTTAAGGAAACGGACCCGACAAGGCCAATCCACTGCGAGAGCTCGGGAAACCAGAATGGCGTTGATATGGACAGCAATATGTATCCAACCGTCGGAACCGTTGCTGGCAAGGCAAAAAGCAATATGCCCTATGTCCTGTGCGAGTACGACCACGCGATGGGGAATGCCGTCGGCAACATAAAGGAGTACTGGGATGCCATCCGCAGCTCAGATAATATGCTTGGCGGCTTTATATGGGACTGGGTCGACCAGTCACGGCTTGTGGAGCTTCCATCCGGCGGCTATGACTACTACTCAGAGGACTTCTCACACAAAACACTCTACTCCGAAGAGGCGAAAGGCAAGTACTACGCCTATGGCGGCGACTGGAAAGACCGGCCAAACGACGGCTCCTTCTGTGTGAATGGCCTCCTTTCCCCCGACCGGGATGTGCAGCCGGAATTATATGAGGTAAAATATATTTACCAGAATTTCTGGTTTACAGCAGATGACCTTCAATTGTCACAGGGCAAAATAAATGTGTACAACGAGTCGTCGTTTGATCATATGAACCAGTACCAGCTCGTTTGGAAGCTATTTGAAGACGACCGGGAAATTGCCTCGGGTACGGAGTGCCTTGATGTCAATCCCCGCGAAACAAGCGAAATCAGCCTCCCCTACCTCGAGAAGCTTCCGGAAGAACGGAAGGCGGGGGCAGAATACTATCTGAACCTGGAGCTCCAGCTAAAATCAGATACGTTATATGCCCCAAGCGGCCACGTCGTCTCACAGGAGCAGTTCCTGTTGCCGGAAACATTGGAAACCGCCGCCTTCTCGCCCTCAGCAGATGCAGTGGAAGTTTCCGGAGATGGCGATTATACTACGGTAACCGGAAACGGTTTTTCATTCCAGATCGGCAAGGACGACGGCATCCTCCGAAACTATACATACCAGGGCACTGTACTTATGCCGGAGGGCCCCGTTCCAAACTTTTACCGCGCGCCGCTCAATAATGACGGATCCCATGACAAAAAGTGGAAAACTGCGACGGATAACCAGGCATTGGAAGACATCCAGGTAGACGAAGCAGAGGACGGAAGAAAAAGAATCCGCACTACTCTTTCGTATCCAAACCAGCCAGACCTCCATGTGACAATGACATATACGGTAAATGGCGACGGCGCTCTGACAGTCCAAATGACCTCCGACGCCACCGGCAGTTCCCTCGGCAATTATCTCAGAATTGGAACGCAGATGCGGCTTCCAGGCGGATATGAGACCGTCACATGGTATGGAAATGGTCCGGTTGAGTCGATGAGCGACCGAAATAATTTCGCCACCGTAGGCAAATTCCAGTCAACCGTTTCAAAGCTGTTTTACCCTTATCTGGATACGCAGGATACCGGCACATTGACCGGAATCAAATGGTTTACCGTAACGGATCCAAACCAGGGCAAAGCGCTCGCCGTAGCGGGCAGGGACGACGTGGAAGCCTCAGCGCTTCATTTTACCGTAAATGATTTGACCGCAGCCAGACATCCTTATCAGCTGAATCCGGAGGATGATACCATCATGTCCATCAATCTGGCATCACAGGGAACCGGAAACAAGAGCTGCGGGCCCGACACCTTGGCGGAGTACCTGCTCCCGAATAACGAAGAATATTCGTACGAATACACCCTGATTCCTTATGACACACAGACCCAGACCGACCTGACGGAACTCACGAGAGGTTACCGGAATGTAACCCTTTACGCGGGAAATCCAACTGTTAAAGCTTTTGAAAAGGAAGTAAAGGAACTGATTGTATATTCCCACTCCCAGCTGCCACTGCTGCTTGACCTACAGGCAAGATATGACGGAGACCCTTCCTACAGCGGCGAGGGAAGCGTCCTTACGGAATCAGAAAAAGCGGCCGTAAGCAGCGAGGTCGTACTGCTTCTCAAGCAAAAAACAGAAGAGGCGCGCGCCCTCGAAAATTCCCCGGCAGAAATCCAATGGAAGGATAAGGGGAAACATGGACTGGATACTTCCATGACGGCAGACAGCGCCTATACACTCGGCTACGATTCCGAAGAGAACGTAAATTATATAAAAGGTTATATGGATTTAGATTCTGAACAGCAAACGAAAACATTTGAAGAACTATTCCAGGATAACCATGCATTTACAGTAGAAGCTTATCTAAATATGAACGGCAACACGGATGATATGAACGTGATTTTCGGTAAAGGCGATCACACAATGGGCTTCCGCGGCACTACAGCCAGCCTGCATTTCTTTATCCACAACGGAAGCGACTGGCAAACCTGTGAGGCATCCGGCCTTTATATTGCGGGATGGCATCATGTAGCAGCCATGTATTCCCCGGAACAAAACGGTACTCTGACGATTGCCCTTGATGGCCGCATCGTTCAGCAAAAGACGGAGGTCGGCGCGATAAATGTAAATGCCGCCAAGTTCCCTCTCGGTATCGGACACGACGCCGACACCGGGCGCACCGGTGATAACAGCTACGCCGCAGTACGTGTGTACAGCCGCACGCTATCGGAAGATGAACTTAAGGGCCAGATGAATTATGATTTGGGAAATGCCCAGCAGCCGGCAGTTACACCACAGGATGAGGCAACGGAGCTCTGGTATGAATTTGCCAGCAAGCCTTCCCTGCTCCATTTGTCCCAAACCAAAGTGACATTGAAACCAAACGGGGATTCCAAGAAAATCCGTGCAGAAATTGCACCGAGAAATTACCACGATGCCTCTCTCACCGTCACTTCACAGGATGAGGGAATCGTTTCAGTAAAAACAGACAGCGATGGAACGGTTGAACTGACACCCGCTGCAATTGGAGAGACGACCGTCACAGCAAAAACCGATGGCGGACTCTACAATATTTGCTATGTATCTGTGAAAGAAGAGCCGAAAAAAGAAGATTCCGCCCCTGGCGCATCCGAAGCACCACAGAACAATCCTTCTGCCCCACCAGCGATTTCTCAAACAGGGAAACCATCACCGAAGAAATCCAAAGTTTCAAAGCCAAAGAAGCCCGTGATCCGGTCACTGAAAAAATCCGGGCGGAAATTAGTGATAAAATGGAAAAAATGTAAGTGCAGCTATATTGAGATTTATATGCAGACGGGAAAAGGATCGTTTAAAAAGCTTGCCACAAAAAAAGGCTCTGTAACTTCGTATAAGACGAAGAAGTTAAAAGCCAAAAAGAAATACTCATTTAAACTCCGCGCCGTAAATAAATCTGGTAAGAAAAAAGCATATAGCGCCTATTCCAAAGTAAAACGTACTAAGATATGAAAGGCGTAAAATTCGCAAGCGTCTGGCATACTTAGACGTACCGGGCAAAAAGAAACTATAAACCGGGGATTCGCATCGCAAAGAAAGCTTCCCTGATTTATAGTTTCTTCTTTTTCATATGAACGAATTATTTCAACAGCCTTTCCAGTGTGCCGTGGCTGCACAGCGCATCGCACAGCTGGTCATACTGTTCTTTCTCCCTCCTGCTCTTCGCCGTATTTCCCCCGCTTTTTTTCACTGCGCGGATCAACAAATTTTTCGGCGTATGTTCCATATCAATAAATTCCAAAATCTGAACATCGTACCCTTCCTGCTCCAACAAGTTTCCCCGCAGAGCGTCCGTCAAAAGCGCCGCAAAACGCTCCTTCAGAATACCATATTTCAGCAATGGGCTAAGCTGTTCACTCCGGATCTGGCGGTTTATTTCATGCTGGCAGCACGGCACTGAGAGAATAACCTTTGCTCCCCATCTCACCGCCTGGGCGAGCGCAAAGTCGGTCGCCGTGTCGCAGGCATGAAGTGTGATAACCAGATCGACTTGTCCCGTCTCCTCATAGTCACTAATATCCCCGTGGCAAAAACGCAGTCCCTCATAACCATATGCCTCTGCCAAATCACTGCAGTGGCGGATGACATCCTCCTTTAAGTCCAATCCGGTCATTTCTACATCAAACCCATTCTGTATCTTCAAATAGTGATAAACGGCGAATGTCAGATAAGATTTTCCACATCCAAAATCAAGAATCCGCAACGGGCGTTTCTCCACCTGGTACTTGGACAACTCCGGGAGCACATCCCGGATAAATTCTAAAAACCGATTGATCTGCCCTAGCTTTTTACGTTTTTTGTCTACTATTTTCCCCTCTTTTGTCTGAACTCCAAGATCCACCAGAAATGGTACGGTGTCACTCCCATCTAAAATGTATTTTTTCTTGCGGTTATGAGCCAGATCAATCTTTTTTACGGCCTGCTGCCTATGTTCTTGTATGGAACATTTCCCCTTCTTACTCACCAATACACGAATTGACTTCTGCTCACATTGCAAGTCCAGCTGCTTATATCCGCTTTCTAAAAGCGAAAGGATTCGTTCAACCGCCTCATCCCTTCGCATATTTTTATGGAAAATCTGATTATTCCGGTACTCCTCCTGCTGAAACATAAGCTGCTCTTTTTTCATAAAAGGACGAAACACCCATTTCGACGGAATTTGGCTTTTCCTGCGGCCGCTTACAACGGCACGAACCGTGCTTTTATTTAGATGCTGTTCTAACTGCTCTCTCAATGACACATCTGCCATAATTACAATTTCCTTTCTCTTTTACATGAAAGCACCCTCCAGACAATTATTCTGCCTGAAGGGCACTTTCCATTCGATCCATATATTATTATGCAGGATATACTTTGTTTTCCTTATCTGCGAGTGTCGCATCCACTTTTGTTTTCTGTGCCTCACGGTACTTGAAGAACTCTGTGGCAACTTGTGGGAACAGCGCATAGGACAGCACATCCTCGTCCTGTTCTTTCCACTGTGACATCTCCTTTTCCAGCTCTTCCAGCTGCGGCTTAATCAAATCAGCCGGACGGCATGTGATTGGCTTCGTATCCCCGATACATTTTTTCTGCACTTCCGGGTTAAACGGTTTAACCGTCTGGCCAAATTCACCGGAAAGAAGCTTTTTAGACTCTTTCGTCACCATCTTGTATCTCTCACCTGCCACTACATTTAGCACTGCCTGTGTGCCGACAATCTGCGAAGACGGGGTAACCAGCGGCGGCTCACCAAAATCCTTGCGGACACGCGGTACTTCCTCCAGTACCTCCTGATATTTATCTTCCTGTCCCATTTCCTTCAACTGGGAAACAAGGTTACTAAGCATACCGCCCGGCACTTGGTACATAAGTGTTTTAATATTTACACCGAGAACCTTCGTATTCATTAATCCACTTTGCAGGGCCTCTTCTCTCATTGGACGGAAGTACTCTGCAATTTCAGCCAGGATATTCTGGTCCAGTCCTGTGTCGTACGGTGTTCCACGGAATGTCTCCACCATTACTTCGGTCGCGGGCTGGCTTGTTCCGAGGGCAAATGGCGACATCGCGGTGTCGATAATATCACATCCCGCCTCCACAGCCTTCAAATAAGTCATTGCCGCAACACCGGACGTATAGTGTGTATGGAGGTCGATCGGAATATCAACCGACTCCTTCAACGCTGTCACCAGCTCCGTTGCACCATAAGGTGTGAGCAGTCCGGCCATATCTTTGATGCAAAGTGATTTCGCACCCAAATCTTCAATTTTCTTTGCGATATCTTTCCAATACTTAAGTGTATAAGCATCTCCCAGCGTATAGGAAAGGGCGATCTGCGCATGCCCGTTTTCCTTATTTGCCGCTTTCACTGCTGTCTCAAGATTGCGGATATCATTTAAACAATCGAAAATACGGATGATATCAATACCATTTGCAATGGATTTCTGTACGAAATATTCTACCACATCATCTGCATAGTGGTTATAACCCAAAATATTCTGTCCGCGGAACAACATCTGGAGCTTCGTGTTCTTGAAACCATTTTTTAATTTACGAAGCCTCTCCCACGGATCTTCCTTGAGGAAACGCAGGGATGCGTCAAAAGTAGCGCCACCCCAGCACTCCACCGCATGGTATCCGACCTGGTCCATTTTATCAATAATCGGAAGCATCTGTTCTGTCGTCATACGAGTAGCGATCAGGGACTGATGGGCATCACGCAGTATCGTTTCAGTAATTTTAATCGGTTTTTTCTTTATATTTTTTGCCATATGTCTTTACCTCCAAATAAAGTTATACTCCAAAGATCGCCATGAATACGCCAGCTGCAACCGCCGTACCGATTACTCCGGCTACGTTTGGCCCCATAGCATGCATCAGCAGGAAGTTTGTCGGATCTGCCTCTGCTCCCACTTTTTGGGATACACGGGCCGCCATCGGAACTGCCGACACGCCTGCCGAGCCAATCAGCGGATTAATTTTTCCTCCGGATATCTTACACATCAGTTTACCAAACAAAACGCCCGCCGCCGTACCAATCGCAAACGCAACCAATCCGAGAACAACGATTTTTAACGTATCCGGGGTAATAAAATTCTCCCCGCTTGTCTTGGCGCCCACCGATGTTCCGAGCAAAATAACCACAATGTACATCATGGCATTGCAAGCGGTGTCTGCCAGCTGTTTTACCACGCCGGATTCCTTGAATAAATTACCAAGCATAAGCATACCAACGAGCGGAGCCGTACTTGGCAGGATCAGACATACCACGGTCGTAACAACGATCGGGAACAAGATCCGCTCCAGCTTGGAAACCGGTCTGAGCTGGTCCAT
The DNA here is from genome assembly GCA_910584245.1 of uncultured Eubacterium sp. Taxonomy (GTDB): domain Bacteria; phylum Bacillota; class Clostridia; order Lachnospirales; family Lachnospiraceae; genus Eubacterium_F. Next base: position 175,936 of record CAJTZF010000001.1, read on the forward strand.
CTTGATCTTTCTTTCCTCTTCTGTCGTAAATAACTTCATAATTGGTGGCTGAATAATCGGCACAAGTGACATATACGAATATGCCGCCACGGCGATAGACCCCATCAAGGTGTTTGCCTGGCCGAGCTTTCCCGCGAGGAAAATCGACGTCGGGCCGTCGGCGCCGCCGATAATGGAAATCGCTGCCGCCGCCTTTCCATTAAATCCCATCACGATTGCCAGAAGATACGCCGCAAAAATACCAAACTGTGCAGCCGCCCCGAGAAGAAAGCTCTTCGGATTCGCAATGAGGGGACCAAAGTCTGTCATCGCCCCCACCCCAAGAAAAATGAGGGATGGAAGGATACTCCATTCGTCCAGTTTAAAGAAATATTCCAACAATCCGCCAGACTCCATTATCGGTGGATATATGTTGACAAGCAGCATACCAAATGCGATCGGGACAAGCAGAAGCGGCTCATACCCTTTCTTGATCGCAAGATACAGAAACACGAATGCAACTACGATCATCACATAACTGCGCCAGTCAACGGTTCCATTTGCAAATGCTGTCTGGTGGAGAAGATTTTGTAAAACGTCCATCTTAATTACCTCCAGTATTTTATGATTAATCCATCGTAGCCAATACGTCACCGGATTCAACCATATCACCGGAATTTACGTTTATGCTTGCAATTTTTCCATCCTGAGGGGCAACAACTTCATTTTCCATTTTCATTGCCTCCAGAAGAAGAATTACATCTCCTTTCTTTACATCGGCGCCGGCGCTTGACTTAACCGCCAAAATTTTACCCGGCATCGGGGATGTCACTTTCACAGAACCTGCAGAACCGCCTGCGGCCGGAGCTGGCGCAGGTGCCGGGGCTGGCGCTGCCGCCGGAGCCGGTGCGGAAGGTGCCGAAACAGGCGCAGGAGCAGCTCCCGCCGCCTTCTCTTCCACTGCTACATCATATACGGTTCCATTTACAGTAATTGTATAATTTTTCATGTGTTATATCCTCCTAATATAATATAAAATTCTTTTAAACATATTAAAAACGTTTTTTGATGGACCGGATTACCAGGCCGTCTGCGGCAACTGGAGTTCCCTCCTGTTCCATCGCTGCGGTAATTGCCGCGGTAATAACTGCCACGAGCTGGGTGTCATCCGTATTCCCTGAAACGACCGGCGCCGGTTTTTCTGCCGGTTTCGCTGCGGGCGCGGACGGCGCCGCATTTTCACTGCGCACTACGATCTCCTCTTTTTTCGATCTGTCCAGTAATGACGGAACAAACTTGAGCAGATAAATAATAAACGAAATCAGTATCAGTACGACAAATACCGTTCCCATGCCTATAACCGTATTGACCAGTGCTTCCGGTATCGATGTGACAACTTCCTCCGTCGCTGCTAGCATACCCATTCCATCACCTCATTCCAAACATCTGCATTGCATAAATCAATTGTTTACGAATCTCCGGCCCCTCGATAATGTTGTCCACATAACCTCTATTGGCCGCCATCTTCACATTGCACTGCATTTCATCAAATTCTTTTGTCTTCTCTTCCAACGCCGCTTTCGTATCCGACGCCTTTGCGATCTCGTCTTCATACATGATCTGTACTGCACTTTTGGCATCCATCACACCGACTTTCGCTCCCTCGAGGGCAAGCACAAGATCCGCTCCGATGTGTTTCGAGTTCATCGCTACATACGCACTTCCGAATGCCTCGCCTGTGATAACATTTACTTTCGGCACCTCCGCACTTGCAAACGCACATGTGAGATCCGCAACTGCCTGTCCGATCGTTTTCTCCTCTTCCATAGAGGAAGCGTAGCATTTCACATTTGTCAGCGTCACAACCGGAATACCAAAAGCATCACAGAAATAAATGAATTTTTCTGCTTTCTTGCATCCGGCAGTCGAGAGAACGGCCTCTCCGCCATTTGCAACCGCACCAACGGTTCCGCCATTTAACGTCATAAACCCGGTAACCATATCCTTGGCAAATTGTTTCTTTGTCTCGAGAAAGACCTGGTTATCCGCAATTTGTGCCAGCGCGGCAGCGGGGTCTGGGACAAGTCCGTCAAAACCTGGAATGATACGGTTCATATCGTCCTCTGTATCTTTTCCGCCCAAATCCTCAAAGTTTGCCGGAAGAATCTGCACGAGCGAACGTATCTGGGCAAGCACGTCGGCCTCTCCGTCACAGACGAAATCTACGTTTCCTGCCTCAGCCTGAAATGCCGCGTCCGCAGTGTCACATTTCTCAACACTGTTTCCGTCGATCGCATTCGGCGAATTTACAAACATTTTTCCATTTTGTGCATCCATAAATGTGAAATCACCCAGAAGAGAAGAAACTGCAACTCCACCTCCACAAGAACCGAGAATAGCGCTAATCTGAGGAATCACACCACTTGCTTTGACTTTGCTTATGTAGATCTCTCCAAACCCAGCCAAAGCATCTACTGCCTCTTGTACACGAACTCCGGCGCAATCGATCAAACCGATCACAGGCGCCCCTGCTTTCACAGCCATCTCATAAAGCCTGGCGATTTTCTTCGCATGCATCTCGCCAACTGAACCATTCATTGCGGCTGCGTCCTGGCTGTACACATACACCAGACCGGAGTCAATCAAACCATAGCCGGTAATGACACCATCTGCCGGCACGGACTTTTCTTGCATGTTGAAGTCGGTATTTCTCTTTGTCACGAGTCCACCGATCTCAACAAAACTGTTTGGGTCAACAAGCGTTTCAATTCGCTGTCTTGCTGACATTTTTGCTGAATTACTCATATGCGGTCCTCCACTTTATATTAAAAAAAATTTTATCCAATTGTAATTGTAATGCTTTTTATACAAAATATCAACTCATTTTTGACATTTTTTCAAAAGAATTACCATAACATATAGGTAAAACCCGAATGAACGGTATTTCCCATGAAAATAAAACGAATTCATACTGTATTTATACTCCTCCCCCTCCTCTTTTTGTGTTATTGCCATTTCATAAGCCACACGCCCCAAAAAGTACCGCCTGTCCCCGGCGCCAATATCCCTTCCGGACACGTGGAGGCCCAAATTTCCGAACAGCCGTCACTGAAACTGCACGCGGCCGGGGCATGTCTGATGGACGCATCCTCCGGGCGGATTTTATATGGAAAAGAAGAATCTGTCCCACTGCCAATGGCAAGCACGACCAAAATTATGACCTGCCTGCTCGCCCTTGAACAGGGAAATCTAAAAGATACCGTGACATTTTCCAAGCGGGCTTCTTCTATGCCAAAAGTTCATTTAGGCGCCTCGGCAGGAAGCTCCTTCTGTCTGGAAGACCTGCTCTACTCCCTTATGCTCGAATCCCACAATGACACCGCCGTTGCCATTGCGGAACACATCGGCGGCAGCGTAGAAGGTTTTGCGGACAGGATGAATGCCAAAGCCGCCGATCTTGGCATGAAGCAGACACATTTCGTCACCCCGAACGGACTGGACGCCGAAGGACACGCCAGTACCCCAGCCGATATGTGCCGGCTCGCCGCCTACGCCTGCCAGAATGAAAGTTTCCTTCAAATTGTTTCAACGCCGTCAAAAACCATTACAAATACCGCACGTTCCCATACCTATTCTTTATCGAATAAAGATGCTTTTCTTACCTCATATGACGGCGCCCTCGGCATCAAGACGGGTTTCACGGGAAAGGCCGGTTTCTGTTTTGTCGGAGCGGCCAGACGGGACGGCCGCACATTTACAAGCTGTGTTCTAGCCAGCGGGTGGCCCCCGAACAAATCATTTAAGTGGGCGGATACAAAAACGCTGATGAACTTTGGATTTGACCACTATACAAACCAGACTATACCGGTCCAGGACCTCTCTTCGGTACAAATCCCAGTTAATGATGGAAAATCGGACACAGTTGGGATCACTACCCCGGAAATCCCCCCGTTTCTTGTCAGCCCCTACGATACTATTGACATTGAATATGCGCTCCCGTCCAGCCTGGAAGCCCCTGTCCGGACGGATACGTGTGCGGGAACTGTCAATATATACATCAACCAGGCGATGGCGGGCAGCTTTCCCGTATATCCACAGAAAAACATTGACAAAACTCAATTTTCTGATATATTACATGAAATTCTCCAACTTTTTTTAAACTTCTGAACGCTTAGCAAAAAAAATGAAAAAATGCTTTACATTTTTTTTTAAACGTGATATTATGATTTTGTGCTGAGGCGGAACGAAGGTGTTCTCATTTTTTGAGGACACCTTTTTTCTATAAAAGCTGGCACGTCTAAAAAATATTTGGCATGGTTCATATGCCGGAATGGAGGAAACTATGGAAAAGAATATAATTTCTGAAGTATTTGGAACTAAGGTTTTTAATGATGAGGTCATGCAGGAATACCTTCCAAAGAAAACGTATCAAGCTTTAAAGAAAACCATCGAAAATGGGGAGGAGCTTACTCCAGAGGTAGCAAATGTCGTTGCCCACGGTATGAAGGAATGGGCTCTTTCAAATGGCGCCACACATTATACGCACTGGTTCCAGCCCATGACAGGTGTAACTGCTGAAAAACATGATTCTTTTATCAGCGCTGAGTCCGACTCGCATGCCGTTCTGGAATTCAACGGAAAAGAGCTGATCAAAGGAGAACCCGACGCTTCCTCTTTTCCTTCCGGCGGGCTACGTGCCACCTTTGAGGCAAGAGGTTATACGGCATGGGATTGCACATCTCCTACCTTTCTCCGCGAGGATGCCATCGGAGTAACTCTTTGTATCCCCACTGCCTTTTGTTCCTATACAGGAGAAGCGCTTGACAAAAAGACACCGCTGCTCCGCTCCATGCAGGCGATCAGCAAACAGGCCGTCCGCATACTTAAATTATTTGGCAAAGATGATATTACAAATATTTCCTGTTCCGTAGGGCCGGAACAAGAATATTTCCTAATTGACCGGGATAAATTTCTAAAACGAAAAGATCTTATATTTACAGGGCGTACACTATTTGGGGCAATGCCGCCAAAGGGGCAGGAGCTGGACGACCATTATTTTGGAAGCATCCGTGAACGCCAGGCCTCTTTTATGAATGAACTGAACATAGAACTCTGGAAGCTTGGGATCTTATCCAAGACACAACATAACGAGGTAGCTCCTGCACAGCATGAAATGGCTCCTATTTACGACACCGCCAACATTGCCACAGACCACAACCAGCTCGTCATGGAAACGATGAAAAAAGTAGCGAGAAGACATAATCTCGAATGCCTGCTGCACGAGAAGCCATTTGCAGGTGTGAATGGTTCCGGAAAGCATAACAACTGGTCTATCATTACTAATACCGGCGAAAACCTTCTGAGCCCTGGTTCCGCGCCTCATAATAACACACAGTTCCTGCTGTTTTTGTCGGCTGTCATTGCCGCTGTTGACGAAAATGCTGCGCTTCTTAGAATGTCAGCATCGAATCCAGGGAATGACCACCGCCTCGGGGCAAATGAGGCGCCGCCTGCAATCATTTCCATTTTCCTCGGTGAGCAGTTAGAAGATATCGTAGAGCAGATTATTGAGAGCGGCACTGCCACCCACAGCTTAAAGGGAGGTAAAATGGACATCGGCGTCAATTCCATTCCTCCGGTAAAAAAAGATGCCACTGACCGCAACCGTACATCTCCATTTGCCTTCACCGGAAATAAATTTGAATTCCGTATGCTTGCTTCTTCTATGTCGATTGCCGACGCAAACACGGTACTGAATGCTTCCGTCGCAGATATACTGGAAAAAATGGCAAGTGAACTTGAAGCTGCTCCGGACTTCAACGAAGCAGTCGACAAGCTTATTCAAAAAACATTAAAGGAACATCAGAAAATCATTTTCAACGGTAACGGTTATTCCGATGAATGGGTAGCGGAAGCGGAAAGACGCGGACTTCCCAATGTAAAGACGATGGTCGATGCCACGGCGTCCCTGACCGATCCAAAAACAATTCAAATGTTTGAGAATCAAAATGTTTTCTCAAAAACAGAACTGGAATCCCGCGCCGAAATTAATTATGAAGCTTATGCAAAAGCGATTAATATCGAGGCAAAAGCGATGATTGATATGGCTACAAAACAATACATTCCTGCTGTCATTAAATACACGACTAGCCTGGCGGAATCAATTAACAGCATCCAGTCCGCCTGCCCGGAAGCGGAAGTAACCGTGCAGACCTCTATTCTGAAACAGTGTTCTTCCCTTCTCACAAAAGCACAAAAGGCTCTTATTGCCCTGCGCCAGATCAATGGGGATGCCTGTGTTATGGAAGAGGGAAAGGCCCAGGCGGAATATTACCGGGATCATGTATTCCCTGCTATGGAAGATCTGAGAACACCGATTGATGAACTTGAGATGTTAGTCGATAAAGAAGACTGGCCGGTGCCATCTTATGGCGACATGCTATTTGAAGTATAGAAAAACACAGATTGCCCTTGTCATTGTCCTATGACAGTACAGGGGCAATCTCTTTTCCTTCATACGGCTTCCGTCAAAAGCGGCATATCTGTTTCACGTTGGACGATATGCTTTTCCGCCAGAAGATCTGCATCTCATTCACCTGTAACCCCATCTTCTTCATATTGACAATGATTTTAATTCATACAAGTATTATTTGCAAATCTGGAACGTTTGCTGCATACAATATAAAAAAAGGCATTTCCCATGAAAAAAGCTTGTATCCTTTTGCTGGCCTTTATTCTCTTCTGCCGCCTGGTCTATCCTTATACCCGCTTCGGCTATGTGGATAAATGGACCGCAGGCTTCCAAAAACGCTTAAATGTCGAATCCGCGCAAATGAAACCGGGCGAAAAAATCTCAATTTCCATACGGGGAGTAAAAAAAACCGCAAGCTATTCCACATCCGATTTCCGGATCGCCTCCGTCACACCTCTCGGCACTGTCTATGCCATTCAACCTGGCACCGCCATTATCTCCGTCCGCCAGGACGACAAGGTGTACAAATGTAAAATAACCGTCTTATCTCAATAGTTCTATTTTTCAATTCTTTTTTTACCTTTGTCTGCATATATTTTTTTAAGAAAACCTAAGGGAGATACCCATATGAAAAAAATCGGATTCCTGTTGCTTTTTATTTTTTCTTGTCTATACATAGCCGGACTTTCCCACATAGCAGAAAAAGATGTGTATGCGGAGACAAAAGCGGTGTCCGGGGGCGCCGTCGATGTATCCGCCGTATCTGCTGTACTGATTGAGGGTTCTACCGGAGAAATATTATATGAAAAAGACAAAGACAAGGAGCTCGTACCAGCCAGCATTACAAAGATTATGACGCTAAATCTGATTTTTGAGGCAATTGACTCCAAGAAAATCTCACTGGATGATAACGTAACGGTAAGCGAGTATGCCGCAAGCATGGGGGGGTCACAAGTATTTCTCGAGCCAAATGAGACGCAGACGGTCAATGATATGATCAAATGTATCTCCATCGCCAGCGCCAATGACGCCGCCGTCTCTATGGCAGAAAAAATTGCGGGCTCCGAAGAAGCCTTCGTAAAGAAAATGAATGAAAAAGCGAAATCACTTGGCATGGAACACACCCAGTTTAAAAATTGCACGGGACTGGACGACGACATTAAGTCCGGCCACTATTCCAGCGCCTACGATGTCGCCCTTATGTCGCGCGAGCTTATTACAAAACACCCTGAAATCAGCAATTACTCGACTGTATGGATGGATAAAATTACACACAAAACCAAAAAAGGCGACACCGAATTCGGTCTCACCAATACGAATAAACTGGTTCGTTTTTATGACGGTATCACAGGACTGAAAACCGGATCAACTTCAAAGGCAAAGTACTGCCTGAGCGCAACAGCGCGAAGAAATGATATGGACCTGATCGCCGTTATTATGGCGGCCCCTGACCATAAAAAACGTTTTTCTGAGGCACAGTCCCTGCTTGATTACGGATTTGCCAATTGCAGTGTATACAAAGACCTGGATATCGCGGGAGCTCTTGAAGACGTCCCCGTGCAGGGCGGCACAAAAACGACTGTGCCAACCGCCCCCAGCACAATATTTTCCCACATATTTACCTCACAGGCAGACACCGAAACCATTACAAAAAAAATCACCTATTCGGAAGATGTAAAAGCGCCGCTGGCAAAAGGTGACGTCGTTGGAAAGGTCGAATACTTTTACGACAATAAATGCATCGGCAGCATTGACATCTCAGCAAAAGAAGCTGTGGACGAGGCAGGATTCCAGGATTATCTTATAAACGCAGTCAGAAAGCTATTTCATAAACTTTAGATGAACTGCTATTTCATAAGCCTCAGCTTCCTTGCGACAACATACAGTCTGCGGCCCATCGGAAAATCATAAAGTTCCTGCCGGGTCATTCCCCTGAGCTTGAGGAATACGACAAAATACACAAACACCGCCACTGCCAATGAAACCAACACCGCCAGGGCATTCGTCGCATATTCGCCAGCCGCCATGCCAAACAACCGGCTCGTAAGCGTATACATAACTATAACGGCAATCGCCATCCACAGCGATGCCGACAATGGCACGAAGAATGTCTTGAGCGGTTTTAACCGGAATCCCGGCAGGCAGCGGTAAAGGGAAATAATATTTAATATACCGACTACAACCGGGAACGTGACGTTTCCTATAATCAATACATAAATGCCCAAACCCGTAAATTTCAATAGCAACAACACAATGAGGACATGCAGTACGAGCGAAATCGCCGAATTAATTACGGGAACACGCATTTTATCAATACTTTGCAGAGCGCTTCCGGTCACATTAGAAACCGCATAAAATATAATAGCCGCGGATCCCGCCATCATCAGATGTCCGCCGAGCACATAATTCATCGAAGGAAAAAGCATCCGCACGATCCCCTGTCCGAGTACCGTATACCCCATCGCACACGGAAATGCGATAATCATATTAAATTTGATGCCGGAAAGAATATTGTATTTCACCTGTCCCATATCGCGCTGGGTATAGGCCGCTACCGCACTCGGAATCATCGAAGAGGCGATGGATGTAGAAATAGCGATCGGTACACTGGTCAGCGTCCGGTAATTCGAACTATATATACCGGTCAACGCTGAAATCGTGCGCGCATCCACTCCCTTTGCCCCCATCACATCGCTAAACAAATAATAATCAATCAGGCCGCTGACCTGGTACACCGTCTGGCTCAATATAATCGGAAGTATTGTCAAAAACAGGATCCGGTAAATATGGGCGGAAGAATATACTCGCCGGGAACGGTCCCTGCGCTCATTTTTTTTCTGGACGGGACGGTAAATATAATACACAAATACAACAAGAAGAAGCGCAGTCATGGCCCCAAGACAGGTGCCAAGCGTCCCTCCTGCCGCTCCCCAGGCGCTTCTTACAAGACTGTCCGCATTCCATTTCATAAACAAATAGGCTGCCGACACACTGACAATCGCATTCACTACCTGCTCCAGCACCTGTGACACCGCCGTCGGCACCATCGTGTTCTTTCCCTGGAAAAATCCCCGGAACACACCGAGCAGAGCCACGATAAATATCGTAGGGGCCAGTACACGCAGCGGAATCCGAAGCCCTAAATAAGCCGGATAAATGTGGGTTTCAATCCATCCGGCACAGACAAATAAAGCCGTTCCAAAAACACCTCCGGAGAGAACCGCAAACCAGAGCGAAAGACGAAATGTCTTACCCATGTTCCGGTACTCCCTTCTGCTGTTCTGCGAAGAAATAATTTTCGAGAGCGCCAGCGGCAGGCTATAAGAGGAAATAATAAGGATGATATCATAAATATCAAATGCTACTGCATAAATCCCATTTCCATCTCCAAGTATGTTCGCCATTGGAATCCGGTATATCATTCCGATCAAACGCACAACAAGAGAAGCCATCGCTAATAGGCTTCCCTGTTTCAAAAAACTGGCGCTTCGTCTGTTGTCCTGCTTCCCTGTACTCATGCCGGCACCCTTTCGTTATTTTTTATTTTGAAAAGAGATGAGTGTTTTTCTGTTTGCCGGATATGCGGCGATATATGTCTTACCCGCATTGACCGCCAGCACGTTGCCGTCCGCATCATAATAACACATCGTTCCCTTTTCTTCATTTTTCCTCCAGGTAATCTTTATACGCTTTCCATTTGTAATATAGTACCCTTCTCCCTTGCGCTTGTGCAAATACAAATGCTGGTAACCATTTCGGTCAATATTCGTTTCCTTTACAAGCTGGATTATTACATTTTTAAAAGCAAGCTGCTTTCCATTTTCATGGTCCTTGTGTTTCGCCCCATACTCATATTTCTTGTATTCCCGAGATTTCTTATCATACTTTAAATAACAGGTAGAATACGCCGAAAATGGCAAATACACATACGTCGTACGCTCTCCGGATGGCAAGTCCGTATCGTCCTCGTAAAAATCAAAATGCCTTGCCATCTTATCCTTATTAAACTTTGTCGAATATTTAAGCTTTTTGGCCCCCTGCAGCATTTTTTCACCTGACGTATACACATTATGGGGCGCCCGGACAGAATAGTCCCTCTTGTACACTACGCCGCCGATGGCGGATAACCCGCTGAGATTATCCACTTCCAGCTCCTTAATCTTGGAAATGGCATACGAAGTCTGTCCAAAATGACAAAAAATAGCATTCCACTCACGGGCAAAACTGACAAAATAATGTCTTGCACTCCGCACGGACCCGAGCCGTTTTATTTTCCCAGTTCCCTGGAAAACACCAAGCATGCGGGTAATCCCGCCTTCGGCCAGGGCTTCGTAGAGCACGTCGATCTTGGATGTCCCTTCCTGGCGCTGGTTTGCATATTCAATATTGTTTATAATAACTGCAAATGGCCTTTGTCTGGCTGCCTTCTCCGATATGTACTCTCCCGTGAGAGCACTTCTCACCTTTCCCGCATGGGGATCCTTTGTCGGTACCGGCGTCGGCGTTGGCAGCTCCTCGTCCGGCTGCAACGTCGGAACAGCGGTCGCCGCGGGAGGTTCCTGTGCCATTTGCCCTCTCTTTTCCGCCCCGTATATATAAATCAATACGCTGCCTATTACCGCCAAAGCAACGACACATATACTCGCTATAAGTATGATCTTCCCCTTATTTCTGACCATGAATCCCTCCATTCCCACCACTGGTCCGGTGAACTCCGAGAGTGTCCATAATGGCACGCTGTTCCTTCTCCATCCTCAAGCGGTCATTTTCCTGTATATGGTCATACCCAAACAAATGCAGCATGCTATGTACCACGAGAAAACTAAATTCCCGAAGCTCTGAATGCCCATATTCTGCCGCCTGTTCCCGGATGATGTCCGAACAGAGGACAATATCCCCAAGCACCAGCTCACCTGTGTCCGGCGCCAGGACTTTGCTTTCCTGAAAAGCTTTCCCGCTAAAATCCCCCAGCTTATCGTACTCCGCCATCGGAAAGCTAAGCACATCCGTCGGCTTGTCCATCTGGCGGAACTCTAAATTCATGCCTTGTATGGACGCCTTATCCACCATCGTCACACTCACTTCCACATCATAAGGGCAATGAACATAGTCCCTCACAGCAGAAATGATGCGGGCAGCCTGCTCTTCCAAATGAAAACCAAATGGGAGCATTGCCTCATCCTCAAAATATACCGTCATTGGTTTCTCCCTCTTAAAACACCCTTACTTTCTTTTTTGGCTATGATGGTTTTTCCGGTTCTCCCGGTACTGCTCCCTCGCCTCAAATTTCTCATAGGCATGTACAATTTTCTGCACCAGAGGATGCCGCACAACATCCTTGTTCGTCAAGTATGAAACTCCAATTTCCTCCACATCGCGGAGAACCTTAAGCGCTTGCTCCAAGCCGGATACGGCGGCAAAGGGCAGGTCCTTTTGGGAAAGATCTCCCGTAATCACAACCTTAGAACCAAAACCGATACGGGTAAGAAACATTTTCATCTGTGCCGGCGTCGTATTTTGCGCCTCGTCCAATATAATAAACGCATTATCAAGCGTTCTTCCCCGCATATATGCCAGAGGGGCCACTTCAATCAATCCCTTTTCTGAATTTTTAATAAATCCGTCCGCGCCCATAATCTGGTACAGCGCATCATATAACGGCCGCAAATAGGGATCAATCTTACTTTGTAAATCACCTGGCAGAAACCCGAGGTTCTCACCGGCCTCAATCGCCGGCCTCGTGAGTATGATCTTTCCCACTTCATCCTGCTTAAACGCCTGTATCGCCATTGCCATCGCAAGATAGGTCTTTCCCGTACCTGCCGGCCCCACACCAAATACCATCATCTTTTCCCGGATGGCATCCACATACTTTTTCTGCCCAAGTGTCTTAGGCTTAATCGGTTTTCCCTGAATCGTAAAACCGACGAGCTCCTTGTCGATATCCGCCAGGGAAACCGGGGATTTCTCCTGTGTAAGCGACAGAACATAATCTACGTTCTGCTCCGTAATCGTATTGCCCCGCTCAGATAGCTTTAAAAGCTCACCGAATACGCGGTCTGCCTCCCCCACTCTCTCCGATTCACCCGTTATTCTCACAGAACCATCCCGCAAAACAACCTCTACCTGGAGTGTCCGCTCAATTTTTTTGAGATGGGCGTCCAATCTGCCAAAAATATTATTTTCATGGCTGGCGGGAATATCAAGAACGATCTGCTCCTGTGCCATCATCATCTTCCTTTCCGCTCTGATTCAGTAATAATTCCTCTTCTGCAACATCTTTTTGTTCCATATTAGAAACCGACATAACAATTTTACCCCGGGCCTTGTATGCCGTCTGCTCTTTGCTCACATCAAACGCATGATCTATTATTTTATATCCCTTTTCCTCATAATCCATAAGCTTGGAAGCCAGCCGGTTTTGCAACAACTGCCTGGCTTCCTCTTCCGTATACTCCGCCTCACACGGCTCATAGGCGATATACCGCCTCTCAGACACAAACAGGCTCATATCCAATGGGATAAACTTCCTATCGACACATATATTTGTTATTATATCATAATTGGTAGAATTATCAAACCATTTTAGGGGATTTTTTAAAGAAAAGCGGTATCCGTTGCACTGTACCGTAAATACACTTACCTCTTTACCTGTTTTATTCTTAGCGATATAACGGATATTTATGCTATCCTCATATTTCCGCTCTGTCAAAATTGTAATTTCGCCCTCCGCATGAACCCCCTTTTTCCGCACGACCGCCTCGCTATCGTCCTTGATTTCAACAACCCCGCTAATAAGAATATCCCCCTTTTTCACTTTCATTCCCTTTTTGACCTGGGCGGTCCCCTCCTTTGTAACAATGCTCTGGACGGTTCCCTTGCACGGTGCAACGAGATGACACGGCGTTATTTCCCTCTCCTCCTTTTTCTTCTCCGCCGTTCCCTCCTTCATTTTAATATTGAGCACACATCCCTTTTCCTCTGCCGACACCCAGCTCATATTTTCATAACATTCCCGCAAATTCCTCTCTATGCTATCGCAATCCAGGTTTTTGCGCAGCATTCCGGTATATACCCCCATTGCCGTCACTTCCTTGCGGATCATTTCCTTCGTATACTCGCGCTGTCCGTAATAATTAATCTGCCAGACAAAGAGCGACAGCACCCTTAACACAACAAAAAACAGGACAAGCCCAAGCGTAAACGTCCAATCCCGGATCGCCCGTTCACATAAAAAAGGCAGTCCTTTTTTTTCACAAATATGCGGAACGACATCCGTTTTCACCACAAACTTCCGCAGAAGACGGTAATCTCTGGCAAACATGCAAAACACGACCTTCTCTTTGTCCGCCTGTATTTTCCATAGTTTAATTTGATGATGCCGGCACAAATTCATAAAACGTTCCCAATGCCCGGACTTCACACAGCATGTTATGTACCCCCGCAGCCACTTCAAATCTCATTCCCCCATTCCACCATATGCCCTGGCACGCACATATGCAAACTAAAACCGCACAAGACATATCTGATTTATTTTTCCAAACACCCTGCACTCGTCTGGTTCAAACGATTCGATACATAGGCAGCTTCCATTAATAACTACTTTCACATGTTTTCCCTGAAGCTTGACAATCTCTTCTGTATATTCAATGATTGACTTATAATTTTCTATGATGGCATACTCGTCCCCGTATGCCTTCACGATAGTGGCACCATCCAAAATATCGGGCTGAAGACCCATTTTTTTCGATATAGGATTCATCCTCCACCTCGCGGTCTAACGGTTCTCTTTCATTTTATGCAGCAATGCCTGGCTGTGTTCCAAAAACCTTGGTTCCATAAGCCTGTAGCGGTTCTGCAACGCGAAAAAGGACCCGTCCAACCGACGAGTCCATCATATGTGCCATATTTGAATTTCATTACGTCTAACGCAATTCTACTTTTGCACACTGTGCAACTTATTTAAATTTCCTTTTACGAGCTGCCTCAGACTTTTTCTTACGTCTAACGCTTGGTTTTTCATAATGCTCTCTCTTACGAATCTCCTGCTGGATCCCAGCTTTTGCACAGTTTCGCTTGAAACGGCGCAACGCACTATCCAATGATTCGTTTTCTTTTACGATAACATTTGACATAGTATCACACCTAACCTCCCTCCAGTTGTAAGATTGTGCAAAATACAACTGTTTGGGTATTTTTTCGCACTAACACATATTATAGCATAAAATTTTTATACGTCAACCGTTTTTCATAAATTTGTGGCATAAATTGGACATTTTCTTTTTTTTAACAAAAAATATTTTTAAAATCCGCATTTGTACCGCTTCACCGGAAAGCTTTTTCCGTTTTTTATGAAATCTGCTGCCTGGCTACCTCTTTCGCCCGGTCAAGGGCATCCGGTATGCCCGCGGGGTTTTTACCGCCCGCCTGCGCCATATTGGGGCGTCCTCCTCCGCCGCCGCCGACAAGGGAAGCAATTTCCCGTATCAGGTTTCCGGCGTGGGCGCCTCTCGCAATCGCGCCGTCCGTCGCTGTCGCCATCAACTGGACCTTTCCGCCATTTTCTGCGGCAAACACAACGATGGCGTCCCCGAGCTTCTGCTTCGCCTCGTCACCCAGGTCGCGCATACCGTTCATATCCACATCCGAAAGCTGGCTGACAAGAACGCGGATACCATTTATGTCCTCCGCCGAGGAAGTCATATCGCCCGCAGAAGCTTTCGCCAGTTTCGCTTTCAGCTTGTCGTGCTCCTTCGAGAGCGCTTTCATCTCTTCCTGCATAGCCGCAAGCTTCTTTACAACCTCCATCGGGTTTGCCTTGAGAAGCTTCGCCGCCTCGTTCAGCTGCTCCTCGACCTGATTGTAATGCGCGATCAGCCCCGCTCCCGTAAGCGCCTCAATTCTGCGCACACCGGCAGCTACACCGCTCTCCGAAATAATCTTAAATGCGGAAATGTTTCTTGTGTTCCCGACATGCGTACCCCCGCAGAGCTCAGAGCTGAAATCACCCATCTGTACTACCCGGACTTTATCCCCATATTTTTCCCCGAAAAGCGCCATTGCGCCCGTTTTCTTTGCATCCTCCAGCGTCATTTCACTCGTTATGACGGAAAGCCCTTTCGCGATCTCCTGATTGACGATCTCCTCAACCCTGCCAATTTCCTCATCTGTCATCGGCGAAAAATGAGTAAAGTCGAAACGCAGCTTATCCTTGTCCACGAGGGAACCCGCCTGTTCCACATGGTTGCCGAGTACGATACGCAGCGCCTTCTGCATCAGGTGGGTGGCACTGTGGTTATTTGCCGTAAGATTCCTCCTGTCCTCGTCCACCGAAAGCGTGGCGCGGTCACCGATTCGGATGGAGCCGGAAACCATCTTTCCCACATGCCCAATCTTCGTTCCCTGAAGCTTAACGGTATCCATCACGGCAAATTCCCCGCCATCGGTGGAGATCGCCCCGGTATCTGCTGCCTGGCCGCCCATCGTCGCATAAAATGGCGTCTCGTCAACAAGTATCGTGCCTTCCATTCCCTCCCGCAGTTCATCCACTATGGCATCCGCCGTAGTCAAAACGGAAACTTCCGATTCATGCACCAATCTGTCATAACCTACAAACCGGCTTCCAATCCCGGCATCAATCGACTGGTACACAGTGACGTCCGCTCCCATATAATTTGTCACTTCCCTGGCATCCCGCGCCATTTTCCGCTGTACCTCCATCGCCTTCCGGAATCCCTCCCCGTCGACCGTCATACCCTTTTCCTCTAAAATCTCAACGGTAAGGTCAATCGGAAATCCATAGGTATCATAGAGCTGAAAAGCCTGCTCGCCGGAAAGAACTGTCGTCCCCTCCGCCTTCATCTCCTCCATCCGTTCATTTAAAATCGAAAGCCCTTGGTCTATCGTCTTATTAAAGTTCTCCTCTTCTGTGGTAATCAGCTTTAATATATATTCTTTTTTGTCCGCCAGCTCCGGATATCCGTCCTTCGACTCACGGATCACAACCTCGCTCAGCCCGGACAAAAACTGGCCCGTTATCCCAAGTAACCTGCCATGACGCGCAGCGCGGCGGAGCAGACGGCGAAGCACATATCCGCGCCCCTCATTGGACGGCATAATGCCATCCGACACCATAAAAGTCACCGACCGGATATGGTCTGTAATAACCCGGATCGACTCGTCACTTTTCTCCTCTTTTCCGTATTCCTTATGGGAAATCCCGCATATGCGGTCCCGGATCGCCTTTATCGTGTCGACGTCAAAAATCGAATCCACACCCTGCATAATCACAGCCAGACGCTCCAACCCCATGCCGGTATCTATATTTTTGTTATCAAGTTCCTTGTAATTTCCGTTCCCATCGTTATCAAACTGCGTAAATACATTGTTCCAGATCTCAATATAGCGGTCACAGTCACAGCCGACTGTACATCCCGGCTTGCCGCAGCCATATTTCTCCCCGCGGTCAAAATAAATCTCGGAAGATGGCCCGCACGGCCCTGCCCCGTGCTCCCAAAAATTATCCTCTTTGCCAAAACGGAAAATCCGCTCTTTCGCCACTCCGATCTCCTTATTCCAAATATCAAACGCCTCATCATCCTCTTCATATACCGACGGATAAAGCAGTTCCTCCGGAATTTCCAAAACCTTTGTCAAAAACTCCCATGACCACGCAATCGCCTCATGTTTAAAATAATCACCAAAAGAAAAGTTTCCAAGCATTTCAAAGAAAGTACCGTGCCGCGCCGTTTTCCCCACATTGTCAATGTCACCGGTACGGATACATTTCTGACAGGTCGCCACGCGCCTTCTCGGCGGAATCTCCTGCCCTGTAAAATATGGTTTCAGCGGGGCCATACCCGCATTTATAAGCAACAGGCTCTTGTCATTCTGGGGAATGAGCGGGAAGCTCTTCATCACAAGATGTCCCTTGCTCTCAAAAAAATCAAGAAATTTTTTTCTAAGTTCATTTAATCCGTATGGTTCCATTTCAAAATCCTCCAAATTTAATAAATAAAGCCGTATAAAATATACGACTTTATTTTATTTTATTTCATCCGTTTTGTCAATAAGGTTATAGACGTTGTACGCCCTTCGTGATAAATATTTTAAATGCTTTTTTATACGGCTTCATCAAATAAAAAATTAACATCGGGCATTCAAATGTCAAAATATTCAAATACAGGTTTCAAATATTCCTTATCCGTCCAATCACATTTTTGTCCCTTTGCACTCATGAGAGCCACCATCCAGGGTTCATATGTACTTGGGTCTTTTTTTGAAACGGCCTTCTGTAGCACCTTGCATAACATTCGGTCTGTAAAAACCATACCTTCTTCATCCCATGCTCCTGCCATAAAATACTGGTATATCCCTCAAGTCCTCTTTCAAATTATAGGTTTTAATTTCTTCAAAAGCCTTTTCATCAAAAGACGACGCTCCTTTTGTAGCTCCATATTTCGACTTAAATAAAATAATTCCTTTTTTCATATCTTCCCTCTACAATTTCTGCCCGCGGTTCACTAAATTATAATCATGGAAATAACTTTGAACTCACTCCAAAACATTTACATATGCTTCTACAATCCTTTTTGCATTTTGCTCTAATTCTTCGGATCCATCGAGATACATGACTCTGCATGGTAATGTCGACGCCCAGTCTAAATGGGTTTTCAGACCGGGCGAATCATTTGTATCATAACGGGCAGCGCTTTCAAGAAACGCCTGATGTTCTTCATACATATCCCCGCCCTCCAGAATTCTCTTGCCATACAAGTCCAGTTCCCTTTTATGTATTCTTGCCAGCCGTACGTTTACGTCTGCTGTGATGTGGACTGCCAAATCAAACAATGGTACAAATGGGGCATTAAAACTATCCATCGAACCCGCCATAACAAAGTGCTCAAATTTGCATATATCACTCATAAGCCTATGTGCTTTTTCCTCCCTGGAATACATAACGGTAAACGGTATTTCCGTATCTTTTTTCCAAATATAATCATCGATATCAAAATATGGGTAATGTAACCGATTCGCAACTATATTCCCCAATGTCGTTTTACCAGAACCCGCCGAACCAAAAATAATAATTCCCCTAGCCATTTGAACCGCCTCCACAATATTTGCAAAACAGCTTTATTAAATCGTTTGTTTGCTTCGTAAAACCATTTTACTATATACAAAAAATTAAATCAACTGTTGTCTGCTCAAAAAAACCACCCTGTCACACAAGTAAAGTGTGCCAGGATGGTTCTTATGAGCAGTAATCTTTTTCACGGTTGCTCTACTGCCGGATTACTCCACATCCGCATTTTTTCAATAATTTACGGTATAATATTACCTTTGACTTCGGAACCTTAATCTGTATCCACCTGCTAAGACCACTCAGCGCCTTTTTGGCGATACTCTTAATGCCGGTGGATTTAATATTCAGCGTTTTTGCCTTTTTATAACCCATTAGGGCGTTTTTCTGGATAGACGTCACAGTAAGCGTAACCCCATCCTTTTTAATGTTTTTAGGAATAACAATTGATTTTGCCTTATTTGCCACGGAAACAACGACGGCAGCTTCCCCTTTTTTACCTTTTAATTTTGTTATTTTATATCCCAGCTTCCCCATCATAATATAATCGCCCTTTTGCAGTTTGTCCTCTTCTTCGTCATCGTCTGCATCCTCCTCTGCACTCCTATCCGAAGTAGGAACTGGAATTGGATTTGATGGCAAAATTATTTGTGACGGCGGTTGGACAGGTAACGAACTTGACCCCGGCGCGACGGACGGCTGGCCCGAGGGCCCATCCGTCGGCGCAAGGCTTGGAACTTCCGTTTCATCTGGTCTTTCTGTCGGAGGCACCCCCGGCGCGTCTGTTGGGACACCTGTCGAAGGCATGGGCGGAACTGGCGGAGCCTGCGTCCGGCTTGGTTTTTCTGTTGGAGGCACTTCCGGTGCATCTGTCGGGGCCATCGTCGGTTTTGGTGTTCCGTCTTCCAAATCATCCCCCCTTTTTCCATTCCAATGCCGGTCCACAACGACGATAGATTTACAATCCGGAAAAACATAAATAAAAGGCTTCCGTTCCTCTCTTTTATACGTCTCGCCAGAGACTTCGTGACTTGCCAGCACATTCCCAAAACGGTCCGCTACTTTTTCAGATACGCTTACTACTTCATCATTATCATCGTATATTTTTTCCGAAGAATAAGTAATATCACCATATTTTATTCCATCGTCTCCCTCTTCGCCATCATCCTCCCCCCAGCTATCATATTCCTCCTCTGTGTGGGGAATTAAATTGTCTTCATAGTAATAGTATCTTACATCGTCTCTTTCAAAGTAAACACATGTTTTTCCGAAATAACTACTCTGCACCGAACCATATGTATATCTCTCCTTTTCCACATCCGCCACAATGTTTCCGTCCATTCCCACCAAACCATAGTAACCGCTCTGCGTTTTATACAACAGCACACACGAACGGCCCAGCACGACGCCATCACACAACTCAATATCCCCGTTTACATGAGAAACATCCATGCTTTTTATTACGTTCCAATTAGAATCATAGAAGACGGCTTCCCTTTTTCCATTTTCTTCGTTTAAAAGGGCATACTCCGCCTTCAGAGTATTTTTCTCATATAAACGGGTATACATAGACGTCGTTTTTACAAAATCATTCATCGGACTCGCCACTAAATATATAAATCCATTTTCTCCATACCCGCCTAAGACAACACAATGAGGATATGCCGTCCCTAATTCATAACCGCCTCCGGTAAACGCGTCTTCCGTATCCGTATAAAGATATTTTACCATATTTCCAGTATTGGCATAATCATCATCACCATAAAAATATATTTTTTTGTCATTATCCCGGATCGTCAGGTAAATGCCTTCGTCCCAGTAATCCTCGTCTCTCGCCGCAATCACCTCCCCGAATTTTACCAGATTCTTTTCTTTGTCAAAAAAACCGGCAAAATAATAAGGATCCTTATATCTATCACCTTCAAAGAGAAACTCCACATCCGCTTTTACATAAGCCAGATAACCCTCCCCAAACCGATATGCCGTCACATCGCTGACTGTATACTCTCCTGTGCTTGTGCTACATGTATTTCTTAAATACTCCTGGACCGGCAACTGCGATGCCGCCGTCTGCTCGAGCTCCGGGATTACCCGGGCATCTTCTTCCTTCTGTTTTTCCTCGTCCTCCGCCTTTTTTTCATATTCCCTAATCAAGGAATCGACATCCACAACGGCTCCGGTTTCATCATAAATAATAAATTCATAACGCTCCGCCTGAATCACTTTCTTCATCTCTTCAATGCTAATTCCCTCACAAATCCCCCCAACTTCATAACAGATATCTTCTGTTTCAAAATAATTCTTCACGTAATATGTTTTTCCTGCGATTGTAACAATATTATATTCGACAACTGCTTCTTCTGTTTTATCCACAAATTTCTTATCAAAACCAATCGCTTTCCCATTCACTACAAAACCGCATTCCCCGTTCTCTTTTTCCGCATACAGGATGGGTTTCCCGACCAGACCGAGGGACTCTGCTTTTTTATATGTTCCAAGCACGGTCACTTTTCCTGTCTTATCTACAATCGCGTATTCGCTTCCGCTGCGCATCGGGCGTGATACGAGCAGGTTATAATCTGTGCCATCCATCACACCATCTTCTTCAAGCAGGTCGTACTCCGTCTTTTTCACCAGTTTCAGACTGCTATCCAAAAAGGCGATCTTTCCGTCCTTTCTGCCGATCATAAGTTGATCGGCAGAATCGTACGGATACCACCCGTAAAGTTCATCTACGGGCAGATCCCTTTCCTCTAAGATTTTCCATGTACTTTCGGCTGCCACAATTTTTTTTGTAAAAAATTCTGGCGCATTTGTCACGAGCAACGCCGCAATTAGTATTGCTACAATCGGTTTTGTTATAATGTCTATATGTTTATATTTTTTGTTCAAAATGAAAACCTTCCTTTCTCTTTGCATCCTCTATTTAATCTTCTTGACTTTACTCCATTTTGTGTATTTTTTCTTTCCATTCTCCGATGTGTAGGCACGAACGATAATAACCGGCTTCATCTTCTGCAAGAAAAGACTTCATGCAATTACTCCAATATATTCCATAGTCCTGTGCATTTTCATTGCTGTTAATAAAGGTACAATTTCGTTCTTCTGCACAAACCGGGTGCGTCATCAACACAAGTCCCAATATTAATACAACAAAAAAGCAATTTAACTTACGCTTCGTTATTTCCTTCCTTCTCTCATTTACGAACGGATTACACGATACCCGCACTTAATCAGCAGCTTCTGATACTTCTTCGCCTTTCCCTTCGGAAGCTGAATCCGTATTCGTTTATTCATGCCGTTCAACGCCTTTTTCGCAATCGTTCGAATACCCGTCGATCGGATCGTCAGCACCTTTGCCTTCTTACATCCTCTAAACGCATTGTTCTGTATCGAAGTAACGGCAAACGTAATACTGCCCTTTTTCACCTTTTTCGGAATTACGATCGACTTCACCTTTTTTGACTTCACTCCTGCTACAGCGACTTCTCCTTTCTTCCCTTTCCGCTTCGTGACCTTATACCGCACATTTCCTGCTGTGAAAGTATCCCCTTTTTCCCATTCCTCTTCGTACTCTTTCTCATCGTACTCTTCATCGTCAAAATCATCATCGTTATACTCATCCTTCCCATTGACTACTGGCTGATTCGTGACAGGCAATGACGGTACAGAAGGATTAAGCGACGGCACATTTTGTGACGGTGTCTGTACGGGCATCCGACCCGGTGTGCTCTGCGGCACCCCTGTCGGCTCAGGTGTCCTGACCACATCCGGCGTCTCTGTTTCATCCGGCTTTTCTGTACTCGTATCTACGACCGGACCCGACGGCGTCTCAGTCGGAACAGGGTTCGGCCTCACCGTCGGCATTGGTGATGGGACGAACGTCGGCGCCAGTTCCTCTGCTGTTCCATCCGAGCTTACCGTACCCGCTGGTGACCAGACAGACGACCGCGACAAATTCAGATGCAGCACAGGGCGGACGACATTATTTCCACGATCGACAAGCTCACCAAACGTATCCACGTCTCCATCTGCCCCTACACAGGAAGCACGTCCATTGCTGATCCCCTGCGTGCGCAGCCACCAATAGCCATTTCCGTTTTCTCTCGCATAAGCCCCTCTCGCCTTTGCATAAGCGGTATTTGCAGACTCCCTCGTTTTGGTCCCGTCTCTCACCGCAGTAAACCCGTAAAACGGATATGCCGCCTCGTCAAAAGACAGCAAATACACCTGGTCTATTGTGTTCCCGCCACCCTGTGTCCCATAGTACGAATCATCATAATTCTCCACCACCGTACTGGAAACTGCCGCCTGCTCCTCTGTGTTAAATGCCTGGTTGAAAAACGCTCCATTCAGCCATTTGCGCAACGTGCAAGTTTTCCATGTAACCTTTTCGCCAGTTTCATCGTATGGCTGTACATCCAGATTTTTGTCTGCCAAAAGGAACGCATCCTCTCCGTCTACAGACAGCACTCTCCACTTGATCGGCTGTTTCGCGTCATCCTGGTCTGCTACACCGTCGCCATTTGTGTCATTCTGCCAATAACTTCCGAAATACACACAATCCCACGTCGTGATACCATCATCCGATATTTGCGGTTTCTGAATGTTTAAAGCAGGGGGACGACTCTCCGCCGGCATTGGTGACGGCGTAACAGTTGGGAGTATTGGTGTAACAGTCGGAGACACTACAGGGGACATGGTCGGATTTTTTGTCGGAACCTGCGACGGCACAACAACTGGGTACGGGGTAGGCGTCATTTCTATTTCCGCTGGGGACACCGTAAATATGGCGGACCACTTTTTATCACCGATTTTACATGTCACCGTCGCCGTCCCCTCTCCCTTTGCCAAAAAAGCAGACGCAGCCGTCTTATACCACTGCACGTATTTTGAACTGCTGCTAACCGATTTACTCAGCGCACTCTCATCTGTCAATACCTCGATCACATCCGGATCCGATGATTCCCAGACCGCGATAGCAGTCGGAGAAAAATTTTCTTCGAATACCGGAGAAAACACGCCGAGTTCCAATTCTGCAACCTCCCCCGTTTTATACTCATTCCGTATGTCTTTTATCGGGAAAAGACTACTGATTTCGGAAACCGTTCCTGTTTCTATATTGCGAACTGAGAAATCCCCTGTATCAACGTTCCAACGGCTCATTACTATAAAGCGTCCGAGTTCCGATTCCGCATAATGACACCAGGTTAGTACTGCTCCATCAAAAGACAGCTCTGACGTACCATAAAAAGGTTTTGCGATCTCTCCCGACCGCAGAACGCTTCCATCTGAATCAATCAGCATATAATGTGTGGTATCTGTATACCCGTCTGCCGTTTCCTTCCCCGTTCCATACACGATCAGAAACCGGTCGTCCCCGACTTTTATGAGTTCCACATTTCGTACCCGGATATCTGACGGATATGACGTCAGCCATTTTAATGTTGACGAGTTCAGGTCTTTGTCTACCAGAATCGTATAAATGTTATTGCATCCTTCGTAATTCTCGTATTGCTGCCCAGACGTAAATGTGTCGTGCGGAATGGAAGCTCCAACCACAAGATGATGTCTTGCGCCCAGTTCAAACCCGTCCACGGTCGTCCCCGTATAGTTCAGCACGGACATATCGGTCGTTTCCTCCACACTGCCATCCAGACAGAAATTCATCAATAACGTTTTTGTCGTATTTTTGCCACTCAGCGCCGGCAGCTGGCTTGTCATACAGATTCCGCGGGGGTAAGCGTCCCCCTGGTCGATCATGATGACACGGTTTCCGTCATACCGGACAAACTGGCTGAATGAATGGCTTACGTGCGTATCTCCATATTCCTTTGGCACGTATACCGGGTTCATCGTTTTGGAGTTGATCCAGATCGTCGTATTGGCTTGATGTCCATCCTTCCTTTTTCTCGCCGCGTGCACGATCAGGTAATCCCCCGCCATCGTCATGTCGCTATTTCCTGCTTCGAATGCCGACTGCACGTAACTCTGTTCTTTCGTGACCGATGCTGTCCCCAGCAGATTCCAGTGGGCATCATATTTCATCACATAGAAAGCAATCTGTCCATCATTTCCCGTCGTTATGTAATAACAGCCGTCCGGGGCATGGTAAACCGTCCCTCCCCATGTCTTTCCGGGTACGGACAGCTTTTTCACATTTTCCTGCCGCCCATCATGGGAAATCCTGTCGATCACGATCGTCTGACTATTATCCTCCGCAGCTGCAGAGTACAGTAGGAGCGTATCCCCATTTTCTTCTGCCATCGTGTGGCACTTGACCGGATAGGCCCAATTCGCGGACATCTGATAAATACCAGGTTCCGTATAGATCCCCGCCGCTTCCACACTTTGCTGCCTCACACATAGGATTCCGATGAAGCATAGCCATATCAGCATCTTGCAAAAGCAGAGCTTCTCCTTCCTCCCGTTCCCATGCGCCGCGTTTATATCGTATGTTCTCACCATGTTCACCCTCCTTTTCGATTATTTAAGATTTCTTACATACCCGCACTTGCCCAGCATCTTTCGATACTGCTTCGTATCCGCGCAGAATATCGCAGTCGTCTCTGATTTTGGATTTCAGGTTTTCGATAAACTACACGATATTGTCCTGTTTTTATTTCTTTATCATTACAATTCTCAGATATATTTCGCCCTCTTAGTGATGATCTTACCATGATAAGACGTATTTCCCGTTATATCGAACGATTTTTAATGCTTTAATATATTTTTCGTACGATTTTATTCTAAAAATCGGATATAATGTTGTTAGTGTGAAAAAGTATTTTGCCCCCAACGGATTACATGTGAAAAATAGGAGGCGTTGTTTATGGTTGTTACAGCAACCAAGTTTAAAACCCATTTCGGTAAATACCTTGAGTCGATTGCCAAAGAGGTTATCTTTATTACCCGCAATGGAAAAACAATTGCAAAAGTTGTGAATCCCCCTATTTCTGCTGTAGATTCCCTCCGCGGAATGCTGAAAGATGTTCCTTCGGATATTGACCTTAATTCTTTGCGAGAGGAGCGGCTGTCAAAGTATGAAGATCATGTGTGATACTAACGTAATTATTGACGTATTGCTTGAACGGGAACCCTTTGTAGAAAATTCCTGCAGCGTCTTAAGCCTTTGTGAAGGACACAAAATAGATGGGTTCGTGCCTGCTTCTTCCCTTACCTTTATATACTATCTTATAAAAAAACATACACAAAACAATAGACTGGCGTATAAGGCAGCTGGAGAACTGTTAGGGATTGCCAAAGTATGTAACTCTCCTTAATTTCCCCTGTGATATGTTCCGGGGCTTGTCACCTGGTCATAAATATAATAACTTGACGGTTCTTTATCGGTATTTGCATCCAGATTCATCGCAAGTGCCTCATCCATTGTAATCGTACAAGCATCCACAAAGTATGGGTCATCTATAGATTTGTATTGCTTATTATCTTCATTAAAATAACTGATACAGTTGAGAAGATCTGTTGCTTTCCATGTCTGGCTTTTCGAGTCATACCGATATGTCATAAAACCACTCCATATGCCCGTTTCGGCATTATACCGGCTTACTTTGTCCATCGTTTGACCAGTATAATAATACGTTTTCCCATCATCGGGAAGTTTGATATTTACATCTTTCATTATAATAGCCGGTGACTCAGTTTTAACAGTATCCTCGAATTTAGCTCCCGGATAATAATACTCATACCGATTAAAGTATCTTCCGTCATACCACGCATTTGAAAAATGTCCGACTGCACCCCAGCCCTGTGAACCTTCCCCGGTTCTGCCATCATCATACATAAATGTATATCCATCTGTACTTCCTCCAAATACCGAGGTAAGCAGTGTAAGCTTTACATAACTTCCTTCTTTCCCAACAGTCTTACGAACAGATTCCCATGTAAGTTTAGGCTGATCCGTAGGTTCCTCCGGAACTTCCAATTCACCATATTCCCGAATCATTGATGAAACATCTTTTAGATTACACTTCATATATGCATCGTCATCAGAACCGTCAAATGAATACCAATACTTAATCTGATCGGCATTGATTCCCTGTCCCCCGCCTGATCCCGCACCACCGTATGATTGAGTTTCACCATTATATGTTACATCAATGAGATAATGTGACGTAGAGGACCACTTGACACTCACTGTACTGTCAAGTTCCTCAGCAACTGACTTCATAATAGACGGAAAACCTAACGAATCATATATCATCGGATATAGACGTGATACAAGCATTGATTTGCTGTCATCCCTATAATATGGGCTTTGAATATAGAAATCGTGGTCTACATGTGGTGAAGTTGAAAGACCGTAATATGGTGTTGTTGTACTCTTTTTCTGTTCACCCAACACATATACTCCGCTGTAAAGACATTCTTTCTTAAAGCCACTCTGAATCCCCGATAAATTATCAAAATATGTTTTACTGCTATCTCCATAAGTTGATATTAAATATTCAACAACATCCTTAAGTGCGTCAACTTGAACCGTTACTGCGGTATCTCTATATTCATATTCTTTTTCATACTTGGTTTCACCTGTATTCAAATTTTTAATCGGACGTGTTCCTATCACTTTTCTTTCCTGAAGACGTAATTCTCCACCATCGGTATCGGCTCCGGAAACCTCTGCGATATATCCGCCTTTAACCCTTCTTGTTTCTTTATTCTCATACTTTACATCCGAAAAAACAACATCTGTGGGTAATATTCTGCTGAACTTGCCTTTCCCATATATTCCTCTCTGCGGATATTTTGTTTCCTCATCTGCAAACTGAAATGAATCCGGATCCGGATTATCTGTCTTAATATAGAAATAATCGTGGAACGGCGCCATAAGCGGAAGCACTTCATAAGAATATTTTTCTACATTTTTCCAAGTTGCTGTTGGTTTTGGTTTTGACGTCTTCTTCGGTTTCGATGTTGCCGTTTTTTTATTTGTCACAGTCACTTTGCAAACTAGTTTCGTCTTGCTAATGGTAGCCTGCACCTTTGCCGTTCCTTTTTTCTTGCCTTTGATAGTCACTGCTACATTGCTTTTCTTCTTCAAAGCAATGCGTTTCTTTCCATACAGAATTTTCCATTTCACTGTTTTCTTTGCGTTTTTTACTTTGAGTGTTTTGCTCTTCCCCTTTGTGACAGTCAGTTTCTTGGTGCTTAGGTTGACCTTTTTAGCGGCTGATACTTCGTTGACTGGAATCATGCCAAGTAGCAAGGCAAAAGACAGCCCACATGCAATCAGTTGTTTCTTAGTTCTCATAATATTCGTTCCTCCTGTTATTGTTTGTTTTTTCTTTCTAGTGTTCATATTCTTTCTTCAAATAACATTTTCCACAATTAAAAAATGTAAAAGTCTGAAGCCTTATTAACTCTTGCATAGGAAGAACTATAACCACTATCAATTTCATGATACCTCATATTATCTTTATAAACTAATACGGGCGTATACTTGTCTGTCTGCTTCTTCCCACTTCAACTGTACTTACAGCAGCCACACTTGTATTACTGCTGCTCCATGTTATCGTTTTGTCTGTTGCCTTGCTTGGTGTAATAGACGCTATTAATGTCGTGGTTTTTCCTGCTTCCAATGATATACTTTGGATTTTCTTTTCCTCATAATGTCATTTTCTCCTTCTTTTATATTTTCCCTTCGATTACTATTCCATCTTCAAGCTCCACATACAGACAATCTCCCTCGTGTTTATATACATATGCCTTTGTCTCTTTTGCCACTTCACCACTCCATCCGATCAGTACTACAAAAGCGGCTACCCATAATAGTAAAAGTAATCTCTTTACTTTCTCTATATCTAACCTCATTTCTTCGCTGCTTTTTACATATGACAGATTTCTTAATTCTATTTAGCATTACAATTGACTTTTCTTTGTTTTTACATACCTCATTAACTGAAAACGTTCCCAACAGAGCGGCAATTTTCAATCCAAAAAATAAGGATTATTTTACTGACTTAATACCAGCCTTACCGCTCTTTGTAAAATATGTAACCTTCATTTTCAGTTTCGTGATCCCTTTTGGAATATACCATTCCACCTCTGATTTTCCATTTATCCAGTCATCATCCAATGATACCAGTGTTTTTCCTTTTTTAAAAGAATTCTTAGAAAATTTATACTGTGGAAATGGCATCCAAAATGAACCTTTACCGTTCCTGCACTCATACTCTCCAAAGTAGATGTCTTTTTGCGTCGCCTTTCCTTTCACCTCAAGAAAAGTCACCTTAGCCTTTACCTTTTCACTATTGCTTATCGACAATTTATGTATTGCTGAACTGCTTTTTTTCGTTAATGTGACTACCTTTTCAACTTTAGACACATTTTTTGCTTCGGCCTCTTTTGGCACAACTACCATTCCAAGTCCCCACGTTGTAATTACTGTCGCTGCTATTATTTTCTTTACTAATTTCATATTTTCCCCCTTTTCGCGATGCTTTTGCGCATAATCAATGTTGTGTTATCATTCATTCCATCTTTTTTAGTTATATTTCTCAATTCAGATAATAATTAGAATTGAAAATCACCCCACTTAGAGGTATGTAAAAACAAAGAAAAATAAAACATGTTGAATATAAAAAATAGAATGTGGTTGTATGGCAGACAACGCAAATATTTACGTTGTCTGCCATGACACTACCATTCTCTGCACTATGACTTCATTTTACCAATTACAACACTTATTGTTGCTCACTTCCCGATTTTGTTACCGTCACCGTACATGTCGATGTCTTTCCTCCGGCTTCCGCTGTTATTATTGCCGTTCCTTCTGCTACTGCTGTTACTACCCCGTTTTCTACTGTGGCAACCTTGTCATCATCGGATTTCCACGTAACGGTCTCTTCTTCCGACACACCAATTGCTGCCAGCGTTCCCGTCTCACCTACTTCCAATGCCAGTTCCGTTTTATCAAGCTTCAGACCCTGCTCTTCTGGGGCAGATTCCTTTACTGTCACCGTACATGTCGCTGTCTCTCCTCCAGCTGTCGCTGTTATCGTTGCCGTTCCTGCTTTTACTGCTGTTACCACGTTCGTATCCAGCTCCGTCGATTGTATCGGCTCTGCTGACTGACCTGGCTCTACCGACTGTACCGGTTCCGTCGATTGTGACGGCTCTACTGACTGTAACGGCTCTGCTGACTGACCTGGCTCTACCGATTGTACCGGTTCCGTCGATTGTGACGGCTCTGCTGACTGTAACGGCTCTGTCGATTGTGACGGCTCTGCTGACTGACCTGGCTCCGTCGATTGTACCGGCTCCGTCGATTGTGAC
>CAJTZF010000001.1:205863-269984 GCA_910584245.1 uncultured Eubacterium sp.
GTG
Organism: uncultured Eubacterium sp.; assembly: GCA_910584245.1. Lineage (GTDB taxonomy): Bacteria > Bacillota > Clostridia > Lachnospirales > Lachnospiraceae > Eubacterium_F. The sequence continues at coordinate 205,867 of CAJTZF010000001.1, forward strand.
ACGGCTCTGCTGACTGACCTGGCTCTACCGACTGTACCGGCTCTGCTGACTGACCTGGCTCCGTCGATTGTACCGGCTCCGTCGATTGTGACGGCTCTGCTGACTGACCTGGCTCTACCGACTGTACCGGCTCTGCTGACTGTACCGGCTCTGCTGACTGACCTGGCTCCATCGATTGTACCGGCTCCGACGACTCGCTTGGCTGCGACGATTGTACTGGTTCTGCTGATTCACTCGGCTGCAATGATTGTACCGGCTCCACACTTTCTATTGGAGGTTCACTTGGCAATACGGGTTCCTTCACCGTCACCGTAAACCTATATGAAACCGCACTTGTCACATACACATTGATTGTATATGTCTTTCCGATAACAGCATTTTCACCACATATTACAGTAAACTTATTAGTATTTACTCCTCCATTCTTCCCTATCTCTACCTTCACAGCACCGCTATCTGACGAAGTCACGGTATAAAGGCTAATACCCGAATACACATCGCCATACTGGTCCTCATCCATAAGTGCAAATGTCACACCTGGGGATCCTTTTGTCATCGGATAATCCGTCCCTGTAATGTCGTCTGAGCCAGGAACACCCTCACTTAATGTAACAATCTGATGCTTTCCCTGTGGTTTTGCGGCCTCCCGGCTGACTTGTACACTCCGTTCTTTCTGTAATCCTCCCGGAACATAGCCAAGGGAAACTGTCACACTTCCATTGTCTGTAGCTGCTCCACCAGCCATTGTAACATTGAATTGACCAAAAGCAGCAGCCTTTTGAATGGTCACATTCTCTGTTCCCCTCATCTCCCAGGCCAATCCATTGTCACTATTTACCACTTCTCCAAGGGCATCCTTTAATTCTACTTCCTGCTCTTTTCCATTGTACATCGTGTAAGCCTTACAATCGAATTCAAATGTAGCGCCACCTCTCACATTCACACACTGATTCGAAATATTCACGTCTTTTCCATCTATTTTTGCTATGTCGGCAATCTCGAGTCTCGTAATAAGCGTCTCCGCCGTATTTACATATAGCGTATAGCTGGCCTTTACGGTTGCATCTTTAAATTCAGTGCCAGCCGTTTCCTTCACATAAGCTCTCACCGTATATTCACCAATTTCTTTTCCCGTCGTTGTATGCTTATATGTACTGCCACTGCTTCCATCTGGAGTCTTTGTAAGAGTCCAATCCTCTACTGGCGTATTGTTTAACGTAATCTCCATAGCGATCTCAGAATCACCAAGTGCAATCGGCTCGTGGTACTGGTCCTCGACAGTAATCGTATTGGTGACCTGGGCGCCCTTTACCGCTACTTTGCAATCACTCGCAAATTTCAGATGACCGATCCTTCGCTCCCCTCTCACTGAAACAGCAAATACATCAGCCTCAAATGATTCTGGATGCCGTCTATTGATAAAGCTTACGGATATTAAATCGCCATTTTCCACCACGATATCTTCCGGAGACTTACTGCTATTCCAGCAAATGCCGATTGCATCCACGATATCGCCAGCTGCTGTCGCCTTAGTATAGCTGTCCCCGTTTTTCCTGTACCAGCTAACTTCGATATCGCTGTCAATGGAACAAGGTTTATTATCTACTGTTATCTCCAACTTGTTTTCTTCTACCATTTCTTTAGTAAATTTCTCATATTCATCGCCGTACTGGTTATATAACTGAATTGGCACATAGAGAATTTTGCTATCTCTCAGGGCCAGCCAGTCATTGTCCTCATCCGGCATTTGATTCAATTTAATTTTCTGTACGTGAGCCCTCGCTTTGACCGTCACACTTATTTTTTCACTTATCGTCTGGCTGGCGTCCATATACAGCTTAATTTCTGTCGTTCCCGTTGCTTCTGCCAAAACGGTCAGCATCCCTGCTTTGGCGCCGGTTCCAATTTCCGCACTCTTAAGGATGGCCGTATTCCCGATCTCAAATATCGGCTGTTTTTCTACCAGTTTCGTAATATCCTCGCCGTATCGGTTTCTTAATCGGTAGGTCGTCGATGCCTCGCCGCCCGCCGTGACAACACTCTTAAATTCGTCAATTTCTATTTTCGCAGTCGTAAGTAATGGCCTGGAATCATATGTGATCACGTTCGACTCAGTCCCATTGCTGTACACAATAAACTTGATCGGATCATCCTTTCCATCCGTTTTTGCCGTTATGTTGATATAGATTCCATCTGCTTCCTGCACAAACCTGAGATCTTCGAGACGTTCTTCTCCCGCTGTCACCCGGTACATTAAATCCGCTTTTGTAAGTCCCGTACCATCTGGCGACAACGTAACTTTTGCCTCGCTCAGCTTTCCGTTTGTTCCTTCGCCCAGCTCTGCGACAGTAATCTTCTGCAGGTCTGTTGATTTAACCGTCACCGTCATCTGGCACGACTTGGAATCATCTTCCGCGAGATAGGCCATAATAGTCGTTTTACCGCCTTTGCGCGCCTTTACGGCCACGCCTTGGTTAGACGTGCTGATCCCATCAGAAACCGTCCCATCCGCGTCAGAAAAGGCGAGCACGCTCTCATCCTCAATCATGTAAATGACATCGGATGGATTTGCCTCATATCCAAACTCATCTAGCAGCTTTGCTGACAACATAAATACATTATCCGCTTCCACGCCTGTGAGCTGGAAAACCGGCTCGTCTGGCGTACCGCTGTTTTTCATAGTTTCGCTTACCGCGCTCAATCCGGCAATTTCCACTGCCTTGCCCTTATCCGCCGCATTCACGAGTGTGACAACCATTTCCCCTTCAATGGCCGTCTCACCCTTTACTGAATATACGAGGGAAATTTTTATCTTCCTTCCCTCCTTAAATGCACTCGCGGAACCGATCACTTTTATATATCCTTCCGCCTGCTTCACCTGGGTCTTAAACGGCATTCCGTTCTCCGTCTGGGCAGTTGCCGTAAGTGTTCCCTCAGACATGACACCAAGAGAATCACATTCCTCTCCATACTGGTCGACAATGGAATAATACACGTCAAACGATGACTGCCCCGCCGGCGCCTGCTCTGTTTTGCAGACAAAACTTTCCGGTCTGCTCGCCTCTTTTTCCACTGATACAAAAGCATCCGGTTCCATCTCGTTTCCAGCCAGGTCGGACAGTCCGTTGAGGATAAGCTCATACTCTCCCGCACGCAGGGCGTTCCTGTATGATATTGTCATGCTTTTTCCGTCTTCCGATAAATGCAGGGAATCGTACGCCACATCCGTGTCCCCCTCGGTCACGCTTACCTCCGGATCCCCCGTAACAGGCTCGCTAAAATAAACGGAAAAAGTCTTGTAATCACTTAAAACTGCTCCCTCGATCACCGGCCTCTCGTCGTCCACTGTAACCACGCATGGCTGTGATGTCACACCGTTTACGGATGCCATAATGTTTGCCGTGCCCCCTTGAACGGCCTCGACAATACCGTCACTTACAACAGCGACGTCCTCGTCATCCGACGTCCAGGTGACGTCTGCGTTTTCCACTGGTTCTCCATCCTGGTCCCTCACTTCCGCGGTCAGGGTAACCGAATTTTTTCCCTCGGTCACGCCAAGCAACGCCTCCGTCTCACTCAGAACTACCTCCGATACAACGAAATCGCCACCTGGAGTCTCTTCCGGCGCTCCGCTCGGCTTTTCTGTCTCATCCGGTTTCTCCGATTCATCCGCTCCCGGTGTTGTATCCGGTATTGCCGATCCATCTGCCCCCGGTGTCTCCTCCGGCTTCGCGGTAGCCGTTGACTGTGGCATAAAAGATTGCGCCGGCATTGAAAACATCGGAAATGGATATGTCGGTACTGGGGCATCCGTTGGCTGTGGCGTGCTGGCCTCCGTCCCCTTTGATGTCACCTTGCATGTGAGCTTTGCAGTCTTAACCTCCCACTTTTTTGCAGGCACATACTTGACCGTCGCCGTAATCGTTGCTTTCCCCTTCTTTTTCGCCGTTAAACGGACCGAAGTTTCTTTTTTCTTACTTAACGCAACCACGCTCTTCTTGCTTGTCTTCCACGTAGTAGCAATAATCATTCTTACCTTGTTCTTTTTCATCTTCAAGGTATAATTTTTCTTACCTGCTTTGTTCCAATATAATGTCTTCTTTTTTACGTTAAGTGTCGGCTTCTTTTTACTTGCCGCCCCGGCAGAGGGCGCCGTAGCAAGTGTGGACAATACAAGCGCCGCAGCTGTGGCGCATGCCAAGCCCCGCCTGGATGTCCGTGTTAATTTCCGAATCCATTTATTCATCTTTTTTCCTCCTTAATCTTTTTTCCAATATGATAGTTCACATCAGTTGTGTGATTATTCTACCACATTAGTAAGGAAACCCCTGTGCTGTACCAGCGATAACAAACGAAATTTCGTAGTTTTTTACAAATGGCGCCGATACTGCCCACGGGCTTCCGAAAAAGCGGATGATTTATGTAATGATCTATGTATACCGAAAATACGATAGTTTTGCGGAACTTAATTGACAAGTATACCTATTTATTGGTTGCATTTTCCTTACTAATGTGGTAGAATAATGAACCGTTTTGTCAATGCCTGTAAAATAGGGAATTTCCACTCTCTTTCGTTTCTTTTTGCTACTAAAATGCTACTATTTTGCTACTGACTCATTGAAATTTTGTAACTTCATCCCCATATTTTCCAGTGAAGACACCAGGGGTCTCTGTTTATTGGGAAAGAGATGTGCGTACGTATTCAACGTCGTCGATACATTTTCATGCCCCACCCGGTCTGCGATAACAAGAGCATCAAACCCCTGGTCGATCAGAAGCGACACATGCGAATGCCGGATATCATGCACGCGTATCTTTTTCACCCCTGTATTTCTGCATCCCCGCTGCATTTCATAGTTCAAAAACGCTTTGCTAAACGGAAAAAAACGATCGCTCCGCTTGTCATAACATGGTCCCCTCATATACTCCATCAGCTCCTTACAAAGAAAATCCGGTATGGAAACCCTGCGTTTGCTCTTCTTTGTCTTGGGCGTGGTGATGACATCCCGTCTCTCCAGACGCTGGTAAGATTTATTAATGGCGATCTCTTTTTTCTCAAAATCAATATCCCGCTCAGAAAGCGCCAGCAACTCCCCTTCCCTCATGCCTGTCCAATAGAGCACGTCAAAACATATTTGGGATTCCTCTCTGTCCTGTATCCCTTTTCGGAAGGCTAGGAACTCCTCCAGTGTCCAGCACTGCATTCCGTCCGCCTTGCTCGTACCGATGCTTCCCGCCTGTTCACATGGATTTGTCTCGAGATTATAATATTTCCTGGCAAAATTAATAATAGCAGACAACTGATTGTTTATATTTTTTAAATATGTCTTTGAGTATCCGCGTTTCGATTCCAGTAAATAATTTTGCCATTTCCTTATGTCGGCCGCCCGGATCTCATTGACTGGTTTCTTCCCGAAAAAAGGCAATATCTTCGTTTCACAAATATTTCTTTTTGTAATTATCGTCGAGTACTTGAGCCTCGCCGACATCTCCTCCAGATACGCATAATAAAGGTTTTCAAACAAAATATCGGGACTGACCGTCTGTCTCTGCAAAAAATTCCGCTCATACATTTGCGCCTCCTTTTTCGTCATAAAACCCCTTTTCCATTTTTGTCTCGAAAATCCACACCAATCCCTGTAATAAAATTTACAGAACCAGGTTCCGTTGTTCTTGTCTTTGTACACTGGCATAATAATATCATCTCCTTTTTATCTTAATAAAATATCTTCTATATTTATGTATCAAAAATTGTCTATTTATTCAATACCTGAAATATTTTTGCTACTATTTTGCTACTAAAAAAATAAAAAATACCTCCAAAGCAGGGAACCGCTACCCAGTTCACCTACTTTGGAGGTATTTTTCCTTCCATCCATTTTCCTTGTTTTATTTCATCACTCCCGTATCTGCCCATCTCCCAAAATAACATATTTTGTGCTTGTCAACGCGAGCAGTCCCATCGGCCCCCTTGCGTGGAGCTTCTGGGTGCTGATGCCAATTTCCGCACCAAACCCAAATTCAAAACCGTCTGTAAAACGTGTAGAAGCATTGACATACACTGCTGCCGCATCAATTTCATTCAAAAATTTCATGGCATGCCCATAGTCTTTCGTAATAATTGATTCCGAATGGCCGGTATTATAATGGTTGATATGCCCGATCGCCTCGTCAACCGTGTCCACGATCTTAACGGAAATAATTTTATCCAGGTACTCTGTGCCAAAATCCTCTTCGGTAGCGGGTATCATTTTCCCGCCGTCCGCCCCAGCTGCCTCCGACTCAAATTGTCTGGCCCGCTCGTCTCCCCGGATTTCCACCCCGTGTTCATAAAGCGCCCGGCTGATCGCAGGAACAGCCTGCCTTGCCACAGCGCTGTGCACAACAAGCGACTCACACGCATTGCACACACCGAGCCGCTGTGTCTTTGCGTTGACTATAATATCTACTGCCATATCCAGGTCGGCGCATTCATCTACATACACATGACAATTTCCGGTACCTGTCTCAATAACCGGGACAGTACTATTTTCTACTACAGTCCGGATCAGACCCGCACCCCCGCGCGGAATAAGCACATCGACAGATCCATTCATTCTCATGAACTGGCGGGCCGTATCCCGGGACGTATCCTCGATTAACTGGAGGGCGTCCTGAGGCAATTCCTGTTTCGCCAGTGCGCCGCGAATCACTTTCACGATCGCCTTATTGGAGTGGATCGCATCGCTGCCGCCGCGCAAAATAACTGCATTCCCGGTCTTAAAACAAAGCGCAAAGGCATCTGCCGTCACATTTGGGCGGGACTCGTAAATAATTCCAATCACGCCGAGCGGTACTCTCCTCTGCCCCACCTGGAGTCCGTTTGGCAATACTTTCATAGAAATGGTTTCCCCAACCGGATCCGTCAGCCCCACGACCTGCCTCAATCCCTCTGCCATTGCCTGGATCCGTTCCCTCGTCAGCGTCAGCCTGTCGAGAAGCGACTCCTTCATTCCCGCTTGTCTCGCCTGTTCAAGATCCATCGCATTTGCCTGTAAAATTTCATCCGCACACCGCACAAGCTCTTCCGCAGCCAGAGATAACCCCTCATTTTTTTGTACCACTGTTAAACGGTTCATCGCTGCCGCCGCCTTCTTTGCCGCCGCTCCTATTTGTTCCAGTGTCATACGTCTTCTTTCCCCTTTCTGAAAAAGGGAATGCCCGCCGCTGGACATTCCCCTGATACGTTATGTTCAAATAAATAATATGTTCGGTTCTAGTTTGTAATCGTAACTTCCGTCTCTTTATCGAACAAATGAATTTTCTCTGCGTCAATCGCGATCTTAATCGTATCTCCCGGACGGGCAGTCGTACGCGGGTTGACACGCACCGTTATATCAACGCCCTCGACTGTGAAATAAAGGAAAACTTCTGCGCCGAGCATCTCATATACTTTAACGGTAGCCTCGATAACCGTGTCCGGTGAATTGCTGATAAACATCTCTTCATCCTTAATATCCTCTGGCCGGATACCAAATGTAACAATTTTATCCTCATATCCGCCTTCTATCAGCTTTCTCGCCTTGCCCTCTGGAAGCTTAATCGTATTAGAACCAAATGTCAGAAGTACGTCGGATCCGGATACTACCACTCTCGCATTGATAAAGTTCATCTGTGGGGAGCCGATAAATCCTGCAACAAACAGGTTATTCGGACGCATATACAAGTCAAGCGGACTGTCCACCTGCTGAACAATACCGTCCTTCATAACAACGATACGGGTACCGAGCGTCAAAGCCTCTGTCTGGTCATGTGTTACGTATATAATCGTCGTTTCCAGTCTCTGATGAAGCTTGGAAATCTCGATACGCATCTGCACACGAAGTTTTGCATCCAAGTTGGAAAGAGGCTCATCCATAAGGAATACCTTTGGATCACGCACAATGGCACGTCCCATCGCCACACGCTGTCTCTGACCACCTGACAAAGCTTTCGGTTTACGGTCTAACAAATGCTCAATATCAAGAATTTTTGCAGCTTCATGAACTAGACGGTCGATCTGGTCTTTCGGAACCTTTCGCAGTTTCAAACCAAATGCCATATTGTCAAATACGGACATATGCGGGTACAACGCGTAGTTCTGAAATACCATCGCAATATCCCTGTCTTTTGGTTCTACATCGTTTACCAGCTTATCTCCAATCCATAATTCACCACTTGAAATCTCTTCCAATCCGGCAACCATACGCAGCGTAGTCGATTTACCACAACCAGAAGGTCCTACGAAAATGATAAATTCCTTGTCCTCAATCTCAAGATTAAAATCCTTCACCGCATGAAAACCATTCGGATATACTTTATTGATGTTCTTTAATGATAAACTTGCCATTCTAACTGTTCCTCCCTGGAATAATTTTTACTTATTGACATCTGTATTTATTTTACACTAAAAATGGGAAAAACACTATATTCAATTTACCTAAATAATACGAATATTCTTTGTGGATTTTGCATAACTAATAAGAATTGTCTCCTGCTATAAATCCCTCCCCCAACACCTCTTTCACATCCGAGACAATTACAAACGCTGCCTCATCTATTGTTTTAACAATCTGGATGAGCTTTACCACCTCTTTTTTGGAGACGACGCACATCAGCACATTTTTATCCGCGCCGGAGTACATCCCCTCTCCATTCAGCCCGGTTACCCCGCGGTCCAGACGTTCCATAATGCCTCTTGATATATCGAGAGGGGAATCCGATATAATATAAGCCATTTTTGCAAATTTCAGTCCGTCCAGCAGGGCGTCACTGACTTTGCCCGTGATAAACACTGCCACAACGGAATACAAACCGGTTTGCATGCCAAAAACCCCCATCCCGACGAGTACAATAAGGCCATCAATGAAAATAAGAAGCTCTGAGATACTAAATCCCGGAAACCACCGGTTCAACAAAGTACCCAGAAGATCACTTCCGCCGGTCGAGGCATTTTGTGAAAAAACAATGCCAATTCCAACTCCGTTCAACGTACCTCCCAGTACGGCCGCCATCAAATAATCCACGTTCGTAATTTTATAAGAAGGAATAATCAATAGCGCTACAGAGAAGCAAACAGCCGCATACAACGTCTTCTTTATAAATCTGCCTCCCTTTAGCCGCAGCGCAATAATAAACAGCGGTACGTTTAAAAGCATATTCGTCAATCCAATCGGAACCGTAAAGCCTGCTCCATCTGTCATCTTTTTTATAATAATGCCGATTCCGGAAAACCCTCCCGTAACCATAGACAATGGCTCATAAATTATATTAATGCCGGCTGCCATGAAAAAAGTACCCGCCGTCACAAGCAGGTACGATATCCACTCACGATTTGCTCTCGTCCTCATCTGACAACTCCTCTTCAACATCTGATATTTCCATCAGTTTCCTGTTGTTATAGTTGTCCATTTTCTTTCGAAATATTCGTCTGCGCCACATGTTGGAATACGGTATTCCCGCCAAAACCGTATATATTTTTCCCAAATGCAAACGGCGTATCATTTTCGGGACATGAATGTTCTCACGTATAATAATGTTCATCATGCTGCTCAGCACTACGCAAAGCTTCGCGTTGATTTTCGCCTTATTATGGGACAGCCACTCCTCTCCGCGGGTATTTTCCATCGACACAAAAATCAAGTCCGGCAGTTTCGTGTTAATATCATTGACCAATGCTTCCTCCGTAACACTGCTATCTTCTGTATAAAGACCTACCACCTCTAGGAAAGGGTAATGGGTGAGCACATAGCGGTAAACCACTTTCGCTTCCTTCTTGCTGCGAAGTACCAGGTAGCACTTCTTTCCATCTAAAATATCTATCCCACACATCTTCTCCGCCGTGCGGTAATCTACAACCATCCCGCCCGTCTCCAGAACATCCACATGACAAGAGCTCAAAACCGCTTTTTCCCCGGGCAACACAAGATCTGCGTCCAGAAGCATCTCCCTCACCTGCTCATTTTCCTCATAGGCGTCCATATAATCGAGCGAAATAAGGTGGATCACATTTAAGTAATCATTGGAAAGAAATTGCTGCATTTCATTGTGCAACGTCTCCTCTGACAAAATATCCAATTCCATTCCCATGACGTTTATCCGGTTCGCCATAACACCCTCCTTTCTCCCTGTCATTCAGGCTTTTCGTCCGTCCCGAGAACAATCTCAATATCGGCGCCATTCGTAAGCGCGGGCGCCTGCTTCACAACTGGTTTTTTAAAATATGGTTTTAAATATGCCCCCCATTTTTTGTCTCTCGCATATATAACCGTCTGTTTTTGAATTTCCCCGCTAAAATCACCTACATCCACGACATACAAGCCGTCTGCTTCCAGTTTCTGCCTAAAAGAAGCGGCAAGTCCATTGATCCTGCTTCCGTTAGTAATCTGGATACTTCTGTCCTTTATTTTCTCCAAACCGGTTTTAGCCGCCGTCCCATCTACCTTTTTCTGCTGTTTTGTCCTCGCCTTGCTCTCCCATATTTTATCAATCATCTTCTTTGTCTTTGCACAATCGAGAGTGGCTTTTCCCTTCGTTTCCTCTGCATATGCCCGGTGGGCATAAATATACTCCCGGTTTACTTTTAAAAAACCGGCAGCATACATTTGCTTCTGTGCAAGAGTAATATCGGAAATAACGCTGTCCCATTCTTTTTTAATAAAATCTTTCATCGCCGATTCTTCTTTATTTTGCCCTACAGTGTCCAAATATGCGTCACTTGGCTTATACGCACCATCCTTGCGGTCAAACCGTTTTTCAAACTCGACAGAATCCATCGCCGTGAAATAGCCGATGTCAACTTTGAGTTCCTCCTGTAAGAGTAAGATGCCGTATTCATAGGCAACATCACCGTTAAAATACGTATTAATGTCCCGGAGCGTCACAATCTGAGGAATCTGCTCGCTGACCTTCAAATATTTCTTATACGATTCCTCCGCCAGCGAAATCTGGGACTTGCCCGGAATCGTCACATAGTCGAGATTTCCCGTCTCCTTATCGAATAACTCTAAAACAAGCGCCTTAACCTGTTTTGTCTCCGCGTCCACGCTGTAAATCAAATTACTCGACTCGGAGCCTGCATTTACGTCGATCACGTGATCATACTTTGTGCTTCTCTCATCCCTCTCAGTAGTTTTAAAAAAAAGCATGGTCAGAAAATAACTTCCGACCCCGACTGCTACTAACAGTAATATTATCCCCATCGTTTTAAAAAATGTCCGCATAGCAATCTTTAACATACGAATCCCTCTATCCTTCCCTAGAATAGACTTATTGTATCAGAAAACAAAAGATTATACAAGAATTTTTGTTAAAATCGGCTTTTCATGGTAAGATCATCCCCCACCCAACTGCAAAAAATCCGGCAGACAGGGAACAAACCCTGATCTGCCGGAACTTTATCATTATCTTTCTTTTTATTTTACGTGGATCTTCAGCGATGCCTTCTTACCATTATATGTCTTAACTGTGATCACCGCATATCCTTTCTTTTTAGCCGTTACCTTTCCTTCTGAAGAGACATCTGCTATGGCCTGCTTATTTGATACATAAGTGAGCGTCTGGCTCGCCGTACCTTTCGGCAGCCTTACCTTTATTTTAAATTTCTTTCCAGCCTTCAATGTCTTATTGCGGGCATTCAGCGTGATCTTCCCCGGTTTCTTCTTCACGGTCACTTTCACAACCGCTTTTTTCCCATTGGAAGCGCTGACCGTGATCTTACAAATTCCTCGTTTCTTGCCTGTTATCTTTCCATTCCGGCTTACCGTCACTTTATTATTGGATGCCTTGTAGGTAAGCTTCCTGTCAGCGGCATTTCTCGGATACACGGCCGCCTCTAACTGAACCTTCTCGCCGAGACCTATCGTCAGCTTATTCGCAGCGACCAGTACGCTCTTAACCTCGGCTGGCTTCTCTGTCTCGGCTGGTTTATCCGTTTCGGCCGGTTTGTCTGTCCCTGTCGGATTCTTTGTTTCTTCTGGTTTGACGGTTTCAACTGGCTTCCCCGTTTCGGCCGGTTTATCCGTTTCAACCGGCTTTTCGGTTCCGGCTGGTTTATCCGTTTCAACCGGCTTTTCGGTTCCGATCGGTTTATCCGTTTCAACCGGCTTTTCGGTTCCGATGGGTTTATCCGTTTCAACTGGCTTTTTTGTTGCTTCCGGCTCCTCTGTCTGCAACGGTTTTTTCGTCGCTTCCGGCTCTTCCGTCTGCAATGGTTTTTTTGTCGCTTCCGGTTCTTCCGTCTGCAATGGTTTTTTTGTCACTTCCGGCTCCTCTGTCTGCAACGGTTCTTTTGTCTCCTCCGGCTCCTCTGTCTGCAACGGTTCTTTTGTCTCCTCCGGCTCCAGTGTTTGTGCCGGCTCATTTGTTGTTTCCGGTTTCGTTGTTTCCACAGGCGCCGTTGTTTCTCCCGGCTTCCCCGTTTCCACAGGAGTTATTGTTTCTTCTGGCTTCTCCGTCACTACTGGCTTTTGCGGCTCCATACCGGGAATCGTCCAGTTGCTCTCTTCTTTCAGTGCAATCGTGCCATCATCAAAAAACTCGATCGGCAGCCAGATATAGCAGACTGGCGACGGTGGGACAGAACCTCCTCCGACACTGTCTCCCATGCAGATAAAAGTATCGGCCTCCTGGGTTTTTACATGAAGTACATGACTCGTCTGATTGGGGGAAGGGATTACCTTGTATTCCGTGCCATCCCACATCTGGAGCGTCTCTTTTCTCCATACGCCTTCGAAAGAATCCGCCACCGCATATTGCCGCATACCTGAATTGACTATATAATATTTTCCATTGCGCTCAAAAATACCGCCTTCTACGTTCATTAATGATTCGCCTGAAAAATTTAATGGCTGTTTTTCGCCTTCGGTCGTTTTATAATCCGATGACAGTTTCGTTTTCGTGATCCCACCAGAATAATCGCAATCTATCAGGTACGCGGTACCCCTCTCTGTTTCATATAGATTGAAAAATCCATTTAACCCTTCTTTTTCTTCTACAAGCGTAAATGGTTCCGTAATACTTGGACTGGATAAAACTTTGACCGTACCCGTCCCCTCCGGCATTCCCATGCTATTTTTCGAATTGGTCCAAACCCACATCACATATTCTTTTCCATTATAGAGCATTTTCGGATGTGCATAAATATCATTTTCTTCATTATACATAGCGCCCTCATATTTCCAGTTGTACAAATCCGAAGAACTGTACAGATGAATGCCCGGATGCTCATTCGGTTTCTCAGAATTCAAGTCATCTACACCGAACCAATACCACTTTTTCTGTCCATTTTGCTCAACTTCGTGAACTTCGCCGCCGCAGGCATATATTTTCCTTCCATCCGTATCATATAAAACTCTGCCTGAAAGTCCCGAAATGTTTTCATAATTTCCCGATTCGCCCGGTTCTTCCGGTCCTTCCGGTTTTTCACCCTCTATGTCGCCTAATTTCCAGTTACTCAGCTCCCAAAGGGCGATCGTCCCGTCGCCAAAAAACTTGATTGGCAGCCAGATATATCTGGGCTCGCCTCCGCCATTTACACTGTCGCCAACACAGACCCATAAGTCTGAATTTCCTGTTCTGACGCGAAATACATCACTTGTCTGGTTTTTGGAACTAATATCCTTTTTATTTGTGCCATCCCACATCTGGAGGTCATGCCGCGTCCATGTACCATCCAGGGAATCTGCCGACGCATATTCCGTCATGCCGGCATTCACTATGTAATATTTACCGTTCTGCTTAAATATGCCGCCTTCCGTATTTGTAAGTGAGCCGCTTGAAAAATTCAATAGTTGTTTTTCACCCTCGGTCGTTTTATAATCCGATGACAGTTTCGTTTTACTGACTCTGCTAGAACCAGATGTGTAATCGTCGCAGATCAGGTACGCGGTACCCGGCGCCGCTTCATACAGATTGATAAATCCCCCCGACTCTTTTTCGTTTACAAGAGTAAATGGTCCTGTAATACTTGGACTGGACACGACTTTTACCGTCCCTGTCCCCGTCATTCCGTCGTCGCTTCTTTTACTAACCGAAACCCACATCACATATTCGGTCCCGTTATAAAGCATTTTCGGATGTGCATAAATATCATTTTCTTCATTATACATGACACCTTCATATTTCCAGTTATACAGATCGGAAGAACTATACAAATGGATACCCGGATGATTATTCTGGAAGCCAGGACCCGGATTCAAGTCATCTACTCCAAACCAATAATATTTTGTCTCACCATTCTCCTCGATCTGGTGAACCTCGCCTCCACACGTATAAACCCGGTTTCCATCTGTGTCATACAAAATATCACCCGAAAGTCCGTCAATCGAATCATATGTCTCCACAGTTCCCGTCCGCACCGTTTTCGTTTCAGGCGAATCCGCCTGAACAGGAACCACCGGCGGCAATAATAACATTGCACTCAGCGCGATTGCCATTGCTTTTGTAAAAACATTCCGTAAACCTTTTTTTCTCATATTTCTTAACCTCCTTCATATTTTATTCCTCTTACCTCTGTCAGATCACTGTTTTAACATGAGGTAATAGCTGCAAAAACACCCAGCATTTTCAAAAATATATCATGCTTTTCGTTCCCCTGTCAAGACACCAATTTAATTTTGAAACTATCATTTCCCACTATGTCATTGTATTAAACTTACTATAAATACTTGCAAAAATATTTTTTATGTGTTATAACAATGGCATTATGGTGCTGTATTATGTAAAAAAACGTAGAAATCGAAATGAGGAACCAAATGAAACCCACTGCAATTATCACAGGCGCCTCCGGGGACATCGGGGCGCAGACTGCGGTCACACTGGCAAAACAGGGCTATCAACTGCTTTTGTGCGGCCACTCCTCCGAATCAAAATTAAACCAAATCAAAGAACAATGCCTCGCCTACACGAGATGCCAGACGGTCTTAGGAGATATCGGAAAAAGCGGGACAGCCGCCGAAATCGTTGAGACAGCTATGCAGGCCTATGGCCATATTGACGTGCTTGTCAACAATGCGGGAATGTCCCATATCGGACTTATTACGGACGTCACGGACGAAGAATGGCTGCAAATCCTGCACACCAATTTATCCTCCGTCTTTTTTCTGTGCCGCCAGGCGCTTCCTCACATGATTCATGAAAAATGCGGACGGATTTTAAATATCTCTTCTATATGGGGAATTACCGGCGCATCGTGTGAGACAGCTTACTCCGCCACAAAGGGCGGCTTAAATACTTTTACAAAAGCGCTGGCTAAAGAACTTGCGCCAAGCGGCATCGCCGTGAATGCCATCGCCTGCGGCATGATTGACACAAAAATGAATGCCTGCTTTTCAAAAGAAGAAATTCAAGAAATCTGCTGCGACATTCCGGCCGGCCGCATGGCTACTGCAGAGGAAACAGCCGATCTGGCAGCTCTTCTTTTGCGGGCGCCAATTTACATGACGGGCCAGATCATAGGCTTCGACGGCGGCTGGTAACACTTTTTTTATTTTGGGAATAAAAATAAACTTATTGAACTATACGTTGAGCGTATCATAAATAGGATTGTTGAGCAATTTCAGAGTATTCAAGAGAAAAAAGACGCAGAATACATTGAAAAAATTGACAAATCGCTCTTAGAAGCAGATTTAATTGTAATGACCTCTCCTGCATAGTATTTCAACTACGGGAGCGATGAAAGCGTTTCTTGACCATTTTGCCTACCACTGGCTACCCCACCGTCCTATCCCTGAAATGTTTGAAAAACGGGCAGTAATTATTACGCAGTGTTTAGGCGCAGGAGCAAAATCTTCGACAGAGAATATAAAACACCGCCTATCTTGGTGGGAAATTTCTAAAATCAGAATATTCACCGATTCATTGATGAGCGATATTGTCCGGGAAAGACTTTCCGAAAAGAAGCGGGCGGAACTGACAAGAAAAGTGAAAAGGCTATCTCAGAAGTTCGCACAGATAGACTATACAAAACCCGCAAACACAAATCTGATTACAAAGATTAAGTTTTCCATTTGTCGTTTGATGCAGCAAACACTACATAAAAATACCCCTGAATATCTCGATGAGAAGTATTGGGCAGAGGAGCTAGACGCATAGCCAATATACAAAATAGTATAAATCTTGAGAAAGACACTTCATTGGCTGCTTATTGCACTATGTGCAGTCAACGTATACTGATTGTCGAGAACGACACCCTTTTAAATAACTATTGTTTTAGCAGACGAGCCAAAAATATTTCTCTGAAAAAATCATGCTTTTGAATAATCATCCGCTTTTTTGCCATACTATAAGTGAAAACATTAAATCTTACAGGAGGATTATTCTCATGAAACGAAAAATTATATTATTGGCTACCACTCTTTGCCTGTCCGTTTGCGTGTTGGGCGGCTGTGGCAGCAAAAACAATGATGCGGGGGCAACCCAGTCCGCCTCTCCTGCCAATACCAGCTCTGCTTCCCCGAGCGCGAACAGCTCCGGTAACAATAGCTCAAGTAGCGCACCGAGCGCCTCAGCCAGAGGAAACTCAACGAATGATACGGACACAACAGGCGCTGGTACCAAAAACAACAATAATAACCGCGATACCGTAAATGACAATGCCGACAATAACGACGACAATCTCATCAACAATGCCGGTGATGCCGTAGACGATGCAATGGATGGTGTTGGAAATGGGGTAAAGGACGCAATGGATGGCGCTGGTGATGCGGTAAAGGATATGACGAGATAGCTGCGTTATTTAAATTACCGTCCGGCAGCAAAAAGGTTTCCCGAATAAGATAAAAAGCCCGAACGGACACACCACGTGCCGCCGGGCTCTTTCTCTTCTACTTAACTCTGTATAAAAAAGCAAGTTCAAAAATAACTCTCTCACTGCTTCTGCATCTCCAGCTGTGCCTGTACGAGACGGTAGTAAATACCGCCCTTTTGAATCAACTCTTCATGGGAACCGACCTCTGCCACCTGGTGACCATCTATAACAATTAGCCGGTCCGCATTTTGCAGCGTAGACAAGCGGTGGGCAATCGCGAACGTAGTCCGTCCATCTGTAAGCCGGTCCAATGCTTTCTGAATCATAAACTCGCTCTCCGTATCAAGGCTCGCAGTCGCCTCGTCCAGAATGAGAAGCTTAGGTTCGTTCAAAATCGCGCGCGCAATCGCGATCCTCTGACGCTCACCGCCGGATAAATTGTACCCTTTTTCACCGACATAAGTGTTATAGCCATCGGGCGTTTTCGATATAAATTCATGGGCATTCGCCATCTTTGCCGCCCGGATCACCTCTTCATAACCCGCATCCGGCCTGGAAAAACGTATATTGTTCAAAATCGTTCCCGAAAATAAAAATGTCTCCTGCAATACGACACCGATCTGGGAATGGAACTGATCCGAACGGATTTCCTTTATATCATAGCCGTCTACCATAAGGCTTCCGTCATCAACCTCGTACAATCTCATTATCAGGTTAATAAGCGTCGATTTACCTGTCCCCGAAGCCCCCACAATACCAATCATCTCACCCTTATGTATTTTTAAGTTCAAATCCTCTAGCACCGGCTGATACGATTTATAACCAAAGGTAGCATGACGGAACTCGATTTCCCCTTTGACCTCCAAGTCCACAGGATTCTCCACATCCTCGATAAACGGTTCCTGTGCCATCACGTCGTTAATACGCTCGATGCTGCTAATTAAGTCCATCAATGACCGCGGCATACTCGTCATCCAGTTCAAATACTGGTACAAGAGCTGCGTATAGGTCACGAACTGCAGCAATTCTCCTGTCGTCATCTGGCCATCCAGCACATCAATGCCGCCGAAATAAACAACTAGGAAAACGCCCGCTCCCATCAGGAAACTCATCCACGGGTTAAAAACCGCCCAAAACACTTCATTCCGTGTCTGTACATGGCAAAAATCATCCGCCAGACGATTGAACTTTTCCTTTTCCTCTTTTTCTCTCCCGTAAGATTTCACGACCCGCATACCGGAAATCACATCTTGCAAATTACTGTTCACGTCGTCGCTCTTTTTCCATTGCAGATGAAACCGCCGATGGATTTTTTTGCGGAACCCGTAGGTGAACATCGCCGCAAATGGTATAAATATAAAACTGAATAGCGCCAGTCTCACGCTCAAGGCCAGCATGAAAATAATATCACAGATGAAAATAAAGCAGACGGTAAACATGTTGCAAAACGTCTTCTCCATAAACTCGCGGATCTTTCCCGTATCATGCACGATCCGGTTCATAAGCTCGCCCGGCCGCCTGTCATTAATAAAGCTAAGCGATAAAATCTGAATCTTGGCAAACAGCTTTTCCCGCAGGTCCTTTGCGATTCTGGCCCCAAGCACCGTACAAAAATAGCTTTTTAATATGTTGATGATGACAATTCCCACACTCAGGGCAAACATAATACCAAGACAGGTGAACGCCACTTTCATGCCGCCGTTGCCTCTCGTCAGCACATCATCGACGAGGTGCTTTTGTACCTCTGGATTCAACAAGGTGACGACAGCTGCAAGAATCATAAGCGCTATAATTCCTATAAAATTCCTTTTATACGGAACTGCAAGTTTCAGGAAGGTCCGCCAGAATCCTCCCTCCCTTGAACAGTGCGGACAGTATCTTGTGCCCGGTATTGCCCGGCCACAGTCGGGGCAGATTTTTTCATATTCCCCGCTCACCACTTCTTCATCCCTGCCGGAAATGAGAATATTGATTCCTCTCGCCACATAGGCATACCTCGATAAGTGCCTGGCAGAATATTGTACTACATAGCGGGAAATCCCCTTTTGCTCCAACACCAGCAAACCACACCCGATATTCGCCTCCGCTTTTGCATGTCTGCAATCTGACAAATCCAACTGCTCTAACAGCGTTCCACCCGATATAACCCATAAATGCCCCGTCGTCACAACTAGATAGGAATCTGGAAGAAACGAGCCATCCTCCGCCACATCGAACGGAACCGCGTAATAAATTTTTTCTCCCTGATCCATCCGAATACAAGAAGCTGCCTCTTTCGGCAATTCGTATTTTAATTTCAAGGCAAACCTCCTTACAAAAACAAATCCAGCTTCCGCTGTTCTTTTTGGCTCAGCTGAAGCACATCGGGTATCTCAAACCGGTTTTCATCCAAGTCCGTAATGAGCAGGCGGGTATCGGTGAGACGCACAACTGCATTCCCGCCCATATTAATTGTAAAACGGCACTCTCCCCGGTCTGTCATAACATGAAAATAAGCATATCCGTACTCATCCTTAATATCCAGCACTTTCTGGATAACCGGCGTAAAGTAATGGAGTTTCAGCTGCTCCTCGAGCATTTTTCTCGTCTCTTTTGACACTTTTTTCATGTCCTCAATGACACCGATCTCTTTCGATCTCTCTTCCACCGTGCGAATCGAGATAAACTGGTCTGGCTCCGTAAACGGAAATAAGCGGATCACCTGCACTCTCTCCCACTTCTTTCCGTCAAACTCCAAGCTGATAAATCCTCCCTCGGTTCTCGCAAACACGGCGTTCTCTTTTGTCAAGTAGCGAAGCGCTGTCATCTCCTCCACTTCCCGCTCCATTTGATCTATATTAAATTCCTGACTCATTACAATTCCCCCTTCAATGCCAGTGATTTTGTCTGAAGCTCCATAAGCTTAAAATAAATGCCTCCAAGTGCTTCTAATTCCTGATGCGTTCCTTCCTCCACGAGCTTCCCGTTATCAATAACAACCAGACGGTCGGCATCCCGCAGGGTAGACAGGCGGTGGGCGATAGAAAGCGTTGTACGTCCCTTCACCAAATAGTTCAGTGATTCCTGGATCGCTTTTTCTGTTTCCGTATCCACACTGGCTGTCGCCTCATCTAAAATGAGTATTTTCGGATTGGCAAGAATCGCCCTGGCAATCGAGATCCTCTGCTTTTCGCCCCCGGACAAATCTTTGCCGGATGCCCCGATAACCGTATCATAACTATCCGGCATATTGGATATAAATTCATGGGCGCTCGCCAGCATCGCTGCCCGTATAATCTCTTTTCTGGATGCCGAAGGATTTGCATACGCGATATTTTCTGCCACTGTTCCCATAAAAATGTATGTATCCTGCGAGACCATCGCCACATTTCTCCGAAGATCATGAAAGGCGATGTCCTTCACATTAATGCCGTCAAGTGAAATGCTCCCCTCGTTCGTATCGTACAACCGGGAGATCAGATTTACCAACGTCGATTTGCCCGCGCCGGACCGCCCGACGATTCCCAAAATCTCCCCGGCCTTCACATGAAGGCTGATATCCTTTAGCACCGGGTTATTGACATCATATCCAAAGGTAACGTGTTCAAGCGTGATTTCGCCTCTCGGCTCCTTCATGCGAACCGGCTCGGGCGCCTCCTGTAAATCCGGAACAGCATCCATAATCTCAAACATGCGCTGCGCGGCATTAATGCTGTTCGTCCACATATGGAACACCCAGGAAAAGAAATTCATCGGCCCATTCAGCTGTGCCACATATCCCACGAAAGTGATCAGAATACCGAGCTCCACGCTGTCTGTCCTCAGCAGCAGAAACACCCCTAGTATCCACACCCATATATTTGATATTTCCTGTACAAGATTGTACAATATCGTAAAGCGGTTATTATATTTTACAATGCGCACCTCCGCATCGCGCAAATTCTCATTTGGCCCCTCAAACCTGCTATTTTCCTGATCCTGCTGCCCAAATGACTTCACGACGCGCGCCCCGGTCAGATTGTCGTTGACACGGCTGTTTACCGTTCGTTCAGCCCTGTGCCGCCGGCCAAACAAACTCCAAAGTTTCGGCTTAAGTTTCACACTCATTACAACGAGAAGCGGCAATAAAATACAGGCGACGAGCGCCAGTTGCCAGTTTAACTGAAACATTACCGTAAACGTGGCAATAATCGTAAATCCATGAACGAATATGTATGGAAAACCATCTATGAAAAAATCCGTCACCCGGTCCGCATCGCTGAGAACCCTCGTCATAAGGCTTCCCGTCTGTTTGCTCGTAAAAAAGTTGATCGACAGATTTCCCATCGCGGAAAAGACATCTTTTTTCATGTCCCGTATCGTCGCCGCCACAACTTGGGCCATAAGTGTTCCCTGGAGCAGCCCCACTCCCTGTTGCACGACCTTGGACAACACCATGATCCCGACGAGCAGCAAAAGCGCGAGTGCATATTGGCCCGCAACGCCAAACTGTTCTAAAAATCCATCCTCTTTCCTAAGAATCCGATCGTACAAAACCGCACCATTTAAGTATGGCCAGACCAGATTTAGTCCCGCCGCCATAAAGTAGCAGAAAAATAATGTGATAAACTTCCATTTATATCGGAAAAAGTAGCCGAGCGTACGGAAAAAAATAGACCGCTTATTCATGCATTTGGGACAAATCTTGCGCTTCGGGTCGGGATACATCGTTCCACAGACCGGGCAATACTCTGCCTGCTCCTCCGAAATATCTGCGGAAGCCTCAATTTCATCAGCCGCGTCAGGATACTTTTTTAGTTTTTTGTAACTCTTTAAAAACAGGTTCATCTGTTCCAAATATAAATTTGTCAATACTCCGATTTGTACTGGTACATCCCGGTGCAAAACGGTAACCCGGTTCGTCGCTACCATTCGTTCGATCTTCATTTGTTCGGTCTCTTCAATGGAAATAAGCCGGATCGCATATTCTAGTGTGTCCTCACCGTATTCCATATCTTTTGTCTTCGTCCCCCGGAAGTACCTGACGCGGTTTCCAATCGGCTCACTCGTCACAATGCCGATTGTATCCGCTGTCAGAAACAGATATCCGCTAATATATTCACCTGCATCCGACAAATCAACCGGACAGACATCCAATACATGCTCCTTGCCGATGCCGTGTGGTTTCAACAGTTTCAGCACACGGGGGGGCAATCGATTTTCTTTCATGGCAACCTCCTCTTAAACATATTTACTTGCCTGTGCATGCCACATCTCAGCATACTTACCATTTTTCTCCAGCAGAACCTCATGCGTTCCGGACTCAATCACACGTCCCTTTTCCAACATCAAAATCCGGTCTGCATGCCTTGTAGTCGAAAGCCGGTGAGAAATAAATATCACACTTTTTTGCACAGATGCCCTGGCCATCGACACATTCAGCTGGTACTCCGCAATCGGATCCAGCGCACTGGACGGTTCATCTAATATAATCAGGCTGCAATCCTTATAAAACACTCTCGCTACCGCCAGTTTCTGGCTCTCACCTCCGGACAAATTCGTCCCGGAATCGTCAAATTCCCTTGTCAGGCCAGTATCCACTCCCCGTTCCATATTGGCAAGCCGGGCCGAAAATCCACTTTGCCGGAGCGCTAATGTAACGTCAGTCTGTGGCGGAACCTCATCCATCACAACATTTTCTGCCACCGTGGCGGCATAAACCTGGTAATCCTGAAATACGGTTCCGATCCGGCTGCGGTACTGCTCCAGGTCATATCTACGTATATCCACGCCATCCAGGAGAATGCGTCCCTCCGTCGGATCATACAACCGCATAAGCAGTTTGATCATCGTCGTCTTTCCTGCCCCATTATAACCGACAAGAGCAATCTTTTCCTGCGGCGCTATCGTGAAAGAGACATGATGAATAATATCCCCTGCCGCCTCATCATATGCAAAAGATACATTTTCAAAACGGATTTCCTTCACTGTATCCGGTACAGGCAGATTCTCCTCACTGACCACTTTTGTCTCATAGGCCAGAAACATACGGATCTTCTCTACATAAAGGGCCATCTCCACCGCCGTCGGCGGAAGCTCTGACAAAATACGCATTCCATTTCTCAAACTCCCGATAGAATTGTACATTACCACAAGCCCGCTCAGAGAAAGAACTTTCCTCACCGCCGCCTGGAATACAAGATATCCAAGATATATTCCATCAAAAATGAAATCACTAAACAAGTAGTTCGTGAGAAAATTTAGTCCCCACAGTTTTTTAGAAACCTTTTTCTCACAGTTATATATACTCTTATTAGTCTCTTCAAAATCCTGATACAACCGCCTTGATAATCTGCGGTTTAAACGGAGCTCCTTGGCATACGCACTCAGGTAAAACGTCCGGTGTACGTACTGCCGCTTTTTATTGAGCGGATTCGTCTCCAGCTTCAGCCGGAAGCGAATCTTATTCGCGACATTATACACAAAAAAGCTGGCTACAAACGACACAATGACAAACGTCACGGAAATCGGATCCTTCATGAGAAAATACGTCCCATATGAGAAAAAAATCACAAGGCCGGACACTAGCATGCCGATCAGATTTACCGCCCGGTCAATGGAATTTTTCGCCTCCGAAACTGCCATTACAAATTCATTGTAATACTCTGGATCGTCATAGCAGGCAATATCCAGGCTTCCCGCTTTCCCATACAGCAAAAATTTCAGCTTTCTCTCGATCTTCGGCATACAAATTTGCGCTACGACGGAATTAAAAACAGCAGAATAAAGTCCTGAAAATGCCAGAAGCGCAAACATAAAAAGCATAAAAGAAACAACCTCGCGAAAAGGCTTCCCAAACTCTGCCGCCTCTAAAACAAATCCAATTCCTACCGTATGCTCGACAAAAATCAGACCATTGTGCCTCATCTTTTCCAGAATAAGCATAATCCCATACAGCGGAGATGCCTGGAATATAATCTTGATCATAAACCATGTATTAGACATCGTACGCCCCGCTGTCAGCTTCATCTTTTTATCCGATTGCATCCCATTCCACCTCCAAATCCGTCTCCTCCGGCTGATAGTTTTTCGCCTGCATCTTATACATCGCCGCATATTTACCGCCCTGCTCCATCAGCTCTTCATGCGTTCCCTGCTCAATCAGTTTTCCCTTCTCAAGCATAAATACAGTGTCCGCGTCCTTAACGGAAGAAAGCCGGTGGGATATAAAGAACATGATACGCTCGCGGCTCTCCTCTAAAATGGCCTGAAACAAATTGTATTCTGCGATCGGATCCAGGGCGCTCGACGGCTCATCAAACACCTTGATCGGCGCGGGATTGGCAAATGCTCTTGCCACAACAATCTTTTGGTACTCCCCGCCGGATAGCACCGCACCGCTATCATCAAACTCCCGCGTCAGCACAGTATGTATTCCGTGGGGAAGGCTCATCACTTTCTCATACACACCGGCGCGCTTAAGCGCCTCCGCCACAGTCTTCTCAGGATCGTCTAAATCCCTCTCCATCCGCACATTATCCGCCACACTGTACGCAAAAATCTTATAATCCTGAAATGCCGCTGCAAAAAGATTTCGGTATTCCTCTAAGTTGTATTCCTTGATATTCCGGTTATTTACGAGTATTTCTCCCTGGTCTGGATCATAGAGACGAAACAGCAATTTTAAAATCGTAGTCTTTCCCGCCCCATTGTGTCCCACCAGCGCCACGGATTCATTTTTTCCCACGCGGAAAGACAAATCATGAATGACCTCTTTTCCTCCTCTATATGAAAAGGACACGTTCCGAAACTCTATGCTATCAATCTCATGTTCCGGACTGACGCCATCCGCGTCTTCCGGTATCTTTTCCTCGTATTGCATAAATGCCCGGATATTATGAATAAACATTCCATTTTTACTACAATTCATCACCGAATTTCCGATGCCTACGAGAATCCATGACGCCGTAACCATCATGCTGGATAAAATCGAGAGATCTGCCAGCGTCAGCCGGTGTGTCACCATCGTCTGGTACGCCCCATAAAGCAACAGTCCTTCAAAAATAATAGTATACGACAGATAGTACTGCAAAAAGCCGTTGAGCAGTAGTTTTCCTATATATGACCGGACAACCTCGATCTGATGCTTTACCGCTTCATTATATGTACGCTTCAATACCTGGAAAATATTTGACAACCTCATCTCTTTCGAATATTCTGCCAGATACATAACCCGGTTTACATACTCTACTTTCCGATTATCCGGTGTGATTTTCTGATATATTTGAAACGTCAGCTTATTCATAATGGTTCCAAATAGGAAGGAGCCGACAAGCGGGGAGAGAACAAACAAAAGCATCCACGGGTCCATGCGGAACATGAGAACATACGTAGAAATTCCGGCTACCGCCGCACAAATAATACTCGCCAGTTCCCACACGATACTCGTAATCTTTTCACAGGCATTGTCGACCGCCATGGTATAACGGTTATAAAACTCTGTGTCCTCAAAACATTCCAGTTCTACATTTTCCGCTTTCTTGTACAAAACAGAATAAATTTTCTGATACAGCTTCACATCCATAAGCGGCCGGAGAACCCTGCCAACATAAGATTGGTATACATTCAGTACACCCATAACAGCCACCACGGCCCCGATATATATATATACGCCGGAAACGGGCTTCCCACCTGTCACCGCCTGAACGATATACCGGATAAAATATGCACTGAAAAAAACCCACATAAAATACCCGATCGCCTCATTGATAAAAGCGTTTACAACATAATTCCTGCTGATCGACCAAATAAACCGAAGCGCCCAAAAATTGTTTTGCACTGTTTTCCAAAACCCAAGCCCCAGGTCTTTTGATCCGTTCACCGATTTCCCTTTCATCTTTTTACCTCCTACGCATCAGAACGTATGTTTTATTCAGTTTATCACCCGAACACTTGTTTGTCAATAAAAAAACAGCAGAATTTCCATCGACATTCAGAAATCCTGCTGTTTTCGTCCTATTTCACTATTTATCCCGGCATGAAAAGACCTTTCCTGTCTTCTAACTACCGTAAATAGGAGGGTGGACAACATGACTTCTAAGCATCATTCCCGCGAGATGATAATGTTTCATCGTTGTAATTCTAGTCGTTGTCATATTGTCCACCTCCCTTCTCTTTTTTTATCGTGCTTCTAATGCTACCACAATAAGGTAAAAAATGCAAGCCTTTTTTAAAAATAAAATTTATTCTCGAAATAGTCTTTTAAATGTGCAATGCTGATCCGCTCCTGTTCCATTGTATCGCGATCACGGACTGTCACCATCCCGTCTTCCCCGGACTCAAAATCATAGGTGACGCAGTACGGTGTCCCGATTTCATCCTGGCGGCGGTAACGCTTTCCGATATTTCCTCGGTCATCGTATTCACAATTATAATACTTACTCAGCTCTTCATATACCTTTTCAGCGCCATCGTTCAGCTTTTTCGAAAGAGGAAGCACACCAATTTTAACTGGCGCCAGCGCAGGATGAAAATGCATTACCGTACGCATATCGCCGCCCTCCAGCTCTTCCTCGTCATATGCGCTGCACAGAAATGCCAGCGTCACACGGTCGGCGCCGAGCGAAGGCTCTATCACATAGGGGATATATTTTTCTTTTCGCTCGTCGTCAAAGTAACTCATATCCTCGCCCGATGTATTCTGGTGCTGTGTCAGGTCATAATCCGTGCGGTCGGCGATACCCCATAGCTCGCCCCAGCCAAACGGGAACAAAAACTCAATATCGCTCGTCGCTTTGCTGTAGAAGGACAATTCTTCCTTGTCATGATCGCGCACGCGCATTTCATCTTCCTTGATACCGAGATCCTGAAGCCACTGGATACAAAATTCTTTCCAATACGAAAACCACTCTAAGTCTGTGTCCGGCACGCAGAAAAACTCCAGCTCCATCTGCTCAAATTCGCGCGTGCGGAACGTAAAATTCCCCGGAGTAATTTCATTTCGGAACGATTTTCCAATCTGGCCAATGCCAAACGGCACCTTTTTCCGGGATGTACGCTGCACGTTCTTGAAATTCACAAAAATCCCCTGTGCCGTCTCCGGCCGAAGATAAACCGTATTTTTTGCATCCTCTGTCACACCCTGGAACGTTTTGAACATCAGGTTAAACTGGCGGATCTCTGTGAAATTGTGCTTTCCACAAGTTGGACAGCATACCGCTTTTTCTTCGATAAACTGCTCCATTTTCGCATTGTCCCAGCCGTCTACCGACCCGTCCAGCTCAATACTGTTTTCCTCAGCAAAGTTCTCAATCAGCTGGTCGGCGCGGAATCTCTCATGACACTCCTTGCAGTCCATAAGCGGATCAGAAAATCCCCCGAGGTGCCCGGATGCCACCCATGTCTGTGGATTCATGAGGATGGCGCAGTCCACACCGACATTATATTTATTTTCCTGGATAAATTTCTGCCACCATGCCCGTTTCACATTATTTTTCAGCTCCACACCAAGATTTCCGTAATCCCATGTGTTCGCAAGTCCTCCGTAAATCTCGGACCCCGGGTAAATAAATCCGCGTCCCTTAGCAAGTGCCACAATTTTGTCCATTGTCTTTTCCATCTTCATCATCCTTTCCTATATGGTCTTTTCTAATCCTATCCGATCATAAATTTAATCTCAGCTTCACAAGCCACTTTTCCGTCCACTGTCGCGACCGCCTTTCCAACGCCCATCGGTCCTTTGCATTTAATAATCTCTGTTTCTAATTTCAGCCGGTCACCCGGTACGACCTGCTTGCGGAATTTTGCTTTGTCGATCCCTCCAAAGAAAGCCAGCTTTCCTTTATTTTCCTCCAAGCTCAAAACCGCCACAGCGCCGACCTGTGCCAGAGCCTCCACAATG
Organism: uncultured Eubacterium sp.; assembly: GCA_910584245.1. Lineage (GTDB taxonomy): Bacteria > Bacillota > Clostridia > Lachnospirales > Lachnospiraceae > Eubacterium_F. The sequence continues at coordinate 233,490 of CAJTZF010000001.1, forward strand.
AGCACTCCCGGCATAACGGGCTTCTGTGGAAAATGTCCCTGGAAAAAAGGCTCGTTTGCCGTTACATTTTTATATCCGATTGCTTTTACCCCCGGCTCCATTTCCTCAATACAATCAATCAGCAAAAATGGATAGCGGTGTGGGATAATTTCTTTAATACCATTGATATCTAATAACATATGCGCCTCCTCGCTGATCTACTCCTCAAATGCCTTAAAAATAAGTGTCGCATTGTGCCCGCCAAACCCAAGGGAATTAGAAAGGGCCATCTTTACATCCATCTCAATACCCTCGCCTTTTACGCAATCCAGGTCACACTCCGGATCCGGATCGGTAAGGCCGGCATTTACATGTACAAAACCATCCATAATAGATTTCACACATGCAATAGACTCAACACCTCCGGCGGCGCCGAGAAGATGTCCTACCATTGACTTCGTGGAACTGATCTTACACTGGTAAGCGGCTTCACCCATCGCAAGCTTGATTGCCCTTGTCTCAAACAAATCATTCAAATGCGTGCTCGTGCCGTGTGCATTGATGTAATCCACGTCCGCCGGATCAATGCCCGCATCCCGGATCGCAAATTCCATCGCTTTGGCGGCGCCGCTTCCGTCCTCTGCCGGAGATGTAATATGAAAGGCATCGTTCGTCGCCCCATATCCAATCAGTTCCGCGTATATTTCCGCTCCCCGCTTTTTCGCGTGCTCAAGCTCTTCAAGAACGAGGATTCCCGCTCCCTCGCCCATAACAAACCCGCTGCGGTTTATATCAAATGGAATCGAAGCCTTTAGAGGATCCGTGGCAAGAGATAGCGCGGTCATATTCGTAAATCCAGCGACACCGAGCTCTGTGATCGCCGCTTCTGCCCCGCCGGCAATCATGACGTCGGCCTCTCCGTACTGCACCGACCGGAATCCCTCACCGATATTGTGATTTCCGGTCGCACACGCCGTCACGATATTAATATTCTTTCCCTTCAAACCAAGCTGAATCGCAATATTTCCAGCAGCCATATTGGAAATCAGGGATGGAATCATAAGCGGCGCCACCCGGTTTGGGCCCTTGTCAAGAAGCTTTTTATACTCCCTCTGCATACACTGCAAACTTCCGATTCCACAGCCCACACAGGTACCGACCATAAACGGATCTTCCTTTTCCATATCAATACCGCTGTCTGCAAGCGCCTGCTTCGCCGTCGCTACCGCAAATTGCGCAAACCGCTCCATACGTCTTGCCGATTTGGGATCCATATACTCCTTTGGATCAAAATCCTTTACCTCGGCGGCAAGTTTCGCCTTGTAATCGGTCACGTCAATTTGCGTCATTGGACCGATGCCGACCGTACCCTTCTTTACATTGCTCCAAAATTCATCCACTGTATTTCCGATCGGGGTAATCGCCCCCATACCGGTTATGACTACTCGTCTGCTCATTGAATAATCCTCCTAAATATGCTTTCTCTCATTTCTATCCAAAACCGCTGCGCCTACATAGCAATTCCGCCGTCTATGCAGAGCACCTGGCCGGTTATGTATTTCGCGCGGTCCGAAGCGAGGAAAACAACGGCCTCCGCGATGTCCTCCACCTGACCAAATTTACCGAGCGGAATTGTGGCAACAGCTGCCTCTTTCACCGAATCGGAAAGCACATCGGTCATTTCCGTTTCCACAAATCCCGGCGCAATCGCATTTACTGTAATGTTCCGGGGCGCAAGCTCCTTCGCTGTAGCCTTTGTCAGACCGATCACACCTGCTTTGGAAGCGGAATAATTCGCCTGTCCTACATTTCCTGTCACGCCCGCCACCGACGCAATATTAATAATGCGCCCGTACCGCTGCTTCATCATCGGACGGCTCACAAATTTTACACCGTGGAATGTCCCGGCAAGATTTGTCTGTACTACGCTCTGGAATTCCTGCTCCGACATTTTCATAATCAGATTATCCTTTGTAATTCCGGCATTGTTCACAAGAATATCAATTTTACCATATTCTTTTACGATATTTGCGTAAAATTCTTTTGCCGCTTCAAAATCACTGACATTGCACTGCACCGCGGCAGCCTTTCCGCCGCCCTCTTCAATCGAGCGGACTACCTCCGCCGCCCGGTCAGCAGAACCATTATAATTGACTACGACCATCGCACCCTCCCGCGCAAGGGCGAGGGCAATTCCCCGGCCGATACCGCGGCCGGCTCCCGTGACAACCGCAACCTTTCCTTCTAATAACATATATTTATCCAACCTTTCCAAATGCTCATACAATTCCGGAGCCACCGCCTGCTATAGCGGGTTCTCCTAACATTTCTCTATTACTGTTTCCATATCCGCCAGTGTTCCAACGCTATAAGTAGTCAGCTCCTTGCCAATCGCTTTTCCAATTTTTTTATTAAATCCCGCAAGCGTACGCCCTGGTCCGATTTCTATAAAAGTGTCCACTCCGTCTGACACCATTGTCTCCACTGACTGCTGCCAGCGCACAGATGTCGACACCTGTCTGACTAGCAAAGGCTGGATATCTTCTACCTCTGTTATGTATCCGGCTGTGACGTTCGCCACATACGGTATTTCCGGTTTGCGAAACTCAATGCCATCCAGCACGCGCGCCAGCTTAGTTCCTGCGCCCTTGAGCAAATCCGAATGAAACGGCCCGCTGACATTTAGCATGACCGCACGCTTCGCCCCCGCTTCTTTACACTTTTCAGCGCCGGCCTCAACCGCTTCTTTCTTACCGGAAATAACAATCTGTCCCGGGCAATTGTAATTTGCCACCTGGACTTCCGCTATGCCGGCAATCGCCGCTTCAATCTGCCCTGCGTCCAGGCCCATAACCGCAGCCATGCCGCCGACGCCGGCCGGTACTTCCTCCTGCATAAAAATACCGCGTTTTCTAACCGCTTTTGCCGCATCTATGTAATTCATGGCATTTGCCGCCACTAAGGCGCAGTACTCGCCCAGGCTGAGCCCTCCCGCCACATCGGGATGAACGCCCCGGTCGCGCAGCACTTCCATGATGGCGACACTCGTCGTCAGCAACGCCACCTGTGTATACTCGGTAATATCTATATTTTTATTCTCTTCAAAACACAATGCCTTCAGATCCAGTCCGACGGCATCACTTGCACTGTCAAATATTTTTCTGGCAATTGGAGAATTGTCATAAAATTCCTTTCCCATGCCCACTTTCTGTGAACCCTGGCCCGGAAATACAAATGCAATCTTTCCCATGATCTGTTTACCTCCTGCATAACTTCAACCCGCGGTCATCTCCGCAGCTTACCGTAATAAAGCTGACATGGCTGCCGACACCGATCAGCAGCCACATGTTTTTGACGAATTTTGTAAATTACAATATGATGTAGCTCATGCCAGGCACAACAAAATCCTGCACCCCCGATGTAATTTATTCCACTCCCTTTTCTTTTAAGAAGTTAATTACATCTCCTACAGTATTAATACTCTCCAAGTCATCTGTAGGGATTTCCACATCATACTCTTCCTCAAGAGCCATAATCAATTCGTAAAGATCTAAAGAATCTGCCCCCAAATCATCTTTGAAAGAAGATGCTTCTGTGATGCTATCCGCATCCACACTCAATTGATCTGCGATAAGTTCCTGCATTTTTTCTAACATGACTAGTTCTCCTTTTTTTCTCCGGTCTAAAGAACTCTGAAACGACATTCGGGGAGCCTCTGCAAACCGGGTATTATTTTCTAAAATTTCTCAACTTCTTGAGTTATTCAGTATTGTATAGTATTTTATGAGGTTTGTCAAGAATGTAGTTTACTCAGAAATCCACATCGGTATCATAATAACAGCATTTCAGCAATTTTTCCATATCCTCCTGCGAAGGCTGGCGTGGATTCGACCCCGTACATGCATCCAAAATCGCATTGGCCGCAATGTCAGGAAGCTTCTCCAAAAATACCTCTTCCGGCACAAATCCCTTCTCAGCGGGAAGACCATCCGCCCCATAATTTTTTATACCGTGCGGGATGTTCAGGTCATCATTCATCTTTCTGAGATGCGCAATCAGCAATCTGACCTTTTCTTCCACGGAATCTCCGCCAAGCTTCATCTCATCCGCAATCTGGGCATAGCGCTTTGCCGCCGTCTCATCCTTACTGTTGTACTGGATTACCTTTGGCAGATACATGGCATTTGCCGCCCCGTGAATAATATGTCCGCCCTCAAAAGCAGCTCCCGTTTTGTGAGCCATTGAATGTACGATGCCGAGAAGCGCATTCGAAAATGACATCCCTGCCAGGCACTGTGCATTGTGCATATGTTTTCTCGCATCCATATCCCCGTTAAATGAATCGATCAGGTCTTTCTGGATCATTTTAATGGAGTGGATTGCAAGTGCATCCGTGTAATCACAGTTAGCGGTGGATACATATGCCTCAATGGAATGAGTCATCGCGTCCATTCCGGTATGCGCTACGAGTTTCGGCGGCATCGTCTCCGCCAAATCGGAATCCACGATCGCCACGTCCGGCGTGATTTCAAAATCGGCAATCGGATATTTAATTCCCTTTTCATAGTCGGTAATAATGGAAAATGCCGTTACCTCCGTCGCCGTACCCGAGGTAGACGGAATCGCACAAAACTTAGCCTTTGTGCGCAGTTTCGGCAGTCCGAACACCTTACACATGTCCTCAAAAGTCACTTCTGGATACTCATATTTAATCCACATCGCTTTTGCGGCGTCAATCGGCGATCCGCCTCCCATTGCCACAATCCAGTCCGGCTGGAATTTGCTCATCACCTCTGCTCCGCGCATCACCGTTTCCACAGAAGGATCCGGCTCAATTCCCTCAAACAGCTCAACCTCCATACCGGCCTCTTTCAGATAATCTACCGCCCGGTCCAGAAAGCCAAATCGCTTCATTGAGCCTCCCCCAACACATATAATCGCCCGTTTGCCCTCAAAATTTTTCAGTTCCGCCAGAGAACCCTTTCCATGATACAAATCTCTCGGCAATGTAAATCTTGCCATAAACACCTACCTCCTTTTCATTGTGGGAAGCTGCCAATGCAGCTCGTTCCCAATCACTTTACGTTATTTCATATTTTATCAGTATATTATGATGTTTGTCAATTCACCCCATGAATATTTTTCAGTTTTTTAAAAAAATTGTTGACAAAACATTTTTGCATGTTATAATATCATTGTTGGGAAAAATCAAGTTCCCCGTAATTTATTGCTTCGATAGCTCAGTCGGTAGAGCACTTCACTCGTAATGAAGGGGTCGAGGGTTCAAGTCCCTTTCGAAGCTTGCATAAGCAGACTATTGTTGATAAGAAACGATGGTCTGTTTTTTTGTCTAATTATCTAAAATAGGCACATGGTTTTCATACAAATCTAAATGTTTTCCGGCAAATGTACCTGGGATAATACCCATATAAGAATCCCCGCGCACCCATCCCATTGATGGATGTAATTTAATTATTGAAACCATTGGTCTTGACACTTTCCCAGCCAAATCTTCTTTTCCATTCCAAAACTTTACCATCTTTCCTTTAGAAACATATTCTATAAACGCATGTAATTTTCTTCCATTTTGTTCACCCTTTTCACTTTTTTCTAATTTTATGAATTCAAACTGTTCATCATCGTCAGCCGGAAAGGTCTCCATACCACATGGAATACAGCCCAATTCAAGTAATGCATGAATAACTTCCCTTCTCTCTTCTCTTAAATCATCATATGTGGAACTTAAAAATACTGTATACTTTTTATTCATATATACCTCTGTGAAGTCTATTTTAAACTGCTAAATCTTAATCTATATTAACACCACATTCTTTTCTTCTAATCCCCAAAAACAGCCTTTTTAGCTTGATGCAATAAAACTATTCACTCCATCTTTCTGCACCGGGCTACGCCGAGTACCCAGAAAACAGTACCAGCTAAAATAAACTTCATATAAATACTTCTCCCGCTTTCATCATAAAAGGCATCCCGCAGAAGTGTCAGCTGGACCGGACTGAATACCTTGGTAAACTGCGCATTATGAAATGTGTAATTGGAAAGGGCCGAGTATAAAATAATCACGAGCATGGACATCGTAATACTCTTCGTAAACGAACTCAAAAACAATGCCAGTCCGTTCATTACAAAGGAAATGAGAATCAATTGAGCGGCGAGGGACACCAGGTCATTTTCAAATCTTTCATCCACCTTGACCCACAGTAGCGGAATGAAACAAATGCTATTTAACTGCCAAAAAAGAAATGCCCCAGAAGCCATTCCTTTCCCAAGCAGAAGAACTTCCCTTCCATCTCCCTCTATGTATTCCCTCATAACCAGATAACCCCACCATGTAGACAAGAATGGCACAACGAGATAACACATTTCTGAAATAGCGTCCACCAGTACGAATTCCGGTTTATTTGACATTGCCCATACGCCGAGCGGAACCAGACAATAATAGCCGGCCAGAGGAACAAAAAAAAGCGTACGCATTCCCTTAACCTGTAGCCAAAAACGTTCAAACATGTTTACATTCACGACACATACCTCCGCCAAAAATCAAAAGCCTTTAATTACAGCCATATAACCATCCTCTATCGTCGGTTTCAGCACCTCAAATCCCTCTGCGCCATCTGCGTCTTCCAACAAAACGCGGTAATACATTTTTGCATCCTCCACATACTGTTTTTCGATATAATAGCCACACGGAATGAGATTCTCTTTTCCCTTCTCACACGCGATCACCTTATTTTCTGCCACACTCGCTAATTCCCCGCACGTTTTTACACAGAGTACTCTCCCATCATTCATTATGATAACCTTGTCGCAGCACGCCTCAATATCTTCCACAATATGCGTTGAAATAATTACCGTTTCATCTGCGCCCAAGCCGGATATAATATTTTTAAACCGCATCCGTTCCTCGGGATCAAGCCCGGCCGTCGGCTCATCAAAAAGAATCAGCTTCGGATGATGGATAAGGGCCTGGGCGACGCCAACTCTCCTCATCATTCCGCCAGATAATTTCCCTCCTGGCGTATCGCGGTTTGTCTCCATGTTCACTTGACGCAGGCACCTTTCGATCTCCTCTTTCCTTTGCTTCTTCGGAAGTCCTTTTAAATTGCAAAAATACTGCATCATGTCATACACCTTTAACTCTTTAAAAAGCCCGAACGATTGCGGTAAATAACCGATATTTAGCTTTTTACTTTTTTTAAAAGAAATGCCATGAATGCTTATATCGCCGCCTGACAGGGAATATAAATTTGTCAAACATCTCATCAACGTAGTTTTTCCCGCGCCATTCGGTCCCAAAAGACCATAAATGCCATCGTCAATCGTAACATGTATGTCCTTTAAAATTTGCTTCCTTCCAAACCTTTTACTTACATGGTTAATCTCAATCATCTCATCTACTCCTTTCGTCCGCAAACTGCTGCCGTCTCACTCATCTCCGTAAATATCGTTATAAGACGGAGTTTTCCCCGTTTCAAGATAATATGGGTAAAACCGGGGAATATTATCATCGTCCGAAATCATGTGGTCGCTCGCATAATAATGTATGAGCGTCCCATCCCCAAAAAACATCATGTCAAATATTTTCATATCTTCCCAGTCCCCTAATGCCGAATACTCATCAATGACATCTTCATATCTTTTGATTGTCTCATCAAGATTAAAGTGGAAATAAGGTGCGCAAAGAGCCGAATAATATACCGTACAATTCCTGATTTTCATTTCCCTTATATAATCACACGCAACAAAAGTCGCTCCTTCTGACGTACCTGCAAAATGGGACGGCCCCTTCTCGTCAAGATTAGAATATACTGTGCCCGCCGTATAGAACCAAAGATCGTAATCTGTTTTGTAACCCAAACCCTTTAATCCATATTCCGAAACATCCCAGGATTGCGTTACCATTGGATCGTCGTGAACCTCGACCGGCTCGGACTTATACACGTTCCAGCCCGGGTGTGGCACATAGGGAAAGTTCCCTCCCAGAAATACCGCCTGGCTGGTCGCCACATATTTTCGTGAAAACCCAGAATACTCAAAATGAAGTTTCGTAACCGGGCCGCCTGCGTCATTTCTGACCAGCACATGGTCTCCCTGCTGCTCAAAAGAAAGACCATTTCCATCCTGGTCGGATACTTCCCTCACTTGGTAACCGTGATAAAGGGTGAAGCAGTATTGTTCCAAATATTCCTTATCCACGGTCAAATCAAGGGAAGCCTCCAGCACCCGTTTGGCCGACAGCTCCCCCTCATACTTTAACACTTTAAAATCTGCATCCTTGTACGATCTCGCAATCCCCTCTTTCACGTTATCGTACAGCAGCGTGTAATATTGCTGCTCCTCCATATAGGCGCCCCAGTCTCCCCCGACATAGCGGTAGCCAGCCGGCTGTATGTAAAATACAAATGTCACAAATGAGGCGGCGAACAACATTCCGGTCAAAATGTGTTTTTTGCCCCTGTTTACAACGGCGGACAAAATGGAAAGCGTCAATAAAATCCAAAACAGCACTCTCTGGATATTCACGTTTTCCACTGAATAATTGTAATACAAATCACAATATATATAGTAATTCCGGTTCATAATTCCAAATATATCCATTATGTGCGTCCATTTCTCACTCGCATTCACACACTGCATCAGGACGGGTAAAATAATCTGGGAAAATAACGAAAAGACGAAAATAAGAACACCAAACGCCCGTATCCTGGAATGGATAAACGAAATCAAAAGACCGGCTAATATCGCAAATAAATAAGCCAGAAAATGGTAGATCAGATAAGCCTTCGCCAACATAACAAACCAGGCTGTATTCCACTCGCGCATTACGCTGGCCGTTCCCTGTGCGGAGATTACAAGAAACATCACATACATAACCAAATCAAGTCCAAGAAAAATAAGAAGGCCATAGCACTTTTCTCTGATCACCCCATAACCGGATACCGATATCAATTCCCCTAATTTTGAAATGTTTATCTGATAAAAGAATTCATAAGAAATCATCATAAAAAATAAAAAGGAAAACGGCTGTGTCGTCAGCGTGCTATTGGAAATATCCTCAATCCCCTTTGCAATATGCGTCGGCTGCATCACATATAAAATCACAAAATACGCGACCGTGCTTATTAAAAAAACCGGCGATTTCACAAACCTTTTTATATTAAGCAGAAACATGGTTTCCCCCTTTATGTATCATTCAACAAATCAAAATGTCAAAAAAGTGTGGTTAAGAAACGCGCACCTTTTTGACACCCAATTCCTCTGACGTCAAAGAATAATTATATAATAAGAAAAATAACTTCTAACTACAATTAATCTTTTTATGTATTACAACCTTAGTTGCTGACATTCGTTGCATATGCATTACAGTAAACACCTGCTCTCTGGTCATCACAATGATTACCGTATAACCTTATCCCTACTTGGTTGGAATAAGAAGCTCCGTCATGGCTTTTAGCGTATTCATATACGTTATATTTACCAGAATTTTTCCCCCCAATCGAACACTTCATGGCAGGATTCATAACCCAGACTGCAGCCCTGTCATACTTAGGCCTCCCGCGCAAAACAGCCATTGCAGGATGTCTACTAGTCGAGATGCATGACATTTCAAGCTTATAAACTTCAAATAGCGAATCCATAAATGCTGAATCAATACGTTGTTTCCCACTCAAAGAGCACGAAACTCTCGTGCCATGAGCAACTGCTGCAAAGGCGTCACTTACACTAAAAACCATGCCTATAACCGCAAGCGAAACAATCATTCGTTTAAATTTTGACATTTCTCCGCCTCCTCTACTTTTTTAATATTTAATAAAAATGTGTAAACTATAATAAAATTAGTATATATCAAATTTTTATAATTGTCATTTTTTTATATTTTAAACAAAGGGCCCAAATTTCACTAATATAAATTAACCAAATTCGCCATAAGCATCCATTAATGTGTCTTGTATCTCAAAGAAAATAAATTTTTCATTTCCAATAAACTGGTGTAACATATTTCCGGCGCAGATCCCTCTTTTAGCCAGCACTGGCTTTATGCTCCTAACTGCTGCCTTTTCTGAAAAGCCCTGTGCAACTAGCATCAGTTTAAGATTATCCATAATTGATAAATAACTAACAAATAAATGGCTGTCTGTTTTTTCTATACTAAATAACAACCTATTATATGCCCTATTCCATATTGCCCACCAGCAGACATAAAGAAAAAGAGCCATTACAAAAAACACAGCTGCTACGGCAAATTCAACACTTGGATAAAGCTTCCCATGGTATTTCAATTCCTCCATGCCATCTATAAGTATTTCCCAATCTCCATATAATGGAAGAAACGTCACAAAGGATGCCAGCCAGGCAGCTACAACCATACTTATTGGAACAAGGCAAAAGGTGTTCCGAATTCTCTTTTTGCTCATTTTAATCCATATTAGATAGCGGTTCATTTCTTCGCTCTTGTTCAGGCAAACATAAAACCAGACAAATCCATATATCAGTGTAATCACCCACAAAAAAACCATAATCATACTTCTTGTACTTCCCAGCACACTGTGGAAGCCGGTTTCCTCCTCAATAATGGAGGAGAGTGGAGTGATGCGTTCTGTTTCTGCGAATTGCTCCTTCAAATGATTCATTTCACTGCCAGATACATGAAATATATCCCCATACGAATATCTATCAATATCATGGACCCAAAATGACGGATCATGCGACATGCGAAACTCCTGCAAATCCATACTAGCGCACTTTGTCCGCAAATAAATAAGGAACCCATCCTCGCCCATACTTTTTGTCACATCATGGTAATAAAAATACCAGTCTTCCCCGAACTCCATCACGGGTTTCCATTTAAGATCATTGACATACACCCTGGTTAAGTTCCACTGCGTATTGATACCCGCCACTATAAAAATCATAACAAACGTGAACGTCATAAACTTCATCTTTTTGCAAAATAACACAAATAACTTTTTTTTCATAATCCCCATACCATCCATTTTCAAAATAAAATGTACTCTGCCCTAAACTTACAATTATTATTGCCTCTTATACCTAAAAACAATATAACTATATAGCACATCTTGACAAACGTCAACAGGCTTTTATAATACCTCAGCTACGCACCCCGGTAAATAAAACCAAAAAATATAGCTTATATTTTGTTATGTCTGTTTGATTTTTCTTACAAGAAGAAATGGAGGTATTTTCACATGGGGAACCCTAACCTTGTGCCTTATGAAACAATCATCCAAACGACCATTGGAGGGCCGGAAGCCATAGAGAAATATTCATGTACAAAAAAGAAGCAAAATATTTTTCTATATATTTATTTGCCACAAATGATAAATAAGTGTATTATTCTATCTATACAAAACCAAAAATAAGAGGAAGCGCCAGAAAACATTTGCTATAATAATATAAATCAAACCGTTTTGGATTGGTAAGAAATCATGCAATGCTGGACGGAAACAAAAGACTTGGAGCGCATACTATGTTAGTTTTTCTTGCATTAAATGGATATGAATTGTCTTACAGCCAAAATGAGTTAAGTGATGTGATTCTTGCATTGGCATCTGGTGATATTGGTGAAAAGGAACTCTTACAATGGATTTTTGAACATCAACAATAAGCCTTCGGCGTTTGAGAGCGAAATACACCAATTGCACAAACTGTTTTATGCAATTGGGATTTCGTCCTAGCAAGAAAACATGTGTGCAGCATGGAACATAGACTGGTACAGCATAAAAGAATGAGGAATAAATTTGCCAAAAGAAATTTGGAAATGGGAGGTGCGATATAATTTTGAAAGTTGTAGTTTTTGATTTGGGCGGAACATTAATGCAGTATGTAGGAATGCCTCACTCATGGGAGGATTTTTATTATAAGGGATTTGAAGAAATTATACGGAAATTTAGGTATCCTATTTCACAAGATGCAATTGAAAAATCATTTCAAATGCTAAAAGAAATTTTTACAAAAATATTAGAACCTTGGAATATGGATATACAATAGCAGCATTTACGGATTTACCCAGTGCAATGCCTGATGAAATTTTTAGGCGGGACATTTCAGAACTTTTGGACTATTTTGATTACTACGTTTCATCTACTGTTGCAGGATATAGGAAGCCAAACTGTAAAGGCTTGCAAATGATTTCTGAAAGATTTTCCTCTCCCATCGCAGAGCTGACTTTTATTGGAGATGAAGAAAAAGACAGAAGAACGGCAATTAATGCTCATTGCAAATTTATTTTATTACAGCGTACAGAGAAGACTGAGGAAAGTATTGGTAATTTAAATGAATTATTACGAGTGTTGGAATGAAAAAATGCTCCCTTCATTTTTTCCCTTATCAGGGTTCTTAATGTCCTACGGAAAGATATAACACAAGAAAAATCTTAAGGGAAAGTTCACCTGCGACAAACTTAGTGTTCTCAAGGATTAGCGGAAATTTTAATAACAAAATATAACAGCGAATATCTCCCTAAAAATCATCAAATCACAATCGGCATTTAAAATCGGCGATGCACCTTTAGATGCATCGCCGAAATAACAAACCAAACTATACTAATAAATCACGCTTTTGAGAGCAACTGCATGATATCGTTGCTTCTCTGTATAAATGCCGTCATCTCCTCCGGGGCAAGCGGTTTATTGCTAATCATAGCAAGGTCATAAAGCTGCTTGCAGAAAAGCTCTGCGTGCTCACTGTCCTTATTTGCCACCAAATATTGGACGAGACTGTTGTTCGCATTTAATATAAGTGTTTCTCCTCCAAAATCACCCATTGGCCCCATGCCGTTCATGGCATACATTTTCATCATATCCTGCATACGCCTGGATTCCTCAGAAACGGTAATCATAGAAGAAACCTTTTCATTTTTCAGTTTTTCCACTTTGACCTCTAACTTTTCCTTGTCAAGCGCTTTCTTAAACATCTCAGAAAGAACATCGGTCTGCTCTTTCAGCTCCTCCCCATCTGTCTCCTCTTTGAAATCATCCGTAACCTCCGCATCAATGCGTTGAAATTTTACATGGTCATCCCCTGCCTCTAACGAAGAAATAAACGGCTGGTCAATGCTGTGCGTCAATACAAAGGCATTCATTTCCTGCTCGCGGAACATATTGATATACTGACTTTGCTGCTGCATATCCGTGACATAATATATCGTCGTCTTCGGCGGCTCCTGTGGCTCTTCTCCCTCCGTTTCCTCTCCCGGCTCTACAACTTCTGCCTCAGGTTGTAGAGAATCCACCGTATCCAGATATTCCTTCATCGTCATAAATTTGTCATCCAGATCTTTAAACAGAATATACTCTTTCATCTTCTCCTGGAATTTCTGATCCTTCAAACATCCATATTTAATAAACGGACTGATATCATCCCAGTATTTCTCATAATTTTCACGGTCAGTCTTGCACATACCGCTCAACTTATCCGCCACTTTTTTCGTGATATAATCCGAAATCTTTGTCACAAATCCGTCGTTCTGAAGCGCGCTTCTCGACACGTTCAATGGCAGATCCGGACAGTCAATGACGCCCTTCAGAAGAAGCAAAAACTCTGGTATTACTTCCTTGATGTTATCCGCGATAAACACCTGGTTGTTGTAGAGTTTTATAACTCCCTCCGCATTTTCATACTCCAAATTTACTTTTGGGAAGTACAAGATCCCCTTTAAATTAAATGGATAATCCATATTCAGGTGAATCCAAAAAAGCGGCTCCTTATAATCCTGAAATACCTTGCGGTAAAATGTCTTATAATCCTCCTCAGAGCATTCATTTGGATGTTTCGCCCAAAGCGGTGACGTATCACTGATGGATACCGGTCTCTTCAAAATCTTCGTCTTTTTAACTGGCTCCTTTGCCTCACCATCCGCTTCTTCACCGTCGTCCTCTTTTTTTGGTTCTTCCACAATTTCCTCGATAACCGTATCGTCTTCTGTGACTTCTTCACTCGGAATCGTCTCGTACTGTGGTTCGGCATTTTCATTTGTGAGGAAAATTTCCACCGGCATAAAGGAACAATATTTAGTAAGCACCTCACGAACCCGGTATTCATTGGCAAATTCGTAACTGTCTTCATTCAGGTGCAGGATAATTTCCGTACCGATTTCCTCCCTGTCGCCATCTCCCATTTCAAATTCTGTTCCGCTATCCGATTCCCAGTGAACGGCAGGCTCACCCTCTTTATAGGATTTTGTGTTGATCTCCACCTTGTCCGCAACCATAAAAGAAGAGTAGAAACCGAGGCCAAAATGTCCGATAATCTGGTCTTCACTGGACTTATCCTTATATTTTTCCAAAAAATCAGCTGCGCCGGAAAAAGCGATCTGGTTAATATACTCCTTCACTTCATCTGCTGTCATACCGAGTCCATTGTCAATAAAGGTAATCGTTTTTTCTTCCGCATTGACTACTACCTCAACCTTTTCCTTGTAATCATCCGAAAGCGTTGTCTCACTCATTAAGGAAAGCTTTTTAAGCTTCGTAATTGCGTCACAACCGTTACTCACCAACTCACGGATAAAGATGTCATGGTCGGAATAGAGCCACTTTTTAATAATCGGAAATATATTTTCCGAATCAATCGCCAAACTGCCTTGTTCTTTATTCATTTCGTCACTCTCCTATACAATATAGTTTAAATAAATTCTGCTGAACTCTCCGAGTAAGGCAGAATTATGTCTGGCATTCCCTGTCAGACACCGTCTAAAACATATCTTAGTACAGAACGGGCCACTTGTCAAGAACTTTTTAGCACTCATTCAAGTCGAGTGCTAACAACAGCTTTTACTCCACCTCGCTAACGACTATATTATTTTTTTGTAAAAATCTTTTACAATTTTCGTCCCAAAGCTGTTCCTCACTTTTATCCAGCGAAAAATGTGCCGCCGTATATGAGCTGATACACGCCAGCTGGCCGTTTTCATACTGCACCCGCAGACCGCCGCATCCACCATCCTCCATATAATGCACAAAATTAATCCTCATCATGCTGGGAGATTGCTTTCCACGGATCATCGAAAATGCAACCGGGCGGAACAGCTTCCAGGGTACATACTCCATATGCCCATATTTTTCCTTGTCAACCCCGTCCAGCCAGTCAGTACACAGATTCCCCTTAATTGCAAAGGATACGAGTGTCTTCAGTTCCATGCCCCCCAAACAAAATTTATCAAAATTTTCTTTTAAAAAAAGAAGCTGCATGAATTCTTTGACATCCTCTATTTTAAACACTTTCATTGATCTGATACCTCATTTATCCAGTATAATCTATCTGCATCTGCAAATAATAATTATGTAGTCAGCGTAAATGCAACAAATTTGTAATTACGAAAGGAGAATGAATCATGAGAGCAAGTGAATCAACTTATAAAAATGTAGCAAAAAATTGTAGCGCCTATGCGACAAAGGATTGCTGCTCGTGTACGAACAAAGCAGGATCCGTGGATGTGTCTTGTACAACGTGCAAACACTTTGCATCCGACAAACACTGCAAGCTCGACCTTTATGACCCAATCGTAGCGAACCACAATTTTTAAATAGCTGCACTTATAAATACTCCCTACCGGCACGTTTCACCACAGAGACGTGCCGGCACTCTTTTTATTGTTCACTTTCAAATACAACGGCGGACCTGGGCGCGACAATGTATTTTTTTATCTCTTTCTTCTTGTCCGCCCCATCGGGCGTTGCCGTATCAAATAAGACGTTCCACATCTTCGTGCGGTTGACTACCGGCAAATAAAATTCGTGGGCATCCCAGTGGAAGTTAAACACCATGTACAGCGATTTTCCATCATAATAAGTACCATAAAATAGAATCCCTATTTCCCTGCTATAATAAGAAAAATTTGCTTCCCACGGCTCTATCCCGTGCCCGGACACACCCGGAGCGCCCACTCCCCTTGTATCCATACCGTTAAGCGCTTCTTTCCGCTGATACAGGGAACATTTCTTCCTGAATTCAATAAGCTGCTTCGTATATTCAAATACCTCTTTATTTTTATCGAGCAGCTTCCAGTCCAGCCACGTTATGGCATTGTCCTGACAATATGCGTTATTATTGCCTCTCTGCGTCTGCCAGAACTCATCGCCCGCCAGGAGCATCGGTGTGGCCAGCCCCAATAAAAGCATACTCAACGCATTTTTCGTCTGCTGCAGCCGCATTGCATTCACCGCGCGGCGGCGGCTGTTTCCTTCCTGGCCGCAGTTCCAGCTATAATTGAATTCTGTGCCATCCATATTGCGTTCCCCATTTGCCTCATTATGTTTTACGTCATAGGAAACCATATCCCGAAGCGTAAAACCATTGTTCTGGGTAATGTAATGTATCGTACCCAAATTTTTCTCATCCTTCGTAAACAAATGAAAAAAATCGGACACCTGCCCTTCATCACTTTTGAGGAAACGCCTCGAAACGGTAAGAAAAGCATCATGGAACGTGCCAAATCTTTTTTGCCCATTCACAATACCGGCGTTTTCCCAGCAGCCGCCGAGAAACTTACACTGGCGAAGCACAGGATCTTCATCGATCCATGTCTTTGAAATAACATCTGTATTAACTAAAAATCCATCAATATGATATTCGACCGCATAATATTTAAGACATCTCAAAATAAAGTCCGGCGATTGACCGGCAAAATGCATGTCAAGTAAAATATTCATTCCATTCTGGTGAAGTTTCTTAATCATCTGTTTACACTCTGTAACTGCACATTCACCGCTGGCGGCGTAAGAAGCCTTCGGCGCAAAATAGCACGCGTCCCCGGTATATCCCCAATAATTTATCTTCTTATCCGGCCCGTCCACCCGCTCATTGAAATCATATATAGGAAGGAATAATATTGTATTTACACCTAATTCACGTATATAGCTGATCTTTTCAGTAAAACCCCGGTATGTTCCGGGATGCGCTACCCCGGAACTACTGTGTTTTGTATATCCGCGGAGATGGCACTGATATAAAATCATATCTTCAAAGGCGATGCTCGTCCGCCTTTCCCCTGTCCAGTCAAAATGCCCAAAATAAAACCGTCCGCGCAGCCTTGTATTCTGCCCAAACCGGTCCCGCCCGGCTGTAGCCAGCATAAACGGGTCATTTACTCTCTGCTTATCCGCCTCAAAAGTATATTCACAACACTTCAGGAAATCTGCCACTCCGTCTCCTGACAGCTGCAGGCTGAACAAATCCGGCGCCCCCGCAAGCTCCATCGAAAACATTGGAATTTTATATAGAAGCTTTTTTTCACGATAGAGGCACAGCTTACAACTATGGGCATCCCGGCACCAGATCGTAATATCCACTTTATCGCCTGACTCCGATGCTGACACACCCTCCCGCATATTCCTTCCGCAATTTATCTCAAAACGTCCATTTTCAAATGTCTTCATCAATTCTGTCACCCTTAATTTGTAATTCAAATTTTCATTGTCTTTTCTATTTTATCATATATAAATTGCGACCACAAGTGACAAAAAGTAAAGTTTCTATTTCTAATTTTCGAAAAATACTTGCAAAATCACAGTTTTCTAGTACAATATTGAATATATGTGCACTGCAATAAATTAAGATTGAAAGAGAGGAAAACAATGATACAGGCAAGCAACGTTACTTTGCGTTTCGGAAAGAAAGCACTTTTCGAAGAAGTGAATATAAAGTTTACTGAAGGCAACTGTTATGGCATCATCGGCGCCAACGGAGCCGGCAAATCCACATTTCTAAAAATTTTATCCGGGGAGCTGGAACCAACCCAGGGTGGGATCATCAAAACTCCGGGAGAGCGTCTTTCTGTCCTTGAGCAGGATCACTTCAAATATGACGACTGTGTCGTTCTTGACACCGTCATCATGGGAAACCAGCGTCTTTATGATATTATGAAAGAAAAAGACGCTATTTATGCAAAAGAAGACTTTACGGAGGAAGACGGCATCCGGGCAAGTGAGCTGGAAGGCGAATTCGCAACGATGAATGGATGGGAGGCAGAATCCGATGCCGCCACTTTACTAAACGGTCTCAATATCGATACTGAGCTTCACAGCAAGCAAATGAGTGAGCTATCCGGAAATGAAAAGGTGAAGGTTCTCCTGGCAAGAGCCCTTTTTGGCAACCCTGACATCCTGCTTTTGGATGAGCCGACCAACCATTTGGACCTGGATGCCATCCGCTGGCTGGAGGAATTTCTGATTGACTTTGAAAACACAATTATCGTCGTGTCCCACGACCGCTATTTCCTGAATAAGGTATGCACCCACACGGTAGATATTGACTATGCAAAAATGCAGTTATATGCAGGCAACTACGATTTCTGGTATGAGTCGAGCCAGCTTATGATTAAGCAAATGAAAGAGGCCAATAAAAAGAAGGAAGAAAAGATTAAAGAGCTCCAGGAATTTATCCAGCGCTTTAGCGCTAATGCCTCTAAATCCAAACAGGCGACATCCCGAAAACGCGCCCTGGAAAAAATTGAATTGGATACCCTGCGCCCTTCCAGCCGTAAATACCCATACGTTGACTTCAAGCCAAACCGGGAAATCGGTAATGAAGTTCTGACTGTTACAAATCTTTCAAAAACCATTGACGGCGAGAAGGTGCTGAATAATGTCTCCTTCACCGTTGGACATGACGACAAAATAGCATTTGTCGGTTCATATGGCATCGCCGCTACGACTCTGTTCCAAATACTGGCCGGAGAGATGGAGCCGGACGAGGGCGATTACAAGTGGGGAATCACGACAAGCCAGGCATATTTCCCGAAAGACAATACAAAGGACTTTTCCGGTACGGATACGATTGTAGACTGGCTCATGCCTTATTCCCCGGAGAAAGACGCCACTTATGTGCGCGGCTTTCTTGGACGTATGCTCTTTTCCGGCGATGACGGATTAAAAAAAGTCAACGTCCTCTCTGGTGGGGAAAAAGTGCGCGTCATGCTCTCAAAAATGATGATGCTCGGCGCCAATTCCCTGATCATGGATGAACCGACCAACCACCTCGATATGGAATCCATTACATCGGTGAACAATGGACTCATCAAATTCCCTGGCGTCGTGCTATTCACCTCCCAGGACCACCAGTTTATCCAGACCATCGCTAACCGTATCATAGAGTTCACGCCAAATGGCATGATTGATAAAGTCACTACCTATGATGAATATCTGGACAGCGATGAAATGGCCAGAAAACGGCAGGCATTAAGCTGAGTTGACAAAAACCAATTTTTGAAATACAATTATAACTAGAAAATTTTTTCAATTTTATTTTTGATAGGAGTGATTTTTTTTGGAGCCCGGTGACGCGATAAATATAATAATTATCCTTGTGTTACTTTTATTATCAGCGTTTTTCTCATCTGCAGAAACGGCATTAACCACTGTGAGCAAGCTAAAAATGCGTGCTCTTGCAGAAGACAAGAACAAAGCAGCCGCGCGAGTGCTGAAGCTATTTGAAGAGCAGTCAAAAATGTTGAGTTGTATATTGATCTGCAACAATGTTGTAAATCTTTCCGCCTCTTCCATCTCTACTACCTTTGCCTTTACGGTATGCAGACGGATGGGATTGGAGGAAAATACAAGTCTCGGCGCCAGTATTGCCACGGGAACCCTGACGATTCTCATACTAATCTTTGGAGAAATAACTCCAAAGACGGCCGCAACAATAAATGCAGAAAAGCTGGCACTTTTATTCAGCCGCACAATCCTGCTATTGACAAAGTTACTAACGCCAATTATTTTTATCATAGACAAAATCACGGTTTTCATATTATTTCTCATGCGGGTTGATACGAGCGGCAAAAACAGCGGCATCACAGAGGACGAGCTGCGCACTTTCGTAGACGTCAGCCATGAAGAGGGTGTCATTGAAAGCGAAGAGCGGAAAATGATTACAAATATTGTAGATTTCGGTGACTCCATTGCAAAGGACGTAATGATTCCCCGCCTGGACATTTGCATGGTGGAGCTGTCTATCTCATACGATGACCTGCTCTCACTTTTTACTGAAAATAAATTTGCACGTATGCCGGTCTATGACGAAACGATCGACAATATTGTCGGCATTATCAATCTAAAAGACTTTGTATTCTACAATGGAGATAAAAATGATTTTGTGCTTAAGGATTTGATCCGCGAAGCCCATGTAACGTATGAATACAAAAATGTGTCGGAATTATTTATGGAAATGCGGAAGGATTCCATTCCGATGACGATCGTTCTCGATGAATACGGCGCTCTTTCCGGTCTCATTACAATGGAGGACTTAATCGAAGAAATCGTTGGGGAGATCCGCGACGAATACGATGAAGACGAAGAAGATGAGATTCAGACCGTTACGGAAAATGAATTTATCCTTCTGGGATCCACCCCGCTTGATGACGTAAACGAACGGCTCCTTCTCCCGATTGAATCCGACGAATATGATTCGATTTCGGGACATATTATAAAATTGCTGGAGCATTTTCCGGCACCTGGTGAGCACACGGAAGATGACTATGCGATCTACACCGTACTTGAAACCGAAAAGAACCGCATTGACAAAGTGCATGTGCTCATAAAACCACAGCCGGAGGAAGAAGATTCCTCGCAATAACATTACGATTGTTTCTTTTCAAAAATAACGGTTCTCCTCACAGAGATCTCCCGATCTTCGCCCAGGAGAACCGATTCTTTTTCCCCTGATAACCGTTCCTTCACTTCAATATCCAGCAACCCCCTTTCCATATCTGCTGAAATAACGGACACTGTCATATCCGCATCTGAATTTGTTCTCACGACCAGCGCCTGTAAAAAGGCTGCGATAAATTCATTTCTGTCGCCGATGCCAAACCGGTCCTGCTCCATCACTTCCTTAAGCGTTTGCGACACGGCAATAGACAGCGCCTCCTCTAACTCCTGCGTATAACACGCCATCCCGTTAATTTCAGATTGTACCGCCAATACAAGAAGGACAGCGCTCACACATATGGATGACAATATAACTGACTTCATCTCGAATACCCCTCAATCTCATACTTCTTTTCAATTCCTGCCAGCGGAATTACATACCGAAAAACCAGGGACACTTTGGCGTCCTTTTCATTCCCGCTCCCGTACACCTGTATCTTTAAATCGTAGCCGGCTCTGGCCGCCTTCCGGCGGCAATCCTCCATAACTGCATCGTCAAAATAACTATTTTCCAGCTGAGTCACCACTGCCCCGTGAAACTCTCTCGCACTGGAGTACATCACGTTTTGAAGAATATACGCAACACCAATCCAGATAAAGATTAAAAGAAGCAAAAAAGTAATAAAATGTTCAACAATCATTCGCATGTGATCTCACTCCCCTCGTTCGGACAATCTACAAGCACAACCAAACTCCCCCTCACAATCTTCCCTGTAACCGGGCTCGAAACGCTTAGTGAAACCCGCAAAATGCCCTGCTTTTCCCGTCTACATTCCATCTGGATAAGGTCAGAAATATCACTGCCATCAAAATCCACTGCCAAAACATGGGACTGAATATTTAACGGCTCCCCCTCACGAATTTTAAAATCACGGGCAGTCAGCACGGGTGGTGTACGCTTTTCTTCATCCGTTAGGAAATGTGTCTTCCTGCTGTCGCTCACTCCGCCAATTTCCTGCCATTTATGTATAAATCCAGAAAATACAAGCCCTAAAATAAGAAGAGCGCACATAACTGACCTCACTATCCCTCCATATTCCAATATCAATAATCCCATTCCCATCTAACCTCCCATCAGCTTGTCTGCAAAAAATTCAAGATAAATAGCAATCTCCGCACAGGCATACACAAGAAGGCCAACTGCAAGAGCCCCAACTAAAACAGACAGCATTACCCTTCCATATTCCCGGATTAAATCCTGCAATGTTCTTCCCCCTCTCACTTTTTACAACAAACTTGCAAACACATAGAGGATAACCATGCCAAACAAAACCGTGACTAATATTTCTCCAAATTCCTCTACAAACTCCTCCATTTTAACCCTCCTATCCAGAAAAGCATTCTCCCAAGCTACAAACCCATATTCTGAAAACTTCCCATCGTCACTGCCAGCAAATTAACAAGGTCTACCAAAAGCTTCAAACAGGATACGATCATCGGCAACTGCTTAAGCATAGACATCCCTGCCAGCAAATTTGAATAATGATAACTTTCGTTTTTATCCATCAGGCGGTTATTCTGTGCCACAAGAAAATCCAGCTGCTTCCCTGACTCCTCAAAACCGTTTGCGTGAACCGAGTACAATATTTTCATACCCGACTGCACTTCCGGAATTTCCAGACAGGAGAAAAAGTCGAGGTACGGCTCTAAACTCCTGGGGGAATCATAGATTTCTGTAATTAACCGCTCTAACTCAAGACGGAACACTCCTTCCGTCTCACGAAGGGAATATCGCAGCGCCTGGTAACTGCTCTCCGATTGCAAGTATAACGTCACAAGCAGAAGCCAGTACGGAAATTCCCCCCGCACATAGCTGGTCAAAAGCTTTTTTGCCATATGTTTTTCCAAAAAAGAACTTTTCCCTATGTCTCCCCGCAGCACACGGTAGAGCTTTTCCCGCTGTTTCCGCTGTTCCCTGTTTTGCAAACCACTTCCATCCAGCCAGCTTCCCGACAGTCTTTTGCAAATCTTCACAAGAATAAGGAGAAACAACAGAAAAACACCAACCGTAGATATTTGATAAATAAAACTTTCAGAAATATCAAATCCGAGCTCTTCCGGCGTCAGCAGCCTGGATACATAACAGAGCAAAAGCGATAGTCCCGTGGCAATACTGCACTCTATCTTAATAAACCGCTTTCGACTCTGATAAATTTTTGTCCGGTTTTTCCACAATTCCAAATCCTCCAGCAGAATATCCGCCGGACGCCCGCTCTCCGCCCCTGTCTTTTCACTATTGCATATAAACCGGTGGATAATGCGCATCCGTCTGCTGTCATAAAAACGCTCCACTGAGGCAAAAGCGGCATCCAGTATGTCACCATCTATTACCCCCTCACCCGTAAAAAGTATATGCATTGCCTGACAAATCGCTTTTCCCATCAGACAGTCTTCCCTGAACAGCGTGCGGCAGTCCTCCAGCGCTTTCCCCGCATGTCCAAGCCTCCGGTAAGAACAAAGTAACTGCTCTAAATAGGTTGTTACTTGCGAATAGGCGACTTCATATTCCCGGTCCGCCCTCTGGTATCGCCGAATCCTTGCGACTGCCACACAGGAAGCGGCAAACAGGGGCACTATGAAAACCACTCCCAGTCCATATACCCATACAATAAATAGCACAAACGGTAACAGAATTACATATATCTTCAAACCCTTCCCCTCATTTCTTTAGACATGTACACAATCCCTGCTCCTCAAACCGACGACGAAGATTTCCCGGCAAAGACTTCCCTGTCATCTCCCCTTGGTCCAAAAGGACTACTATCTGGTTCGTACTTTCTAAATAGTTGTCCCCGCTTCGGTCAAAGGCACAGATCTGCTCAATCCTTCTTACTATATTTCCCCTTTCTCCAACCGCGCTTTTAACAAGAATACCAATATTGATAAATCGGTATGTATCATTTAAAATCCGCTCCGCATCCATCGTTCCCCCCGCCATATTTTTAATGCGGTCCGGAATATTCCTCACGTCGTCTGTGTGCAGCGTAGTCAGGCCATATGTGCCTGTGCTAAGTGATTCCAGCAAATAACGAACCTCCTCTGATCTCGCTTCGGATAATATAATCCATCGCGGAAGTTGCCGCAAGCATGCCTTGATGGCAGCTGTATACGAGAAATTCTCCGCCACTTTCATCTCCACACAATCCTTTCTCGGATTAATTTTCCCATAATGGATTTCCAGCGAATCCTCAATTGTGATCACCCGTTCCGAATCGGGAATAAACGTAGTCAAATATTTCAAAAGCTCGGTCTTGCCCGCACCAGGCATGCCGCAAATAGCTATATTGCAGTGCACCCGGATACAATTTTCAAGAAAATCCACCACCTCGCTGTCACAATACCCCTCATCCCTCATCTTTTCCCGGCTCAAACGTCTGACTGCCGGTATTTTGCGCAGCGAAATGGTAATCCCGGAGCTGGTCACACAGCCATGCACGATACTAATTCTAAGCTCCTCTGTCTCCGCTTCCAAAACCGGATTCCTCTTGTTAAAAGGAAGGCTCACCACACTGGAGATCAAGGAGGCGAACCGGTCAACGAATGCCTCGGGAAGCACCTCCCCAGCCAGAAACCTTCCCCGGCCCAGATCATCGATCCACAGCTGCCGCCCATTCCAGTTGATGTCCGTCACATCGTCCGACACGATATAGGGATATAATAAACCATAATCCTGTCTCTTCAACAAATATTTTTTCTCAAACTCCTCCATATTCCCTCCCTTTCTTCTGACGCCCCGCGGCCTATACTACTTGCTTCCCCCTGGGAACTCCGGAAGCGGCAACCCGGATTCCTGCCCCATCTGGGCAAAAAAACTTCGGAATAACCCCGTAAACATAGCCGTAATCGGTTCCCGAAATAAAAGCACAATGGCAACCAGGGCAAGTACAACTAATACTGCCACAATGATCTTTCCATACTCCTGCAAAAATTCTGTCATATCAACTTCCCCTTTCTTTTCTCAAATAGGAAAATTTCCGTAGAAACAAATCGTTCGTCTCTCTGCAAAACGGATTTGCCTGCTCCCTTGCAAATGCCCGGATTTCCTTTTTATCCTCACCGGAAATAAACCACACCTCGTCACAACTACTGCCATCCTTTTGGAAGGACTGGGTGAGCTGGCTTCTATTTGGTTCTGTACACCAGACAGAATACTCCCCCAGAGTCCGTATGTACTCCTCGCTAATGAATCTCACAAAACCATTCTCACCCGACAGATTACCACCATTATCCCCTCTCACGACATATACCGTAAATGTTTTCTCACAACTCTTCCCCGCCCCGTACTGCTCTTCTACTCCCTCCCGCATATAAAAACGGTGGCCGCACTGGTCCCGGATGCGGATTGTAACGTGGTATTCCCCTTCTCTCTGCATATCCAGTCCTCCCCACGAAATGGTCCTGCTTTTTTCGAGCTGTTGTTTTGTCTCCACGTCATCCTTTATCCGTATATGGGACAAAATATCCTCTTTCGCCCTGTCCATTGATGAATTCTTGTATTCATCTACAAAAAAATAGCGGTCCTGCACGGCAATATCCGGCGCCTGGTTGGGAACCACTTCAAATGTCCGCCGGTATTCTGTCCGAAGGCCAAATGAATTTGTAACCTCATATATAATCTCACCAGTTCCGGCACTGACCCTCTGCGTCGGAACCAGACGCGCTCCTGCCGCGCGGTATTCCGTTTTGTCCGGCAGAATAACTCTTCGGATCCCTATTTTTGATGTCAAGTCGCCATCCACCTCGTCCACGGCTTCCATGCCATGCAGCAAAACCTGTCTGCCAACATATTCCCCCTCGTAAAATACCGCCCCGTCATACGCACTTGTCAAAACAGGTTTTTTGGCCCACAAGGCATATAGACGGACTGTTCCCCCATGCTGTGCCAGATTTTTAACCGCGGCCCTGTCCCGGTATGTAATATACTTTGGTGAGCTGGCCGCTCCCGGCTTATCCCCCCACCCGATAAATACACAACCCTCATTCCAGAATGTACACACATCTAGCGGCGCTCTCTCATCCACATTCATCCATTGGGCCTCCATATTCCCCTGCCCACCATTGGCGTCATAGACGATCTGATACTTCTCCCTGCTTATATACAGCTCATCACTTCCGGCCTCTAGCGTAAACCGGCCCCGCTTCCGAAGGACAAATGCCTGTTTTACCTCCCCGGCAGCATCCCCAGACGTAATGTGCACAAGCCTTACACCATCTCCATACCGACTGGGACAGAGTTCGCATGGAATTCCCATCCCTAGTTTCTGGTCAACCTCTATTACACATGGCTCGTTTATATATACCGTCCGAAGCTTCGGGTTTCCAGACAGATAGAGCGCTCCCTTACTATACTTCACGTCATGCTGTTTCCCCTGTAGTGTTCCTCCCCTAATCTGGCATGTTCCTTTCACCCTCAGGGCACAACCGGTGCTCCTGACCTTGCCCCCCAGCAAAGATACCGCACCGCCGTTGTTATAAATGGCATCCCTGGTCCCGCTCACCGTTCCACCCCGGATATCCAACTTCCCTTCGCAGTGGGAAGCCAAAAAGATCTGTGTGCCATCCGCCGCCATATTGTCACAGATACTCCCTCCGTTTATTTCTACTTCCGCCAGTGCGGAAACGTAAATGCCTCCGCCACGCTGTCCGGGAGAGGTATTCTCACAAATCACGCCGCCCTCTATCGTCACAGTGCTTCTCTCATTCGTATAAATTGCTCCACCTGCAAATGCTCCCATATTATTCGTCATCGTTCCGCCTGTGACCGTCAAAACATTCTGGTTGTAAACCGCGCCGCCATATCCGCCGTAACGCTCCCCGCCGTCCTCATAGCCAGCGGCGGTATTATCCCGGATCACTCCCCCCTGAATCAGTGTGATGCCACGGTTATGAATCGCACCGCCCCTGCCGTCAAATCCTGTATCTTTCCGCTGTCCGATAACGGCGTTGTCTGCTATGGTTCCACCTTCCATAATAAACATGCCGCCCGCCTCAATCCGAACGCCGCTTCCTCCGGTAATCGTAACATTATCCCGTACCGAGCTGCCCGGCTTCATAACCGCCGTGCCCCCGGCATGCACAGTAATTCCGCCTCCGCCGTCCGTAAAAGAAGATACATTATAATTCTCAATAAGCTTCGTACCCGATTCCAGTACTACCGTCCCCGAATTAATTTCAATTAGTTTTCCATTCACATCACCGCCCGTCCCAGAGCTTCTTCCGCTTCCATTCATTGTGACGCCGCGAAGTTTCAATATATTTCCCTGCATGTGGACCAATGTCCCCTTGTAAGTGCTGCCAGACGCCGATTTTCTTCGTATCTGGTACATTCCTCCCCCGTTCAATATTTTGTTTCCCTTCACACGCAGACATTTGCTGACGGTTATATTGGACTTCAGATGAATCGTCAAATCACCTGACGCCGCCAACGCCTGCTCCAACTCCCGAAGCGTACCTACCTGCTTTGATGCCGCTACGGCATAAGACGCCTGTCCCACAATGGCAGGTTCATACTGTACGGCCGCCAGTACTACTAAAACTGTCACATACATGAACACTCTCTTCCCTCTTCCCATCCTTCACGCCTCCTTTGCCTGTTCATACAGGCATACCGTTTCTTTCACTGCGCTCATAAAATCATAATTGGCATTCTCTTTTCCACAATCATAGTTCCGAAGCAGAAAGGGTATGACTTTTCCCTCTGTAAGCGCATCTGCAAATCGCCGGTTATACGGAATCGTACCGATCTGATGTCCCGGCAGCCCAAACCGATTCACAATGTCATATTTCGTAATTTCTGACTGTGGATCATAATTCCCTATTACATAAAAAGCTTTTTGTTGGATTTCTGAATAATTTCTGAAAAAATGAGATAATTGCTGACGGTTCTGGCAAAGATTTACCACAACCAAATCCGCTTCCTTTAAGATTTTTCTAGAACTTTCAAGAGATGACGACGATATGTCGATACAGACCGTTGAATACACCTGCTCTAAAAGAGACATCGCCTCCCCCGCATGTCTTTTCAGCCGGTACTCCATCAAATCAGGGTTCATCCCCCCAGTGGGCAAATAGAAAACTCTCTGGTCAAAAACCGACAAACAGGACCGGTGCACCATACCCGCATTGACCAGGTTTCCCATATCACAATAGCTCAAAATCCTCCCCAACCCATTTTCTACAAAATATGAATTTTTCTCCTGTAATTTGTCATAGGAATTTTGGTTTAGAAACGTACTGCCTAGATTGTTTATATTGACATGATTTTCGAATAGTACCATCTCAGACGGCTGGTACATCGCCGATACAATACTGATACAGGATAGATTTCCTGTAACTCCTGACTTCCCCGGTGAATTGCTCCAAAAAGCAATTTTCAAATTTTTACTGCCTCCCATCTTTTTTTCGGTGGAATGCAATAATCATAGCATCCTTTTGTGGATTTGTAAATTAGCACAAATCCACAAAAGTTTTAAAAAAACTTTGTAACCTATTACATAAAAATATTTACCACTTTTTCTCCCACTTTCTCCTCATACGAATTTTCACCGGTTCACTTTTCCCCACATATTTTCTCGCCCCAACCAGATGATATAAATAAAAAGCGGTTGCCAGGACGAGCACGGCCTGATATCCTCTTTTCACACCAAAGTGCCCGACGAAGGTGAGAAATGTCATAAACACCCGGCAAAATACCGTAATCCACCAGCCAAAGAGCATCCGGGTGTTGCTCGCCCGGTTCGCCAGGTCATCCGTGACACCTGCCGCACAGTATATGACAAAATACTCCATCAAGATTTCGCATATGGCAAGAAGAAAATACGACGCGAGAATCCATATAACCAAATCCGGTCCCTGTACAAGAAACCCGCTGGCCCGCAGCAGGACAGACAGTACCGCCGTAAGCAATATAAACGGTATACTGAGCACAAATTGTCTGTTGTGCTTCAACAGGAGACACACCCCGATCAGAATCAGTACGCACCCGACTGCATCCGGTAAATAATCCACCTGAACCTGATCGCCCAATATATTTTTCGTCGTATAGGTGCGAATCGACTCACTCAGCTGAAATTTTCCCACAACCCCCACAACATTTATGTCAGGATAATAAATTCCAAACAATCCATGAATATCTATTCCAGTAAAAAGTAATCCGACTGCGATAAGCAGAATAGCCATATAAATCCCTCCTCTATCGTAACAGTAATTTCCGATTTTCGTTTTTCGCATAAAGGGCTTCCACAACCCCGATGCTAAATAGCGCCAACAGAACGCCCACTGCTGCCCCAGCCAAAATATCAGTCGGATAGTGCACGAAAAAATATAGCCGGGAAACCGCAATAACAAGAGCCAGGGCAAACGCCGCTACTCCAAAACGCCGGTTCCAGTATGCGATAGAAACAAATGCTGCAAAGGAAGAGAATGTGTGGCCGGACGGAAAAGAAAAATCCGTCGGTACCGGAATTCTCATTTCAACCTCCGGATGGCGCCAACACGGACGCGGACGCGCCACCGCATGCTTTAAAACCCCATTTCCCAAAACAAGGCACAATAGCAGGGATAACATAACTATAATTCCATATTTCCTCTTATCCTTTTGGACCAGCAAGGCAAGTCCAGCCACAATCCAAACAGCTCCTCCCTCGCCGATCCAAGTAAAAAATTGAAAAATAAACGTTAAAACACTGCTCTGTATTTGCTGGAATAAATCTAATATCCCATAATCAAACATCTCTATCATACTTCCCCACATTCTGCCGCTTGAGCGGCTTTCTATGCGATCTATTCCGTTACCTGTATACGTATCGCGGCTTTCCGGTTTCCCTTGCAGGCATACAATTTTGCGACACCTGCCGAACGGGCTTTTACTACGCCTCTCGCCGATACACTCACAACCGATTTATCCGATGATTTCCAAACGACATTCTGTCCCAGTCTCAGCGGCCACACCGTCGCTTTTAGGGCCAGTTGCTGCCCCGGCTTTAAGCTGCTGCCGTCCGACCCGGTTATCGTAACGCTGGAAATCCGGGATAGCATATTTTTAACTTCTTTTTGGCATGATTTTTTATATAAGCTCTCATAGCTGAAAAGAGAATAGCCGGATATCTTTGCGCTCCTCCTCGTCTTGCTGATCTCACTGGCAACGACCTTCGAACTCTTCCGCCAGCCGAGATCCAAGCTGTCTTTCATACCTCCCCGGTATAATCCCAGTCCAATATACATCTTCACATTTGCCGTATTCAGCCTCTTCCACTGACGCAGGCGCTGGTCAAACAGCTTCGTTTTCTTTCCACCCATCTTATAACAATTTGACCAGTAAATCTGCGGCACGATATAGTCCACATAACCGGGTGTGCTCATCCATTTCTTCACATCAGAGCCGATGGACTCGCAGTACTCCACATTTCCCGCTGGACTGATGCCAAACTGGAGTGAAGGTGATTTCTGTTTAATAGTATTGTAAACAGACTGGACCATCGTATTCGTATATGACATCTTCTCCGCCTGGGAAAGCGACGAATATTTGGAATACTGTTTATGCCCTTTGGACGGATAGAAATAGTCGTCAAAATGTATGCCATCTACCTCGTACTGGTCGATCACTTCCCTTACTGCAAGCAGAATCCGGCTATTCGTCGACGGTTTAGAGGGATCGTATATTTTCTTCTGGGTAATCCGGTACGGATTCATCCACGCATGAAACGACAACCCATATTTGTGAGCCGTCTCTATAAGAATCGCCAGCGGATCGTATTCCGGTTCCTGTCCCATATATGTACTGAACTCAAAATTGTCCGATGGCCAGATAGCGTCGTCAAACGCCCTTACATGGAAATAAACGGTATTGCAGCCATTGTCCCTTATATTCCGGAACATTTTGTCCGCGTTTACCCGGAAGGTGCCCTCTGGCTTATTTTTCAGGCCGGCCCCCTTATATTCATAAAAGGAGACCCACACGGCGCGGACCTCATCTTCCTCCGCCTGCGCGGTTTTGACATTCATCGTGCAAAACATAACTGCTGCCAACAACATCATCAAAGTAAAAGTTCCTTTTTTGCCTCTCATCTTTTTCCCTCGTTTCTAAAAGTATGGTTTGTTATCACGGTTCTTATCATACATGAAAAATATACAAACTTATGGCAAAAAAATATTTACCCCAATGTGCTAAAATATCTTTCCATTCGGTCTGGCAGCACCGTCGCAATTCGAGCGTCCGCGCCGTATTGCTCCGCCATCTTCCTGCATGCCCACACATTGGCGCCGGAGGAAATACCGCACAACAGTCCCTGGATCCTCGCCAGCTCCCGTGCCGTCCGTATAGCGTCGTCATCCGTCACTTCCACAATATCGTCAATCAGCGATACATCCAGCACATCAGGTATAAACCCGTCACCGATTCCCTGTATACTGTGGAGCCCCGGCTCGTGCCCGAGCAGCGCCGACACATTTTTCGGCTCCACGGCCGCCACCTTCATATCAGGGTTCTTTTCTTTTAAATATTTCCCAATTCCCTGTAGCGTACCGCCGCTTCCCAGCCCGGAAACAAAGACATCAATCTTTCCATCCATCTGTTCAAATAGTTCTACCGCCGTTTTTTCATAATGGATAAGCGGGTTATTCGGGTTTTTAAACTGCTGCGGAATAAAGCAATTTCCCATCTCTTCCGCGAGTTCCTCTGCCCGCCGGACGGAACCGTCTATGCTCTCCCCGGGAGGCGTCAATACCAATTCTGCGCCAAGCGCATGTATGATTTTTTTCCTTTCCTCACTCATATTCTCTGGCATTACAATGATAACGCGGTAGCCCTTCCGCACACCGACCAGGGCAAGCCCAATACCCGTATTTCCACTTGTCGGCTCAATGATTGTCATTCCCGGCTTTAGTTCCCCGCTTCTTTCTGCCTGTTCCACCATATTTTTTGCCACGCGGTCCTTTATGCTCCCACCGGGATTTAAAAATTCGGCTTTTGCGTAGATGGACAGCCCCGTCGTCTGCTTCAAGCTGACGAGCGGTGTATCGCCAATCAGATCAATTACACTTTCTATCATATTCTTCCTCATTTCTGCTCAGATTATTTTTAATGCTATTTTAGCCTTCTAATATAACGAAATGTCTCCTTTTCCCCTTTCTCCTTCAACATGGTAAGAAGGTGCTCAATGAGTTCTGACGTCTCCGGGTGTATTGCCCGGCAATGCTTTCCTTTTTCAAAATAGGCAAGCGGCATATCATCCGTATAAGAATTGCCATAATATATTTTACTCGCCGCCACCCGGTCACAGAACATCTCTTTCACATAACGCAAGGGCATCTTTACGGGTTCCTTCAATCTCGTTTTCGGATTGTAGTCCTGCCAGTATTCAAAGTGGTGCTTATTCCTCCCCTGATGGTGAAGCCATGCAACGGAATAGCCGTTGACCTCCCGTTCCTGCGCATTAGGACTCCGGTCCCCCTGGTAATATTTCGCTCCAGGAATAAACTCCGTCAGGGAATATTTCGACAGGTCGTGCCGAAGTCCCTGCCAAAAAATGCCAGCACGGAAACAGTTTTTTATAACCTGGTGGCGATGTCTTGTAATCGTATGAAAATGCTTCCAAGGTTTCATGCGTTCCTCCTGTTCCTATGAAAGTAAACTGTCCGTCGACTTTCATTTGCAGCACAATTTTCCTCTCCTATTATAATTCATTTCGCCCCTGTTGTAAAGAGTTGTACTGTACATAAAAAACCCCGGCGAAAACCAGCCGGGGTTTTTACGATTCATTCTATATTCGGAAACGGATTCCTGTTACAGTTCCGAATCCACCGGAAGAATAGACGCGTTAAGCTGCACTGTTGCACTGCCTGTTATATTAAAGGCGCCAGATAACTGCCAAGAGCGCTCGCCGATACGGTCGTTGTAATCCAAATATGTCTCAACACCGTCCATATAAGGCCTTGTGCTTACTTTTGAATAAGCGGCAACCGTATTGTTATAATAGTGAGAAGCATCGCCCATCGCCGCCACTGTCTCATAGGTTCCTGCCTTCAAATAAGCATATAAAGAATAGTCGTCGTAGTCGCGCCGTATTTCGGACGCGTTACCGTAAGAGTCTAACACGCGCGGGGTAGAAGTGATACGATATGCCGTTGCTCCCGGAATCGTCGTTGTAAAGTTGACTTTATACAACGGTATATTAAAGTCCTTCACCGTCGGAGCAATAAACTTATTATTAATGCTCACATCATAATTCCCACTGTAGTATGCATATGTGTAGTAATCACCAGGAATAACCCTGACGCCATAGCGTACGACACCATCCGCTTTCTTCTCTGTATAATCGCTGAATGTATCGTAATATCCAAATGCATCCATCCTTGTGCGTCCATACACATCAATATCTTTGGCCAGCGCACCTGTCGCATCCTTTACGGTACCTGTCACCATCACACCGTCCACTACTGTAAGAATGAATGGGAACATTCCAATGTGGTTTGCCTCATCCTTAACGGTCAGTGTCACATTGTACGTACCTGCCGGGATTGCCTGCTTTTTACCGCTCGGATCTGTCGTTCCCACATATCCGTCCACTGACATTGTATCTACCGAAGCGGGAAGACCGGAAATGGAATACGTATAGCTTCCTGTTCCACCAGAAATGGCAGCCCAGTTTTTAATTGCATCCGAGTCTTCACCCGCAAGATCGAAACCGGATTCTTCAATTGCTTTTGTGTTCGGGTTATCCGGAATATAAGAAAGAACCGTTTTGCTCAGCACATTACCTACAATCTGGTCTTTATTTCCTACATAGAAAACATAATTTTTCTTAAATGTCTTGCCGTTCTCATCTACACCGGTTAATACCGCTGTCGTGCCGTTCTCTACGTTGTTAAATTTACCTTGCACTTTCACGGACGTCTTATTTGCATTCATATAAGCTTTCAGGCCGGACGGAAGACCGGTAACCGAATATTTCACTACGCCTACCGCATCCATATTGTCCAGATACCAGTACTCACTATATGAATCGCCCTGCGTAAATTTGGATACGCGTGTGATCGTATCTGTAACCGCATAACCGTAGCCGGAGATGTTGGAAATGAATTCCTCCTTGGAATCTTTTCCTGCTGTCACTTTCACATACGAATCCTCACTGATTCCGCTTTCATTGTCGAGAACGATATCATATGTCTTTCCGCCATCTGTCGTACGAACCTGCTCAATCCCCTCTGTCGTCGTATATTTCCTGGATTGCTCTGTTTTGTTCTGAACTTTGAAATCAGCCGCTTTAAGCGTTTTTTTGCCCGAGAGCGTCACCGTCACGATTCTGGTCGTCGGAACAGAAATGCTCTTGATACTTGAACCGACTGTCACTTTACAGGTGGCCTTTTTATCGGAGCCGTCTGCCGCCGTAGCGGTAATCGTAGCCGTACCCGTTTTCTTCCCTTTTACAACACCTTTTGAAGATACGGTTGCCACACTCTTTTTAGACGTCGTCCACTGTACCTTCTGTTTTGCTTTCTTCGGAGTAACAGTAGCTTTCAGCGTTTTCTTTGCGCCCACTGCCAGCGTAACTTTCGTTGCGTTCAATTTCACTTTCTTTGCCGGTACATTTGTCACGATCACTTTAATCTTTGCTTTTTTCTTCGTATTCTTTTTGGATGTAACTGTGATCCTCGTTGTACCTGCCTTAACCCCTTTTACCTGTCCCTTACTGTTGACCGTTGCAATTTTTTTGTTGGCAGACTTATAAGTCACCTTTTTGTTGGCACTCTTGTTTGGAGTAACCTTGACTGTTGTTTTCAGTTTGATTTTTTTCCCTTTAGCGACATAAGCTGTCTTGCCTGACGGTGAAGTCACTGTGATTTTTTTCACTTTCACCTTCTTCGCAGCAGACGCAAGGTCTGGACTGGCAGTAACGCCAAGACCGAGCACCATTGCCAATGACAACGTTCCAGCTATAGCCTTTTTTGCGAACCTCTTCATGAAAAAGTCCCTCCTTATAATTTTTTTACCGAAATTTCTACGGCATTTGACATTATATCACAATAACTACTGCAATGCAACATATATTCCCCTGCAAAAAAACCGTGCTGCGGCCTCCCACCTTGTCAAAATGGTTCTATAGCCTTTATTATCTAGCTATAGAACCATTTTGGCTTATCCCTTAATACCGTGTTTATTTTGCCTTTGAAAGTTCAATATGCCCAAATATTTCTTTCTCCCAACAGTCGTATGCCTCCAAGACACATTTTTCCGGAAGCTGCTTTTTGTTGTACGTCAACCTCGCACAATAGCTGCCATCCTCCAGAGTCTCCACACCGCCTTCATATAAATCCCACTCATCCGACGTCTCCGTGTCCTTCATGCGGAACGAAAGACCTTCCTTTTCTACGCCCTTCGGATCTGTAAAGTATACCCTTACATACGTACTAACTTCTGTCTCTTCCATTAATACCTTCGTCACCTTTGCGGATGTGCCGGCTACGTTCATCTCGTCCGCGGAAGTATATAACACTGCCTTGCTCTTACTGTTATCCTTTAACTCAAAAGTAGTAACCTCTTTTAATTCCTCCTTGCTGCCCGAAGCCCGCACCGTATTCAGCATAATTGCCTTAAGCTCCTTCTGGTCCTCGGTCCTCTTTGCCGTAATGCCAATTTCGAGTATATCATCTTGTATATATTTGGATGAAATGTTGCACATACCCGGATAAAATGGGCTGTCCTGGCGAAATCCTGTGTCCACATACAAAATGTCCAGGCCCTTTCTCTTTGCATATTCCCCAATGGTCTCCTCGCCCTCAATTCCGAGATTGGACACATAGTCTGTCTCCTGGTAGTCTTCACTCACCAGAAAATACTTTCCGCTCTCCTTCGCCTTTGCCTCAATAACCAGACTGACAGAACCACTGTCACAGAGTGACTCCCGGACCGTAAACTCAACCGGTATTTTCAGATTTGCCACTTCCTGCTTTGACTGTGGAATCTCCGTTTCAATCAGCTTGTTTGCCTCTTTTGACAGATCCCGCCCAGTGCTGGAAAAGAAATCATTCATCCCCCAGTGTGTCGCCGCATATACACCGGCTGGCACTACCACTACGAGGGCGGCCGCCGCTACTGCTGCCTTCCATGTCATGCGCCCCTTTTTCTTTCCTTCCCTATCACGTTTTCCTCTCATATCCATCAACCTTTCTTTTAATTCGTCAGAAGCATTCACCTTATTATATACACGCTTATAATAATCTCTATTTGTGTTACTCATCGTGCCACGCTCCTTTCAACTGCTGCTTCAACATCCTTCTCGCTCTCATAAGCCTGCTCTGAATAGTGGTTTCTTTTTTTTGCAGGATCTGTGCGATTTCCTTTACGGAGTAATCCTCATAATAATACAAGTGCACGACGCTGTGGTATTTTTCAGGAAGTGAGGTAACCGCCTCAAAAAGGGCGCTGTCCTCGTATAACACAGACGTCTCTGCCAGGTAACCGCCCGCCGCCTGCTCCAGCACGGATTCCATCTTCTGGGATTCCATAAGCTGCATTCTGCGCCGCCAGGCGGACGCCAGATGATTTTTACAAGTATTTACCGTTACCCGGATAAGCCACCGTTTCACATGCTCGTCGTCGGCAAAATCCGTCTTTGTCTCATACAGCTTCAAAAACACATCCTGCACCATATCTTCGGCGTCTGACAACTCTTTGCAGTAATTTACGGCAATCCGTAAAACCGTATCTGCAAACCGACTGACATAGCTTACATAATTTTCTTCCGCTACCACTAATCTCACCTCCTATGTTTGCGAATCAAAAGGCCTTTCACTATATAAACAAAATAGGAACCAGAAATATCACATTTCTGGTCCC
>CAJTZF010000002.1 GCA_910584245.1 uncultured Eubacterium sp.
AGACTCAAAATCTTGCGGGGGCGACCTCGTGTGGGTTCAAGTCCCACCATCCGCACCAGATAATGATAATCTGAACCCGGTTTCAATCGGGATAGTTTCGGATTTTTGGTATATCTTGAGTGCTAACGCAAAAGTGGCGGTATCGTGAGTGATGCCGCCACTTTTGTTATTTAAAAATAAGGGTGGATTTTTATGAGAAATTCCGCTATAATATCGGATATAGGCAGGAGGCAATGTATGAGTACTATAATTGGTAAGGTATCAATACTTGCTGGACGATACAGCATTATAAAAATTAAAAACAAAATATGAAGTTGCAAGAGATTGTCATAAGGCATTCGTATAGAATATCTTAGCAAAGCACATCTAATGGACAAGGTAGGTCGACTGTCGTGGTATTGAGCATAACAAAAACAGCTTTTACATTATTTTAGGCAAGGATTTATGAGATGTGCAAGCAGGAAGATTTTGAAAAGGCGATTGTCGGAATGGAGCCGGCAGGACATTATTGGAGAATAAAGATATGAATATAAAAAAAGAGCTTGAAACGAAAGTAGGTATAGCAAACGGTATATATCTAAACAATATTGAAATTGATCCGCTTACGATTAAGGCAATTATGATAAATGAAGTTGTACCATCTGACCCGTTACAGGATTTTTACGGAACTCCCGGCGCTAATTATCTGAAAACAACGATTCCTCTTTTGCAAGGGGCGGGGGCAGAGGTTCATTCTATACAAGACATATTAAAAATGGGTATCTATATTACAAATGCTGTAAAAACTCCAAAGACAGAATATGCCATTAAAAAAAGCAGTATTGAAACTAGTTTGCCTTATTTAGAAGCGGAACTTTGTTTATTCCCTAATGTAAAGGTTATTATGCTTATGGGTGATGTTGCAAAGAAAGCCTTCCATATGATTACAAAAAAGTCAACAAAGAAAAATGTTATTCCCGCCGTTTCCACCTATAAATTGAGGAGTAGTGAAATCTACTATGAGGGGATTAGAGTAATGCCGTCCTATATAATGACAGGAGGAAACATTTTAATTGAAAAGTCAAAAGTGACAATGGCAACGGAGGACATTGCCACTATGTTAGAAATAATTAAGTAAAAACCATAGAAAGACAGGGTATGAAAGAAAAAGCATTAAATTGCAATTTACGAGGGTAACGAAAATGAAATTGAAAAATCCTATGTTGGTAGTAACGGATATGGATAAAACTGTTGAATTTTATAAAAGAGTTTTGGGGCTTTGGGGAGTTACGGGAATGGCAGAGGCTGGGAGTTCGGATTTATCTGTATCCGGTGTATTGAAAAAAGGACTGCATACTGGTGATGGCAGTCCTTTTTTGTTTAATAAATTTACTCTGTTTCAACGTATTGTATATAATCAAAGGCGGCGAAAGTTTCGCTCTCACTTCCGTTTGCCGTCGCGTAAATTCCCATTGTGTTTCCGACAAACCCGCCGGCGGCATCCGTACAAAGAATGCGCCCGTCAAGCTTTTCTGCTGCTGTCGTATATGTGTTTCCGTCTGTGCTGAAAGAAAAGGAGAGCTCCTGTCTGTCTGCCCTGAGTTGTAATGTAAGGCGGGGGCAGTGATCCGTAAGAGCCGTTTCGCATATTGTTTCTGTTATACCATCTTTTGTTCGGAGTACGGTCACTACAGATGTAGAACTATCGGTTCCGAGCAGACATTGATAATGGAAAGCGTCACTTTGGAAAATTACAATACCTGCCTGTTCATTTGTGCTGGCGGGATGAAATTCGAGCGAGGTCTCAAACAAGAAACTGAAGTGTTGTTGCCGGATGCCGACATAGCTCGGTCTTCCGCTGGATGAAATCAGGTCTTTGCCACAGCGCAGCAAAAGAAATCCCTTTTTTTCTGACAGAGAGTAATTTTCGCGGATCGGATTTCTTATGTGCATCATGTGTAAAGGAAGCGTGTCGCAGTTAAAATCCTCTTTTGCGGGTACTTTTGCTGTGACAGCAGGGGGCAGGTCCGGCGTAGTAACGGTGTCCTCTACAATACCTTTGCCCGGGTTGACGACCGGCCAGCCATCTTCCCAGCGGAAGGGGACGAGAAAAGTCTCTCTGCCGAGATTCCGGCAGTAGCCCCCATATGGACGGGACGCCAGGAGAACCATCCACCATTCACCATTTTTTGTTTCCACAATATCAGGATGCCCCACATTTACGATTGGGTAATCCATGCCCAGGTGGCGGTGTGTCATAATGGGGTTTCCCTTATATCCCTCAAATGGCTCGGACAGGCTTTTGCTGCGGGCGATCGAAACAGCATGGTGGTGAGCGGTACCCGCTTCTGAGATGAGCAAATAATACCAGCCGTCTTTTTTGTAAAGATGTGGTCCCTCCGGCCACTCGACGCCGCGGAGGGCGCCGTGCCAAGCCGGGTAACTATCGCCTGCAAGTGTCATAGTACCTAGATCCAGTTTTTGTATGTAAATTTCGTTGTCGCCGAAATAGCGCGCGCCTTCTCTTCTCGGTTTTGTTCCGCAATAATAGCATGTTCCGTCGTCATCAAAGAAAAGAGAGGGGTCAATGCCTTCCGCGCCCAGTGGATACGGATCTGACCAGGGGCCGGCGGGATTTTTGGCAGTGACGATAAAATTGCCGAGGGAATTGCTTACATTTGTTGTGACCATATAAAAGGTTCCGTTATGATAGCGGAGTGTCGGGGCAAAAATACCCTGGCTGATTCCCGCGCCGTCCAACGGGAGCTGTGAATCCCGGTTCAGGATGTTTCCGATCTGCTCCCAGTGAATAAGATCCCTGCTGTGAAAAATTGGGACGCCAGGGAAATAGGCAAAGGTCGATGTTACCAGATAAAAGTCATCTCCTACTTTGCATATAGAAGGATCGGGGTAAAAACCGGGAAGAATTGGGTTCGGGTATGTTAACAAATTGTTCATATAATAAAGTCTCCTTTCAAGAGTGTGGATAAAACTGTATAGGCGGCATAGTTGGAAGTGTGCACACCTAAAGTTCGTGTAAGGAGTATTGTATTATAGTACAGGGTTAAAGTAAATAGGAAATATAAAATTAGGGCAAGTTGTTCATTTTTTGGTCATTTTTCATAAAAAAAATGTTCAAAACTATAGACATGTTACAAAAACAGTGATATACTAGTATATAAATTGTATGCAAAATATACAAAGAATTCTATTATGCATTTTGCACGATTACGTTTTTTTGTCGAAATGCAAAAAGAGAGAAAGGGCGAAAGGAGATTGCGACAGCTATGTCAAAGTTGATGAAGAAAAAAGGCTTGATGACATTCCTTGTGGTCGTTTTGATCATTGTAGCTTTCATATTGTTCTTTAAGCTCAAGGGATCCTCAACAAGTGACAACTCAGACAAGTATGAAGGCGTGGATCTGCAAGCAGAAAGCGGCTATGGCCGTACGGATACATATTCGATTTATGCGAGTGCTCACGGAGATTCTATGCCAGAGGGTGCGGAAAACACTTACGACTTGGATGTTTTCGATTACTCAGACAGCAGTAATGTGTCCAAGAGAAGTGGCGTTGGTCCGGATAATGACAAATCGGATGCGCTGCAGATTCCAGAGGAGGGATATGTGGAGTATACGGTGGACGTTAGACAGGCCGGGTATTATAACATTTTCGCTGAGTACTATCCGACAACCGATGAAGATGACCGCGGAATTTCGATTGAGACGAAAGTGGAGATCAATGGGGCGGTACCGTTCAACGGTGCAGATGCAATAGCGTTTAACCGAGTGTACACAGATGAAAGCGAGCCGAATAAGGATAATCAGGGAAATGAGATCCGGGCGGCCCAGATCCAGGATCCGAACCGGGGATGGATGCCTGCCTATTTTGAAGATGCGACAGGATATGAAGTTGATCCGTATGCATTTTATCTCGAGGCGGGAAAAAATACAATACGCCTGACCGGTGTCAATGAAAAATTTGTAATCCGCAAATTGATCGTTGGAAACCAAAAGAAAACACCGACCTATGAGGAGTATGCGGAGAGCCATTCCGGTGGAACGAACAATGTGAAGGATTATCTGGATAAGATTCAGGGAGAAACTGCAGTCCGCCGTTCTTCGCCATCTCTGTACGCATCGTATGACCGTGCGTCCGGCGATACGGAGTATGAAAACAAGGAGAGCGGTGAGGTTACAACTGGAAACACGGATAAGCAGGTTCTGAATATGACCGGAGGAACGCAGTGGAAAGTGGCGAATGACTGGATTGAATGGGAAATGGAAGTTCCGGAAGAGGGAGATTATGTGATCGGCATTAAGGGCCGCCAGGGTTACAACCGTGGATACATTGCAAACCGTTCTCTTTACATTGACGGTGAGATTCCATTTAAAGAAGTATCACAGATTCGTTTTACTTATAGTAATGTTTGGTCGATGACATGTCTTCAGGATGAGAATGGAGAAGCTTATAAGTTCCATCTCACGAAAGGCAAACATGTGATCCGTTTGAAAAATACGCTGGGCGATCTCGGTGAATATTTGTCGCAGCTGTCTGACAGCGTATTTAATATGAACAAGATGTACCGTACGATTCTTGTTCTGACCGGAACAGAACCGGATACG
Source organism: uncultured Eubacterium sp. (assembly GCA_910584245.1). GTDB lineage: Bacteria > Bacillota > Clostridia > Lachnospirales > Lachnospiraceae > Eubacterium_F. The sequence continues at coordinate 4,605 of CAJTZF010000002.1, forward strand.
AACCGCGACTATCAGATTGAAAAGGTATATCCGGAAGTGATTGACGCGATGGAAATTGAGTCCAAGAGACTTTATAAGCTGGTTGATGATGTGACTGCCTACGCGGGAGAGAAGAGCGGAGAGATTTCCGTGGCCCAGACGCTGGCAGCGCAGATGGAGAAATTTGTGGAGCGGCCAGACAAGATTCCATCCACGTTGAAGAATTTTAAAGAAAATGTAAGTTCCCTCGGTACTTCGATCAATAACCTGAGCGCAGCATCGATGGATATTGACTACATAGCAATTGCCAGCAGCAAGGATGAGCTTCCGGAAGTAAATGAGACGGGATTTGACAAACTGGTACACGAATGTATACTTTTTGTAAATTCGTTCCGAAGCGATTCATCCGCTCTTGGTAATATTTATGATTCCAAGGACAAGGATGTTATCGATGTGTGGATTACCGCTGGCCGTGACCAGAGTACGATCTTGAAAAATATGGTAGACCAGCTGTTTACGCCGGAGACGGGAATCAAGGTAAATGTCAAGCTGATCGACGCGGCGAATACGGCGACGTCTACAGGTGTCAATGCGATGCTGCCGGCCGTAATATCCGGTTTTGGCCCGGACGTGGCGCTGTGTATCGCACAGACAGAGCCGGTCAACTATGCACTGCGGAATGCGGTGGTAGATTTGAACCAGTTCCCGGATTTGAATGAAGTATTGTCCGAGTACTATGAGAGCTCATATGTATCGTATAAGTTTAACGGCGGACTTTACGCGCTGCCGGAGACGCAGAACTACAACGTGATGTTCTACCGTACGGACATTATGTCTGATCTCGGTATTGATGTGGAAAAGGATATTAATACATGGGATGATGTTCTGAAGGCCCTCCCTGTATTGCAGAAAAACAGTATGACCTTTGCCGTGCCTTCTGTAGAACGAAAGATCGGGCAAACGACGAACCCTGACCTTGCAAACTACTATGCCCAGCTGTATCAGCGCGGCGGCACGCTGTATGATGAGGAGGCAATGAGGACGACGATTGACTCGCCAGCCGGTATCGAAGCCTTTGAATTTTACACGAAGCTGTTTACGAATTACAAATTGGAGAAACAGTACGATTTCCCAAACCGTTTCCGTAGTGGTGAAATGCCTGTTGGTGTTGCAGATTACAATAACTTCAATACGCTTGCGGTGTTTGCGCCGGAAATCAAAGGTCTTTGGGATTTTGCCCTTATGCCTGGAGTAGAACAGGAGGACGGAACGATTAACCGTGCCGTGCAGTCCTGGGGTACGTGTTCCATGATGCTTCGCGGAGCAGAGGAGAGACAGAAGAAAGATATTAGCTGGGAGTTCCTTAAATGGTGGGCAAGTGCGGAGACACAGGCCAATTTCGCCAGTGAGCTCGAGGCTGTTATGGGCGCTTCGGCCCGTTATGCGACGGCGAATAGAAAAACATTTGATGCGTTGTCATGGAGTAGTAAAGAGTCAGAAGCATTGAAAAAGCAATGGGAGCATGCGTTTGGTTTGCCGGAGGTTGCCGGTGGATATTATACATCCCGCCATATTACGAATGCGATCCGTAAGGTTATGAACCAGAATGAAGACCCGAGAGAGACTCTTCTGGATTACGTTATTACAATTGATGAAGAGATTTGGCTTAAACGCGATGAGTTTGGATTGCCAAACTTGCCAAAAAATAATTAGAGAGAGGAGAGTAATATATGAAGTTTCTGGGACAATACATGCAGATCAAGAAGCGGAATATGAAGATTGCATGGAAAAAGGCAAAAATGTCTAAGACCTGTTATCTGTTTCTGCTGCCATATGCGATCGTGTTTACGGCATTCTATATTTTGCCGGTGTGTATGTCGATCTTTTACAGTTTTACATACTATAATGTGCTGGAACCGGCCAGATTTGTCGGATTGGATAACTATATCAAATTGTTCCTTTCCGATGATGTGTTTCTCATAGCGATCAAGAATACGTTCTTACTGGCGGCGATTACCGGTCCACTTGGGTATATCATGGCGTTTATCTTCGCATGGTTTATCAACGAACTGCCCAGATATATCCGTGCCTTTGCAGTGTGTGTCTTTTATGCCCCTACGATTTCCGGGCAGGCATACATGGTGTGGTCGATCCTGTTTAGTGGAGACGCTTACGGATATGTCAATGCGTTTTTCATTAAGCTTGGTATTTTGAATGAGCCCGCTCTGTGGCTTACAGATGTTAAATATATGATGAATGTTGTCATTGTTATCGTACTTTGGATGAGTCTTGGTGCCGGATTCCTTTCCTTTGTGGCCGGACTTCAGAGCGTCGACGCCGCCCAGTTTGAGGCGGGTTATGTGGACGGGATCCGGAACCGGTGGCAGGAATTGTGGTATATCACGCTGCCAAACATGAAGCCGATGCTTTTGTTCGGCGCGGTTATGGCGATTACACAGTCCTTTGGTGTGGCGGATGTCACGATGGCGCTTTGCGGATTCCCTAGTACGGACTATGCGGCGCGAACGGTTGTTACCCATCTGATTGACTACGGTACGACGCGGTTTGAGATGGGTTACGCGTCAGCAATTGCGACCGTATTGTTCGTTGTAATGATTGTTTGCAACCGGGCGATACAGGCATTGCTGAGCAAAGTAGGAACTTGATAGGAGGTATAATGGCAATGAAAATAATCAAGCTAAAAAAGAGAAAACCGAATCGTTCGCGCGGCGGCGATTTAGGAATTTACATTATGCTGATCTTGTTTGGTTTATTCTTTGTTTTGCCTCTGGTATATGCCATAAGCAGTGCGTTTAAACCGTTGGATGAGATTTATCTCTATCCGCCAAGATTTTTTGTAAAGAACCCGACGTTCAATAACTTCCAGGATCTGTTGGTCGTCATGTCAAGCTCCTATGTACCGTTTACCCGTTACGTGTTCAATACGGTACTGACGACGCTGCTCGGTACGCTTGGCCATTTGTTGCTTGGCTCGATGGCGGCATATGTACTTGCTAAATATAAGTTTCCGGGTGGCAAACAGTTCTTCAATTTGTGCCAGTCCGCGCTGATGTTCAACGTATATGTGCTTCAGATTCCGACGTACTTGATTATGTCGCAGCTCGGCTGGGTAGATACCTATCTGGCACTGATTGTACCGGCCTTCGCGCTTCCGATGGGACTCTTCCTTATGAAGAATTTCATGGAGCAGATACCGGATGCGCTTATCGAGGCGGCAAAAATTGACGGCGCCCGCGAGGGAAGAATTTATCTTCAGATCGTCATGCCAAACGTGAAACCGGCGTGGCTGACCGTAACTATTTTCTCTGTGCAGGCCCTTTGGAACCAAAAAGGCCAGGTGTACATCTATTCGGAGGAATATAAAATGCTGCCCTACGCATTGCAGCAGATTATGTCCGGTGGTGTGGCCCGTGCCGGTGTCGGTTCGGCGGCTACAATGGTCGTTATGATGGTTCCGATCATCGTATTTATTATGGCACAGAGCAACATTCTTGAGACGATGGCTAGTTCAGGTATTAAGGACTGATAAGGGGGATGAATTATGAGAGTATGTAAGAAAATAACGTCTGTGTTTGCTCTGGTACTTACCGCATCCATCCTTTTGTGCAGTGCCGGCGCGGAAGCCACAAGTTCAGAAGGAAATCATTACACGTACATATATGACTGCTGGGGATATGACAGGGAGTCGCCGGATGCTTATTCCGTTACCCGTACCATGACAGGTTCTGACTTTGAATGCGGAAATTTTGTGGAGCCGTCGGGTCTGTATGTGATTGGCAACGATATGTATGTAGTGGATACAGGAAACAGCAGAGTAGTGAAATTTACTTATGAAAACGATGTTTTCACTTTAGTGAAGGAGATTAAAGAGTTTACAAACAATGGTGCGGCAGATTCGCTGAATAAGCCGCAGGATGTGTTTGTAGATGAAAAAGGAGAAACATATATCGCGGATACAGGAAATTACCGTATTGTTCATCTGGACGCCGAGGGAAATCTGGTGAAGGTTATTACGAGGCCGGATGATGAGACGATCGACCAGACGACGGATTTCCTTCCGCAGAAGCTTGTCGTGGATAGTTCCAAGCGAATCTTTACCCAGGTACAAAATGTCAATAAAGGATTTATGGAATTTGCCAGTGACGGTTCTTTCACTGGATTTGTCGGGGCGAGCAAGGTTACATACAATATTTTAGAATATTTGTGGAAAATGGTGGCGACGAAGGAACAGAGGGCACAGATGACGCTTTTTGTGCCAACGGAGTACAACAACCTTTGTCTTGATTCAGAAGGGTTTATCTATGCGACGATCGGTGTGACCGATGAGAACACAAATCCACTCCTCGCCCAGCCGATCCGTAAGTTGAATGCAAAAGGTACGGATATCCTCGTGCGGAACGGCTATTTTGAACCGGCAGGAGATTTGTGGTGGACCGGACATGGTGAGATGAGCGGGCCATCTAAGTTCGTAGATATTGCCTGCCTGGACAATGATGTATACTATGCACTTGACAATACGAGAGGACGTGTATTCGCTTACGATTTCCAGGGAAATATGTTGTATGCGTTTGGAGGCCACGGTTACAAGGCAGGATACTTTATAAATCCGACTGCGATTGAAGATCTTGGGGATACACTGGTTGTTTTGGATACGAATCTTGGATCAGTTACACAGTTTACCCTGACAGAGTACGGAACTTATATCAACCAGGGGTTAAGCCAGTACAAGCGCGGTGATTATGATGAGTCCGCCGCTACATGGCAAAAGGTGTTGAAACTGAACGGTAATTACGACCAGGCGTATATTGGAATCGGCCGTTCCTACTTGAGACAGAAAAAGTACACGGAAGCGATGGAGTACTTTAAGCTGAAACTGGATTCTACCAATTATTCTAAGGCTTACAAGCTATACCGGAAGCAGTGGTTTGAGGATAATATCGGAATTATCATTACCGTTATCGTTATTCTCATACTGTTTGGTTATGGTTATGGATTTGTCAAGAGAGCAAGGAAGGAGGTAGAGAAAGGATGAGTATAAAGCAACGAATTCTCGATAAAGAGGGCTGGGCGGCATACCGGAAGTCCCTGCGTTATTCTCTTCATTGTATTGTCCGTCCCTTTGATGGTTTTTGGGACCTGACCCATGAAAAAAGGGGTTCGATGGCGGCTGCCAATACTCTGGTTGTTCTCGTGCTTTTTACAAACCTGGTGCGGCTTGCGGGAACCAGCTTTGTATTTTCGCCGGTGAACTGGAATGAAGTGAACATTTTGATGGAGATTATGTCATTTTTGCTTCCTTTCGTTGTGTACTGTGTGGCAAACTGGTGTCTGACGACACTGTTTGAAGGAAAGGGTACGCTCAAGGATATTTACATAGGAACGGCCTATGCAATGACGCCATATATATTAATCCAGCTGCCTCTGGTTGTTTTAAGTAACTTTGTAACAGAAGAAGAAGGTGCATTTTACACATACTTCGGTTATTTTTCATTCATCTGGTGCGCGTTCCTTATTATTGCATCCGTGATGATGATTCATGATTTCCTCGTGGGAAAAGCATTTCTTGCACTTATTTTTACCATAGTAGGTATGTTGGTTATTGTGTTCCTTTTGCTACTCTTCTTCAGCTTGATAAGTGATGGTTTTGCATACTTCTATTCGTTGTATAAAGAAATCATTTTCCGATTCTATTAATATTGGAAGGAGGGCAATGTTCAGAAATGAAAAAGAAATTATATGTATTCTTAGTTGCTGCTGCGGCTTCCATAGCATTGGCAGGTTGTGGAGCATCCACGACAGGTTATAAAGAACTCACTTCCTATACGAATAAAGATAGCCAGTCGGCAACGATCAGCAATAGTGATTTGGAGTTGACCGTAGACAGGGATTCCACAGCATTTGTGCTGAAAGATAAAGTGCACAATAAGATTTATACTTCCAATCCATCGACAGAGGATATTACGAAATATGCGAAAGCGGATGGAGAACTCAAGGATGTACTGAATGCAACGCTGGTGCTTACTTATTCTAACAGCACGGATACGCAGAAAACGCTGAATAATTACAATGCGTCGATCGTAGATGGGAATTATTCGATTGAAAGGGTAAGCGATACGCAGATCAACGTGCATTATACGATAGGTGATATTGAAAAGCTCTTTGTCTGTCCACTTGTAATTAAAGAATCCGGAATGAATGAGTGGATGGAAAAAATGTCAGAGAATGACAAAAAGACAATCAAGCGTAATTATGTATATTACAAGTATGAGGATTTGGAAGAGTCGGATGACGACACAGAGCTTCAGCTCGCATTGGAAAAATTTCCGGATTTGAAAGATGAGCCGGTTTACTATCTCTCAGAAAAGATTACGGATTCCAAGGCGAAGAACTTAGAGAAAATATTTACAGATCTCGGATATACCGAGGAGCAGAGGAATAAGGACAGCGAAGCCTATAAAGTTTCGAGAAATAGCGGCAAGCCGATTTTCGATGTGACGATCCAATATATTTTGGACGGCGCGGATCTGCTCGTAAAAGTTCCGATGGACCAGATTGAGTACAATCAGGATTATCCGATTGTTGAACTCGCGATGCTTCCTTATATGGGTGCCGCGAATTCAGAGGAAAAAGGATATGTTTTAGTACCGGATGGTACCGGTGGAATTATTAATTTCAACAACGGCAAGACCGGCCAGCAGACTTACCAGAGTGATATGTATGGATGGGATTACGGAGTGAGCCGTGATATGGTTGTAGATGAGACAAAATCTAATTTTCCATTATTTGCAATCTCCAATGAAACGGATGAGAAATCATTCCTCTGTATTTCTGAGGAGGGCAGCGCTTATTCTATCGCACAGGCAGACATCGCTGGAAAGGAAAATGGATATAACTACGGACGTTTCACTTATAAAATGATTCACGGCGAGGATATGGATATTTCCAAGAAATCGGATACTACCGTCCGCACGTACGAGACGAGTCTTCCGAAGGAAAATTTGACACAGCGCTACCGTTTTTCCGACCATACGGATTATGTAAGCATGGCAACAGAATACCGCAGCTATTTGATGGACCGGTATCCTTCCCTTGTAAAGAAAGAGGATACTACTGTACCGATGGCGGTGGAATTGATCGGTGCTGTGGATAATACGGAGCATATTCTCGGATATCCGGTAGTGCGCTCGCTGGCACTTACTACCTATTCAGAGGCGGAAGATATTCTGAAGCAGATCAAAGGGGCCGGAGTGGAGAACCTGAGTGCAAAGTACACAGGATGGTTTAATACCGGCGTCAACCAGAGGTCGGCGGCTAAAGTAGATCTTGTGGGACGTCTTGGAGGAAAATCAGATCTCAAGAGCCTGGCTGCTTATGCGACTGGTACGGGCGGTTTGGATTTGTTTATGAATGCAAAGTTCATGTATATCATGAAGGATAAGATGTTTGATGGATTTGGGGTCAACAGAGATGCGGCAAAATTTGTGAGCCGTGAGATCTGTGAGTTGTATACGCTGGATCCGATTATTTATCAGGCGAATGAAAACTATGAGTACTTTGGCTCGTATTACCTTGCAAAACCTTCCTACACGATTGAAAATATTGATAAATACCTCGATAGCATATCGTCCTATGGCGTACGCAACATCGGATTTGAGGATATCGGAAATTCACTGGCGGGTGATTACAATCCAAAGAGCCGTGTATCCAGGGAAGTTTCCATGAATATGCAGGTTGATAAGTTGAAATCACTTAAAGAGAGCGGAAGCATGGTTATGACGACGAGTGGGAATCAGTATGCGGTTCCGTATTCGGATTTTGTGACCGATATTAATATCGATCCAAGGGCGGTTAATATCGTCGATGAGTCCGTACCATTTTATGCGATTGCACTTCATGGAATCGTGAATTATTCCGGCAGTGCACTTAATCTTTCAGAAGATGAGACAGATATGATATTGAAATCGGTAGAGACGGGCGCTGGATTGTATTATACCTTTATGAATGCATCGACGAGTGTACTTCAGAATACGGAATATACACAGTATTATGCCTGCAATTTCCTGGATTGGAAGGACACGGCGATTGAACTTTATAACCGTTTCAATACCGAACTTGGTGATGTGTACAGCCAGTATATTGTAGGGCATGAAAAACTGGCGAGTGGTATTTACAAAACGACTTATGAAAATGGTAAAACGGTGCTTGTCAATTATAATTATGCAGATTATGATTATAATGGAACGACCGTTCCGAAACGAAATTTTGTTGCTTTACAAACAGGAGGTGGACAATAAATGAAAAAGCAAAGAAAGAAAAAGACTCTTGCATTTAAAAATGCGGTGGCGGGATATTTGTTTATTGCTCCCTTTATCCTTGGCTTTATATTGTTTATGATCGTTCCGCTGGGACAGTCATTGATGATGACCTTTAACGAAGTAAATCTTGGTACAGGCGGGTTTGACATGAACTGGGTTGGTATCAAAAACTATATGGATGCCTTTACAGTTGATCCGGAGTTTGTTCCGTTCCTGTTATCCGAGATTTCAACGATGCTGCTCAATACGCCGGCTACTTTGATATTCAGTTTCTTTATAGCGCTTTTGCTAAACCAGAATTTCAAAGGAAGAGGTGCTGTGCGTGCGATATTTTTCCTGCCGGTTATTCTTTCCTCCGGTGTCATTGTAGGTATAGAGTATAACAATGCACTGCTGCAGGACATGAAGGATGTTATTTCTTCAAACACAAATGATACGAGTGTGACCGGTGTTCTTGAGAGCATTTTGATTACATCGGACAGCAGCCCGATGTCAATGATGTTTATGTACGTCTTTCAGATTATTGATAAGGTATATGATATTGCAATTGCCTCTGGTATCCAGATTATCATGTTCCTGTCCGCTCTGCAGACGATTTCGCCAAGTATGTTTGAAGCTGCAAAAATTGAGGGATGTACCGCGTGGGAAAGTTTCTGGAAGATTACGTTCCCAATGGTTAGCTCTATGATACTCGTAAACGTAGTATATACCGTGATCGATTTCTTCCTCAAGACTGATAATACGGTCATGACGAAGATATCCGAAGAGGTAGGAAAGTTGAATTATGGATTTAGTTCGGCGATGGCTTGGGTATACTTCTTATGCGTGATTATTATCCTTGGTATTGTTTCGCTGATTATTTCTAAGAGGGTGTACTATTATGAATAAAAAGAAAAAAATAAAAACCTTTATCGAACGAAACAAAAAATCCAACGGGTACTTATTGCGAAAAACATCTTTTAGCGTATTTTATAAGATTGTGCGCGCCATTTTGCTCTTTGGATTGTGTTTCATGATCTTACAGCCGCTGTTAAACAAGGTTTCCTTGAGTTTTATGGAAGAGAGGGACTTATATGACTCTACGATTGTAGCGATTCCGCGGCACTTTACTTTAGATAATTATAAAGTGGCTGCCTATTTGATGAAATACTGGCAGTCGCTCATGAACACAGCGCTGATTTCCTTATTGGTGAGTGTTCTCCAGGTTGCAGCTTGTACGCTGGTTGGTTACGGCTTTGCCAGATATAAGTTTCCATTGAAGGGATTGTGGTTTGGTGCAGTCATTCTTGTCATACTTGTTCCACCGTCTACGATCCAGTCATCTTTGTATTTGAATTTCTGTTATTTTGACATTTTTGGCATCTTTGCGCTGTTCAATAACGGACAGCCGCTGAACTTGTTGAACTCGGTTACACCGTATGCGTTAATGTGTGCGGGATGTATGGGATTAAAGAGCGGCCTGTATATTTATATGATCCGTCAGTTCTTCCGCGGTATTCCGAAGGAACTTGAAGAGGCTGCATATGTAGATGGATGTGGCAAGATCGCGACATTTGTAAGGATCATGCTTCCAGATGCGAAACCAATTATTACATCCTGTTTCCTGTTTGCTTATGTTTGGCAGTGGACGGATTCCTTCTACTCCAACTTGTTCCTGAATTCTGATTTTGCTCTTCTTTCGAGTAAGCTATCGAATTTGGCAGGAGCGCTCGACAGCTATTTGGATGTGCGTGGAATTGCAAAGAAAGCGACCGCCGCTTATTCCCAGGGAATGATTGCGACGGGTACACTGATGGTCATTATTCCACTTATCATTTTATATCTGTTTGCGCAGAAAGGTTTTGTGGAAAGTTTGAGCCAAAGTGGTATCAAGATGTAAGTGTGACTAAGACAGTGAGTAAAGTCATGATGGAGTTCTGGCAGAGGTCCAGTGTTTTGGTCATATCTTGTTTATGCTGCGTCAGCGGCAGGTTTGAACGTGTGAAGTTATCACTATGTCTTAATGGACATAATGTAACAATATAAAAAAGGAGGTATATTCATGAAAGCTAACATGAAAAAATTGCTTGCTATGGGTCTTGCACTTACACTTACTGTTGGCAGTCTGACTGGATGTGGAGATACAACAGGTGGTAAAGATGAAGATCCGGGAAAGGGAACGAATGAGCAACAAAATCAGCAACAGAATGAGGAAGGAGGGGAATCAACCGGCAAAAAGACATTTGATGACCTTGGAGGAATGTCAATTGTGATCGGCGACTGGTATACATCAGACGAGATCGGTGAATCAGAGTATGCAAAAGCCACAGAGGCTTACCGTCAGGAAATTATGGAGAAATATAATTTCCAGATTAAGCGTACGACGTCATACTCCTATACGGACCAGCAGGAGGAATACGTAAACGGCGTTATGTCAAACAGTCCGAAGTGCCAGCTCTTCTATCTGTATCAGGAATTTGTGGCTGCCCCGCTTATGAAAGGTTTGATGTATAACTTGAAAACACTTCCGGAGCTTGATTTCTCAGAAGAGAAATGGAATCCGACGGTTCTTGAAATTATGAGTATCGGAGGTGGAATCTGGGGTATGAACCCGGAAGCAGAGCCACGAGGAGGAGTGTTCTTTAATAAGCGTATGCTTAAGGAAGCTGGTATTCCGGAAGATGAGCCATATGATCTTCAGCAGAGTGGTGGCTGGACATGGACCAAGTTTGAGGAGTACTGTAAAAAGCTTACGGTTGATACCGATGGAGATGGTAAGACAAACCGTTATGCACTGGCTAGCTTCTCCAAATATTATTTACCGATGTGTGCGGCGAATAACAATGCGACATTTGTATCCCGCAATGACAAAGGCGAATATGAAAATGCAACGACTTCAGGAGAATTTTTGAATGCTATGAACTGGGGTATGAGCCTGTTTGACAAAGGTTATATCATGCCGAAACCAGACGGGGCTGCATGGGATTGGTACAAGGCGGCATTCCGTGACGGCGAAGTTGCAATGCAGACAGCAGAGGTTTATGAGATCAACGCTTTTGCAGGTATGGACGACGACTGGGGATTTGTTATGTTCCCATATAATGAGAAGAATCCGGACGCAACGAACAAGACAACGCCAAATGACAATATTATCTGTATGCCGAGCTGCTTTGATTCGGATACTGCAGAGAAGATCGCATTTGCTTACGATCTTTACACGGAGCCAACACCTGAATATGATCTTGACGATGCATGGAAAGAGACATATTATGAGCAGTTCAGAGACTCACGTGCTGTAGATGAGACATTGCAGATGATGACAGAGCAAGAGCACAAGCAGACTTCGTTCTTGCCGATGATCATTGATTTGGATTATGGTGATTTCTGTTATCCGGTATATGCGGGCGCAACTTCTCCTGCGAAGAAGATTGAGGAGATCTCCGCAACATGGAATAGCAAGATTGATGATATGAATAAGAAGTATGCAAACCTTGCAAATTCCAGCGCTAATTAAGTAAGTTTGTTTTTATAACAAATCAGGGTTGTCCAGAATGAACGCGTGTTTATTTTGCTCAACCCTGTTTTGAATGTATATGATAGATAGGAGAAAAGAAAAAAGATGAAGAAATATTTAGATGAATCCTTATCCTTTGAAGAGAGGGCGGAAGCGCTCGTATCGGAAATGACGCTGGAAGAAAAAGTGTACCAGACCCTTCACGGGGCTCCGTCCATCGACCGGTTGGATGTGAAGGCTTATAACTATTGGAACGAGGCGCTTCACGGCGTGGCAAGGGCGGGTACGGCTACGGTATTTCCGCAGGCGATCGGCCTTGCTGCTACGTTTGATGAAGATTTTTTGGAAGAGGTTGCTGTGGCAGTATCCGATGAGGGACGTGCAAAGTTCAACGCACAGCAGAAATATGGAGACTATGATATTTACAAAGGACTTACTTTCTGGTCACCGAACGTAAATATTTTCCGTGATCCGAGATGGGGACGGGGACATGAGACGTTTGGAGAGGATCCATATCTTACGTCCAGGCTCGGTGTGCGCTTTATTGAGGGCATGCAGGGGAAGGATGAGGTTTATATGAAGGTCGCCGCCTGTGCCAAGCATTTTGCCGTGCATTCCGGTCCGGAGGATGAGAGACATAGCTTCAATGCGGTAGTTAATGAACAGGACTTGCGCGAGACTTATTTGCCGGCATTTAAGGCATGTGTTAAGGAAGCGGGCGTAGAAGTGGTGATGGGAGCCTATAACCGGACAAACGATGAGCCATGCTGCGGGAGCAAACGTCTGCTTGAAGATATTCTTCGCGGCGAGTGGGAGTTTGAGGGACATGTCACATCCGATTGCTGGGCAATCAAGGACTTTCACGAATTCCATATGGTCACATCTACACCTGTAGAAAGTGTTGCGCTTGCGATGAACCGCGGCTGTGACCTTAACTGTGGCAATATTTATGGAAACCTTTTGAAGGCGGTCAAGGATGGACTGGTGAAGGAAGAGACGATTACGAAAGCGGTTACGAGATTATTTACAACCCGTATGAAGCTCGGTTTGTTTGATCCACAGGAAAAAGTTCCGTTTTACGCCATTGATTACCGTGTTGTCGACTGTGAGGAGCATCGTCAGCTGAACGAGAAGGCGGCGAGAAAAAGTGTAGTTCTTTTGAAGAATGAAAATAAGCTTCTTCCGTTGGACGCATCAAAATATAAAACTATTGGCGTGATCGGGCCAAATGCCAACAACCGAAAAGCGCTTGTTGGCAACTACGAGGGTACGGCTTCGGAGTACATAACTGTTTTGGAAGGAATTCAGGATGCAGTGGGGAAAGAGGTTCGGGTATTGTATTCACAGGGATGCCATCTGTGCAAAGACCGGATGCAGGGACTGGCGGAGGCAAATGACCGGATGTCGGAAGTTCGTGCCGTTGCGGATGCTTCGGACCTTATCGTGGCCTGTATGGGCTTAGATGCCAGTTTAGAAGGAGAAGAAGGAGACGAGGGAAACGAGTTTGCCAGCGGAGATAAGCCGAATTTAAATCTGCCAGGTCTTCAGGAAGAGGTATTAAAAGAGCTCGCAAAGACAGGAAAACCGGTTGTACTTGTGCTTTTGTCGGGAAGTGCGCTCGCTGTAACGTTTGCGGAGCAGAATATACCTGCGATTGTGCAGGGATGGTATCCAGGGGCGAGAGGCGGAAAGGCAATTGCCGATATACTGTTTGGAAAAGCTTCTCCAGAGGGCAAGCTTCCTGTCACCTTTTACCGGACGACGGAAGAGCTTCCTGATTTTAAGGATTACTCGATGAAAGACCGCACGTACCGTTATATGAACCAGGAAGCACTATATCCATTTGGCTTTGGGCTCAGCTACACGGATTTTGAGATTACACAAGCGGGTCTCTCAAGCGAGACGATAGAGGCGGGAGGCCAGATTGCAGTTCGCGCGTCTATAAAAAATGTGGGAAGCTGTGAGGGCGCCGAGACAGTCCAGGTTTATGTGCATGCCTGCGTAGAGGGTGCGCCGCATTATCAGCTGAAGGCATTGAAAAAAGTTGTGCTGAAGCCAGGTGAGGAGAGAGAGGTAGAACTTATTGTAAAGGACGGGGATTTCGGCCTTTACAATAAAGAAGGCGTGAAGATATTAAATGCCTGTGAATATGAAGTATTTGTTGGAACGAGCCAGCCGGACGCCAGAAGTATAAAGCTGACGGGCAGAGAACCTTTGAAATATGTAGTAAAGCACAGCGGTGATGCGATTTCGTTACCGGAGTAAAGGGAGGTATGCATGAATTATACAAAGTGCTGGCTTGACTGGAAACCAATTCCGGAAGAGCAGATCCGGCATTGTTATGCTTATCCCGTGCTATTAGCAGAAAGCCGGGTGGCGGATACGGCGGGTGGAGAGTATTGTCTTTCTATGGGAGAGCTGCTCGGACAGCCGGTAAAACTTGTGAAAGGTACCGGGGAGGACGATGTGCAGCCGGAACGGCCATCTGTCTTTCTGGAGGTAGATACGGAGCTTTCCGTAGACACCGGTAACGAGACTCTTGCCAGGCAGTCATTTCTTATCCGGGAGGACGGGGAACATATTAGGATTACAGGAAAGTCAGAGAATGCGTTGCTACAGGGGGTGTTTGCGTTTACGCGCATGGTGGCCCTTGCGGAAATTGACCAAAAGCTCCCCCTGGCATGCACCCCTTCCATGCCGTTTCGGATGCTGGATCACTGGGACGATATGAATGGGAGTATTGAGCGGGGGTATTCAGGAAGGTCATTCTTCTATGATGATTATAACATCCTTTTTAACGACCGGACAAAAATGTATGCCAGGCTGGCAGCGTCAATTGGTATCAATGCCATCGTAATAAATAATGTAAATGTCCACGAGAGGGAAACGTATCTCATTACGGATACATATTTGTACGAAGTAAAACGCTATGCCGAATTATTTGCTTCGTATGGAATCCAGCTCTATTTGAGTGTCAATTTTGCGGCGCCGATGGAGCTCGGAGGTATTCCAGTTTCCGATCCGCTGGATGCCGGCGTGATTGCCTGGTGGGAGAAGACCGTGAAGCATTTGTATGAGGTCATACCGGAATTTGGCGGCTTTTTAGTGAAGGCGGATTCGGAAGGGCGGCCTGGTCCGTTTACATACGGACGCACGCATGCGGATGGAGCTAACATGCTGGCCCGGGCGCTTGCGCCGTACAATGGAACGGTTATTTGGAGATGCTTTGTCTACAACTGTGGCCAGGATTGGCGGGACCGGAAGACGGACCGCGCCAGGGCGGCGTACGACCACTTTATGGAACTGGATGGCGATTTTGATGAAAACGTAATATTGCAGATTAAAAACGGTCCGATGGATTTCCAGGTCAGGGAACCGGTTTCCCCGCTCTTTGGCGGATTGAAAAAGACGAATATGATTCTCGAGGTGCAAATTGCACAGGAGTATACGGGGCAGCAAATTGATTTGTGCTATCTCGTTCCTATGTGGAAGGAGATTCTTGGATTTGACACGTACGGTGACGGCGAGGGTACGACGGTGGAAAAAGTTGTGTCCGGTGAGAGCTACCGGCAGGCCAACTGTGGTATGGCTGGCGTGACAAATACGGGAGATGATGAAAACTGGACTGGCAATGATCTGGCAGCGGCCAATCTTTACGGGTTTGGCAGGCTGGCGATGGAGCCTTCCCTTACGGCCGAACAGATCGCTTTGGAGTGGAGCCGTCTCTCCCTGTCGGATCGAGCTGACGTGACAGAAGTGGTTGTGCCTATGCTCCTTGGATCGTGGGCGACGTATGAAAAATACAATGCCCCGCTTGGAATTGGCTGGATGGTGACCCCGCATTTCCACTACGGTCCGGATGTGGACGGTTATGAGTATGACCGGTGGGGAACGTATCACCGGGCAGATTTGCACGGCATTGGCGTCGACCGGACGAGTGAGGGGACGGGGTACGTGAACCAGTACAAGGAACCGTGGCGCTCACTTTATGCGCACATAGACACATGTCCAGAGGAACTTTTGTTATTTTTCCACCATGTTCCGTACACGTATGTTTTGAAAACGGGAAAAACGCTTATCCAGCACATTTACGACACACATTTTGAGGGTGTGGAAGAAGTGCAGGAAATGCAGAGGCAGTGGGCGGGGCTGGAACATAAAATTCCGGACCGCGCCTTCCAGTGTGTAGCAGAACGGCTCGAACGTCAGCTTCAGAATGCAAAGGAGTGGCGCGACCGCATAAATACATATTTTTACAGAAAATGTGGTATCGGTGATGAAAAGGGAAGAACGATATATTGAAAATAGGAAAGGAATGAGAAAACATGGATATGACGTTGAGATGGTACGGCGAGGGAAACGACAGTGTGACGCTGGAGCAGATCCGCCAGATACCGGGAGTGACGGGAGTAATTACAGCACTTCACGATATTCCTGCGGGAGAGGCATGGACGTACGAGGATGTTAGGAAGCGCAAGAATGAAGTAGAGGCGAAAGGACTTAAGCTGGCTGGCATTGAGAGCATCAACGTACATGAGGATATCAAGATCGGCCTTCCGACGAGGGACCAGCTGATTGAGAATTATAGAAAATCTCTCGAGGCAGTGGGAAAAGCGGATATCCATCTCGTATGCTATAACTTTATGCCGGTGTTTGACTGGACGAGAACAGATCTTGCGATGCCTCTGCCGGACGGGTCCACGGCACTTGCTTATGACGCCGCCGTAATAGATGGCATCGGGGCAAACGAGATGTTTGACCGGATTGAGAAAGCCAGCGGTGGTTTTGTGATGCCGGGCTGGGAACCTAACCGCCGGGATGAAATTATGGACTTGTTTGAGAAGTACAAGGACGTTACGGCGCATAAGCTGCGGGAAAATTATAAGTATTTTCTTGACGGCATTATGCCTGTCTGTGAGAAATATAGTATTAAAATGGCAGTTCACCCGGATGATCCGGCGTGGGATGTATTTGGTCTGCCACGCATTGTGACGTGTGAGGAGGACCTGTTAAAAATCGCCGAGCTCAATAGCAGTATATATAATGGGTTTACGCTATGTACAGGTTCCCTTGGAAGCAACCGGAACAATAACCTTCCCGATATTATCCGAAATCCGAAAATTGCGGAGAGGATTCATTTTGCCCATATTCGGAACATCAAATATGAAAATGACAGTTTGTTCCACGAAGTATCCCATCTTTCCTCCGATGGCGATTTTGACATGTACGAGATTGTCAAGGCTTTGATTGACACGGGATTTGACGGTGTTATCCGGCCAGACCACGGGCGCATGATCTGGGACGAACAGGCGAGACCGGGTTACGGCCTGTATGACCGGGCGCTTGGCGTCGCTTATATTAATGGACTTTGGGAAGCAATTAAAAAGAGTGAGAACGCATAGTATGAATGGAGGTAAACCATGAAACTGACAGATTTGCAAAAGGAGGTATCCGGCGAGTGGGAGGCGAAGGGGTACGAACTTCCGACATACGACCGGGAGCAGGTGAAAAAAAAGACCGTGCAGGCACCAACCTGGGTCCATTTTGGCGCCGGAAATATTTTCCGTGCATTTCCAGCTGAAATTCTTCAGCGGTTGTTAAATAAGGGAGAATACGACACAGGAATTATTGTGGCAGAAAGTTTTGACCACGAAATTATTACAAAAGCATATAAGCCATATGACAGCATGAGCCTTTCGGTTGTGCTCAAGGCAAACGGGACGATCGAGAAAAAAGTAGTCGGAAGTGTGGTGGAAGCCCTCGTGGCGGACCAGGCAGAACCTTCGGATTTTGCAAGGCTGGAAGAAATTTTTGAGGCCCCGTCCCTTCAGATGGTAAGCTTTACGATTACGGAAAAAGGGTACAGTATTTACGATGGAAAGGGAGATATACTTCCCGTCGTAGAACAGGGATTTAAAGAGGCGCCGGAGAAACAAGGCCATCTGATGGGACGGGTGGCCGCGCTCTGTTACCGTAGGTTCCGCACCTGCGGGGCGCCGGTTGCCCTTGCGAGTATGGATAATTGCTCGCACAATGGCGATAAGCTGAAAGCGGGTGTCATGGCATTTGTGGAAGCATGGGTGAAAAATGGAATCGTGGAGAACGAGTTTGAAGCGTACATGAAGGATGACACAAAGGTGTCATTCCCCTGGTCAATGATCGACAAGATTACACCGAGACCCGATGAAAATGTGAAAGCGATGTTGGAAAAAGACGGATTTGAGCAGACAGAGCTTATTATCACAAGCCGGGGAACGTATACATCGCCCTTTGTAAATTCTGAGGAGACGGGCTATCTCGTAATGGAGGATGCATTTCCGAACGGCAGGCCTCCGCTCGATCAGGCAGGTGTTCTGTTCACAGACCGGGAGACGGTGGATAAAGTGGAGAAAATGAAAGTTTGCACATGTTTAAATCCGCTCCATACGGCACTCGCTATCTATGGATGTCTGTTATCCCACACGTCGATTCACGGTGAGATGGAGGATGCAGAATTGCGCGCGCTTATAGAAAAGATGTGCTATGACGAGGGGATGCCGGTCGTTGTCAATCCTGGCGTCATTGATCCAAAAGAATTTGCTGACGCAGTTTTGAATCTGCGCCTTCCCAATCCGTTTATGCCGGATACGCCGCAGCGGATTGTGACGGATACATCACAGAAGCTGCCAATCCGGTTCGGGGAGACGATTAAGTCTTATTTGGCAAGTGACAGTCTCGAAGTGGAGGCACTCACCCTTATTCCGCTTGTTCTCGCTGGATGGTGCCGCTATCTGATGGGCGTGAACGATGACGGGGATGTATTTGAGCAAAGTCCGGATCCTAGATTGGACGAGGTGAGGCAATATGTATCTGGCGTGACACTTGGCGGCGTCACGGACGTTCACAAAGTGTTAGAGCCGATTTTATCGGACGAGACAATTTTTGCAGTCAATTTATATGAGGCTGGTCTCGGCGGGAAGATCGAGGGCATGTTTGCCGAGCTGACTGCCGGAACGGGTGCGGTGAGGAAGACATTGAAAAAATATGTCAAATAAAATATAAAATGTGTTCAGGCTACCGGGCATGAGAACGGCAGCCTGGATACATTTAGTGCGTGGCTACATGTTATGCGAGTTCGGATTTCATAATGCCGAGCGCATTTTTTTCCAGACGTGATACCTGTGCCTGGGATATATTGATTTCTTCTGCGACCTCCATTTGGGTTTTTCCCTGGAAATACCGGAGATCTATAATATTTTTTTCCCGTTCGGGCAAGGTTTTCATCGCCTCCTGAAGTGAAATCATTTCAATCCATGTCGATTCTTTATTTTTGGAATCGCTGATCTGGTCCATGATATAAAGTGTGTCCCCGCCCTCCGAATACACCGGCTCATAGAGGGAGACCGGACTTTGGATCGCATCGAGTGCAAAAACGATATCTTCGGCAGGGACATCGAGTTCCCTGGCTATGTCTTCAATCGTTGGTTCGCGGTCTGTCCGTTTCATCATCGCTTCTTTTGTGTAGATGGCCTTGTAAGCGATGTCCCGTAGGGAGCGGCTGACGCGTATGGAGTTGTTATCCCTGAGGAAACGGCGCACTTCCCCGATGATCATAGGAACTGCGTAGGTGCTGAATTTTACATTCATTGTCACGTCAAAATTATCAATTGCTTTAATAAGTCCGATGCAGCCGATCTGAAATAAGTCGTCGATATTTTCATTTGAATTTGTAAAGCGTTGGATAATACTTAATACCAGGCGGAGATTGCCTTTAATATATGTTTCCCTTGCCTGTTTGTTTCCTTTGGCAATTTCTTTGAAAAGCTCTTCTTTTTCTTCTTCACTCAGGAGCGGGAGCTTGCTCGTATTTACACCGCAAATTTCAACTTTATATTGTGCCATATCAGATACCTCACCGAAAGAATTTGGAATACAACCATATTTTGCTCATTAATGAATGAAATATTCTCCTGTCACATACATTTATAAAAATAATTTTTGTGTGGTTGGAACGATGCGAATTTGTGATTTGAGGGAAAAAGAGGTCATTAATGTGTGTGACGGGGAACGGCTCGGCTATGTGGAAGATATGATCTTTGACTTGTGCAAGGGATGTATCAGCCATATTATTGTGCCGGGGCCATGTAAGTTTTTTGGGATCTTTGGGAGAGAGGAGGAGTTTGTCATTGAGCTGTCCTGTATACGCCAGATTGGAGCGGATGTGATCCTCGTCGATATTTCAGTGGAACGGGCAAAAAAGAAATGTTAAAAATACTTTACGAAACGGGGAATTTCGATTATTATGATACCAGGGTCCAAAGGTAATGCTTACATGAACAAGTATGTCTTTGGAACCCGTGGCATCATATTTTATGAGAAAAGGGGAGGAAGAGAAAAAATGAAATGCCCATTTTGTGGAGAAGCGAATACAAAGGTAATTGATTCGAGGCCGGCCGATGACAATAGCTCGATCCGCCGCAGAAGGCAGTGTGAGAAGTGCAAGAAACGATTTACAACGTACGAGAAGCTTGAGACGATTCCGCTCGTTGTTATTAAGAAGGATCTGGCCCGGGAGCCGTATGACCGGTCGAAGCTGGAACAGGGCATTTTTCGTTCTTGTACGAAGCTACCCATATCGGTCGGCCAGATTATGGAATTGGTAGACAGCATCGAGACAGAAATTTTTAATCTCGGTGAAAAAGAGGTATCGAGCCAGCAGATCGGTGAAATTGTGATGGAGAGGTTAAAGCAGATGGATCCGGTAGCTTACGTCAGGTTTGCGTCCATTTACCGTGAATTTAAAGATGTCAACACATTTATGTATGAGATTAAGAAAATATTGGACAACCAGTAAAAGGGATGCTATACTAAAATCAGGTGGTTTTCTCCTTTGGAAAGGGGAAAGAGATGTATAGCAGGGTATACAGTGCAGGGTTAAATGGCCTGGAGGCACAAGTGATACAGGTGGAGGCAGACGTTTCAAATGGTCTGCCAGTGTTTCATATGGTGGGAGTTTTAGCCTCCGCTGTGAGGGAGGCGAAGGAGAGGGTTCGGATTTCCCTTCAAAATTCGGGATTCCGCCTTCCGGCGAAAAGGATTACGGTCAATCTGTCTCCGGCGGACTTGCGCAAAGAGGGATCCGGGTTTGATCTTCCGATCGCGATTTCTTTACTTGCCGCATTCGGCATGATTCCACAACAAAAATTACAAAAAACGCTTATAGCCGGGGAACTTGGACTGAACGGAGAGATCGACGGTGTACACGGCGCGCTTGCGATGGCGATTATGGGGAAAAAGGAGGGATTCCGTACCTTTATTTTGCCGTGTGAAAATGCAGGGGAGGCAAGTTTAGTAGAGGGGATCCAAGTATTTGGTGTGTCAAGTCTCTCAGAAGTAATCGGTTATTTTAAGGAGGAGTGTCCGTTGCAGCCTGCGAAAGCGGACAAACGGTTATATGAGGATTCAGGTTTATGTAAAGACGGGCCTGATTTTAGCGAGATCTACGGGCAGGAAAGGGCGAAAAGGGCATTAGAGACAGCTGTGGGTGGCGGACACAATATTTTGATGATCGGCGCCCCGGGTACAGCTAAGACGATGCTGGCGAGAAGTATTCCCGGTATTATGCCGCAGCTGTCCTATGAGGAGATGCTCGAACTTACAAAAATATATAGCGTGGCAGGGCTTTTGGACGGAGAAGTTCCTTTCATCAGCAGGCGTCCGTTCCGGGCGCCGCATCATACGGTGACGGCGACGGCGCTTGCAGGCGGCGGGCGGAATCCAGTGCCGGGAGAGATTACGCTTGCCCACCACGGCGTTTTATTTCTGGATGAGCTACCCGAATTTTCAAGAAATACGCTGGAAATTCTGCGCCAGCCAATGGAGGAGGGAAAAATATGCATTTCCCGGCTCGGAAAATCTTATGAATACCCGGCAGCCATGATTGTGATCGGGGCGATGAACCCTTGCAAATGTGGATATTTCCCCGACATGGGGCGGTGCCGGTGCACGCTCGGGCAGATTCAGAATTATCTCTCGCGCCTAAGCGAGCCTCTTTTGGACCGGATGGATATTTGTGTGAATACCGAGCGGCAGAACGGGGTGAAAAAGGGCAGGCGAGGGGAGACAAGCGGACAGATACGGGAGCGGATTGTGAAAACGAGGGAAATACAGCGCGAGCGGTACAGAGGCACAAAAATCAGTCAAAACAGCGAACTGAGCGGGCATTTGCTTGAGAAATATTGTTTCCTTGGGGCATCAGAGCAGCAATTGTTTGAAGAGCTGGTGGAAAGTACAGGCGTGTCCATGAGGGGGGCACAGAGGATGCTCCGGGTGGCGCGGACGGTGGCGGATATGCAGGAGAGCGACCGTATCGGAGAGGGGCATTTGCTTGAAGCTTCTGCCTATAAAGTAGTTAGCAACCAGTACTGGGGAAGCGGGGGTAGATCATGGGAGGAGATGTAAAAGAAAAAGAGTCATTCCCAAAAGAGTTTATGACAAAAGAGGAATATAATTTGTGGCTGTGCAGTCTGGACGGGATCGGAAGTAAGAAATTGAAAAAAATTTTGCACAATTTCCCGTCAGCGGAGGCGGTTTTTTGGGCGCCGGAGGATTGTCTGGAAAATATTACTGGAATAACAAAAAAGGATGTACATATTATAGTGGAAAGCAGAAAAAAATATAATCCTGCTCACTGGCACGGGAAATTGCAGTCCTGCCAGATGAGATGTACCAGTTATTTGTCCGAAGACTATCCAGAGGAGTGCCGACAGCTCTACCAGCCGCCAAAACGTTTGTTTTATAAAGGAAGCCTGCCGCTCGAGGAACATCGGATTGCCGTTGTGGGGGCCAGGGATTGTTCTCTGTATGGCAGGTCGGTGGCAAGATATTTTTCTGCCAGCCTGGCGGGGAGAGGAATCGCTGTTATTAGCGGGATGGCGAGGGGGATTGACGGCTGGGCGCACCAGGGAGCCCTGGAGGGTGGTGGAAAAACGTATGCAGTATTGGGAAACAGCGCGGAAATTTGTTATCCGTCGGAACATAGCCGCCTATACCGCAGTATTATAAGACAGGGCGGCGTTCTTTCAGAATATCCGCCGGGGACGAGGGCGCGCGCCTCCTTTTTTCCGATGAGGAACCGTATCATCAGCGCGCTTGCCGAAGGGGTGCTTGTCGTAGAGGCAAGGGCGAAGAGCGGATCACTCATTACGGCGGACCAGGCGTTGGAGCAGGGAAAGGACGTTTTCGTCATACCCGGAAGGGTTGGGGATGCTTTAAGTGAAGGCTGCAATAACTTAATTAAGCAAGGCGCATGCCTTGTCACATCGCCGGAAGAAATAGTGGAATGTCTCGGTATTGGCACGGAAGAGAATAAGGAAAAATTCACAAATTTATATATTCATCTTGAAACAAAAGAAAAAATGGTGTATGATAGTTTAAGTTTTGAGCCGAAACATTTAAGTACACTGACAGATGATCTAGGGATGGAACAAACCGAGGTGACAAGATGCTTGCTGTCGCTGTTAAAGGGCGGTTTGGTACGGGAAATCGGAAATCATTACTATACTAAATGTAGTTGAAGGGAGCAATAGGAAATGGCAAAGAACTTGATAATCGTCGAGTCTCCGGCTAAATCAAAAACGATAAAAAAGTTTCTCGGAAGCAACTATACCGTAGTGGCATCCAATGGACATGTAAGGGATTTACCGAAGAGCCAGATGGGCGTCGATTTCGAAAACGATTTCGAACCGAAGTATATCACGATTCGTGGCAAGGGGGAACTTCTGGCGGCACTGCGGAAGGAAGTAAAGAAGGCGGACAAGATTTATCTTGCGACGGACCCTGATCGTGAGGGAGAGGCGATTTCATGGCATTTGCTTCATGCCCTTAAGCTCGATCCGAAGAAAACGAGACGAATTACGTTTAATGAGATCACGAAAAATGCGGTGCGTCAGGCGATGAAGGAGTCAAGGGGGATCGATATGGATCTTGTGGACGCCCAGCAGGCGCGGCGTGTTCTTGACCGCGTGGTTGGGTATTCGATTAGCCCGGTTTTGTGGCAGAAGGTGAAACGGGGATTGAGCGCCGGGCGGGTGCAGTCCGTTGCCCTGCGCATTATCGCCGACCGGGAGGCGGAAATTGATGCCTTTATACCGAATGAGTACTGGACGCTGGAGGCCTCCTTTGCTGTAAAAGGAAGTAAAAAGCCGCTTGTGGCAAAATACTATGGAAATCCAAAGAAGCAGGAAAATATTTCGAGAGAAGAAATGGATGAGATTGTAAAAGCGTTGCAAGGCGCCAGCTATAAAGTTGCAGATATAAAACGGGGTGAGCGGACGAAGAAACCGCCGCTTCCCTTTACAACGAGTACGCTTCAGCAGGAGTGCTCGAAAAAAATGAATTTTTCCACCCAGAAAACAATGCGCGTCGCACAGCAGCTTTATGAAGGAGTAGCGGTGAAAGGTCATGGTACGATCGGCCTGATTACGTATTTGAGAACGGATTCTACCCGTATATCGGAGGAGGCTGACCGCGAGTGCAAGGAGTTTATCCGGGAAAGTTATGGTGAAGAGAATGTGATTGCCGCCTCCTATGCCAAGAAGGACGGAAAAAACATCCAGGACGCCCATGAGGCAATCCGTCCCACTTATGTGGAGCTGACGCCGGCGATGGTAAAGGATTCGCTGTCAAGAGACCAGTTCCGCCTGTACCAGCTTATATGGAAGCGGTTTGTAGCAAGCCGGATGAGCGGAGCGAAATATGAGACTATTTCAGTAAAAATTGAAGCGGGCCAATACCGGTTTACTAGCTCGGGATCGAAAATTGTATTTCCCGGTTTTCTCTCTGTGTATCAGGATGACGAGGAAAAGGCGGACAACAATGCGGTTCTTCACAAAGTGGAGACGGGTATGGAACTAAAGGATGCGGCGCTCAACGAGACGCAGCATTTTACCCAGCCGCCTGCGCATTTTACGGAGGCATCTCTCGTGAAGGCTCTTGAGGAGCTCGGCATTGGCCGTCCGAGTACGTACGCCCCGACGATTACGACGTTGATTTCCCGGAGATATGTTGCCAAAGAACAGAAAAACTTATATTTATCAGAATTAGGGGATATCGTAAATACGATTATGAATAACGCCTTTCCAAGCATTGTAAATGTAAATTTTACAGCGACGATGGAGACGCTGCTCGACGGTGTGGCGGAGGGGAGTGTTGAGTGGAAAAGCATTATCCGGAATTTTTATCCAGATTTGGAAAAGGCGGTGAGCCATGCCGAACTTGCCCTTGAAAAGATTAAGGTCGAGGATGAAGTCACGGATACGATATGTGAAAATTGCGGACGGAATATGGTCATTAAGTATGGACCACATGGCAAATTTTTAGCATGTCCGGGATTTCCCGACTGCCGCAGCACAAAACCTTATTTTGAAAAAATCGGAGTAAAGTGTAACAAATGCGGCGGCGAAATTGTAATCAAGAAAACCCAGAAAGGGCGGAGATATTACGGGTGTGAAAATTACCCTGATTGCGATGTGATGACATGGCAGAAACCATCCGACCAGATCTGCCCCAAGTGTGGTAATATGCTTTTGGAAAAGGGGAATAAGCTGGTTTGCGCGGATGCGGCGTGCGGTTATAAGACGGAGAAGGCGCCCGGCCTGGCAGAGAAAACTGCCCAGGAAGAGAAAAGAAGTAATGCTTGAATTATTTTCTGACTTATGATAAAATGATAGAAAGTTGATTGCGAGGAAAGAAAATGAGTGTTGACTTATTGGATAAAACACGTAAAATCAGCGAACTTCTAAGGGATAGCCATGTTTCAAAGGTTGCTTTTATGGATTTGTGCCAGGTTCTCGGGGATTTGTTGCATTCGAATGTATATGTAGTCAGCAGCAAAGGAAAGGTTCTGGGGATGTCACTGCTTGACGGGCGGCAAGTGTTGCCAGAGTTTCCAGACGTAAAAGGGAAAAGAATTGATACAAAACTTGGCAAACGGTTTCTGGATGTTCGTTCGACAAAGGAAAACGTAAATCTTGAGGCTCTTGGGATTCCCAAGGAAGATACCAGTGGCTTGCAGGCTTTGATTACGCCTGTTTACATAGCTGGAGAGCGGTTAGGGACTCTTTTTTTGTATCGGTATAAGCAGGAATACGGGATTGAAGACATCATATTGACAGAATACAGTACTACGGTTGTAGGACTTGAGATGATCCGGTCTGTCACAGAAGAAAAGGACAGCGAGAGCAGGAAACAGCAGATCGTCGATTCTATGATGGGTATTTTATCGCCGTTAGAGAGGAAGGCAGTATCAGTCGTAGTGACACAGATTGATGCGGGCGAGGGAACGGTTATTACCTCGCGGCTGGCGAAAGAAACCGGTATTACGAGGACGGTTATTGTGAATGCGCTGAAAAAAATGGAGAGCGCTGGCCTGCTGGAGACAAAATCTTATGGTGTCAAGGGAACGCACATAAAGATTTTGAACGACATTGTGTATATGGGTTTTGGGGAATATATTGAAGAAATGGATTTCTGATGACACAAATGGAATTGTGGTTTTTCACGATACCTTTGTGTTTTTGTGGGGAAAAAAGAAAGGATGATAAGATGATTTTATCAAATGCTTACAATTATGTAAATGTGCTGGGGAAGGCGGCGGATGCGAGCTGGACCAGAAACGACATTCTTGCGAACAACATTGCGAATGCCGACACACCTGGGTATAAGAGAAAAGATGTGCAGTTTGAGACATACCTTGCCAATCTGATTGCCGGTACAGACTCCCTGGACGAAACCGTTGCCAATATTGATCTCAATCAGCTGAATGGCACGACATATACGGATCAGGCGAATCTGAGTTACCGTTCGGATGGTAACAACGTGGATATGAATACAGAAAGCGTTGAACTTGCGAAAAACCAGCTAAAGTACTATACGCTTATGAATTCTATGTCACAGGAATTTTCCAGGCTCAAGATGGTGTTAAAGACAAGTTAATCCTTGGACAGAATAAAAAATATGTTATATAAAATATAAATGGAGGAATCAGATATGTCAGTTTTTGGAGCTATGGACATGAGTGCGACGGGTATGACGGCGCAGCAGGTCCGGAGTGATATTATTGCGCAAAATCTTGCGAATGTAAATACGACCCGCGATGCAAAGGGACATGCGTATAAGAGAAAAACCGTGGTTTTTGAGGAAAAAAGTTATCCTACCTTTTCGGAGACGCTGAGCTGGGCGACCGGTTATACGGGAAAAGGAGTGAAGGTTTCGGAAATTGTGGAAGACCCGTCGGATGGCAAGATGGTTTATGATCCCTCGCATCCCGATGCGGATGAAGACGGATATGTGACCTATCCAAACGTAAATACGGTGACAGAGATGACAAATATGATTGATGCGACAAGGGCTTATGAAGCCAATGTTACAGTGCTGAATTCCACGAAAGGGATGGCGATGAAAGCATTGGAGCTTGGCAGCGGTGCTTGATAAATATCGTGTTTGGATTTTTTGTAGTTTATAAAAAGAGAGGGCCAGGGCTAGGTTTTATTTTCGGTCCGAACTGAAAATGGAGGAAAGAAATGAACATAAATCAAATTTCAGGGATTGACCGTCTGTCTGATGTGAGCAGATATGCCAGCGCATCAAATCCGGCAGCAAAGACAACGGGAGAGAGTACATTTGAAGGAATTTTATCTTCTGCCATGAAACTTGTGGGGGAAACGGATGCGCTTTCCAATGCGGCGGAGGAAGAGGAAATCCGTTTTGCGATTGGGGAAACAGATAGCTGGCATGACTTGATGATTGCCCAGCAAAAAGCAAATATATCATTACAATATACGGTGGCTGTAAAAAATACAGCGATGGAGGCATATAAATCACTGCTCAATATGCAGTTCTAATATGTGATCCTTATCGGGAAGTGCTTGAGACACTTTACTACAGTTAGGAGCGATGAAATTTATGATGGATCAGTTGATCGCCATTAAAGATAAGTTAGTTTCCTGGTGGAATAACTATACGGCCAAGCAGAAGACAATAATTATTAGTGTTGCGCTTGCTGTCTTTTTTCTCCTGGTTTTATTGGCGTATTTTCTCACAAGGCCTGTTTACACGCATTTAGCTACGTTTTCGGATGCGGGCTTAGCCAGTACGCTATCCGACGCCCTGGATGAAAAAGGGATAAAATTTAAAATGGATACAGACTCCTCGGGTACGACGAGTTTTGATGTTGAACAGTCGGATTATTCAGATGCAGTTTTGACGATGGGTTCGAATGGTATTGTGGATAAGGATATGACGTGGGAGGACGCGCTCAAGAGCGATATGACGACGTCATCCCTTGAAAAACATACGAAGATTACACTTGCGCTTCAATCCTCGATTAAAGAAAATTTGTTGAATTTTGACGGGGTTGATGACGCGTCTGTCGTGATTGACCGGAAAGAGGATGACAATACGATTAAGTCGGAAAACCAGGAAACTTCTGTGAGCGTCACATTGAGGCTGGCTGAGAATAAGGAAATGGAAGCCGAGGTTGCCCGGGCGATGGCTTATTATCTCACAAATGCAGTGGGCAATACAACAACCGATAATGTCGTGATCCTGGATACGTCAGGGAAGCTTCTATATGGGGCGAAGACAGATAATACACTCGGAGGTGCGGTTACGGGCGTTGAGGATTATAAGGCAAAACTGCAGCGCACTTTCGCCGAGCGTACGGAGCGGCTGCTTCTCGCGGCTGGTTATGATAAGGTCGAGGTGAGTGAGCCGGCAATTAAATTTAACATGGACAAAGTTACGGAGCTTGTTACGGAATATTCGGTGCCAGAGGGGCAGGACCAGGGGTATTATTCCCATTCCTATGAGTATAAGTCAAACGGGCAGTCGGGAAGCGGCGGCACTCCGGGAACAGATTCCAACGGGGAGCAGACCGATTATATGCTCCAGTCAAATGGTACGGCGAATACAGAAACGGTTTTAAATAAATATGATTATCTTCCCAATGAGGACGTAAAGAATATTGAATACGAAGTGGGGGCAGTCAACCAGGAAGAATCCTCCATCGGCGTAGTTCTCACAACATACCGGAGAATTTCGGAAGAGGCATTAGAGGAGCAGGGGGCGTTGGAAAATATGTCCTTTGACCAGTACATCGAGCAGAACAGTGCGGTGACCCAGTTAGAGGCGCCAGAGGATTTATATGCACTTGTCTCTGCGACAACAGGAATTGCGACAAATAATATTACGATCCGCGTACAGGAAAAGCCCGTTTTTGAAGCGGCAGAGGAAACTGGATTTTTAGGAAGCTTCACCAATTATCTGATGATTATATTGACGGTACTCATTGGTGCGCTCTTGATTTTCGTCATTATCCGGGGAACTTCTCCTGTGGAGGTCACAGAGCTGGAGCCAGAACTTTCCGTCGAGGATTTGCTTGCCACAACACAGGAGGAAAGTGAAAGCTTAGAGGAGATTGAGCTTGGTGAGAAATCTGAGACGAGGACGATGATAGAAAAATTTGTTGACGAAAATCCGGAGGCGGTGGCATCCTTGCTGCGAAACTGGATTAATGAAGATTGGGGGTAAACACAAATGGCACATACTTCTACTAGCGAGCTGGACGGTGTTCAAAAGGCGGCGATACTCCTGATTACTCTAGGACCCGAAAAAGCAGCTTCCATTTTTAAGCATTTAAAAGAAGATGAGATTGAACAGCTCACGCTTGAGATTGCGAATATTCGAAATGTAACTCCTGCGGAAAAGGAAGTTGTCTTGTCAGAATTTTATGAAGTTTGTCTCGCACAGCAGTATATTGAGGAGGGTGGTATCGGATACGCGAAAGATCTTCTTCAGAAAGCATTGGGAGAGGATAAAGCGAAAGAAGTGCTTGGTAAGCTGACCGCTTCTCTCCAAGTTCGTCCGTTCGAATTTATACGGAAGACAGAGGCGTCTCAGATACTCAACTTTATTCAGGATGAGCATCCGCAGACGATTGCATTAATCCTTTCGTATCTGTCTTCGACGCAGGCGGCGGGAATTATAAGTACCCTGACACCGGATAAACAGACGGATGTGGCAAAACGTATTGCCTTGATGGACCGGACTTCACCGGATGTCATCAAGGAGGTTGAGAACATATTGGAACAGAAGCTTTCTTCCCTTGTAAACCAGGATTACACGATTGTCGGTGGTATTGATTCTATCGTAGAGGTGTTGAATACCGTAGACCGTGGAACAGAGAAACATATTATGGAAAATTTGGAAATTGAGGAACCGGAGCTTGCAGACGAAATCCGAAAGAAAATGTTTGTGTTCGAGGATATTCTTATGCTGGACGACCGCTCGATCCAGCGTGTGCTGCGTGAAGTTGAAAACAGTGAGCTTGCCGTTGCCCTCAAGGGTGCCAACGAGGATGTACAGAATGCTATTTTCAACAATATGTCTTCGCGTCTGTCCGCGATGATACGAGAAGATATGGAATATATGGGACCTGTCCGTATGAAGGATGTGGAAGAAGCGCAGCAGAAGATTGTAAATGTTATTCGAAAACTTGAGGATTCCGGCGAAATTGTTATTTCAAGGGGTGGAGGTGACGAGATCGTTGTCTAATGTAATTAAGTACCCCTTTGTTGACATCCGGGGCAAAGAGGCAGTTATCATTGATAATAACAACAACGATTGTTTCGTTCCGCTCTTTCATAAGCAGGATATGAATGCGGTGCCGGGAGCGGATTCGGATGTGATGCAGTTCAAGACGATTAGCCAGATCGAAGCCGAGAAGGTGCTTGCGGGGGCAAACCCGGAAAAGCCGGATGGCGACAGCGGCTTTAAGTCAGGCTTGCCGGTCACAGACCTGAATGAACTCATACAGGAGCGTCACAGGGAGGCAGAAGATAAAGCTGACCGCCTAATTGCCGACGCAAAGGAGAAGGCGGCAAAGATTACCCGTGACGCGGAAATTGCCGCGGATGCAGCCAGGACGAGTGGTTATGAAGAGGGAAAGAACCAGGGATACGAGGATGGCATGGCGGCGGCAGAACAGGATATCCGGCAGAAGGAAGCCGAGCTTGTTGAGAGCGCCAGGATGCAGCGTGAAGAATACGCGTCTTGCCTGGCTGCAATTGAGGGGAGATATGTTGATATCGTGATTTCCCTTGTCCGCAAGTTGACAGGTGTTGTCATGGAAGACAAAGAAGATTTGATTTTGTATTTGATCCGCATGACCGCAGAGGAGCTGGAACCATCTAAAAATTATAGAATCCGTGTTTCTTCAGAAGATATATATTTTGTGGAGGCCCATCGGGCAGAACTGGTTGACTTTATTGGAGATGAGGTTTTTCTAGAGTTTATTGAGGAAAAGGGTCTTGAAAAGGGACAGTGTATTATTGAGACGGACAGCCAGATGGTTGACTGTGGATTCCAGACACAGCTTGACATGCTTATACGTGATTTAAAAATGTTAGTTAATTAAAAATCTTTAAGGTTATTAAACAACAAAAAGGAAGATGAATATGAATCCTTCATCCGTAATCAATTTTGACAGATATGATGCGTTGCTGGAGAGAAGTCTGGTGAAGCATCTTGGGAAGGTGACGAAGGTTGTAGGACTTACGATCGAGTCAATTGGACCGGAAGCAAAACTTAATGATCTTTGTATTATAAAATCCAATTCCGGGGCAGGAACAGTCAAAGCGGAAGTCGTTGGCTTTCGGGATGACCGGGTTCTGCTTATGCCTTATGATAATGTTGAGGGTGTAGGTCTTGGGAGCTGGGTAGAGAATACCGGGGCGCCGCTTCAGGTGTCAGTCAGCGAGGAGCTTCTCGGCAAAACGCTGGATGGTGTCGGCGACCCGATGAATGACCTACAGCTGTCGGAGGACAGCCGTAAATATTCGGTCGAGGCATCTCCGCCGGACCCTTTGAGCCGTAAGCTGATTGACGAGGTTCTGCCACTTGGTGTCAAGGCGGTTGATGGCCTGATTACTGTGGGGAAGGGTCAGCGAATTGGTATTTTTGCGGGAAGCGGTGTCGGTAAAAGTACGCTGATGGGAATGTTTGCGCGGAATACAAAGGCAGACATCAATATTATAGCATTAATCGGAGAGCGTGGCAGAGAGGTCCGGGAATTTATCGAGAGGGATCTCGGCGAAGAGGGCATGCGGCGTTCTGTCGTAGTTGTGGCAACGTCTGACCGGCCCGCGCTTATAAGAAATAAGGCGGCGAAGACAGCGACAGCCATTGCGGAATATTTTCGCGACCAGGGAAAAGATGTTTTGCTAATGATGGATTCCCTGACGCGTTTTTCTATGGCACAGCGTGAGATTGGGCTTGCGTCCGGTGAACCGCCGGTTTCCAGAGGATATCCTCCGAGTGTGTACGCGGAGATGCCGAAGCTTCTTGAGCGTGCCGGAAATTCGTCCCGGGGTTCCATCACGGGATTATATACTGTTCTTGTCGATGCAGACGACTTCAATGAGCCGATCACGGACACGGCCCGGGGTATTTTAGATGGCCATATTGTACTTTCCCGTGCGATGGCACAGAAAAACCATTATCCCGCGATAGATATACTTGCCAGTATCTCCCGTGTTATGAGTTCGATTACGGAAAACGACCACAAGCAGGTGGCTGGACAGCTGAAAAATGTTCTCGCTACTTATCGCGAGGCGGAAGATTTGATTAATATCGGTGCTTATAAAGAGGGTTCGAACCGGTCGATCGATTTTGCAATCGAAAAAATTGATCTGGTGAATGAATTTCTCAGGCAGTCGACCGAAGAAAAATTTACGTTTGAAGAATCAGTTTCGATTATAAAAGATATATTCAGCGAAGAGGAAGGGGAAGGCTAATTGGCGCGTTTTCGGTTTTCGATGGAAAGTGTCCTCAATATAAAAAAGAAGCTTGAGGAGCAGGCAAAAAATGAGTACGGCCAGGCAAATGCCAGGCTGTTCCGGGAGCAGGAAAAGCTAAATACCTTTCTTATGCGGCGGGAGGAAGCGAAACAAAAGCTAAAGCTTATTTTGAGCGAGATGCTGTCAATGACGGAGATTCGGAAAATGGAAGATGCGGTTGAGGTTCTTTCCTTTTATGTCGTGCAGCAGCAGCTTGAGGTCAAGCGGTGCGAGAAGGAAGTAGAGATCGCCAGGGAAAAGCTGACAGAGGCGATGAAGGAGCGAAAAATATTCGATAAGCTAAAGGAAAAGGCATATGAAGAATTTCTCAAGGAAGAGAACTGGAAAGAGCAAAAAGAAGTAGATGAGCTAATGAGCTTTAAGCATGGGAGTAAGATAAACAATGCGTAGGGAAGCAAAGCAGGGACTAGTTCTTTAACGCAAAAAACTGACGCATACTTGCGTATGCAGAAATGAGGGAAAGTATGGCTGGTAAAAAGGATAAAAGAAAAAAAGAAAAGAATGAGATTGCCCAGGAGGAGAGCGCGGGAAGCAAGCTGCTCACATTTCTGATTGTATTTGTGATTGTGGTTATCTGGCTTGCCCTTTTTGGCGTATTGATCAAATTGGATATAGGAAATTTTGGAAGCGAAGTTTTGTCCCCGGTTCTTAAAGATGTTCCGGTAGTAAATAAAATACTCCCCGCAGAAGAGGGAGATGTCCAGCCAGAGGGATATACAAATATTGACGAGGCAAATGCGAGAATCAAGGAGCTTGAACAACAGCTTGCCTCACTTCAAAATACAAACACAGCCAGTGCAGACCAGGTGAAGGATCTGACAGCTGAGGTGGAGAGGCTGAGAAAGTTTGAGGAACAGCAGCATGCGTTTGAGCAGCGTGTGAAGGAGTTTGATGAGCAGGTCGTTTACAACGACAAAGCGCCAGAGCTTTCTGAATACCAGAAATTTTATGAGGGAATTGATCCGGACAATGCGGCCGAGCTTTACAAACAGGTAGTGAAGGATGAGCAGTATGCGGCCCAGATCAAAAAACAGGCGACGATGTACGCCAAGATGGAGCCGGCCCAGGCGGCAAGCGTCCTTGAGACGATGTCGGGCAACCTGGATCTGGTAGCTTCGATTCTTGATAATATGACGGAGTCCAAAAGCGCGGCGATTCTGGCGAGCATGACGCCGGAGACGGCAGCGCAAATAACGACGAAGATGTCTGCCCGCAAGTAGTGTGAAGGAGACTATAGTAGTTTTCCAGATTGTTAAAGCATTAATATTTTATATTTTTTGACGATATATATGTTATGAGTTGTGAATTCCCATTTGAAAGTGAAATGGTGAATGATATATGAAAAATAAGACTGGGATCGGGCCGGAATAAATAAAAGTTCAGGTTTTGTATTCGGTCTGGAAAGGGGGAAAAGATGCAGACACAGAGTATATCTAAAGTTTTGTCCACTATGCAGTCAAACGCTTCAGGCGGTGCGAAAAAAACGGGAAGTGCAGATTTTAGCAGTTATATGTCAAAGAATGCCTCCTATGCATCGGCGGGCGACCGCTTTACACAAAATAACTCTGCGGTGAAAAAGGTGGAAAGCAATGCCAGGGAGTTGGGTTCTTCTTCCAAAGATTCTTTTAACCAAAACCGGATTTCTGTCACAAATAGCAGTGATAGCAGTGCGAATGTGGAAAGTGTTGAAGTGGGGCAGGTTGAGACGAAAGTAGTACAGCTTTTGCAGGACGTTACGGGTCTGAGTGAAGAGGATATTGTTAATATTCTCGGTCAGCTTGGTCTTGTTCCATTCGATTTCGCGCTTGCTTTTGTTCAGGATTCCCTGAATATGGGTATGGGTTCTTTGAATGTAGAAAATATCCGGGCGTTTATCATGGAAGTTCATGGCATTGAAGATGGAAACTTATTTCTTATGTCCGACCAGATGTCCGGTGAGTTTACAGACATTGTGAACGGAATCCGGGAACTTTTGTCTCAGGAAGAGATCCAGCAGTTGCAGAGTTTTGCAGAAACTTACGGGCAGAAGACGGACGAGGTCAATGAGACAGTCAATTTGGGATTGCAGGCCGGGAATGAGGCGCAGCAGGATGACCAGACAATTTTGCCAGAGATTGAGAACAGCGTGAAGCAAATAGCTGTACCAGAGGAAGCAAAACAAAATGCAGTAAATTCTGACGATGCGGCCGACATGCCTGTTGCAGATATGAAACATGAAATACCTGTAGTGGCAGAAGTTTCCGAGGAATCAGGAGCTTCGAACCAGACATTTGGACGCAATACGTCAAGTTTGCCGGAACATGTGGCTGAGACTTCTGAAAGTGAAAGCCCGATTAGCGCGTTTGTCGACCGCTTGTCCGAGTCGTTCGATGCCGTTCGCCAAGAGGAATCTATCGTTTCCAGGCAGGTCACGATGGACCGTATTGTAGAGCAGGTTGTTAATCATGTAAAAATCCGGGTGCTTCCACAGACGACAAGCATGGAGCTTCAGTTAAATCCGGAATCGCTTGGCAGGGTGAACTTAAACGTCACATCGCAAAATGGAATGGCGACGGCGACGCTCACGGTTCAGAACCAGGTAGCAAAAGAAGCGCTGGAAAGCCAGCTCACAGTACTGCGCGAAAATCTGGAGAGCCAGGGACTGAAAGTAGAGGCTGTGGAAGTCAATGTATCGGAGTTTGGGTTTAAACATCCGGAAGATTCGAACAACAGCCAGTATGAGCAGCATAAGAAGTCGCAGAAAAACCGGCGTTTTCGGTTTGGTTCCGTAGAGGAAGTTGAAGATTCGGCTGAGGCCGCAGTTATGACTTCTGAGGACAGACGGGACGAAAACAGTGTGGTGGATTATACTGCATAACAAAAAATAGGAGGTGAAACGATGGCTACATCATTAGATGGAATTCTTACGACGCTTGACCAGCTTTCGTATAACAAAACGGACCGGACAAATACGTCTGAGGCGCCGAGCAGGACACCTGGCGGTGATTTGGGCAAAGATGAATTTCTTCAGCTGCTTGTGTGCCAGATGAAAAACCAGGATCCACTTGAACCGAACAAGGATACGGATTTCATTGCGCAGCTCGCACAGTTCTCCGCATTGGAGCAGATGCAGAACCTGAATGAGACGGTTATGAATTCACAGGCGTTTAGTCTGGTAGGAAAATACGTACTGATTAATACAACGGATTCTACTGGAAAGATTAATGAAGTAAACGGGGTCGTCGATTATATTACGATCAAGAACGGGGACGCTTATATGTCCGTGGACGGAAAGCTGTATTCAATGGATGATCTGGTGGAGGTCAGGGATTCCTTTTATGCAATCCAGGATTATCTTCCTTCTGTGGAAAAGACAGAAGCTACATATGACAAGTCGAAAAAGGAACCAGTTGAGATACCGATTAATCTTGGTGAGGGTTCTTATGCGGCAAAGAGTGTTGCAGTAGTTATCAACGGCGAATATGTAAAATCTGAATTTCTCAAGTTTGAGGATGGAAAGATCTCAATCTGGCCAGGCGCCCTGGATGGATTGGAGCCGGGCAGCTATCAGGTTGGAATTTATTTTGATGATCCGTATGTGACATCTGTCACAGACAAAGTTAAAATTAACATTACGGACAGCGGCAATGGCGGAAGTACATCGAAACCAGATGATGAAGATGTTTCAAAACCGGATGGAGAAGATACTTCGCAGTAATAAATCAGGAGGTGGACAAAGGAATGAATATATTAAATAATAACTTTGCTTCCATCGATGAGATGCGCCAGAAGCTGGCGAAAGGTACTGCCCATACAGTGAAAGGCAGTCCGGGGAGTGGTTCTGGGAAATCGTTTGACAAGGTGCTGATTGATACAGCAGACCAGGTGAAATTTTCCAAGCATGCCGTAAAGCGGTTAGAGATGAGAAATATTCTGATTTCGGATGAGCAAAAGGCGCGACTGGAGGATGCCGCCGACCAGGCGATGGAAAAAGGAATGACAGAGTCGCTCGTGATGGTTGATAATCTTGCATTTATACTAAACGTCAAGAACAAGACTATCGTGACCGCTGTAAATGATACGGCAAATGCAGTTTTTACCAATATCGATGGAGCGATTATTAATTAAAATTGCGATTTATATAATTATATGCTGGCCCTTAACAGGAAGCATAGGAGTCTTCGAATGCCAGAGAGGACTTAACGAAAATAAAAATGGAGGGTAATCATTATGATGAGATCATTGTGGTCTGGCGTATCCGGTTTGAAGGTTCACCAGACAAAGATGGATGTTATAGGTAATAATATTGCGAATGTTAATACGGTAGGTTTCCGTTCCAGTACGGTAAACTTTACAGATGTTTTTTATCAGACGACGAAAAACGCATCGGGTCCCAATGCGAATACAGGCACGGCGGGAACAAACGCGATGCAGATTGGTCTCGGTTCTAATGTGGCAGCGATCAGCATCAATCTGTCCGGAACAGGAGCTACTAACCGGACCGACCGGGGCATGGACCTTATGATTAGCGGCGACGCTTTCTTTATCGTAAGTAATAACGGTACTACTTGCTTTACTAAAGCGGGGGCATTAGATATAGATGCGAATGGTATGCTTTACTGTATTACAAATGGCGCCTCTGTTCTCGGCTGGGGTGTGGATGCTGAGGGAAATATCCGGAAGGACGCAGTGGAAACATTGACACTTATGTCTCCGGAAAATGCGACGGCAGCGCCAAATGCGACCGGAAATGTGACGCTTTCCGGTAACATTGATAAAAAGGATCCTGACGTGGCATTCAATGCTGATGGAACAGGAACGATAATTCCTGTAAGCTTTTATGACAACCTCGGAAATTTATTTACCGTAAATCTGGGTGTAATGCAGGAGGATGGAGAGACGAGCAATTATACAGTTAAGGTGCTCGACATAATGGATAAGAATGGGTCGATCCTCAAGGAAGCTTATGATGACAATGGTATTACGAAATACCGTAAATCCAATAATGGAGAAGGTCAGTATATAAACTTTGCGGGTACGGAACTGGCATATGACGTCGATGAGGCGGATGGAACGATCACGTTTACTACAGCGGGAGACGCTAAGCTTGCCTTTAACGGTTACAATGGTTATTTTGAGGGAGTGAACGCAACGGAGACGGATGGAAAATGTTTCAATATTTCTCTGAATAAGGATGATAATGACAGTTCCTTCCCGATTGCCGGCGTGGATATTGATTTTTCGGGTCTTACGATGTTTGCGACAAATGGCAAGAGCAAGGTGGAGCCAAAGCGTGGTGACAGGGGCGGCCTGAATGCCGGAAATGAGGCAGGAAAGCTGAAGGGTTTTACGGTTGACACGCAGGGTAGGATTTTTGCGGTGTATGACAATGGAGACAATAAGCTGCTTGGACAGATCGCGTTTGCGACATTTGCGAACCCGTCCGGTCTGGAGGCGTTGGGGAACGGTCTGTACGGCGCTACGCTGAACTCCGGTGAATTTGACGGAGTTGGTGAGGAGATTTCAAATTCCGGAAGTTTGTATGTTGGTGCCCTTGAGATGTCGGATGTGGACCTTGCAAGTGAATTTACGAATATGATTACAACACAGCGTGGATTCCAGGCGAATTCGAGAACGATTACAACTTCAGATACGCTGCTTGAAGAATTAATCAATTTGAAACGATAAAAGGATCTATTTATTTTTAAAAAAGGGAAACTTTTAGTTTCCCTTTTTTTGTTTTTATGTTATAATAAAGGGGTGTGAACAAAGTCTTATATGCCCGGTTTCTGCATGGCATAAAAGCAGTGCACACCGTGGGCATGGGGCGGTGCCCTGCGCGTATGGCAGCTGCAAGGAGACTGTTTCATACTGGCGTTTATAAAATCACAAAGTAAAAAGGATTGACTACCTGCTCAGAAAGGAGGAAGACCGATTGATTGACATTACTAGAATAAGCGGAAAACCGTTTACATTAAACTCCGATCTTATTGAGACGATCGAAGAATCCCCGGACACAGTGGTCACACTTACGACCGGTAAAAAAATAATTGTAAAAGAAGGTAGACAAGACATTAAAAATTTAGTAAAATTGTATCGGAAAGAAATTTTCCAAAACATATAGACAAAAATATTAAGGTGGTGTATTTTTTTGGATTTAGCATCGATTATAGGTTTGGTGGGATGTGCGGCGGCCGTTGTATATGGTATCGTATCCGGTGACCAGGGTGTTGCAGCACTTAACAACTTTTGGGATACCTCTTCGTTCCTCATTACGGTTATGGGTTCGGTTTTTTGTATGCTTACGATGTCGGACAGTATACCGGGGCTGATTGCCTCGCTGAAGTCAATCGGGTTGATTATGAAGGTTCCCGAGAGCAATGAAGGAGAAGTGATACATACAATTATTGACCTGGCAAATGTGGCGAGGAAAGAAGGTCTGTTGCAGCTGGAGGAGGCTGCATCAGAGATTGATGATGAGTTTTTGAAAAAAGGAATTATGTTGATTGTCGATGGTACGGACCAGGAACTGGTTACGAGTATTCTGGAGACGGACTTAAGCTGTATTGAGCGACGGCATAATAAGGTAATCAGTTTTTGGGAAGGGCTGGCGGCGATGGGGCCTGCCTGGGGTATGATCGGTACGCTGATCGGTCTTATCAACATGCTTAA
Source organism: uncultured Eubacterium sp. (assembly GCA_910584245.1). Classification (GTDB taxonomy): domain Bacteria; phylum Bacillota; class Clostridia; order Lachnospirales; family Lachnospiraceae; genus Eubacterium_F. The sequence goes on from CAJTZF010000002.1 coordinate 43,958, forward strand.
GCTTCTGGATGATCCGTCGTCCATCGGTCCGAACATGGCTGTGGCGCTCATTACCACGTTATACGGTTCCTTGCTTGCAAACTGGATTAGTATACCGATTGCATCAAAGTTGAAAGCGATCAATGCGACGGAGATCATGACAAAAGAAGTGATCTGTGAAGGTATTCTCTCGATCCAGGCGGGTGAGAACCCACGAGTGATTGAAGAAAAACTGAAATCATTCTTGGCACCAAAACTTCGTGACGAGGTTTTGAGTGGTGAAAAGGATGGTGCTGGTCAAGGCGGTGAGGGATAATGGCTAGAAAGCGACAGGAGGAACCAGATTCGATTGAAGGCGGCTGGATAAACACATTTGCCGATTTGATGAATCTGCTGCTATGTTTTTTTGTGCTTTTGTTTTCGATGTCTACGGTTGACGCGGATAAGTATGAGCAGATTGTAGCGTCTTTTTCCGAGCGGATCAATATATTTGATGGCGGCGGAAGCGCCGTTGGCGAAGGGGCCTTTGTCTCCAGTGGTACCAGCCAGAAAGTGACGGTGGAGCAGTTTTTTAACGAGTTCGAAGAAAACGGTTCCGATCCGTCCCAGACGGAGGATAGCTCAGAACTGTCCGAGGAGAAAAAGTATGAGCAGAAAAAGCTGGAGGAGCTGAAGGAAAAAACAGAAGAGATTTACACCGAGGTTTCAGAAATGGCTGCGGAAAAGGATGTCCAGGATATGATAAATGTCAATATGGATGAGAAGTACCAGTATGTACAGATTTCCTTGAACGGGGCGATCCTTTTTGATTCTGGATCAGACGAGATTAAAACGTCTGCGCTCGGTGTGCTCAGTAAGGTTGGAGATATATTGAAGGTTTATGACAGGCATCTGATTAAGATTGAGGGACATACAGATGATGTCAAGATTTCCAGCACTAAGTTCCCTAATAATATGTGGCTTTCGACGGCGAGGGCGACAAGGGTATTTGAGTATTTTAAGGATCAAAAGAAATTGAATCCAAAGACGCTCGAGGCTACGGGACTGAGTGAATATCATCCAGTTGCGACAAATGATACCGAGAAGGGGCGCGCTAAAAACCGCCGGGTGGAAATAAAGATTTACACGGAAGATAATTAAAAGGGATCACCTGTTGTACCAAGGATATTGGTGGGCAAGGCCGCCGGGTGGAAATAAAGATTGATATGAAAATCATTAGGAGGTTACTATGAAGAAGAATATACTTACAATTGTGATTATGGCATCTACGGTGCTGAATTTAGTTCTTACGATTATTATGGTGTTTTCCATTGTTCCTGCTATGAACAAGACGAATAAGCTTGTTGATAAGGTTGCGTCGGTTATTGACCTGGAACTTGAAAAAGAGGAAGACCAGGCTTATTCGTTTGAGAATTTGGAACCTTTTGAAATTAAGTTTGAGAATAAGCAGACAATCAACCTGAAGCCGGTGGATGGCGATCCGAATTCCCATTTTGTCATTATTGAGGGTATTTCGGTTTCTTTCAATAAAGAAGCAGATGATTACAAAGACATTTCTGAATCCGTACAGAAAGCGAACGTATATGTCGTGGACTGTGTGAAGGAAGCGATTTCAAACCAGACGATTCAGACGCTAAATGAGAATACGATCAAGGAAGAAGCACTGGCAAAAATACAAGAATTTTACAAGAGTAAGTGTATTGTTCAGATTTCTCTGTCAGGATATATGTTCCAGTAATAAAAATTTGAGAAAACACTTTAAATCATATTAGATTTGTGTTATAATACAAATCATGGGTGTATTGTGGATGCAGACACCTATCTAAAACGAGATACAGTGAGGTGAGAATCATGGCGGATGTGCTGTCGCAAAGCGAAATTGATAGTTTGCTTTCCGCTCTGAACAATGGCGACTTTGACCCGACGGAAAATGAGGAGGTAGAAGAAAGGCAAATAAAGGATTACAATTTTGCCAGACCATCCAAATTCTCAAAAGATCACTTGCGAACTTTGGTATTTATATTTGAGCATTATGCCAGATTATTATCCACAAGTCTTCCGGTTTATCTCCGAAAGAATGTACAGGTTGAGGTAATGCATGCGGAAGCGGCGACATTTCAGGAGTTCTCGAATTCTCTGTCAAATCCGGTTTTGATCGGTGTGGTGAATTTTGCACCACTGGAAGGGACAATTGTGATTGAGATGGCGAGTGGGCTTGGATATACCATTGTTGACAGAATGCTTGGCGGAAGTGGAACTCCGCTTGAGAAGGCAAGAGAATTTACAGAGATAGAGTTATCCATTATTGAGAGGGTCATGAGTGTTTGTACGAATTTGCTCGTAGAGCCGTGGATCAATGTACAGGAGCTGAATCCGACACTGGAGCGCATCGAGACGAATTCGCAGTTTGCGCAGTTTGTTTCTCCAAATGAGATGACTTCTGTGGTTACGATGGATATAAAGATCGGCGATGTGCAGGGATTGATGAATATTTGTATTCCTTATACAGTTGTGGAGCCGGTTATTGATAAGATTAATACGAAGTATTGGTATTCGACGGCAGATGTTAAGAGCAATGAGGCCTATCGGGAGATGATAGAGGAAACGCTCGGCCGGGCACAGATACCTGTGAGAGCGATCATGGGGCGCAGTGCGATTTCTGTAAATGATTTTATTCATTTGCAGGTAGGGGATATTATTAAAGTCGACACAAAACTAGAAGATGATTTGGATGTTTATGTCGGCAATATTAAAAAGTTTTCTGCATTGCCTGGAGCACATAATGATGCATATGCAGTTAAGATTAAATCAGTATACAGAGAGGAGTAAAATGCAATGGATGGAATGTTATCGCAGGAAGAAATCAATGCGCTGCTAGGCGGCGGGGATGATGACTCTGGCGCTGGATTTGATGATGCGCCGGGTGCAGGTGGTTCTTCCGCAACATCAAATTCCGAAGGGCGTTTATCTCCGGAAGAAGGCGATGCTTTAGGTGAGATCGCAAACATCAGTATGGGTACGGCGGCGACGACGTTATCTGTATTGATTAATAACCGGGTTGAGATAACAACGCCTACGCTTTCTTATGTGACCGTTGAGGATCTTAAGGAACGAAATCAGGCTCCGTGTGTATTTATTTACATAGGTTACCGGACAGGGTTGGAAGGAAAAAATGTCCTCGTTCTCAAAGAGCGGGATGTAAAAGTTATCACAGATCTTATGATGGGTGGTGATGGAACCAATACGGATGTCGAGCTCTCAGATCTTCATCTGAGTGCGATTAGCGAAGCGATGAACCAGATGATGGGATCTGCTGCCACTTCGATGTCGACAATGATCGATGAGATGGTGGATATCAGTCCTCCGACTTCGATTCGGGTGGATTTTGACGATGATGCCGGTCTGGAAAATGTACTTAAGGATATGGCTGGAAAATTGTTTGCACAGGTTTCTTTTAAAATGGTAATAGGGGATTTGATTGACAGTGAGATTATACAGTTATATCCGCTCCCGTTTGCACGTATGTTATATGAGAAGTTTAAACACACAATGACGAATGAGGAAGAGTCGGCACCGGCGCCGCAGCCGATGCCACAGCCGATGCCGCAACAAGCGCCTCAACCTGCGATGATGCCACAGCAGCCGATGCCGCAGATGGGAGCCATGCCTATGAATGGCATGCCGCCGCAGGATTTGAATATACAGCCGGCACAGTTCCAGAACTTTATGCCGACGCAGAATTTGAATGGCATTGCCCCGGAAAACATCGATTTAATTATGGATGTACCGCTGGAGGTTACAGTTGAACTCGGAAGAGCCAGTAAATCAATAAAAGAGATATTGGATTTTTCGCCGGGCACAGTCATAGAACTTGATAAACTTGCTGGAGAACCCATTGACGTATTAGTGAATGGAAAATTTGTGGCGAAAGGCGAGGTTGTTGTGATAGAAGAGAACTTCGCGATTCGTGTAACTGAAATTATTAAAGATTAATTACGGAGGAGAATAGCGATGGCAAAAAGTGTTTTAATATGTGATGACGCAGCATTTATGAGGGTCATGATTAAAGACATTTTAACAAAAAACGGCTATGATGTAGTCGGGGAAGCAGAGAATGGTTTGATGGCTGTGGAAAAGTTTAATGAAACGAAACCAGACCTAGTGATGATGGATATTACGATGCCGGAGATGGATGGTATTCAAGCTTTGAAAAAGATCAAAGAGACGGATGCGGGAGCAAATATCATTATGTGTTCTGCGATGGGCCAGCAGGCTATGGTTATTGAATCCATTCAGTCAGGAGCAAAGGATTTTATCGTAAAGCCATTCCAGGCGGATCGTGTTCTGGAAGCAGTAAAAAAGGTAATTGGATAAAATGGGAAGCAATATTCTGCAACTCCTAGGCGTTATTATCGTATTTTTACTGGTGCTTGCCGCCACGTACTACATCACTAAGTGGATAGCCAAGTCAGGGGTTGTCCAGCCTCAGTCAAAGAATATTAAGGTGATTGAGACATTTAAGATTGCACCGAATAAGTATATCCAGATTGTCCAGTTGGGCAACCGTTACTATTCGATTGGTGTCTCGAAGGAACACATTACCTTTCTTTCTGCGTTGGATGAGGAACAGTTGGATTTGCAAGAATCGGATGTAACTTTGCCAAACACCTCTTTTATGGATGTTATGGGCAGAGTTACTTCCAAAATGAAAAAGAAAGTAGACAAAAAATAAGAAAAGGTTGGTATTATGAGAATACATAAGAGATGGTTTTCGATTGTATGTAAAGGGATGTCTCTGTTAATGGTACTATGCATATTAACCTTTTTTTGTGGTACAATCGTATATGCCAAACCGGTGAGTTCCGGTTCCCATGTGGACGAAATCGAGGGCAGTTCCACAGGTGGTGTCAGTGATCCGGAGGATCCGGACAATTTTGAATTTAATATATCGTCAAACGCAGGGAGCAGCAGCTTGTCAGCAAGTTTACAGATGCTTCTTGTTTTGACGGTTCTGTCAATAGCACCATCAATTCTTATAATGATGACGTCGTTTACGAGAATTATCGTGGTGCTTCATTTCGTGCGTTCTGCTCTCGGGACGCAGCAAACACCGCCCAATCAAGTTATGACCGGACTCGCGTTGTTTTTGACGCTGTTCATTATGGCTCCGGTTATCTCTGATGTCAATACAAACTGTGTACAGCCGTACCAGGCGGGGCAGATCACGCAGGAAGAGGCACTCAATGCAGGACTAAAGCCAATTCGTGAATTTATGTTTGAGCAGACGAACCGGTCCGATATTAAATTATTTTTGGATATCGAAGGAGAGGAGAGAGAAATTAACTCCGAGGAGGATATTCCTACGATGGTTCTTATGCCGGCATTTATGATTAGTGAGCTCCGGACAGCATTTATTATTGGATTTTTGATTTATCTTCCCTTTATTATTATGGACATGGTTGTGGCGTCTACGCTTATGTCAATGGGTATGATGATGCTGCCGCCGACGACGATTTCCATGCCGTTTAAGATTCTTTTGTTTGTGTTGGCAGATGGCTGGGATTTAGTGATCGGTCAGCTTGTGCGGACGTTTTATTAGCGGTACAAGCACCGTTTGTACAGAAAAGACAGTTCAGGATTTTGTATGAGATCTTGTGATAGAAAGGCTGGGTGACGGATAATATGACAGAAGCGGATGTCGTAGACATATCCTCGAAGATGATCTGGGTTATCATAAAGTGTTCTGCCCCCCTTTTGCTAGTTTCCCTTATTGTGGGTCTGGTGATTAGTATTTTTCAGACGGTTACGTCCATTCAGGAGCAGACGCTTACGTTTGTGCCAAAGTTGTTGGCAATTTTTATTGTACTGCTTTTGACAGGAAGCTGGATTATGAACAATTGTGTTGAGTTTTTCCGGCTGCTCTGTGAAAGTTTTTCACTTTTTGTCAGATGAGGCCGTCAGTTTAAGGAGGAATTCGTATGAATTTTACGGTAGAGAATCTCGAGTTTTATCTTCTGGTTCTGATTCGCATTTCTTCCTTTGTTATGGTAGCGCCGTTTTTTAATTATCAGACAATTCCAATGAAATGGAAATTTGTCATTAGCATGGTACTGAGTATTGTAGTGATTCAGTCAATTCCTGCGGTCTCCCTTGAGTACACAGGAATTATTGGATTTTCGGCACTAGTAGTGAAAGAATGTGCCGTAGGGCTTGTGTTAGGTTACATGTGTAATATATGTTTATTTATTGTGACGTTTGCCGGGCAGTTGATGGATATGGAGATGGGGTTATCTATGGCGAATATGTTTGATCCCCTTACCAATATACAAGTATCCGTGTCGGGCAGCATGTACACATACCTCGTTATGCTTGTTATGATGGCAACCAATATGCACCATTATGTCATACGGGCGATTTTGGAGACATTCCAGTTTTTTACGGTAGGACAGGCGGTTTTTAACGGAGATATTGTGGAGATGGCAATTGGTTTCGTGGCAAATTATTTTGTTGTCGGATTTCGGATCGTCCTTCCGGTATTTGCCTGTATGCTTGTAATCAATGTTGTTTTAGGAGTTCTGACCCGTGCGGCGCCGCAGATGAATATGTTCGTAGTTGGTATGCAGGTTAAGGTAATGGTAGGAATATTGCTTCTGCTCATTATTGTATCAACGATTCCGACGGTGGCCGATTTTATTTTTGGTAAAATGAAGGATGTCGTCGTGGATGTGTATCGGTCATTTACACCATAAGGAAATGGGGACTCGTATATGCTTGAATACAATCTTCAGCTGTTCGCCAAAGAAGGTGAAGGTGGTGAAAAGACAGAGGATGCCACACCGAAAAAATTAGAAGATGCCAGAAAAGAGGGGCAAGTTGCCAAAAGCCAGGATGTGAGTGTTGCCATACTCCTGCTTTTGCTCTTTGTGTGTTTGAAGGTTTTCGGCGGATTTATTGGTAACCGCATGCTTGGCGCATTTAAAGAGTATTATGGAAGTATTAGCGATTATGCCAATGATTTTACGGTAATGCGGTCGATGAACCTGCTAGTTCTCGGGGGACGGGAAATACTAGTTATGGCCGGGCCAATTTTGGCGCTCACACTGATTGCTACGCTTGCCGTCAATGTGGCACAGGTAAAATGGAAACCGACGATGAAACCGCTGATGCCAAAGATGTCGAAAATTAGTCCGATTTCCGGTTTCAAGCGCATGTTTTCAAAGGATAAAGTGTTTGAACTTTTGAAATCGGTTGCCAAGCTTGTCGTTTTGTTTTATGTCGTGTATTCTTCACTTAAAGATGAGTGGGGCATGGTTGTGAACATTTACCGGCTGGAGTTATTTCCGGCGGTACTGCTCGTAGTAGATACGGTGATCAATGTTGGATTTAAGATTAGTATCGTTTTTATGATTCTTGCGGCAGTGGATTATTACTATCAGAGAAGAAAATTTAAAAATGACATGAAGATGACGAAACAGGAAGTCAAGGATGAGTACAAGAGTACGGAGGGAAATCCGCAGATTAAGGGGCGGATCCGGAGTAAGATGCAGGAGGCGTCCCGGAGGCGCATGATGCAGAGCGTACCAGAGGCCGACGTAGTCATTACGAACCCGACCCATCTGGCGATTGCGCTCAAGTATGACAAAGAGCTCGGTGAGGCGCCAGTCGTTCTCGCCAAAGGAGCCGATTTTCTCGCTGAAAAAATAAAAAACACGGCCAGGGCAAATAAAGTTGAGATTGTGGAGAATAAACCGCTGGCAAGAATGTTATATTACAATGTGGAAATTGGTAACCAGATTCCGCCGGAGCTTTACCAGATGGTGGCGGAGGTGCTGGCTTATGTATATAGTATACAGGGAAAGATTTAAAACGTTTTACAAATTAAGAAAGATTTGGAGGTGGGGCGGAGATGAAAAAACAGGACATCATACTTGGATGCTTTGTCCTAATACCGATTTTGTGCTTGATTATCCCAGTTCCGCTCGTTTTACTGGATGTATTGTTTACGTTGAATATTGCGGTGTCCATGCTTACGCTCTTTAGCGCGCTATTTGCGAAAGAGCCGCTTGACATGTCATCGTTTCCTACGCTGTTGCTTTTGACAACGCTGTTCCGTCTGTCGCTCAACGTAAGTTCTACAAGAAATATTCTTTTAAATGGCGAAGCGGGTAATGTTGTTAATACGTTTGGTAACTTTGTAGGAGGCGGTAATCTTGTAGTTGGCGCTGTTGTATTCCTGATTTTGATTATCGTCCAGCTCATGGTAATTAATAAGGGTTCGGAACGTGTATCGGAGGTTACGGCCCGGTTTACACTCGATGCGATGCCTGGTAAACAGATGGCGATTGACGCCGACTTAAATACGGGGGCAATTACGGATGAAGAGGCGAAAGAACGAAGAGAAAAGATCCAGTCTGAAGCGGCTTTCTTCGGCTCAATGGACGGTGCAACGAAGTACGTAAAAGGAGATGCCACAGCGGGTCTTATTATTACGGTTATAAATTTTGTCGGGGGTCTTGCTATCGGTATGCTGATGAACGGTATGGAATCGGGCGCAGCGCTGCAGACCTATTCTATTTTGACAATTGGTGACGGACTTACAAGCCAGATTCCGTCCCTGATGATTTCACTGGCGACAGGTGTTCTCGTTACAAAAGGTTCGAAAGATGCCGATATTGGCGGTATTTTGCAGAGACAGCTGCTGAGCACGCCAAAAGTACTTATGATTGTCGGGTTTGCCCTGATTGGACTGGGATTGTTTACACCGATGAATGTAGTTATTTTTTGCGGTTACGGCGTATTCTTTATTATTGTGTCCCGTATGATGACGAATGAACTTGAGATGGCAGAAACGGATACGGAAGTGAATGAGGAAGAAGAATCCGCGGAGGAAATACGGAGGCCGGAAAATGTCACGTCCCTTCTCAAAGTGGATGCTATCGAGCTGGAATTTGGTTATGGTATTATTCCCCTCGCCGATGTGAACCAGGGAGGGGATCTTCTCGACCGGGTTGTAATGATACGAAGGCAGATTGCGCTGGAGCTCGGCTGCGTTGTGCCAATGATCCGTCTCCGGGATAATATACAGCTCAATCCGAATCAGTATGTGATTAAGATTAAAGGTGTTCCGGTCAGTGAGGGCGAAATTTTGTTTGACCATTATATGGCGATGAATCCGGGATATGTGGAAGAGGAGCTTACGGGTATTCCTACGTTTGAGCCGTCGTTCCACCTGCCCGCAATATGGATTACCGAGGGTCAGAGGGAGCGGGCAGAGTCGCTTGGTTATACAGTTGTCGACCCGCCTTCGATTATAGCGACACACCTGATGGAGATTATTCGAGGCAACCTGCATGAGCTTCTGACCAGACAGGAGGTCCAGAACCTGATCGACAACGTCAAAGAGGCAAACGAGGCGCTTGTATCCGAGCTTGTACCGAAACTGCTCAGTATCGGAGAGATTCAGAAAGTGTTGCAAAATCTATTGATGGAAGGTATTTCAATCCGGGATTCCATTACTATTTTCGAAACACTTGCGGACTATGCTTCGACGACGCATGACACGGATATTTTGACCGAATATGCGAGACAGAGCCTGAAGCGGGCAATATCCAATAAGTATTTTACACAAAATGAGGCGACTAGCGTCATTACCCTGGATCCGAAAGCGGAGCAGGAAATTATGAACGCGGTCAAACAGACAGAGCAGGGGTCCTATCTTGCCCTTGATCCGGATTTTTCGGCCCAGCTTATGACATCTCTGAAGGAGGAAAGTGGAAAGCTGGAGGAATTGGGCAAGACTCCGATTATTATTACATCTCCGATTGTGAGAATGTATTTCAAGCATCTTACGATGGAGCAATTTCGGAATTTACATGTTTTATCTTATAATGAGATTGATGCGGATGTTGAGCTTCAGTCAGTTGGGATGGTGACAGTGGAATGATAATCAAGAAATTTTTGGGCAAGACGGAAACCGAGGCAATCCAGTTGGCAAAAGATGAGCTGGGGAGCGAGGCAATCGTAATGAATTTAAAGAAGGTACAGCCGAAAGGGCTTGCCAAGCTTTTTGTGAAGGGCAAGGTGGAGGTTACGGCTGCGCTGGACGAAAATCCTGTTTATCATTCCAATGAGAAAAAAGAAAAGCCGGATCCGGAGGACAAAGGCGTTGCGTTAGAGCTGTCCAAGACGAATCCGATGCCGGATATTGTGGCAGATGAGAACGAAGAAGACAGGCATGTGGCCTCGATTGAGGAGAGGCTGAATAGTCTGCAAAAGATGATAGAAAAACAGATGTCGGAAAAGACACTTGAAGAAAATAAAAAGATTATGCCGGCAGAGGTAAGGGAAGATAAAAAGACAGAAGAGACGGTGGGAAAAGAGCAGGAGCCGTATGTACTAAGCAAGACGGACACATGTAAGGAGTTAATACGCAAACAGATGATCCAAAACGAGGTAGAGCAGTCGATTGTGGACCGGTTGATGGATGAAATCGATTCGTCTCTCCCGAAGGATGCATCGATTGATCAAATTCTTGGCGCCATTTACCAGAAGATAATTTTGATGACGGGCCAGCCGTATTTAATTGATAAATCTTCTGAACAGGAACCCAAATATATTTTTTTCCTTGGTTCTACAGGTGTGGGAAAAACGACGACGATTGCCAAAATTGCTTCCAGGCTGAAGTTGAACCACAAGAAAAATATTGTACTCGTGACAGCGGATACGTACCGGATTGCAGCGGTGGAGCAGTTGAAAACCTATGCCAATATCCTGGCGGTACCGCTGCATGTCGTTTATAATGCGGGAGAGCTCGGCGATCTGCTGGAAGAGCTTGCGCAGTATGACCTGTGTCTGATTGATACAGCCGGATGCTCCCATAAAAATAAGGAGCAGATGAAAGAACTACGGAGCCTGCTTGAGCAAGTGCCCATTTCCAAACGTGAAGTTTACGTCGTCATGAATGCGGGCACAAAATATAATGACCTGAAGCAGATTGCAGATGTATATTCTGAAATTACAGATTATAGTTTGATTTTTACTAAATTGGATGAGACGTCTTCGGCAGGTATTATGTTAAATATGAGGATGTATACGGACCGGCCGCTGTCTTATGTGACATGGGGGCAGAACGTTCCCGATGACATTGGGAAAGTAGATGCCCAGAAGATAGCAAAAAAGCTGTTAGGAGGTAAGTCATAGTGGATCAGGCGGAGCGTTTGAGAGATATTTTAAAAAAGCAGGTCTTACAGCCAAAGAAAAAAAGAACGGCCAAAGTCATAACAGTAACGAGTGGCAAAGGCGGTGTGGGGAAGACAAGCTTATCTGTCAATCTCGCTATTCAGCTGAGCCGGCTCGGAAAGCAGGTTGTGATTTTTGATGCTGATTTTGGCCTGGCAAATATTGAAATTATGCTCGGCCTGCGGCCGAAGTATAATCTTGCTGACCTGATGTACCGCGGAAAAAAAATAGGTGATATTATTACTTATGGTCCCGAAAATGTCGGCTTTATTTCCGGTGGGTCCGGTATCCGTGAACTGGAGAGTATTTCTAGGGATCAGGTATTTTCCCTGATCCATAAATTAGACGACCTGGACCGGGCCGCAGATGTCATTATTGTGGATACAGGAGCTGGCATTAGCGATGCCGTATTGGAATTTGTGGCGGCGAGTGAGGATATTTTGCTTGTGGCCACCCCGGAGCCTACATCGATAACAGATGCGTATGCTCTTATGAAGGTGCTTGACCGAAAGACCGATTATAATGAGGGCAAGACGGTTGTAAAATTAGTGGCAAACCAGGTCCGGGAGGATTGGGAGGCGACAGAGCTGTTCGAGAAGCTTGCTGTTGTCGTCCGAAAATTTTTGGATATTGAGGTAGAGTTTTTAGGCGCTGTGCCATATGATAAAAATATGCACCGTGCGGTAGTTCATCAGAGGCCGGTAAGCATTAGTTATCCGGAAGCTGGCTCTGCCAAAGCGATAAAGCGGATTGCGCGCAAGTTAGATAACCAGTTTATGGACGAAAAAGAACGAGGTGGTATAGCCAAGCTGTTTTCAAGTGTGATCCGTATGAGATTTATGAGATAGAAAGGAGCGAAGTTATGCAAAAACTGGCCATTAATATTGGCGATAAAATAGAAATGACCCACGCGAGGAGCAGCGTGAGGGGGAAACTGTCAGAAAATACATATGTAAGTAATCTTTTGGATTATGACGGATGGAGAACTGCGAAGATTTCAGCGCCTATATTTGAAGGAAAGGTCATTCCTGTTCAAGTGGGAGATGAGTATGACCTTTGCTTTTTTTCGACGTCCGGACTTTACCAGAGCAGGGTGAAGATCCAGGAGCGGTACCGCGATAAGAAGATGTTTGTGCTGGGCGTGGAGATGCTGACCCGGCCGACGAAGTACCAGAGGAGACAATTTTTCCGGCTCGACTGTGTGCTTAAAATGCGCTACCGGCTCGTATCCCAGGAAGAAAAAACACTCCGTGATTTTATCGCGGCGAGTAATTTTGATGATCCCGAGCTTTTGGAGCGGTATATGAAAAAGCTGGAAGAATTTCTGGGCGACTGGGAGAAGGCGACGCTCACGGACATAAGTGGCGGAGGCGTAAGATTCCAGTGTGACGATAAAATGTCGCCCGACCAGCTGGTAGAGATCTCAATTCCGCTCGCGTTTGAGGATGAGACGGTTTCTTTCCACTGTCTGACGAAAGTGGTGGCGGTGGCGGATATCGCGCTGAAGGGTTCCCGCCAGATCGAGTTGAGATGTGAGTTTTTTGAGATTGATAAGGAAAAGCAGGATACGGTTGTAAAATATGTATTTGAAGAGCAGAGAAGAAGAATGAGAAATAAATTGGGTTCTCAGCAAGGTGTTGATGCAGATGACTGAAAAGCAGGAAAAAATGAAAAAAATTTTAATTGTTGATGACTCTGCAGTTATGAGAAATGTCTTATCTGTTATAATAAAAGAGATTTCAGGGGTATGTGTAGCCGATATGGCAGAAGATGGCAGTGTTGCGGTGCAATTTTTAAAAGAGCAGAGGCATTATGACCTTATTTTGCTTGACATAAATATGCCAAAGCTGAGCGGGGTCGGCGTACTGGAGTTTATGTATAAGAACAATTATAAAATACCGACGTTGATCGTCAGCTCCAATGCCAGCAAAAATACGGCGGAGACAATGCGTGCCCTGGAGCTCGGAGCTTTTGATTTTGTTAAAAAACCTGGATTTCCCGGCAGCGGGTTCCGGGAGCAATTGTTGGAAAAGGTTCACTGCGCATTTCGGATCAATTCAGAAGTAAATTATTCCGAAAATAAAAAGATGGACTACGAAGAAAAAGGCGCTGACAGCGGGGGGACACCGGTGTCGCAAAAAAGCAGGAGACGGAAATTAGCTGTCTCTGGGTCAGCGGGAAACGATATTATTGTGATCGCCTCTTCTACGGGGGGTCCAAAGGCGCTTCAGTCTGTGATTCCCAAATTTCCGGTAAATATCGGGTGTCCGATCGTAGTTGTCCAGCATATGCCGGAGGGATTTACCAGATCCCTGGCAGACAGGCTGAATGAAATGAGCCAGTGCGATGTGAGAGAGGCGGAGGACGGAGCTGTTCTGGAAAATGGTGTAGCCTATGTGGCAAAGGGCGGATACCAGCTGCGCGTAAAGAGCGCGGGAAGAGGCGGGCACCAGTTGTCGGTAGATAAGGATGCTCCCCGGAATGGTCTTCGGCCATGTGCAGATATTTTTCTTGAATCGTTACTGGATTCGGGATATGAAAGAATCGTTTGCGCAGTTTTGACGGGAATGGGAAGTGATGCGACGAGTGGTCTGGTCCAGTTGAGACAGGCGAAGGAAGTTTATGCAGTGGGGCAGAGCCAGGAATCCTGTGTGGTATATGGTATGCCCCGGGCGGCTTACCGGGCGGGTGTGGTAGATGACGTTGCGGAATTGACAGAGGTGGCGGGTCTGCTTACGAAGATGGTCATGTGAGGCTGGCGTTATAAGAGGAGTCCGTCGCCAGTAGAGTGGATAGACGGAGCGCCAGGTTTACATATGAAAACGGTGATGTGAAGAGGGTAGTAAAGGTGTGATACAACGGAATGGAGGATAAGCATGGATACCAGTCAATATTTAGAATTATTTATCGATGAAACGAAAGAACATTTACAATCTTTAAATGAACACATACTGGATCTGGAAAAGGATCCGGGCAATGATGATACCATTAATGAGATTTTCCGTGCTGCACATACGCTAAAGGGCATGGCGGGAACAATGGGGTTTGCCAGAATGCAGAGGCTTACGCATGACCTGGAAAATGTGTTCCAGGAAATCCGGAATGGCAATATGAAGGCAAATGCAAAGCTGGTCGATATTCTGTTCCGTGGACTGGACGCGTTGGAGTCCTATCTGGAAGTGATTTCCGCAAGCGGCAGCGAGGGAACGGAGGACAATGAAGATATTATCAATGACCTGAATGAGGTGATTGAAGAGGAGATCGGGACGGGAACAAAGGAAGAAAAAGACAGTACGACTAGTAAAAGTCCGGAACCGGTTTCTTCAGAAAGAGAGAATAAATTTGAGCGGATACCGGTATCGGAATATGAGATTAGTTCGATGGATAAAGCCAAGCAGGATGGGCAAAATGTGTTTGGCGTGACGGTTTATCTCCAGGAGACCTGTATTTTAAAGGCGGCGAGGGCGTTTCTTGTCTTTAAGGCGGTGGAGAGCAAGGGAGAACTTATTAAGTCATTGCCCACGACAGAGCAGATTGAAGACGAAGAGTTTGATTATGATTTCAGCTGGATCCTCGGTACAAGTGAGAGCAAGCAGACTATCAAAAATTTGATTATGAGCGTTTCAGAGATCGCCGATGTGTGTATTGATGATTTCAAATATGAATCAGCGGCGGCGCCAAAAGAGCAGAAAGTAAAAGAGGAAGCGCCGAAAAAGGCAGTGGAAGAGAGCGCAGAGGCGAAAAAGGCACCTCAGGCTGTCGCGGCGAAGGGAAAAGTTGCGAGCCGGTCTGTGCGGGTGGATATTGATAAACTGGATGTGCTGATGAACTTGGTAAGCGAGCTGATCATAGCAAAAAATGCTCTCGTATCGGTTTCTTCCGGAGGAGAGGGCAGTGGAACTGCCGAAGGCCACGGTCAGGCGTTTCATGAAAATATTGAGTATCTCGAGAGGGTCACGACAAATCTGCATGAATCGGTGATGAAGGTGCGGATGGTTCCGATTGAGAGCGTTGTAAACCGTTTTCCGCGTATGATCCGCGACTTGAACCGGAAACTTGGGAAAAAGATGGAGCTCTATATGTCCGGTGAGGATACGGAGCTGGACCGTACGGTTATTGATGAACTGGGAGATCCTTTGATGCATCTGCTCCGAAATTCTGCGGATCACGGCCTTGAGAGCAACGAAGAACGTGTCCGGCTCGGAAAGCCGGAAGTCGGGTCTATATTCCTGGATGCTTACCAGGATGGAAATAATGTAACGATTGAAGTGAGGGATGACGGAGCTGGAATTGACACAGAAAGAGTGAAAAAGAAAGCGCTGGAGAGAGGAACAATTACAGAACAACAGGCTGAGACGATGACCGATAAGGATTTTATCGACTTGTTATTCCGTCCGAGCTTCTCAACGGCAGACCAGATTTCCGATATCTCCGGCAGAGGTGTGGGACTGGACGTCGTAAAGACGAAAATAGAATCGCTAGGAGGAAGTATTGAGGCGAGAACAGTCAAGGGAGAGGGAAGTACGTTTATGATCCAGCTCCCACTTACCCTTGCGATTATACAGGCTCTTATGGTAGAGGTCGGAAATGAAAAGTACGCAATTCCGCTCGGCAATGTCGACACGATTGAAGATGTCTTGCTAAATGAGATCAAGCTTGTGCAGTCCAAGGAAGTGATCCATCTCCGAGGCAGCGTCATTCCGATTATACGGATGCATGAGATTCTTGAGATGGAAGATTATGAGAAAAACAGTGAGATGGAATCAGAGATTATCGTCGTTGTAAAAAGAGGCGACCAGAGAATTGGCCTGGCAGTTGATAAGCTTTTGGGTCAACAGGAAACGGTTATTAAGTCAATGGGTCATCATATTACAAATGCAAAGCTGTTTAGCGGTGCAACGATTCTCGGTGACGGGGAAGTGGCATTGATCCTTGATACGAATACATTAATCTAGAAAAGAGGTAGGCCGATGGATGGAATGATGAATGAAGCAACAGTAGAAGAAATCCAGTATATTGTTATTCGGATTGGTGATGAGCAATATGGAATTAATATTGGTTATGTAGATAATATTGTCAGAATGCAGAGGATAACACGGGTGCCGAAATCACAGCCGTACTATGTCGGTGTTATAAATCTCCGGGGTGAGGTTGTTCCCGTGATGAGCCTTCGGAAACGTTTTGGACTTGAGATGCAGGAGTACTCCGGCGCTACGAGGATTATCATATTGAAGCTGGAAGACCAGTCGCTGGTTGGCGTTGTTGTAGATGAGGTAAAGGAAGTGGTTCATCTCAATCCCCAGACGATTGAAACCCCCTCCTTTAAGCTGGATGAGAAAAATGCGGCGTATCTTGCGGGAATCGGTAAGAAAGGTGATACGCTGATTTCGCTGTTAAATATCGAAAATGTGGTCGGTGACACGAAGACAGCATGAGTGAGATAGTACATGTGGGAATGGCAGAGTACAAAATTTGCGCTTCCCCACAGAAAATAACAACCCTGGGACTTGGTTCTTGTCTGGGGGTTGTCTTGTATGACAGTGCGGTAAAAATATGCGGGATGGCACATATTATGATGCCGGATAGCGCAAAGATATCTTATAAGTTTAACCGAATGAAGTTTGCAGATACTTGTCTACAGGATATGTACCGTGATTTGCTTCGGGGTGGTGCCCGTCCGGCGGGGCTGATTGCTAAGCTTGCCGGCGGAGCGTGTATGTTTTCACAAAATCCGCGCCTGGATATTTTAAATATTGGCAAGCAGAATGTGGAGGCCGTTCACAAAGTATTGAAGGAATGGAGGATTCCGATCGTGTCTGAGGATGTTGGCAATACGTATGGGAGGACAATCGAATTCGATACGGTCACAGGGGAACTTTTGATCCATGCCGCTACAATAGGAGACCGGGTCATTTGATTCATTTCGAACGTGGGTCTGTACTGCCGCAATAGAAAACCAGGTCATTTATTTTAGAATTAGAATTGAGGGAAGAAAATGAAATATCGATTTATTCCAGCCTTTGTTATGCTGTTGGCAGGACTTGTGTGCTGCATTTTGAGCGTTGTTCAGAGATGGCCGGTTATGTATAGTTTGGTTGTACTGGTCATTGTGCTTATAATATTTTATATTATCGGACAGATTGTCGCCCAGGTTGTGGGAAAGGTAGTTGCGGAACATGAAGCTATGGTAAAGGCAGAGCAGGAGAGAAGAGAAGCGGAAGAGGAGAGAAGGCTGGAGGAAGAGGCAAGGAGGCTTGCCGAAGAAGAAGAACGTAAGAAAGAACAGGATAGTGAAAGGGAGGAAAAAATCTCCCAGGAAAGCAGCTGGTAACCGGCAAGCGACAATGACAATGAGTGAGGTATGTTTATGGCTTTAAGTGAGGCAGAAAAGAAAAAGCTATGGGATAAATATATGAAAACCAAAAGCCAGGAGATTCGGGAACAACTCATTCTGGAATATGTAAATTTGGTAAATCTCGTGGCGGGACGTATGGGTATGTATCTTGGTTATACAGTTGAGTACGATGATTTGGTAGGATATGGGATTTTTGGGTTGATTGATGCCATAGACAAATTTGATCTTGAGAAACAAGTGAAGTTTGAGACATACGCCAGTCTGCGCATTCGCGGGGCAATTTTGGATCAGATACGGAAAATGGACTGGATTCCGAGGACTCTCCGGCAAAGACAGAGACAAATGGATCATGCGTGTATGAAACTGGAATCCGAGCTGGGACGGCCTGCTTCGGACGCAGAGATTGCAAACGAACTGGATATTAGCGTCGAGGAATATAACGGATGGAAAAATGAAGCGCAGTTTATGAATCTGGTTTCTTTGGACGACTATCTTGAGCAGGGTGGAGACGGGAGAATGGAGGTCGCTGGTTCCCGCCGGTTTGACCATCCGGAGCAGGCGGTTGAGAAAAGAGAACTAAAGAAGATGTTAGCGGAGGCGTTAAAGTCGTTGACAGAAAAGGAGTGCAGCGTAATTACGCTATATTATTATGAGGATATGACATTGAAGGAGATTAGCCAGGTGTTGTCAGTGTCCGAATCCAGAGTATCGCAGCTGCATACAAAAGCATTGAGGAAGATTAAGGAACAGCTGGGAGATTCCGTCGAGCTATTAAACTTATTTTAACTTATTAAATTTTATTTTTGTTGGCTGATAGAAGTAGTGGGCGTTTGGCCGGAAGGAGAGAGGGAAATGGGAAAAAATGCATATTTTCAATTGGTTCATAAAACAAACAAGACGATGCTTAAGGTATTTCCGGCTTCAAAGGATGGGGAGATGTTTTCAGTCGAAGAGGTCATGAAATATCTTGAGGTGATCAATTTTGGCGATGTTGATATGGTAAGTCTGCATAATTACTTGAATAAAGCAGATTTCCGTGTAGAATTTATGCTGGCTAAAAAGGATGTGCTGCCAGAGGATGGAAAGAGCGTCACAAGAATTGAGGACCAGGGAGAACGGGCGGTTACCCGTTTTTATCCGCCGTCTACGAGTGGTAAGAAGCTGTCCAGGGAGGAAATTATAAGTGACCTGAACCGGGCGGGGATTGTGCACGGGATCCGTCAGGATGTAATTGACGAATTTATAATGAATCCGGAATATTGCAGGGATTATGTGGTTGCAGTTGCCACGCCGCCGGTGCAGGGGCATGACGCGACGATAGAATATCATTTTGATATCAATGCGACGGCAAAACCAAAATTGAACGCGGACGGCAGTGTAGACTTTCATCAGTTAGGAAATATTAAACCAGTGCAGGTTGGTGAAAAACTGGCTACGCTTACGCCTGCTGACCGCGGAAAAGCGGGAATTAACGTGACAGGAGCGCCGCTTCCGCCAAATAAGGTGGTAGTTAAGGTTCTCCGGTACGGCCGGAACATAACGATTTCAGAAGATAAATGTGAATTGTACTCCCAGGTGGCGGGACACATTACACTTGTCGATGATATGGTTATGGTTTCTGATGTGTATGAAGTACCGGCGAATGTGGATGCTTCTACCGGCGATATTGACTACAATGGTACTGTAGTTGTGACAGGAAATGTGAATACCGGATATGCCATCCATGCGGAGGGAGATATCGTCGTACAGGGTGTCGTAGAAGGAGCTACACTCGTCGCCGGAGGTAATATTGTGCTGAAACGGGGGATGCAGGGTATGAACCGCGGAAGCCTCGATGCCAGCGGCAATATTACAGCTAAATTTATTGAAAACAGCAAGGTGCGCTGTAATGGCACGCTGATGTGTGACGCGGTGCTGCACAGCGATGTGGAGAGCAATGGAAAAATAGCTATTCTCGGTAAAAAAGGATTGATAAACGGCGGCCATGTCCGCTCTTATACAGATATTGCGGCGACACAGCTCGGGTCAACGATGGGCATTTCTACAGTTGTAGAAATTTTATCGGATGTTGATCTGATTAAAACTCAAAATGAGGTTGGAGAGCGGGTAGAAGAGGTGACCGATACGCTTGAACAGATCAATATCGTTCTTATTAATATTAAGCGGTCCATTGCAAAGGGGAACCAGATTACATCGGAGCAGG
The DNA here is from genome assembly GCA_910584245.1 of uncultured Eubacterium sp. GTDB lineage: Bacteria > Bacillota > Clostridia > Lachnospirales > Lachnospiraceae > Eubacterium_F. Next base: position 63,733 of record CAJTZF010000002.1, read on the forward strand.
AGAGATACCTTAAGATGGCGGCTGTCAAAAAGCCAAAGCTTGAAAAGCAGATTGCAGATATGGAAGCACAGTATTCTTCTCTTCAGACGGTAATTGAGTCGGCGAAGAAGGTAAGTATAAAAGTAGAGAATATTGTAAATCCAGGGGTAAAGATTATTATTAAAGATGTTGCCCGGATTATAAATGATGATGTTTCAAGATGTAGGTTTGTGTTAGAGGGCGCAGATATTAAGATTTTAGGATACTGATAGCCGGTGTTTAGAAAGGAATGTGATCGTTATGTCGATTAGTTCAATAGATACCTCCACGATGGCGCCACGGTCTGCGGAGGCATCCAGTATTGTCGGGAAGGAACAACAGCAGCTTCATCATGTAGGAGAAAATGGTGCAGCTAGTTTCGAGCGGCATGTGGAACAGAACAGCCAGCGGACGGTAGAGACGACGAAAAGTGAGAAAGAGGAGTATCGTTTTGACGGCTCTGGCTCCCAGAAATACAAGGACGGAAGAAAGAAGAAGAAAAAGAAAGATTCGGCGAAGGAGGCTCCCATAGCTCCCCGGTCGGACAGTAGTTTTGACATTATGGTGTGAAGAAAGGCATGGCATTGCAATGAATGCAGCAGAGATAATATTTCTAATACTTGGTTTTTTGAGTGTTTCAATTAGTTTTTTTATAGGGAACAAGGAAAATAAACCGGAGGCCGGGGGGCAGGATGCCCTTACCTTTTCGAAAGATGTGTGGACCGAGAAGGAGGAGCAGCTTGTACGGGAACAGATTACCCGCATTTTGAATGAAGAAAGAGAAAACATTGTTGTTGAGACGACGAATGCGCTTAACCGCAGGAGCAATGAGAAGATTATGGAGTTTGATGAGTTTTCCAGACAACTGATGGAGAAAATTAATCATAATCATGAAGAAGTTGTGTTTATGTACAATATGCTCACGGAGAAAGAAAAGGAATGGAAGACGGGGGCAGCAAAACGTCCCGCCATCCCACAGGAGCCAGAGCCACAGCCGGAGGCGGATTCACCGGCAGTTAAGCCACAGGCGGTTGTGAAGCCCAAAAAGGAAAAGGTAGTGAAAAAGCCACCTCTTACAGCGTTAGAAAAGCTGTCTAGAAAGGCAAAGACCTCTGTCGTTGAAAAAAAGCCGGACGAACCGTCCGTATATGAGGCGGCAGAACAAACGGGGCTGTCAGCGGACGTGCGTGTTGATACGCCAGAAAACAAGGCATTTCCAGTACAGGACAATGGCGAGGAAGCGGAGCCGGCCCGGACAGATGATACGAATGCCAGGATCATTAAAATGTATAAAAAGGGTATGTCAGTAACAGATATTTCGAAAGAGTTAAATGTGGGACAGGGTGAGGTAAAGCTTACAATCGCTTTATATGGAGGAAATAGATGAATGTAAAATGGTTTTTAAGAGGGTTAGGTGCCGGGATCCTTATTACAGCTCTTGTTTTGTGCATCACATACCGCAGTACTCAAAATAACAGCAATGTGATCCAGCAGGCGAAAGCGCTTGGCATGGTATTTCCACAGAACGAGACGGGAGATATTTCGGAGGCAGAACCGGCAAAGAACGCAAAGAAGAGCTACACAGAAAAGCCGGCCGTTTCTGGCGCCGCTGTGAAAGCGGAGAGCAATGAGGACAAGAAGGCAAGGGATAAGCTGGACAAAAGCAGCAAAGATATTACGAAGGCATCCCAGTATCAGGGCGGAGAGAAGACGTTTGTAGTTATTAAAAGCGGTCTGCTGTCTATGTCGGTTGCAAAGGAGATGGAAAAAGCGGGTATTATTAACGATGCCGAGGCTTTTGACGAATATATCAGGGGAAATGGATATGAAAAGAATTTGCAGAGCGGAAAATACAAAATTCCTGAGGGAGCAGATTTTGAGACGATCGCTAAAATTATATCGGGTAAGCAACAAAAGTAATTTTTTACTTGCATTTCGAACGTGCATGTGATAAAATGAATCGGATTGAAAAAACACGAGGACTGATTTTTTCATGGTGCCCTGGGACCAGAGGTTTGCCGTAGGGAGCAGGGGTTTAGAAAAAGAAATGACGTCTTCGGAAGAAAAACCATATGGAGGTAAAAAAATGAGTGTTATTTCAATGAAACAGTTACTGGAAGCAGGTGTTCATTTCGGACATCAGACGAGAAGATGGAATCCTAAAATGGCGGAGTACATCTACACGGAGAGAAATGGGATCTATATTATTGATCTGCAAAAATCCGTGGGGAAAGTAGATGAGGCTTACAATGCAGTCCGGGATATCGTTGCAGGCGGCGGAAACATCCTGTTTGTGGGAACGAAAAAACAGGCTCAGGATTCGATTAAGAATGAGGCAGAGCGCTGTGGCATGTATTATGTAAATGAGAGATGGCTGGGCGGTATGCTGACGAACTTTAAGACAATTCAGACGCGTATCAAGAGATTGAAAGCGATTGAGAAAATGTCAGAGGATGGAACTTTTGACGTGCTGCCGAAAAAAGAAGTAATCAACTTAAAGAAAGAATGGGCAAAGCTTGAGAAGAATCTTGGTGGTATAAAAGATATGCCACAGATTCCGGATGCTATTTTTGTCGTAGATCCAAAGAAAGAGCGGATTTGTATTCAGGAAGCCCACATTCTTGGTATTCCACTCGTTGGTATCGTGGATACCAACTGTGATCCGGAGGAGTTGGATTATGTAATTCCGGGAAATGACGATGCGATTCGCGCAGTGAAATTGATTGTATCGAAGATGGCAGATGCTGTTATCGAGGCAAAACAGGGTGAGACATTTGCAGATGCCCCAGCAGAAGCAGAGATGGAAGAAGCCGCTGCAGAAGCAGATGGGACAGCAGAGGAATAAAGAACAATTTGTGTGAAAGGAAGAGTAAAGAAATGGCTATTTCAGCATCAATGGTAAAAGAATTAAGAGAAATGACAGGCGCTGGTATGATGGATTGTAAGAAGGCTCTTACGAACACAGACGGCGATATGGATAAAGCAGTGGACTATCTTCGTGAGAATGGTCTTGCCAAGGCAGAGAAGAAGGCGGGCAGAATTGCCGCGGAGGGTATTGTAAAAACAAATATCAGTGCGGACGGGACGAAGGCGTCGATTGTAGAGGTCAATAGTGAGACGGACTTTGTGGCAAAGAATGAGAAGTTCCAGGATTTTGTCGGCGCGGTAGCTGCACAGGTGAACGCATCCGAAACGGTGGATTTAGATACGTTTATGGAAGAAAAGTGGGCGGCAGATCCGTCTAAGACGGTGAAGGAAGAGCTGGCGTCTATGATTGCCACGATCGGTGAGAATATGAATATCCGCCGTTTTGAAAAAATATCGTGCGATGACGGCATTGTGGTTGACTATATCCATGCTGGGGGCAAGATCGGCGTGCTGGTTGCTGCCAAAACAGACAACAAAGGCGACGAGGTTCAGGAGTGCTTGAAGAACGTGGCAATGCAAGTAGCGGCGATGAATCCGAAATATCTGAGTTCCGGAGATGTATCGGAGGAGTACAAGGAGAAAGAAAAAGAAGTTCTTCTGGCTCAGGCGAAAAACGATCCGAAGAATGAGAATAAACCGGATGAGATTATTGAGAAGATGATTTTAGGACGTCTCAATAAAGAATTGAAGGAAGTCTGCCTCTTAGAGCAGATTTATGTGAAAGCGGAGAATAAGGAATCTGTGGCGAAGTATGTAGAAGCTGTGGCGAAGTCGCAGGGATGCAGTCTTGAGGTCACGAAATTTATCCGTTTTGAAACTGGTGAGGGACTTGAGAAGAAAAATGAGGATTTTGCAGCGGAAGTAGCAGCACAATTATAGGAGCAAAAGGGCTCCGCTGTTTATAAAAGGGGCGTGATACTGTGCCGCCCCTTTTCCTTATAGGAAATTTCTTGTTTTAGCAAAAACAGAATTTTGGGGATGATGTTATGTTTTACAATGGTAGAAGGAACCTCTGTGTGATTCTTTGTGATGTGGCGAATCATTATCAGGAGCAGGTGTGCCGGACAATCACGTCCTGTGCGCTCGCCCGCGGATATAATATTGCCTATTTCTCAAGTTTTACGTGTTATGGGATTGATACAAAGAATGGACGGGGAGAGGCAAATATCATTAATCTGGTGCCTTATGAAAGGTTTGATGGTTTTATTATTTGCCACGATACGTTTGCAAATGAAGAGGCAGTCAAGCAGATGTTTGGGTATATTAAGGAAAGAACGAATGTGCCAGTTGTCACGCTGAGGAGACCATGGCAGGATTACCCATGTGTGCTGGCAGAGAGTTCTGGTTCCATCCAGGAGATTGTACAGCATTTTGTTGATGTCCACGGATTTGACCGGATCGCATTTATGAGCGGGCCGATGGATCATCCAGATGCAAAAATCCGTTTGGCACAGTACAAGGAGGGACTTGAGAGCAGGGGAATCTCTTATGAAGAGAAGCTTGTTTTTTATGGGGATTTTTGGAGAAAGCGTTCCAAAGAGGCGGCCAGGTATTTTGCCCTGGAATTACCAGAGCGCCCGCAGGCAGTCGTTTGTGCCAACGATTATATGGCGATTTCTCTTTGTAACGAGTTGATTCATCTCGGGACGCTCGTTCCGGAGGAAATTGCGATCTCTGGTTTTGACGATATATGGGAGACATCCGTTAATATGCCGCCCATTACGACAGTCACGATGAAGGTCGAGACTATGGCAAAAATGGCCATTGATACGCTGGAAAAAATGATGCGGAAACAAGAAGTTCCGAGTGTCCAGACTGTAAAGACCGAATCCGTCATCCGGAATTCCTGCGGTTGTACCGGAATGGATTTCAGATCGATAGTGAAGCGGAGAGTCCGGCAAAATAAGGAAAATGAAAATATTCAGGAGCTTGTAAACAGTAATATGCATATGATTGTCGAGATGTCGGAGGTCCAATGTGCGGAAGAGCTCGTGCAGCATGTCAGGATTTTGGAAAACCGGGATAATCATGTGCAGAATTTGTTTATTTGTCTTGGAGAAGGGCGGGGAACGGCATTTCCGAAATATTGTTCCACAGAACCCGGTTATCCGGGCCGGTTTAAGGCAGTCGGCAATGTGATAAGCAGGCGGATAACAGAGACGGAGTCATATGATGCCAGTGATCTTCTTCCCCGGGAGGCGACGGAGAGGGAACCGATGGTATATTATTTCTTTCCATTGCATAACCTGGACCGGACATTTGGGTATGTCGCGATTAATTACAAGGGGGTACATAGCTGTGAGAAGACATTTCACAGCTGGATTGCAATTCTTGGAAATGCGCTTGAGAATTTGCGTTTGCGGAATGAGAGCCGGATGCTTTTGGAAGAGTTGAATAATTTATATATCCACGATGCACTGACTGGCTTGAGAAACCGAAGAGGTTTTGAATACGGGTCTCAGGAATTGTATGAGCGGAGCCAGAAAGACGGCAAAACAATGGTCATAATTTCTATAGATATGGATAATTTAAAGATTGTCAACGACCAGTTTGGCCATGCGCAGGGCGATGTCGCGCTGCGGGAGATCGCTGCGGGGCTGGAATATGCGGCGCGTGAGGGCGATGTGTGCGCCCGGGTTGGCGGCGATGAGTTTTTAGTTGTGGGTATTGATTATGACGAAGAGCAGGCGCAGCAATTTTTGGAGAGATTTAAGTCCCACTTAGACCGGTTTAATGAGGACAGCGGTCTTCCCTATCTTGTTATCGCAAGCTATGGCTATTATATTGTGCCGGAAGATCACGCGATTTCGCTTGCGGCTGCAATTGTGAAAAGCGACCGTTGCCTGTACGATACGAAACGGGATAAAAAGGCCAGGGGACTGGACATGGTTTTGAGGGAGAATTTTGATTGAGGGAGTGTCGGCGGAACGATAGTTTTTAAGGAGGAAATGGAATGAGTTTTTTTAAAGATTTTAAAGATGATATTGCCCAGGCAGTAGGCGAGACGGGAGATGCTTCAGAAACCCCGGTCACCGATATGGATGATATGCATAAGGGAGATAGCAGCGAATCGTTCGAACATGAGGTTCAGGATGAGATAAATTCCGTTTTGCAGGACAAGGATGTTTTACTTTCCGTGTCATCTATGGATTCAGATATTTTTGAAGGAGGGGAAGCTTCTTCAGAGGATGCAGACGGTCAGTCGGAAATAGAAGGAAAAAAGGAGGGTTTTGAGATGCAGGAGGAAGAAAAGGAAGCGGTTCAGGAGACGGAAGGTTTTGATGCCGTACAGGAAAGCGAGGATATGGCTGACGGCGGTGAAATGTATAACAGCAGAGAGACAACGGTTATTACGAAAGGTACGACAATCAACGGCGGTATTAAGTCGGATACATCGTTAATTGTCAAGGGTGTAATTGAGGGAGATGTCGAGTGTGAAGGCAAGCTTACGATTACGGGCCGTGTGGCTGGAAATAGTACTGCGTCGGAGATTTATATCAACACGCCTAGACTGACAGGAAATCTTGTGAGTAAAGGAAGCGTCAAGGTAGATGTCGGCACGGTTGTAATCGGCAGTATCTCAAGTGCTTCTGTCGTTGTGGCAGGCGCTGTCAAGGGTGATATTGACGTGAACGGACCGATCATTGTGGATTCTACAGCTGTTGTACAGGGAAATATTATTGGAAAGTCGATTCAGATCAATAGCGGCGCGGTCGTAGACGGTATGTGTTCGCTGAAATATGCAGATGTAGATTTGGATTTGTTTTTTGAATAGAGTGAGGTAACGGCGATATGATATATAAGAGAGTTTTGTTGAAGCTGAGTGGCGAGGCGCTTTCTGGTGACAAGGGAACCGGGTTTGACGAGGCCACCTGTATCGCAGTGGCGAAACAGATTCAGACACTTGTGGAGGAAGGATGCCAGGTGGCAATCGTAATCGGCGGGGGAAACTTCTGGAGAGGAAGAACGAGTGAGACGATTCAGAGAAACCAGGCGGACCAGATCGGGATGCTTGCCACGGTGATGAATTGTATTTATATGTCAGAAATATGCAGGCATGTGGGATTGATGACTCAGGTGCTGACGCCATTTGCATGCGGTTCCTTTACGAAACTTTTCAGCCGTGACCGGGTGGAGAAATACTTTAAGAAAGGAATCGTAGTCTTTCTTGCGGGAGGAACAGGGCATCCTTATTTTTCTACAGATACGGCGACGGCGCTCCGTGCGGTGGAGATCCAGGCAGACGCTATCCTGGCGGCCAGGTCGGTCGATGGTGTCTACGATTCGGATCCGAAAGAAAACCCCGATGCCAAAAAATACGAGACAATTTCTATTTCAAAAATCATAGATGAGAAGCTTGGCGTCGTTGATTTGGCGGCAGCGGTGCTCTGTTATGAGAATAAAATGCCGATGTGCGTATTTGGCTTAAATGAGGAAAACAGTATCGTAAATTGTGTCAATGGAAATTGTACGGGTACGGTCGTTACCGTTGACTAGACAGGGAGGTTATCATGGAATTTAGTACGAATATATACGAAGAAAAAATGGAGAAGTCGTTGTCTAATTTGCAGGAGGATTATGTGTCGATCCGTGCAGGACGTGCGAATCCACACATTCTTGACAAAATTCAGGTTGATTATTATGGAACACCTTCCCCGCTTCAATCAGTAGCAAATATTTCGGTGCCAGAGGCGAGAATGATTCTTATTCAGCCGTGGGAATCGAGTTTGATTAAAGATATTGAAAAGGCGATTTTATCTTCTGATCTCGGTCTGACGCCGGCCAATGACGGGAAAGCAGTCCGTCTCGCTTTTCCTGAGCTGACTGAGGAGCGCCGGAAGGAGCTTGTCAAGGATGTTAAGAAAAAAGGCGAAAATGCAAAAGTTGCCGTCCGCAACATCCGCCGCGATGCAAACGATGCGATCAAGAAGCAGAATAAGGCAAATGAAATTTCGGATGATGAGCAGAAGCAGTTAGAAGATCAGATCCAAAAGCTGACGGATAAATACATCGCGAAGATTGACGGGGCGATGGAGGCAAAATCTACAGAAGTTATGACAGTGTAAGCAAGCGAAAAATGCAAGCATATGAGGAATGTTATGAGTGATAAGGATATTCAGGCGCCAGAGCATGTGGCCATTATTCTGGATGGAAATGGAAGATGGGCGAAAAAGCGTTTTTTGCCGAGAAAGGCAGGACATGCGGCAGGCAGTAAGGCGGTAGAACAGATCTGTGAGGATGCGTGGAATCTCGGTATTAAATATTTGACAGTGTACGCATTTTCCACAGAAAACTGGAAGCGTCCCAAGGATGAGGTGGACGCTTTGATGAAGCTCCTCCGTCAGTATTTGAAAGACTGTATTAAGCGAAGTATGAAAAATAATATGTGCGTTAAGGTACTCGGCGATGTTACTCCTTTGGATGATGATCTAAAGGAAAGCATTCAAAAGCTGGAAGAAGTGTCGAAAAACAATACAGGACTGCATTTTCAAGTTGCACTAAATTACGGAAGCCGCGATGAGATGCTTCGCGCAATGAAGAAATTGGTGGAGGATATTGCAGCTGGTGACAAGTCGGCAGACGATATTTCTGAGGATTTGTTTCAGGAGTATTTGGATACGAAGGGGATTCCAGATCCCGACCTGCTGATTCGAACGAGCGGTGAAGAGCGGCTGTCAAATTTTCTATTGTGGCAGCTCGCTTATACGGAATTTTATTTTACCGATGTTCTGTGGCCCGATTTTAATAAAAAGGAATTGCAAAAGGCAATCGCCTATTATAATCATCGTGATCGAAGATTTGGTGGGGCCTGAAAGGAGTCTTTATATGTTTACCAAACGCTTGATAAGTGCTCTGGTTTTGCTTGCTGTGATGGGAACTGCATTGGCGGTGGGCGGAACCTTATTGCTATGTTTGAGTGTAATCACTGCCCTTTTGGGAAGCTTTGAGCTGTTGCGGGTAGACCATATGCAAAAAAGTGTGCCGGGATGTATGAGTTATATCTCGGTTATTGGTTTTTATTTGTTATTATTTTGGCAGCGGGGGGATTTGGTTGAATTTTGGGTTGCAGCGACGGCTGTTCTTATGCTTTCGGCTTACGTGGTTACTTATCCCAAGCATCATATAAAGGAAATTGCACTGTGTCTGTTTGCCGTTATTTATGTCGGGGTTTTAATGTCATATTTGTACCAGACCCGGTGTCTGGTATATGGGAATTGGTTTGTCTGGCTGATTCTGATCAGTGCTTCCGGTTCCGACACTCTTGCTTATCTGACGGGGAGTCTCATTGGAAAGCATCATTTTTCTGAATTAAGTCCGAAAAAGACGATAGAGGGCTGCGTCGGCGGCGTGGTAGGGGCGGCGCTTCTGGCAGGTATTTACTCTCTGTTTTTGCCAGAGGGGGCGGCGCGTATGTTTGATATCAATGTGCAGCTTGCCTTTGTCGGTATTGGCGCGATGGGGTCGGTGGTTTCCCAATTCGGTGATCTGGCAGCATCGGCAGTGAAGCGGAATTATGGGGTAAAAGATTACAGTGATTTAATTCCGGGGCACGGCGGCGTGCTGGACCGGATTGATAGCATTCTATTTGTGTCGCCATTAGTATATTATATGTTATATTGGTTTGTTATTTGAAATTTGGTTGTAAGAGGAATGGAGAGAACGGATGATACGGAATTTGTGCGTGCTGGGTTCAACCGGCTCGATAGGAACGCAGACGCTGGACGTAGTAGATAACAATTCGGATGAACTTCATGTCTTGTCGATGACAGCAGGTGATAATTTGGAACGGTTTTTAGGGCAGATCGTCAAATATACACCACAAAAGGTCAGCGTAAGAAGTGAAGAGGGCGCCGCACAGCTGAAAAACATGTTGCTGGAGCGGCAGAAGGGAGAATCGTTTCCGATGCCGGACATCGCTTATGGCATGGAGGGCTTTATCGAATGTGCCACGATGCCGGACGTGCATATCGTAGTAGCCGCTATGGTAGGGATGATTGGTCTTCGCCCAGTCATGGAAGCAATTCGCCACCGCAAGCATATTGCCCTGGCAAATAAGGAAACGCTTGTGACAGCGGGACACCTGATTATGCCGCTGGCAGAGGCCCATGATGTGCCGGTTCTTCCGGTAGACAGTGAGCATTCAGCTATTTTCCAGGCATTGCAGAGCGGTTCCTCTGAGGAGATTGAACACATTTATCTGACCGCATCCGGCGGACCATTTCGCCATTTTACGGCGGAAGAGTTACGGACTGTTACGGTGGAGCAGGCGCTTGCCCACCCGAACTGGAATATGGGAAAGAAAATTACGATTGATTCGGCTACAATGATAAATAAGGGACTAGAGATCATTGAGGCATGTTGGTTGTTCCATGTAGGACTTGAGAAAGTTCATGTGCTTGTGCAGCCAAATAGCATCATACATTCGATGGTCGGATTCCGGGATGGTTCCGTAATGGCCCAGTTAGGCGTTCCGGATATGAGGCTCCCGATCCAGTATGCCTTAATGTATCCGGCGCGTCCGAAATTATCCGGCGACCGCTTAAATTTTGAGGAACTGTCCTCTATATGTTTTGAAAAGCCGAATACAGACGTACTGAGGGGAATAGAACTGGCAAAACGCTCATTTGAGACCGGAGGCAGTATGACTACGGTAATGAATGCGGCAAACGAGTTTGCCGTGGCAAAATTTTTAAAGCGGGAAATTGGTTTTGCAGACATTTATGCCATGATTGAATATGCCATGAATCGTCATGCGTTCATAAAAAATCCATCATTGGATGATATATTAGAAACTGAGCGGGAGACGTATCTTTTGCTGGAAAAGGATTTTGAACAATGCAAGGCATTGATATGAGCAGAATGGAGGTAACGATGGGCAGTACAAATATTTTGATTGCGATTCTTATTTTTAGTGTTATTATTTTGTTTCATGAGTTGGGACATTTCTTGCTTGCGAAGGCAAATAAAGTGGGAGTGATTGAGTTTTCACTTGGTATGGGACCTAGAATTGTCTCGTTTGCAAAAACAGACGGCGGTTTTCGCCTGAAATTTTTTGGTTCCAGCAAATATTTTGAAGAGCATAAGGAATTTGAGGACCACACGATTTATTCCTGGAAAATCCTTCCTCTTGGCGGTTCTTGTATGATGCTTGGTGAGATGGAGAATTTGGAAAATGACAAGGCATTTGGGAAAAAGAGTGTTCTGGCAAGAATGTCTATTATTTTTGCGGGGCCGTTTTTCAATTTTATACTTGCCTTTGCACTGGCATTGTGCGTGATTGGAATGGTCGGGTATGATAAGGCGCAGATCACAGATGTGGAGGTGGGCATGCCAATCGAGCAGAGCGGCTTTCAGGACGGTGATATTATAACAGAGATTAATGGGAGGAATATTGTCGTGAACCGGGAGCTGATTTATTATTTGCAGTTCCATCCCCTCTCAGATGCGCCAGTGGAGCTGAAAGCGGAGCGTGACGGAAAAGAGATTACGGCGACGGTTACGCCGAAGCTCGTAAAAAATGATGAGGGCCAGGAGGTATACCGTCTCGGGTTTGCCTATGGGGTCGGCAGGACAAAAACAGGCCTGTGGGATACGGTGAAATATTCGGCATACGAGGTTAAGTTTTGGATCTGCACGACGATGGAGAGTTTGTGGCAGATGATTACGGGAAAGGTGAGCGCCAAAGAGATATCAGGCCCGGTTGGTATTATTCATACGGTCGGGGACGTCGTCGACCAGAGCCGGAAGGATGGCCTTAAGTATGTATGGCTCAATATTTTCAGTATGGGAATACTACTTACAGCGAACCTCGGAGTGGTGAATCTTTTTCCGATTCCCGTTTTGGATGGAGGCAGGCTGCTATTTCTCATTATTGAGGGAATACGCAAGAAACCGCTTCCAGAGAAATTTGAGAGTTATGTCAATGCAGGTGGGTTTGCTTTATTAATGTTGCTTATGGTATTTACTTTTGCAAATGACATTTTGAATCTAATGCATTAAATGTACTGGGAGGAGTTATGAAATCAAAAGAAGTGGTGATTGGGAACGTAAAGATTGGCGGAGGAAATCCGATCGCAGTACAGTCGATGACGAATACGAAAACAGAAGATGTCAGTGCGACTGTCGACCAGATCAACCGGCTGGTGCAGGCCGGATGCGATATTGTCCGGGTGGCAGTTCCCACGATGGAGGCGGCAGAGGCGATTGCTGGTATTAAGAGGCATGTATCAATACCGGTTGTGGCGGATATTCATTTTGATTACCGGCTCGCAATCGCCGCAGTAGAACACGGCGCTGATAAAATCCGCATCAATCCGGGTAATATCGGAAGTGAGGAACGGATCCGGGCTGTCGTGGACAAATGCACCGAGCGGAATATCCCGGTCCGGGTCGGTGTAAATAGCGGTTCGCTTGAAAAGCATCTCCTCCGCAAGTACGGAGGCGTCACACCGGAGGCGCTCGTTGAGAGTGCGCTCGGTAAGGTCCGCATAATTGAGGATATGGGATGCAAAAATTTGGTTATTAGTATAAAGACCTCGGATGTGAGGAATGGCATCCGGGCGCATGAGATTATAGCGGAGAGAACCGATTATCCGCTGCACGTAGGAATTACCGAGTCTGGTACGGTTATGTCCGGCAGCATAAAGTCCGCAGTCGGTATTGGCTGTATACTATATCAGGGAATCGGGGATACGATCCGCGTGTCGCTTACCGGGGATCCTGTGGAGGAGGTCCGGGCCGCCCATATGATTTTGCGCTCGCTTGGATTGAAGAAGGGCGGTATCAATGTAGTATCCTGCCCGACATGCGGGAGAACCCAGATTGATCTCATTTCCCTTGCTACAAAAGTAGAACAAATGGTTCAGAACTTTGATCTGGATATTACCGTTGCGGTGATGGGTTGTGCCGTAAATGGCCCAGGTGAGGCGAAGGAGGCGGATCTTGGCATTGCTGGCGGAATAGGAGAGGGACTTCTCATCAAAAAGGGTGAAATCGTGAGGAAGGTGCCGGAAGAACAGGTACTGGAGGCGCTGCGGCAGGAATTAATAAACTGGGAGCGGGGATAAACGTGGAACATTTTTTTGATGCATTTTCAAAGTTGAATTGCAGTGAATATATGAAAAGAGAATATGAAGATGTCATGGTTGAGAAAATCAGCGCATCACAGTCGAAAAAGCTGGTATTTATTTATTGCAACAAATACCGGCTCTTGTCGTATAAAAAAATACGGGACATGGAAAAAGAGTTGTATAAGCAGGTGTTTAAGCGGCTTGGATTTCATCCGCAGCTGCGGATCGCATATCCGGAACTGGGGCATATGCCGCTCGCCGAACTAGTTTCCCGCGTGGAAGAGGATATAAAAGAAGAGATCCGCCAAAAAGATCTTGTAAACGGACTTGAGTTTTGTAAGGAGCCGTTTGAAGTGGAAGGGGAGTCGCTATACATCACGTGTGGGGACTCTTTTTTGACAAGAAGGAGGTCGGATGGCCTGGGGGATTTTTTACACTCCTTATTTTTGCAGCGGTTTGGCAAAGAGATTTCCATCGGGTTTCATTTTGTAGAGTATGAGCGGAAAAGGGACTGGGAGCCGGAATTATATGTAGTGAGGCAGGAGAAAAAAGAAAAACAGCAAGCGCAGAGAGAGGAAAAGGGAGAGAAGCCGGAGAAAATTGTTTCCTCTAGTAAACCTATTTCGGGGGAGAAGCCGCCGGCGGCACAGAGGACGAAAGGGCAGCGCAGCAGCTACCGGCGTCCGTCCAATGATCCCGGGGTGTTTTACGGAAGAAATTGTGAGGGTACTGTTGTTCCGATTAAGGAGATACAGGATGAGATCGGTGAAGTGGTTATTGACGGGCAGATCCGCAAAGTGGACAGCAGGGATATCAAAGGGGAAAAGAAAATTGTCACCTTTGCCCTGACAGACTACACAGATACCATTGTGTGCAAAGTATTTATCAAAAATGAACAGATCATTGACACCGACTTTTTTGAATTTGTAAAAAAGGGTAATTTTGTGAGGGTCAAGGGGATTGCCAGCCTGGATTCTTATGATAAGGAAATTCGGATTGGCGGTATTGTGGGTATGAAAGAGATCAAGGATTTCCGGGTTGGCAGGAGCGACCAGGCGCCGGTGAAGCGGGTGGAGCTGCACGCCCACACACAGATGAGCGATATGGATGGGATTACCCATGCGAAGCAGCTCGTAACCCGCGCGCACGCGTGGGGACACCGTGCGGTAGCCATTACGGATCACGGTGTGGTACAGGCATTTCCCGACGCCAATCATGCCTTGGAGGGACTAAAACTTTCAGACGATGATGATTTCAAAATTTTGTATGGCTGCGAAGCCTATTTAGTCGATGATTTGAGCGATCTCGCTGTGGAGAACGGGAAAGGACAGAAACTGACCGGCGATTTTGTCGTATTTGATCTCGAGACGACGGGATTTTCCCCGGTTAATGATAAGATTATCGAAATTGGCGCCGTCCGGGTCAGCGGCGGAAAGATTTCAGAGCGGTACAGTACCTTTGTTAATCCGGGCATTCACATTCCGGACCGGATCACGGAACTTACGACGATTACTGACAGTATGGTGGCAGACGCCCCTCCGATTGAGCGCGTTTTGCCGGAATTTTTGGATTTTATCGGTGACTGTGCGCTTGTAGCGCACAATGCGGGGTTCGATCACGGATTTCTCAGGGAAAAAGCGGGGGAACAGGGGATTGTCACGGATTTTACCGTAGTGGATACGGTAGGCCTAGCCAGGGTTTTGTTCCCGGATCTGGCAAAGTTTAAGCTGAACCACATTGCGAAGAAATTAAAGATTTCGCTTGAGAACCATCACCGGGCGGTTGATGATGCGGGCGCCACAGCTGAAATTTTTGAGCGTTTTGTGGAGTTGTTTGCCGAACAGGATGTGCACGATTTGACAAAGCTCTCGGAAATAACGGCCGGGGCGGCGGATATTGTGAAAAAGAAGCCCTCCTTCCATGCGATTATTTTTGCGACGAATGAAACGGGACGGGTTAATTTATACCGGCTTGTCTCTATGGGGCACCTCGACTACTTTTACCGGCGTCCCCGCATCCCGAAAAGCATGTTCCAAAAATACCGGGAGGGGCTTATTATTGGTTCTGCCTGTGAGGCGGGGGAATTGTACCGCGCCCTTTTAGACGATGCGCCGGACGAGCGTCTGCGGGAGCTTGTGGAATTTTATGATTATCTGGAAATCCAGCCGCTCGGCAACAATCAGTTTATGATTGAGAGTGAGAGGATTGAGAAAATAAACAGCGTGGACGACTTAAAGGAGATGAACCGCCGTATCGTGGAACTGGGGGAGCGCTACGGAAAGCCGGTGGCCGCCACCTGTGACGTGCATTTTCTTGACCCGGAGGATGAAATTTACCGCAGAATTATTTTTGCGGGCAAGAAGATGAAGGATGCAGACGACCAGCCGCCTCTCTATTTGCGGACGACAGAGGAGATGCTGGAGGAGTTTTCTTATCTCGGTGAGAAAAAGGCTTATGAGGTCGTCGTGACAAATACAAATCTCATTGCGGATCGGATTGAGAAAATGTCCCCGGTATATCCGGACAAATGTCCGCCTGTCATCCCGAAATCGGATGAAATGCTGCGGGACATCTGTTATAAAAAGGCCGTCAGTATGTACGGGGATCCCCTTCCGCCGCAGGTTAAAGGGCGGCTGGACCATGAGCTGGACTCTATTATAAAAAATGGATTTGCCGTTATGTACATTATTGCCCAGAAGCTTGTGTGGAAGTCAAATGAGGACGGCTATCTCGTCGGGTCCCGTGGCTCCGTCGGCTCCTCCTTTGTCGCTACGATGTCTGGAATTACCGAAGTAAATCCGCTGCCGGCCCATTACTATTGTGGGAAATGCCACTATGTAGATTTTGAATCTAAAGAGGTGAAGCAATATGCGGGAAGCTCGGGATGTGATATGCCGCCGAAAAACTGTCCGAAGTGCGGCCAGCCGCTGATTCAGGATGGGCATGATATTCCGTTCGAGACATTCCTTGGGTTTTATGGGGATAAGGAGCCGGATATAGACCTGAACTTTTCAGGGGAGTACCAGAGTAAAGCACATGCCTATACAGAAGTTATTTTTGGGGCGGGACAGACGTTCCGGGCCGGCACGATCGCAACGCTCGCCGACAAGACGGCATACGGGTACGTGAAAAATTATTTTGAGGAGCGGGGGGAACATAAGCGGGTTGAGGAAATTGAACGGATTCTCGATGGGTGCGTGGGAATCCGGAGATCCACCGGGCAGCATCCGGGCGGGATTATCGTTCTTCCGTTTGGATGGGAGATTTATACGTTTACCCCGGTCCAGCATCCGGCCAATGATATGGGGACGACGATTGTCACGACGCATTTTGATTACCACTCCATTGACCACAACCTGCTCAAGCTCGACATACTCGGACACGACGATCCGACGATGATTCGGATGCTGGAGGATTTGACGGGGATTGATGCAAAAACGATTTCGCTCGATAATCCGGAGGTATTGTCATTATTTACAGACACATCGGCGCTGAAGGTCACGCCGGACGAGCTGATGGGGTGTGATCTCGGCAGTCTTGGTATCCCGGAATTCGGAACGGAATTTGTCATGCAGATGCTACGGGATACCAAGCCGAAAAATTTTTCCGACCTGGTACGGATTTCCGGCCTGTCGCATGGTACGGATGTGTGGCTGAACAATGCCCAGTATTTTATTAAGGAGGGGAATTGTACGCTGTCCACTGCCATTTGTACGCGCGATGATATTATGACTTATTTGATTCATACAGGCGTAGAAAATGGGCTTGCCTTCAAAATCATGGAGAGTGTCCGAAAGGGCAAGGGATTGACGCCGGATATGGAACAGGCCATGCTGGCGGCGGGAGTGGAGGACTGGTATATTGAATCGTGCAAACGGATTAAATATATGTTTCCGAAAGCGCATGCGGTCGCATACGTTATGATGGCATTTCGCATCGCCTATTTTAAGGTGTTTTATCCACTCGCTTACTATGCGGCGTTTTTCAGCATCCGCGCCAAGGCTTTTGACTATGAGCTGATGTGCCAGGGAAGGGAAAAGCTGGAGGCGGCGATGCGGGATTACAGGCGCCGTTCCAATGAGCTTTCCAAAAAGGAACAGGATAGTTATAACGATATGAAGATTGTACAGGAGATGTATGCCAGAGGTTTTACGTTTATTCCAATTGATATTTTCCGGGCAAAGTCAAATCATTTCCAGATCATTGATGGCGCGCTTATGCCGTCTTTAAGCTCTATTGACGGTATGGGCGGCAAGGCCGCAGACGGCATTGTGGAGGCGGTGAAAGACGGCCCGTTTTCATCGCGGGAGAACTTTAAGGAGCGAAGTAAAATTTCAGGTACGGTAGTTGAGAAAATGGCTGAACTTGGTCTTCTTGGGGATTTGCCGGAGACAGACCAGATGTCTATCCTGGATTTCTTTGGACAGGGTTCATAAAACAGGTGAGGAGGAAAATACGGTGTATATAGCGTTTGACAGAGCAGAGTGCTTTTCGGATGAAGAGCTGGCGGAAATATTGGAGCGCCACTCCGAAGAGGAGGATATGCGGTTATTTCACAGGGCTGACGAGGCGCGCCGCCACTATTATGGCGATGACGTTTATATCCGCGGCCTGATAGAGTTTACAAATGTGTGCAGGAATAATTGCTTTTACTGTGGGATTCGGAGCGGAAACGCAAAAATAAAGCGGTACCGTCTGGAGCGGGAAGAGATCCTTGCCTGCTGCCAGGAGGGGTATGGGCTGGGATTCCGGACGTTTGTGCTACAAGGGGGAGAGGATCCGTATTTTAGCGATAAGCGTATTTGCAATATCGTCTCAGCGATCCGGGAGTGCTTTCCCGATTGCGCGGTTACGCTTTCGGTCGGCGAAAAGGAGCGGGAGAGCTACGAGGCCTATTTTGAAGCGGGGGCCAGACGGTATTTGCTCCGTCATGAGACGGCGAGTGAGGCCCACTATAAAAAGCTTCATCCCGCCGGCATGCGTCTGGATAACCGAAAACGCTGTCTGTATGATCTGAAAGAGATCGGTTACCAGGTCGGTTCGGGGTTTATGGTCGGCTCCCCATTTCAGACGACGCAAAATCTCATTGCAGATGTGCGGTTTTTACAGGAGCTTATGCCGGACATGATCGGAATTGGCCCGTACATCAGCCATGCGGATACCCCGTTTCGCGGATATAAAAACGGAACGCTTTCCCAGACGCTCCGCCTTATTGCCATTTTGCGCCTTTTGTTTCCCTATGCCCTAATTCCGGCGACGACGGCCCTCGGAACGATCCATCCCCAGGGGCGGGAGCTGGGACTGAAAGCGGGGGCCAATGTGGTGATGCCAAATTTATCTCCGGCCGGCGTCCGCAAGCTGTACAATTTATACGAAAATAAGATTTGTACGGGGGAGGAGGCGGCCCAGTGCCGTGCCGGCCTGGAAAGACGGGTAGAAGAGGCCGGCTACCGGGTAGTGACGGCCCGCGGGGATGTAAAGTATGATGCCCAGGGTGGAAAAGTTATTGCACAGAAAGTGTGAATCATGTATAATAAATGTAATATTGTGCAGAAAATAGAAAAGAAGGGGAGATGAACATGAGATTAATTACGAGGTCCGATTTTGACGGATTGGCATGTGCCGCATTATTGAAGGAGGCCGGCGTTATTGATTGCTGGAAATTTGCGCATCCAAAAGATTTGCAGGATGGGCTTGTGGAAGTGACGGAAAATGACTGTCTGGCAAATGTACCGTTTGTAGATGGATGCGGACTGTGGTTTGACCATCATTCGAGTGAACACGAGCGGCTTCAGTTAGAGGGAAAGTACAAGGGTGAGAGCAGGATTACACCGTCGTGCGCCCGTATAATTTATGAGTATTATGGGGGGAAGGAAACATTCCCACAGTTCGATGAAATGATGGAGGCGGTAGATAAGGTCGATTCGGCGAATCTGACGATGGATGAAATCCAGAACCCAAAAGGATGGGTGCTTGTGGGATTTATTATGGATCCGCGCACCGGGCTTGGAAGGTGGAGAAATTTCCGTATTCCCAATTACCAGCTGATGGAAGAGCTGATTGATGCGTGCCGGACGATGACTACCGATGAAATTCTTGCGCTTCCCGATGTGAAGGAGCGGATTGATGTATATTTTGAGCAGGCAGAGAAATTTAAAGAGATGGTCCAGAAACATACGAGGGTGGAGAAGGACGTCATTATTTCGGATTTGCGCGGGGTGGACCCGATTTATTCCGGCAACCGTTTTATGATTTACAGCATGTACCCGGAACAGAATATTTCAATCTGGATTGTAAATGGAAAAGGGGGCAAGGGGTGTTCTGCCGCGGTGGGTTACAGCGTGCTGAATAAGACTTCAAATGTAGATGTGGGCAAGCTGATGCTCAAATATGGCGGCGGCGGACACAAGGCGGTCGGCACGTGCCAGTTTGACGATGAACATATGGAAGAAATGCTCCCGAAACTTATTTCAGAAATCGTAAATAATAAGGACTGAGTTTTATGACGCAGATTGTGAATGAGGCGTGTGAAAAGAAGATTATTTCCCGCAAGCGTACGGGCGGCCAGGAGGTGCAGAGTGACAATTAAGCTGATCGCGTTGGATATGGATGGTACATTACTGGACAGCAAAAAGAGGCTGCCCCCTGATTTTATGGACTGGGTGAAACGTCATCCGGATATAAAAACGGTTATCGCCAGCGGAAGACAATACGATACGCTGGCCAGGGATTTTGCGGCAGTTCGGGACCAGCTTTTATTCGTTGCTGAAAATGGCGGATTTGTGTTTGAGAAAGGTGAGATCATTTATAGCAATGAAATGCAGAAAAAAGATGTGCGCCGGTGCCTTGAATGGGTCAGTGACATAGAGGGACTGACGCCGATTGCCTGCGGGGCAAAATCTGCGTATATGAAACCGGCAAAGGATTTTATTTGCCGGGAAGCCGGGATATATTATACCCGTTTGCAGATGACCGACGATGTGTGCGGGGCGGCCCTGGAGGACAACATAGTCAAGATTGCGGTATATGTAGAAGAAAAACGCGCAGAACAGGCAATGAGGCATTTTGCACAGTTTGGGGAACATCTGTCGGTAGTGCTTTCCGGGGACAGCTGGATCGACCTGTCAAACCGGACGGTCAATAAAGGGGTGGCGGTGGCTGCCATTCAAAAAAGGTACGGGATTGCCAGGGAGGAGAGTATGGCCTTTGGCGATTATTTGAATGATGTAGGTTTGTTCCAGAGCTGTGGGGAAAGCTACTGCATGGAAAACGGACACCCGGACTTACGGGCAATGGCAAAATATGTAACTAGTTCTAATGATGAGGATGGTGTGATGAATGTGCTGAGGAGAATATAAATCTATTACATGCTAAGTGTTATATTTTCTCAGAAGCAGCCGATAAATATTATAAGAAAGGACCTTTCAATTATGTATTTGCAGAAATAAGCTCAAGGAGGAGATTAAAGCAAACACGATTCAAAAGGTAATAGGAATACAGGTTGTAAATCCGGTTAAGCATGTATCAGGAATTCGCTATGATGGGAATGAGGCAAGGGATGGCAGAGAGAATTTCCAGCAGGCGCTTGAGGCAGCGAAGGAGAAAGGTACAGAAAAGGAAAGCCGCAGAAAGACAGTTCCTGTCCAGACCCTCGTAATGATGGGTGGTATGAACCAGTATGACAGGCATGCAAGAGAGGTATTTTATGCCATGAGTTCAGAAGCGGATTATAAGTGCTGAAATCGGAAAAACTACGAAAGGAAGATTGAATGCATGAGGTGTATTCATACCACCAGGTTCAGGGGGGCCGTCTTACAGAGTAATTCGTGAGGCGGCTTTTCTGTCGTCAAAAGCAACGCAGGCCATACGTACAAATATATTTTTTTATGATTTAGGGAATGGAAGAAAAATGTATGTGTAAAATATAAAAGGAAATATATTTGAGGAGGTAACTTATTAATGTGTACAGCAGCAACCTATCAGACAAAGGATTTTTACTTTGGCCGCACGCTGGATTTTGACTTTTCCTATGGAGACGAGATCGCCATTACCCCCCGTAACCATCCGTTTTCGTTCCGCTATATGGGCTGTATGGAAAATCATTATGCGATGATTGGCATGGCCCATGTAGAGGATACGTGTCCGCTCTACTACGACGCCATCAATGAAAAGGGAGTGGGGATGGCGGGATTAAATTTTGTCGGAAATGCGTTTTACCGGGAAAAAACAGAGGGGATGGACAATGTAGCCGCCTTTGAATTTATTCCTTGGGTGCTTGGCCAGTGCGCTTCTGTGAAAGAGGCGCGGGAATTGCTTCCGCGCATGAATCTTGTCAATGCCGCATACAATGATAAGCTTCCGGTTGCCCAGCTTCACTGGATTATCGCGGACTGCAACGAGGTGATCACAGTCGAATCCGTCAAGGAAGGCGTACAGGTTTATGACAATCCGGTCGGGGTATTGACGAATAACCCGCCGTTTAATGAGCAAATGTTTCGGTTGAACAATTATATGCAGCTGTCCCCGAAACAGCCGGAAAATCATTTTTCAGACCGTCTGCCGTTACATTGTTACAGCAGGGGGATGGGGGCAATCGGATTGCCGGGCGATCTCTCTTCCTGTTCGCGTTTTGTGCGCGCGGCCTTTGTGAAAATGAACGCGGTATCCGGGGATTCGGAGGCGGAAAGTGTCAGCCAGTTTTTCCATATTCTTGGCTCCGTTGAGCAGACGCGGGGCTGCTGTGACCTGGGGGACGGAAAATATGAGGTTACACAATATACGAGCTGCTGCAATGCCGATAAAGGTATCTATTACTATACGACCTATGAAAATCACCAGATCAGCGCCATAAACATGAGACGGGAAAATCTGAATGGGCGGGCGCTTTACCGATATCCAGTTATGCGCAAGGAGAGGATCTGGATGCAGAATTGAGGAGACAGCAAGGAGAGAAAAAGAAATGGGATTTCAGCAAAAACAGGGGGAGTGTGTCAGCCTAAATGTATTTGACACAAAAACGGCCAATTGGTTTCGGAATACGCTCGGGAAGCCGACACCTGTACAGGAGGTTTCCTGGCCAGCCATTGCTGCCGGAGGACATGTTTTGGTTTCGGCGCCAACGGGAACAGGAAAGACGCTTTCCGCCTTTTTAGTGTTCCTGGACCGGTTAAAAAAACAGGCGGAGCAGGGGTGTCTGGAACAGAAATTGCATCTGATTTATGTGTCGCCGCTGAAATCACTTGCAGCCGATATTCGTGAGAACTTGAAAAAACCGCTGGCGGGCATTGGTGGGGAAGAACTGGTTACAGTGGCGGTGCGCACCGGGGATACGTCCCAGCAGGAGAGGCGCCAGATGGTGAAAAAACCGCCCCATATACTTATTATTACCCCGGAATCGCTTTATCTGATGCTTACAAGCAAGACGGGGCAGAACGTACTCTGTACGGCAAAATCTATTATTGTCGATGAATTACACGCCCTGATTGATACGAAACGGGGCGCTCATCTGATGCTTTCGCTGGCGAGGCTGGATGACCTATGTGGAAGTCCGCTCCAGCGAATTGGGTTGTCCGCCACTATATACCCGCTTTCGGACGCCGCCGGTTATCTGGCCCCGGAGCCGGTCTTTGTGGCTGCTCCCTCTATGGAGAAAAAGGTCCGGCTTCAGATTCTTGGATCGTATGTGGATTGCGGCAAAAAGCGTAAGGATCCGGTGTGGCAGGAGCTATCGGAGCTAGTTTACCGGTACTGTGAGGGAAACCGGAGTGTGATCGCTTTTGTGGAGGGAAGGAGATATGCGGAGAAGCTGGCCTATTATGTAAATCAGATCGGAGGGGAGGAGTTTGCCCGCGTTCACCACGGGAGCCTTTCCAGGGAACAGCGCCAGGAGACGGAGCGGGCTTTGCGTGAGGGAAAGCTCCGTCTTTTGTGCGCGACGTCCTCTATGGAACTCGGTATTGATGTGGGTGAGATTGACCAGGTGCTGCAGGTAGGATGTCCCCACACGGTGTCCGGCACGATGCAGCGGCTTGGGCGTGCGGGGCATAATCCGTCCCGCACGAGTGTTATGTATTTGTTTCCAAGGACAGCGCCCGAAAGTATCCGCTGCGGTATGACGGCGGAGCTTGCCAGGAAGGGAATGGTTGAACGGATGAATCCGCCCGAGGGATGTCTGGATATACTGGCACAGCATTTAGTTTCTATGGCGGCATTTAAAGAGTATGAAGTGGACGATGTAATGAAAATCCTGCCCCGGGCATGGCCGTTCCGGGAGCTTTCCAAAGAGGATGTAATGGATGTTCTCGGCATGCTGGCCGGGGATTATGAACATAAGAGAGAGATTCCGGTCCGTCCCAGAATTCTTTATGACCGAATTCATGGAAAAGTTGAGGGGGATGGCTACACCCGCATGTTAGCCATCTCGTCCGGCGGGACTATTCCTGATAAGGGACTTTATACGGTGAGAACGGAGGAGGGAATAAAAGTAGGTGAGGCGGACGAGGAGTTTGTGTATGAGACGAGGAAAGGAGACCGTTTTTTATTAGGTGCTTTTGCCTGGAAGGTAGTGAATATAGGGAGGGATACGGTGACGGTTGTTCCCGCACCCGTCGAGGGAGCCAGGCTGCCGTTCTGGAAAGGAGAGATAAAAGGGCGGAATAAGGAGACCGGAGATGCCTTTGGGCGCATATCACGCCGTCTGCAGGAGGCGGACGACGAAGGAAAGCTGGATGAGGCATTGTGGGATCTCGGATTAGATGAGATGGCGGCGGTGCCGGCTGCCGCCTATTTGCGCCGCCAGATCCATGCAACTGGCGGCCTGCCGGATCACACGACGATTATCGCGGAACATTTCAGGGACCAATCCGGTAATACGCAACTAATGATCCACTCTTTTATGGGGCGCCAGATCCATGCGCCTTTGGCACTGCTCGCGGCAAGGCTGGCCGGGGAAGAGATGGGCACGGAAGTCGGAAGTGTAGACGAAGAAGATGGTTTTTTGCTCTATACATACGGACATAAATTTTTGCCGGAGGGATTGTTGCACCGGATCTGTCCGGAGACGTCGGAAGCGGTTTTGTCCGCTTTGCTTCCGGCGACACCGCTATTTAATATGGCATTCCGTTATAATTGTGGCAGGGCTTTGATGATGGGAGTCCGGCAGAAAGGAAGGTTGCCTCTTTGGATGCAGCGTCTTCGCAGCTCAGAAATGCTCGAACAGGTTGTGAGGGAGAAGGGGCATCCGCTTGTCAGGGAGACGAGACGGGAATGCATGCAGCATTTGTGGGATGTGCCGGGTGTCAGGGAATTGCTTGAGAATATCCGTTCCGGCGCTGTGACGGTGCGTGAAGTGTATACAGAGAGTCCATCCCCTATGTCGCTTCCTCTCCAGTGGGCACAGGAGGCAGCTCTTATGTATGATTACGCCCCTACGCCGCAGGAAATCCACACAGCGGTTGAAGAGGCGTTGGAGCAGGAAAAGGAGCTTTTGCGTCCGGGTGCCCAGGAGCTTTCCCTTGTGCAGGAGAGGAAGAAGCTGCCGGAGAATGAAAAGCAGCTGCATTCGCTTCTGATGGCGGAGGGGGATTTAGCGGCCGGCGAGCTGGATATTCCGGTGGAGTGGCTGGAAGAGCTGGCGGGGCAGGGGCGTGTGATCTATCTCGAACAGGGATTGTGGATTGCAGCGGAGCAGCGGGAGGAATACGAGATGGCGGCGGAGCAATGCGGCAAAGCGGAAGACATCGTTCGCCGTATGCTCCGGTACCGCGGTGAGGCGGGAGTGAAGCAGACCGCACGGCGCTATGGATGGCGGGAGGAATTTGCAAGAGAGGTGCTGGAGCAGTTGTGCCGCCGCGGAGAAATTATTGCCCAGGAAGAGATGCGGGAGCAGGGTGGGAAGGAAATTTGTTATTACCATGCTAAGCTTTATAAGCGCGCCAGAGCACATACGTTAAAAAACCGGCGCCGTGAGATTGCCACATGTCCGCCGGCTTCCTATGCGGCGCTTCTCGTTTCCCGCATACGGCGCGCCGTTCCGGCGGAGGAGGGCATAAGAGAGGCGGTCGCTTCCCTGCTCGGCGTCGCAATTCCGGCGGAGGATTGGGAAAAGATTATTTTTCCTGCGAGGGTAAAAAACTACCGGGAGAATCTTTTAGACCATCTGCTTTCCCTGGGAGAATTTTTTTGGCGCATGGGGGGAGAGAAGGGAAAGATATGTTTTGAGAGCACTGGCCAGCTGGACTGGGATGCAGTACCGGACATCTGCTGGGACCAGTTATCCGAAAAAGAGCGGCTTTTGGCAGAGACGCTTGCTAAGAGAGGGGCCAGCTTTATGCAGGCGCTGAACGGCGTATTGTCCGGGGAGTCCCCTTACGATACGCTTCTCTCCCTAATGGAAAAGGGAGTAGTAAATGCGGACAGTTATTTGCCGGTGCGGCAGTGGGCCAGCCGGGATAAAATAAAAAAAGCGCCGGACAGACGCCGGGTATCTGCTCGGGTAAAGGCACTTAGCGCGGGGCGGTGGGAGCTTGTAAAGCCTCTTAAACCTCTTGCGGTACAGGAACAGATGGATCGCTGTTTTGACCGGTATATCATTTTGTGCCGGGAGACAGCGGCAGCTTGTAACCTTCCCTGGCAGGAGGCGCTTTCCCGATTGCGCGTCCAGGAGTATACAGGGCAGGTCAGGAGGGGATATTTTACAGAGGGATTATCTGGCGCCCAGTTTATCCGAAAGAAGGATTTTGAAAGTGTGACGGCATCCCTGCTCCGGCCGCAGCACGACATTGTCTGGTTAAATGCCGCCGATCCTATGCAGCCTTGGGGAAAACTTCTGCCGCATGAAAAAGGAAGGTCATTTATGAACGTGCCAGGGACGGCCGTTGCACTTTGCGGAGGCCGTCCGGTCGCTGTCTTTGAGAGGAGAGGAAGTGTGTGCCGCATTTTCGAAGAAGAAAAATGTGGGGAAGCAATCGGCCTGTTCGCAAAAGAATATAAAAAAGGTGCGATTTTTCCGGAACGGAAGAGGATTGTAGTGAAGCATTATCCGGAGGCGGCAGCCGGCGTTTTTGCAGGGAATGGATTTATCCGGGAAATGAAAGATTATAGCCTATATAGGTAGGGGGAGGGGGAAATAAATGTTAGAGAAATAGAGTTGCAAAAAAGATTCATTTAGGTTATGATATAGATAGTGTTGTGCAGATTCATCGTAACATCGCAGCTTCATTATTGGGGAGCTGCCCAAAGTATAATTTGTAAGGAGAACATGGATGAAACAGTTTTTTGGGAAGAGCCAGAGAGGAGATCTGGAGGAAGCATTACAAGGATTAAGCAATCCGGCATTTATTATGTTGATTTCAAACAAGGACCGGTTTGAGAAACATGTAAAGCAGCTGGAAAAAAGATTTCCGGGTGTTCCTAGTATTGGATGCATCGGAATGAGCTATGATACGGAAGTAGTAGAAGATGGTGTGGGTGTCGTGGCGTTCATAGGTGGGATTGATGTTGTGACAGGCGTATTGGAGCAGGTCTCCGTCATGCCGGTCAAATATATCCAGCGCATGGAAGAGGATTTGAGGGCGATCCATGCAAGTTCAGAAAACACCGTGTGCATTGATTTTTGTTCCAGTAATGATGCCTGTGTACTTACTACGATGTATAGTGTGCTCGGCAGGGAAAACATTTCACTCATGGGTGGGACCGGCGACGCGGAAAAGGTATCCGTAAATGGAAACGTTTACAAAGATGCTGCCGCATATGCGCTTGTGAAAAACAAAAACGGCAGAATTAAAGTTTACAAAGAAAATATGTATCAGCCGATGAGTAACTATCGTTTTATTGCCTCAAAGACGGACCGGAGTAACTATCTCGTGGGAGAATTGAATGGAAGATCGGCGAAACAGGTGTACCAGGAGATTTTGCATGTGTCCGAGGCGGATATTACGAATCAGACGTTTAAAAACCCATTTGGAAAGGTGATCGGCCAGGATGTATGTATCATATCCATTAAAGCGGTAGAGGGCGGCGCGCTGACCTGCTTTCGCCAGGTAAATGACTCGGATGTGCTGACGCTGTTGGAATTGAAAAATTATTGGGAGACGGTGAATGAGACGATTCAAAAAATACACCGGGATTTTCAGAATATATCGGCAGTATTTTCTGTAAACTGCCTGTTCCGCTACTTATTATTCAGCCAGAATGGCGATATGCAGAAGTACCTGAATGTGATGGAAAATGTGGGCAGTCACGCCGGGCTAGTCGGATATGGGGAGCACTATAATAACCAATTTGTGAATCAGTCGATGACTTGTGTGGTATTCGAATAAATGAACTGGGGATGGAATACTAGGAGGGTTGTAAAATGTTTAGGTCGAAGTACATAAAAGAACGGGGAAAGAAAAAAAAGATGGATTTATATCCGGTTGAGCATGTGGCTAGGAGTATTCAATCGTACCAAAAGGATTTGGTTTTGAAGGAAGTTGAATCGCTGAAGGAATTGCGGAACATACGGATTGCGTTTAGGAGTGTGCTGAAAGAGGATAACGTGCTCAAGGAAAAATTGGATAGTTTTCATGATGTGTTTTCTTCGGTTGGTGAGATTTCCGGGCAATTTGCCACAGTGAAAGAAGAAATAGCCGCTTCCGTTGAGCATGCCCAGCAGCAGGTGGGCGAGCTCAAAGAAAGTTCAGAGCAGGTGCAGGACTGTTTTGTTGAAATCCGGAGTACCTTTGATGAATTTGATGAAGCGGTGGAGACGATAAAAAAGTGTATGCGGCAGATTATTACGATAGCAGAACAGACGAACATTCTCGCATTAAACGCTACTATTGAAGCGGCGCGGGCAGGTCAGCAGGGAAAGGGATTTGCCGTTGTGGCGAGAGAGGTAAAAAGCCTGGCGGATGAGATCAAGGATCTGGTCGGCATGGTAGATGTCGGCATAGATAACGTAGAACAGGGAACGGAGAGGATGCACGCAAGCATCGGGGCATCACAGAAGGTGATGTCACAGAGCCTGGAAAATGTCCGAATGACAAACCAGATGTTTGACCAGATTATAACGGCGGCAGGCGGCGCGGAGTCCGTGCAGAGTGAGATTAACAGTACGATTGATGCGTCGCGCCAACGCCTTCAGGAAGTGAAACAATCCTTTATGGACACGGAGGCGCAGTACCAGGAAGTGGTAAAACATATTGATAAGGCAAATGACTTAGGTACGACAAAGAGTTCCGTGTTTGAAAATATGGACCACATGCTGTGCCAGGTGGCTCCGATCATTGAGGAAATCAAAAAAGAGCACCAGAATTAACAAAGACAGCCGGGGAACTACCGGGCTGGGAAGGAGAAAGAGATGCAGACGAATGTCCTGGAATACTTAGAGCATACGGCACTCCGGGTGCCGGACAGACTGGCATTTGCGGACGACGAGATGGGTCTCACTTTTCGGGATGTGCATAGCTGTGCCAGGCGGGTGGGAAGCAGCCTGGCCGGGGAGGGTGCCTTCCGGGAACCGGTCGTTGTATATATGAAAAAATGTCCCTCTACACTGGCCGCATTTTTTGGTGTGATTTATGCCGGGTGCTATTATGTGCCGATTGACGAAGAGATGCCGGGACGCAGAATGAAATTGATATTGGAGAACACGAAAGCGCGCTATCTGATATACGATGAGAGTACGAGGGACCGGGTGCCGGATTTGGGATTCCAGGGACGGGCTATGTCTTATCACGATTGTATCGAAGGGCGGATCGATGAGAAAGTATTGGAGGAGATCCGCCGACAGGCACAGGACGTAGATCCGATTTATGTATTATTTACCTCTGGATCTACCGGTATGCCGAAAGGGGTAGTGGGGCATCACCGGGGCGTTATTGATTACGTGGACAGTTTGTCGGATGTACTTGGTTTTGGGGAAGATACAGTGTTTGGCAATCAGACGCCGCTCTACCTGGACGCGTGTATGAAGGAGGTTTATCCGACGCTGAAATACGGTGCAATGACGTGGCTTATCCCGAAAGAGCATTTTTCGATTCCCATAAATCTTGTGGAATATTTGAATGAACACAAGATTAATACGATTTGCTGGGTAGTATCGGCGCTAACGATGATTTCAGCGTTTGGTACTTTTGAGTTTGTACGGCCGGCGTATTTGCACACAGTAGCATTTGGAAGCGAGGTGTTCCCGGTTAAGCAGTTTAATTTGTGGAAAGCCGCTCTTCCTGAGGCCCAATTTTATAATCTGTACGGGCCGACAGAGGCGACAGGTATGAGCTGTTATTACCATGCGCGACGGATGTTTGATGAAAAGGAAGTAATTCCAGTCGGAAGGCCCTTTCCGAATACGGGGATTTATTTACTGGATCCAGAGGGAAGAGAGGTGCCCGCCGGCGAAAAGGGAGAGATTTGCATTAAGGGAACCTGTCTGACACACGGCTATTATAATAATCCGGAGAAGACGGCGGAAGTTTTCACCCAGAATCCGCTGAATCCCCATTATCCGGAGGTCATTTACCATACAGGGGATCTGGGGCGGTGGGACGGAGACGGAAATCTTGTATTTGTATCCCGGAGTGACCACCAGATCAAGCATATGGGACACCGCATTGAGCTCGGTGAAATCGAGGCGGATGTGGATGGGATAGAAGAGGTCAGCGCCTGCTGTTGCATTTACATAAAGGAACAGAATAAAATCGTTCTCTTCTATGCCGGTAATATTGGAAAGAGGGAACTGACGGTGCAGATGAAGGAGCGCCTCCCCCGGTACATGATTCCAAATGCAATTGTTCCGCTCCCGGAGCTGCCGCTTTTGCCAAATGGCAAGAGGGACCGCATGAAGATGAAGGAGCTATATTGGGAGCAGAGAAAGAAGCGCACAAAGAGTAGAAAAGAGGAAGCATAATGAATAGAGAAGAGATAAAAGAAGGGATACTTGGCATTTTAGAGGAGCTGCATGAGGATGTAGCGTTTGAGGCACAGGAAAAGCTTGTGGATGATAAGATTCTCGATTCCTTTGACCTTGTGACACTCGTTACCGAGCTCGGTGACGAATTTGATGTGGATATTACGGCAAAGGATTTTGTGGCGGAGAATTTTAATTCTGTACAGCGCCTTACAGACATGGTCATCCGTCTTATGGATGAGTAAATGGTGGAGGGATTATTGTGTTTACATCTTATGAATTTGCAGGGTTTTTAGCCGCAGTATTTGTGCTTTACTACGTGATTCCCAGGCGGTTTCAGTGGATGCTGCTTCTGGCAGCCAGTTTACTATTTTATTTTTACGCGGGAAAAAGCTATCTCGTATTTATCTTCCTCACAGGGATAACGGTATATGCGTCCGGAAGATGGATGGAGAGGTACGATGCGGAGCTGGAACGCTATATTCAGGAAATCAGAAGCGGCGGTATTCCGAAACCGTCCAGGGAGGAAAAAAAGGCATACAAAAAGAAAATAAATGGAAAAAAGAAGCGGGTTATGCTTCTATGCCTCTTTTTGAATATCGGAATTCTGGCAGTGTTAAAATATACGAATTTTTTCATTGATAATATAAATTATTTCAGGGAGCTGTCAGGTGCGCAGCCATTTTCTTTTATGAATCTCATACTTCCGATGGGAATCTCTTTCTATACGTTTCAAGCTGTGGGGTATTTGTTAGATGTGTATTGGAATAAATGCAGGCCCCAGAAAAATATATTTCGTTTTTTACTATTTGTATCATTTTTCCCTCAGTTGGTGCAAGGGCCAATTAGCCGGTACGGGGATATGTCTGAAACGCTTTATGGCGGGCATAGCTTTGACTGGAAACAGGTCCGGTTTGGGTTGGAGCGCATCCTGTGGGGATATTTTAAAAAGCTGGTGATTGCGGACAGGATTAGCGCGGCGGTGGGGATGCTTATGGAGGATCCCGATTATTATACTGGTGCGTTCGTGGTCGTAGGAATGCTATTTTATGCCGTTCAGCTGTATGCGGATTTTACGGGCGGTATCGACATTACGATAGGAATTGCCCAGGTTTTCGGTATCCGGCTTGAGGAAAACTTTGTCCGGCCATTTTTCTCAAAAAATATTGCGGAGTACTGGAGAAGATGGCATATTACGATGGGAACGTGGTTTCGCGATTATGTATTTTATCCGTTCAGTATCAGCCGGCCGTTAAAGGCAGTGACTTCCTTTTGTAAAAAAAGATTTGGAATGGCAGTGGCGCGCCGGGCGGCTGTATACATATCTACAGTGGTTGTATGGCTGGCCACTGGAATCTGGCACGGGGCTGCCTGGCATTTTGTGGCCTGGGGGCTCGCAAACGGTGTTATTATACTTATTTCGGAGGAATTAGAACCGTGTTACAAAGCATTTCATACAAGATTTACAAAGCTGGGATCCAGCACCGCTTACCGGGCCTTTCAGGTCATACGTACGTTTCTTTTGATGTGCTGCATTCGCTTGTTTGACAATTATGGCAGTGTGCGCACATCCGTGCGGCAGTTTATTCATATGTTTACGGAATTTGATATCCGTGCGGTGACGGGACAGGAGCTATTGGACCTGGGATTGGGAATAAGGGACTATGCGGTCGTTGGTATCGGCGTCATTCTTATGTTTGCCGTGAGCATGGGCGGAAGAACGGGATGTCTGCGGGAGAAAATTTCGCGGCGGCCTTATGCTATACGGTATACGGTATTTTTGACATTATTTTTTGCCGTATTGCTTCTGGGATGCTATGGAGCCAATTTTGACGCCAGACAATTTATATATAATCAGTTCTGACCTGGGTTATGTAAAGAAAACGCAAATGTGTCCCATTTGCAGAAACGAGGAAAGTGATGAAACGAGCAGGGAAAATAGTCACGGCGGTATTTTCCGTGGCTGTGGCGGCCGTCTTATTTTGCGGAATACAAAGATTAGTGGAGCCAAAATACGCAGAAGAGGTTCTGGAGGGAAATTTTACGGCGGAATACTATAGGGAGACGACAAACCACGATGTGATTTTTATCGGGGACTGTGAGGTGTATGAAAATTTTGACCCTATATATTTGTGGCAGAATTTTGGGATTACAAGCTATATACGGGGAAATGCCCAGCAGCTCACGTGGCAGTCGTACTATATGCTGGAGGATACGTTGCGCACAGAGACGCCGCGGGTTGTTGTTTACAATGTTCAGGCACTGACCCACGAGGAGCCTCAGAGGGAAGAGTACAACCGTATGACGCTGGATGGAATGAGGTGGTCTGATAGTAAATATAAGGCGATCCGGGCATCGATGTGCGAGGGAGAGCATATGCTCGATTATATTTTTCCGATTCTCCGCTACCATGAGAGAATTCTGGAGCTCTCGGAAAGCGATCTGGTCTATTATTGGAATCCCCGGCCTATTACTCACAATGGTTACTACATGCGGATGGATGTCTTGCCGGTAAGCCAATCGGATGTGGCAGACCCGTCCTGGCTTTTGGGGGAGGTCTCCGCCGGGGAAGAGGACGACGGTGAAATAGAAGCTGGCGATGAGAGTATTGACGACCCCTGGGGAGACATTGAGGGGGCGGATGAAGAAATTGAGGAGGATGGCGCGAGCGCACCTGTTCCCGCGCAAGAAGATGAGGGCAAGCCGTTTGGAAGCTATCCGATGTTATATCTTGACAAAATACGCGGGCTATGCGACCAAAATGGAATCCAGCTTATTCTGATAAAGGCTCCGAGCCTTGCCCCACAGTGGTATGAATCCGATAATGAACAGGTGGTTTCCTATGCAAAAAAATATGGGATTCCCTATATCAATTTTTATGAGCGCCTGGAGGAAACAGGGATCGATTATGAAACGGACACTTATGATGGCGGCTTGCACATGAACCTGAATGGAGCGGACAAGCTGTCACAATATTTAGGAGGCGTATTGAAAGAAGTATATGGGATCCCTGACCGAAGAGAGAATACAGAGCTTGCTGCTGCTTATAAAGAAAAGATTGCCTTTTATGAGGACATGAAGAAAAAGCAGCAGGAGGAGCTGGATATATACGGAGAAATCCGAAGTTATTAAGAAAGTGAGGAAGAGAAATATGAAACAGAGAGTGATAGTAAAATGTATGGCGGTAATGGTATCTTTTATGCTGCTGATTGGAGGATTGGCGGCGCCGGTCCAGGCAAAATCTTCTGGATACGTGTTTTCATTTAAGGGAGTTTCCGTCGGAATGCATGACAAGGCGAAACAAATTATTAAAAAGGCCGGAAAACCGTTGGCTAAGAAGGTTAAGAAAAGCTGTGCCTACAAAGGGAAGGACCGCACGTACAAATATAAAGATTTTATTTTGTATACATATTCCCATACCGACAACGGAGAGGAGTATATAAATGGGATTACCTTTTTAAACAGCAATGTATCAACAAAGGAAAAGATTAAGATTGGCAGTACGTTGCAAGAGATGAAGAAGAAATACAAAAATGGAAAAGAAAAATTCGGCATTTATACATTTAAAAAGGCAAAATGCAAGCTTCAGGTCGAGGTGACAGATGGTAAGGTGTCAAATATCCGTTATGTCGGCACGAAGTAAAAAATCAAAGAAGAATAAGCTTGCCTTGCGGACATGTGAAAGGATTTGTCTCAGAAGTGCAGAAAAGAGGGAGAAATGAAGATACGGTGGTACAAACTGTCCGTTTTTTGCCTGCTTCTGGCTCTTTTTATGCCGACAGGTGCAGAGGCGGCAGGGAAAAAGACGGCCCCGAAGCCCACGGTAAAGTTAAAACAGGCAGTGTTAGAGCATACAAAAATGGAAAAGGACAAAAACGGAAGATGGATTTTTCAGGCCAGGGTGAGAAACAAGTCTCGCCATGCGATAATACGAAAGATTGAGTATGTGTATTCTATTATGACTATCCGGCAAAAGACTGGCGTGGAGACAGGCGAGGCAGTTCAGGAGCTGGTACCCGGTACAGTGAAGCTCGTGGCGAAAAATATCCGTCCGGGTAAGCGTTCCGGAACAGTAAGTTGTGAGGGAGATGCTTCCGGGCAGGCCGGGGCAATGCGGCTTAAAAAAATCCGTCTCTATGCGGGTGACGCGCTCTGTACATATAATGCGGCGTCGGGAAGGACGACAGTCAGCTGGGGGACGGAAGATAAAAAAGCACCGGTTATTAGCGGATGGGTTGGAAAGGATAGCATGAACGGTTCGGAGCCCCGTCTTGTTTGTTATACAGACTGGAAGGATACGTTTGATTTTACTAAATATGTAACAGTTAAGGATAACCGGGACAGCCGTGTGAAGCTCCGCGTGGACACAAGCGGGATCAATTGGTTGAAGGACGGAATCTATAAGGTGTATTACCGGGCGGTGGACAAGTCCGGTAATGAGGCGGTGGCCTGGGCGAAAGTACAAGTATACGTACCTTCGACGTCAGAACAAATTGCGGACCAGGTGATCGGGTCTGTGACGAAAAAACAGTGGTCCGATGAAAAAAAAGCCCGGGCGCTCTACAACTATGTGAAACACCACTGCTCCTATGTGGATAATGGATCCCATACGAATTGGCGTAAAGAGGCGGTTCGGGGTCTGCGGTACGAATCCGGTGATTGTTTTACTTACTATGCCATGTCCAAGCTGCTTATTACGAGAGCGGGAATTCCAAATCTCACCATCACCCGTTACCCATCTTATAAGGGATATCAACACTGGTGGAACTTATTATATATCCGGAAGAGCTGGTATCATTTTGATACGACGCCGAGAAAACGAAAAGCGGATTTCTGTCTCCTCACAGACGCGCAGCTGCAGGCATATTCCGCCGGCAGTACATTCCGGTTCCAGGTAGAAAAATATCCAAAACGAGCAAAAAAGAAAATAAGTCCGACCCCGGTAAGATAAAAAGCTTAAAGGAAGCAGAAGGAAGAAGGCAGGAATTATGAAAACGATAGGAATTATTGGTGGCCTGGGTCCTATGGCGACCGTATATTATCTGGAATTAATTACGAGAATGACAGAGGCGGAGAGAGACCAGGAACATCCCCGCGTTCTTTTGGAGATGATTCCGGATACGCCAGACCGCACCGAATTTATATTGGGGCGGGAATCCCGGTCGCCGTTTCCCTACCTGCTTCAGGCGGGGAAGGAGCTGGCGGGTATGGGGGCAGATTTTATTACGGTTCCCTGCGTTACCGCACAATATTTTTATGAAGAGCTGTCCGCTGGCCTCTCGGTTCCTGTCGTTTCGATCTGCCGCAATCTGGCGGCGGATATGGCGGAAAAGAGGGTCGGGAAAGTCGGACTTTTGGCGACGGACGGCACGATACAGAGCAAGGTTTTGGAAAAGGAATTTATAAATGCCGGAGTGGAAGTGATTGTGCCACCGGCGGAAGAACAGTGTAAGGTTATGGGGCTGATTGGCCGGATTAAGGAGGGGAATGCCATTGACTGGCATGGGTTTCATGAGGTGAGCCGTGCCCTTTTTATGAGAGGGGCAGAAAAGCTTGTGCTGGGCTGCACGGAGCTGTCCTTATTAAAAAGGGAGAGGGAGCTGCCGGAATGTTATGTGGATGTGTTAGAAGTGCTTGCCCGGAAAGCAGTGCTACTAAGTGGCGCTGCGCTGCGAAAAAAATACAATAATGTCATTTAGAGGCATATTTGTTTAAAAACAGAAGGAGGAATTATTTTGAAGGCTTATCAGTTGAAAATTACTATTAGAAATTCGCATCCGCCGATTTGGCGCCGTGTTATTGTGCCGGCGGGCATGACTTTTTCCCAATTAATTCATATATTCCATATTGCGATGGGGTGGCAGGGATATCATCTGAGTATGTTTGAATTTAAGGACATGGGGATTGTGATAGAGGAACATCCACAAGACATGGATTGGAGCGATTATGAAGTCCTGGACGCAGAGGCCGAATTAATCGATCCGCTTTTTGATGAGGCCAGACGTTTTACCTATGTGTATGATTTTGGTGACGACTGGAGGCACGATGTAACTATAGAGGATATTTTGACGGATTATTCGTTCGATTACCCGATGGTGGATAAATATAAAGGGGATATTCCATATGAGGACTGCGGCGGCATCGATGGCTATTATGACGTGCTGCAGGCGTTGGAGGATCCCGGACATCCGGACCATGAGGAAATGCTTGAATGGACGGAGGGATTCGGTGAAACAACATATAATATGGATTTTGCAAATAGCCGGTTAAAGGAAATCCAGCCGGAAAATCCGGTGTCCAGCCTCAAGTGGGAGGCGGCGGCGCTGGAGGAATGGGCAAAATTGTACGAGGTGGCCACGGAAATAAAGTTGCGCAAGCCGTGGGAGCACTTTTGCGATTTGGATATTATTGCACTCATAAATAATGAAAATGATATTGTCTTTATGAGTATTTTAGGATATGGCGGAGAATGTTTTGGTGTGTGTGTGTACGAGGGATATGAGGGGTTCAATGATTTTATGATGCTGGTTCACGCCGAGGAATTGAATGTTTCCCAGGAATATGCTATGTTCAGCCAAAATACGTTGTGTTGTTACTGGGGGGACAGGCAGGATTTGTCGAAAAGACAGTGGGAGATTGTCCGTTCTCTCGGTTACCGGTACCGGGGAAAAAATCAGTGGCTGTATTTTATGTCAAATAAAAAAGGGTACTATCCTTACAATCTTTCCCGGGATGAGGTACTTCGGATGACGGAATACCTGACAGGACTGAAAGAGGCAGTAGATTACTATGAAAAGAATAATGTGGCAGTGGATTTCAGGGAGGGAAATTTATTTTTGTATTATTTTGATCATGAGAAAGGAGAGTGGCTCGGGAAGGAGCATCCGTTTCCGTTTTTTGACTTTAACCGGGGCCAGTTAATAATTGACGAGCCGGAAGCGGGAGAGAAATTACAGGAAGTGGAGCAGCTTGACGCATGCTGGCAGGTAGATGTTGTATATTTGGGGGTGGCATACGGAAACGAAAAGTATGCGCGGCCGGCAAATCCGAGGGTGTGTATCGCCGTTGACAAGGAGTCTGGCCACGTATGCAGTGTTCATATGCTTGAACCGGAGGACGACGAGCCGTCCGGTATGGCGAATTTGCTTGTTGATTTGTTTTTTCGGAATGGGAAACCAAAAAAAATAGAAGTGGCAAATTTGATTATTGCAGATTATATAGCAGATTTGTGTAAAATCGCAGACGTCAAGCTCGTCCAGGTTGACCGCCTGAGAAGGGTAAACCAATTTATCAACCGTTTGCGCCACATCGAATAAAATAATAATATACCAGGGTCAGAAGGCCATAAGCATGGCGCCTGCGATCCTGGTATGTTATTATAAGCTACTCATATTTTGAACGGTATAATTGATTGATTTTATTTTTTGTCTTTGCATTCAAATTTCCTGTTACAGATAGCTTACAGCGTTTCTGAAATTTGCGGATCGCACGTTTTGTCTGGGAACCGCAGTGTCCATCCGCCTTGCCGCAGGAATAACCAAGCTGATTCAACCGTCTTTGGTATTTTTGCACGGTTTTATCGCACTTGCGTGAATAGGAAGAGGAGCTGCTGCTAGAAGAGGAGGTATACGGGCAGACACCATTTTTGTGGAGATGGGGACCATACCCGTGATGGTAGTGATAACTTCCCAGGTTGCTTGCGTCCTTATAGTCGTGATGTCCGCCGTGGGAGTCCGTTCTTCCAGAGTGCGCAGAAATTATGCTTCCCTGAAAAAACAGGGAAAAGGCAAAAGCTAAGATGAAAAATTTCTGAATCCGTTGTTTCATTTTAAAATCTCCTTTCTTCGTAACAATTTCTTATAGAAAATTATAACATACAAAATATGTTTTGCCTAGAGGGATAAAAAATTTTAACTGGGTATTGTAAAACAGGGAAGATTCTTGTATACTCTAAACGTGAGGAGATTTTCTTGCACAGTTTGAAGATGAGAAGACGAATTGGATGTATTATTCTATTTTCCATATTGTTGTGTGAAATGTGTTTTCATGACCAGCCATGTAAAGCATATTTTTTTGTTGTGCAAACATCTGCAAGTATTTCAGGTACTCCTATCCACATTTCAAAAGAAAGGCAGATTGCCAGTTTTGAACGGCCGGCCGTTCGCGGACATGGGAGCTTCTGCGCCGGAGCAGCCGCCGCAGAAATGCATCCTGTTTTCGAAGAATATCATTTGGCCTGTCTTTTGTGGATGTTCTTCCACAGATGTTTCATTCGACAATCTATTTTCGGACGAAAAGACGTTCCCACAATACAAGCGGGCACATCGAGCGCATACGGTGTGTGCAGCGGAAGGATGGCAAAAAGCGAACAA
This sequence comes from uncultured Eubacterium sp., assembly GCA_910584245.1. GTDB lineage: Bacteria > Bacillota > Clostridia > Lachnospirales > Lachnospiraceae > Eubacterium_F. Next base: position 102,009 of record CAJTZF010000002.1, read on the forward strand.
TTTCCTGATTTTCAAAGAAGGACCCAAATAGCTAATAGCCTGTGGATAGCATAGGTTTATTTGTGTTGGAAAAAATGAAAAACGGAGGAATTGAAATGGAAAAGATTATTATGGTTTTATATGCAGTTTTATGCGGCGGATTGGGAATTGTGGCGACTTTGTATTTTTTAGCTTCTGTATTTGGGGTGCTGGGACAAAAGATATACAGGAAAGTAAAGTTTGGAAAATCTTTATATGACTGATTACATACGATAGTTTAACAGGGTCCCAAAGTCATGCCTGCATAAATAAGCATAGCTTTGGGGCCCATATATGTGGGCGCTTGTTTTGCAGGGGCAGGTTTTATTAAAAAATCTACCTTTTTTCTTTTATTTGTCGTTTAATTGTGGTAGAATAAGTTTTATAATCTAATTTTGTATATGAGCACGCGGTAAAAGAATGGAGTTTTTATGCTGAGCGAAAAAAAGATCAAGCTGATGATCCGGCTGTCCGATTATGAACAGAACCAGGGAAGGATCGATTTGGAGAGGACAAAATATTTTAAACTCGACTACATCCGGCATGAAATATTGAAGACACTTGTTTCCGTGACGGGAGCTGTTTTTTTGGTATTGCTTATGGCGGGGATGTATCATATGGAGTATATCATAACGAATGCACTGGAAATTGACTACGCGGGAATGGCAAGATATTTTCTTGTGATCTATTTCCTGCTTCTCTGTTTATTTTCCCTTGTGACAGTCAGCATTTCGTCTGTTCGTTATGAAGTGTCAAAGAACCGGGTGAAGGAGTACTATTCGACGCTTCAGGAGCTCATATCATTTTATGAGGAAGAGGAAGATGGTATTAAGGAGGATCGTTCTTTATGATGATGGCGCTGCTGGTTATGAAAACCAGATTAAAAGATATATACGAAAGACATTATAAAGTAATTCGTTCAATTTTAAAAATACTTGTTTCCGCCGGACTGTTTACGGTTGTATTTTATAATTTGCCGTTCCGGCCGGAACTGAGAGAGTATGAAGTTCCCCTTGTGATTATGGTGGCGCTGGTCTGTGGCTTTATACCGGATATGGCCGTCATGTGTCTGGTGGCGGCTTTGGCTATTTATGAGATATCCGGCATTTCTGTCATCGCCGCCTTTGCTTTTTTTTCAGTACTCGCTATATATTTTCTATTATTTGGCCGATATACAAAGACACAGAGTTACATAGTCCTGCTTATTCCGGTACTCGGTGTGTTTAATTTGTCGTATGCGGTTCCGGTAGTCGCAGCATTATTTCTCTCGCCGGCGATGATACCAGCCTGTGTTTTCGGTGTATTACTGCAATATGTACTGTTTGGCATTAAGCAATACGGTATTATATCACAGAGTGCGGTAGATACGGGAAATACGATGGAATCCCTCCAATATATGGTGGATTTTGTGATTCAGAACAGGGGAATGCTTATTTATATGGGGACATTTGCCCTTGCGTACCTGCTCGTATTTGTCATTCGGAAAGGGAGGTATAATTACGCTTCCCACGTCGGTATTTTTGTTGGAATAATGACGTGTATGGCGGGAGTTATTTTAGGGGATATTTTTTACTCAATCCAGACGGATACAAATAAGTTACTGATCGGTCTGGCGGTCACAGCTTTGCTTGCTTATGTCATCCAGTTTTTCCGGATGAGCCTGGATTATACCGGCGTGAGGAAGCTGCAGTTTGAGGATGATGAATACTTTTATTATGTAAAGGCGGTGCCCAAATTGAAAGTGGCAGTGGTTGACAAGACCGTCACGAGGATTGAGGAAGTTATGGAAGAGGAGAAGTTTGATTTTAAAGAAGAGATTGTAAAAGTATTGGAAGAGGATATGAATCCGGACAACAAGTGACAGGAGTTGACAGTATGCAGACAATACAGACGTTTTTCAGGGATTATGTAGCATGGCTTTCGATGCCGAGTATTAATGTTGTTGATATTATTGAGATACTCGTTATCGCTTTTGCCGTGTACCAGATTGTGATATGGGTCAAGGATACCCGCGCGTGGGTGCTCATGAAAGGTATTATTGTGCTGTTTTTGATCTGGCTCATTGCCGCTATTTGCGGAATGAACGTACTGTTGTGGATTTTCCAAAATGTAATGGTAATCGGTATTACGGCGATCGTCGTCGTTTTTCAGCCGGAGTTCCGAAATGCGCTGGAGCAGCTCGGCAGAAAGTCATTTACATCCATCTCACCTTTTGAGGACAGCAAGGCAAAATATGAGAGGTATTCCGACCGCAGTATCCAGGGCATTGTAAAGGCGGTGTACGAGATGGCGAAAGTAAAGACGGGGGCGCTTATCGTCGTGGAGAAGGATATTCAGTGCCGTGAATTTGAGAGAACGGGCATTCCGATTGATGCGGAGATCAGCAGCCAGCTTTTGATTAATATTTTTGAACACAATACCCCGCTGCATGACGGCGCGGTAATTTTGCGGGATAACCGGGTCGTGTCCGCAACCTGTTATCTTCCGCTGTCAGATAATCTAGCCCTGAGCAAGGAACTGGGGACCCGGCACCGGGCAGGTCTCGGAGTTAGTGAAGTTTCCGATTCCCTGACGATCATCGTGTCCGAGGAGACGGGTATGGTGTCTGTGGCAAGGGAGGGAAAACTCAGGCGGAATGTAGACGCAGAGGCGATGGAAAAATTGTTGGTAAGGGTGTCGAAAAAAGTTTCTGACAGCGCCAGGAAAAAATGGTGGAAAGGGAGGAAAAGGCATGAAAAAAAAGCTAATGAATAACTTGGTAATAAAGCTTTTGTCCGTGTTTGTCGCCTTTTTTGTATGGCTGGTCATTATAAATGTCATTGACCCGACGACGACCAAACATTTCAGTAGTATACCAGTAGTTATATTGAATGAGAATGTGATCACCTCCGCCAACCAGGTGTTTGAGGTGGAGTCCGGTGATACGGTAGATGTGACGGTAAAGGGAAAGCGCAGCTTTATTGAACAGCTGGATGAAACAGATTTTTCTGCGAGCGCGGATTTAAGTAAGCTATCTACCGTGAATACGGCTGGCATCCAGGTCAAGCTGAATAAACCGACAAAGGATAATGTGGAGCTCGACTGGAATAATGAGGTGCTGCGCATCTCATTGGAGGAAAAGAGCAGCCAGCAATTTAAAGTACAAATTGACCCGCAGGGGAATCTCGCGGATTTTTATGAACTGGGGGAAATGGTTGCCCAGCCCAATATGATTGAAGTTTCGGGAGGAAAATCAAAGATCAAAAGAATTGGAAGCATCGGGGTAATCCTTGGACTAAATGGGGAAGCCGATGATTTTTCGAAAGATCTGATGCCGATTTTGTACGACCGGGAGGGTGATGTGATAGACGGTTCGAACGTTACCTTTAGCAGGGATACGATTCATGTAAAGGTTGAGGTGCTTCCGACAAAGACAATTCCGGTTTATGTAAATGTAGAAGGGAAGCCGGCGGAAGGCTATACGCTTATCCAGACGGATTTCAAGCCAGATACGGTTATGATTGCGGGAACGAAGTCGGAGCTGGATAAAGTAAAATCCCTGACGATTCCAGTCAACGTGGAGGGCGCTAAAAACGATGTTGAATCCGAAGTGGATCTAGTAGATTATATGAAGGATACCGATTGCCGGCTGGTAGATGATTTTAATACCGTTTCCATCCGGTGTGTTATTGAAAAAAATGGGAAAAGAACTTTTTCATTTGTAAATACGGACATTACGGTTAAAAACCTTCCAGAGCATTTGAATTTTAGTTATGCAGATGAAAATGAAAGACATAACATCACAATTACAGGAGGAGAAGAGGACTTAAAGAGTATTACAATGACGAGCCTTGGCGCTTCGATCGATGTCGCGGGACTGAGCGCTGGAAGACATCTGGTTGACGTTGTGTTTGATTTGCCGGAAAATTTGAAATTAAAAACGAAAGTGAAGGTGGAAGTCCTACTTACGCAGTCGGGGGAAGAGCCGGACCAGGCGGAGGGACCGACAACACCGGCTGCAACGCCGGCTGTGACGCCGACTGCGAGTGTGGAGGAATAATTTTAAAAATTTGTGATAAGAGAGGTTGAAGAATTATGTTAAATTATAATAGATATAAAAGAGTACCTGTCGTATATTTTCCAGAGCGCACATGGCCGGATAAAGAAATACAGAAGGCTCCTGTGTGGTGCAGTGTGGATTTGCGTGATGGAAACCAGGCATTGGTCGAACCTATGGTAGTGGAAGAGAAGATTGAATTTTTTAATTTACTTGTTAAGCTGGGATTTAAAGAAATTGAGATAGGGTTTCCGAGTGCGTCCCAGATTGAGTATGATTTTCTCCGCCAGCTTGTTGACCGGAGACTGATACCGGATGATGTAACCGTTCAAGTGCTGACCCAGTGCAGGGAACATTTGATTGAGAAAACATTTGAGTCGATACAGGGAATTAAGCGTGCGATCGTTCATATTTACAATTCTACGTCTACGCTCCAGAGGGATGTAGTGTTCCATATGTCTATGGACGAGATTAAACAAATTGCAGTTGACGGCACGAAAATGGTGAAAAAATATAGGAAGGGTTACGACGGGGAAGTTATTTTAGAGTATTCGCCGGAAAGTTTTACCGGAACCGAGCTCCCTTATGCGCTTGACGTATGCGAGGCAGTTCTGGACGAGTGGGGAGCCAGCCGGGATAATAAGGTTATTATTAATCTGCCGTCCACGGTAGAGATGAACACCCCAAATGTGTATGCGGACCAGATTGAATGGATGTCGACCCATTTCACAGACCGGGAGAGAGTTATATTGAGCATTCATCCCCACAATGACCGGGGAACGGCGGTGGCTTCCGCCGAGCTTGCGCTGCTCGCTGGCGCCGACCGGGTCGAGGGCACGCTGTTTGGGAATGGGGAGAGAACAGGAAACGTAGATGTGCTGAATATTGCGTATAATATGTTTTCCCAGGGAATCAATCCAAATCTTGATATTGAAAACGTAAACGAAATTATTGACGTCTATGAGCGGTGCAATAAAATGGATCTGGATATGCGCCATCCGTATGCAGGAAAGCTTGTTTTTACTGCCTTTTCAGGTTCGCACCAGGATGCGATCAACAAGGGCGTGCAGGCGATGCGCGAAAGAAACGGCGATTATTGGGAAGTTCCGTATCTGCCGATTGATCCGGGCGATCTCGGCAGGGAGTATGAACCGATTGTGCGCATCAACAGCCAGTCGGGCAAGGGCGGCGTGGCATTCGTGATGGATACATACTTTGGATTTAAGCTTCCAAAGAGTATGCATAAGGAATTTGCCGATGTTATTCAGCCTATTTCGGAGCGGCAGGGAGAGGTTGCGCCGAAGCAGATCATGATGGAGTTTAAAAACCATTATATTGACCGGAAAGAACCATACCATTTCCGCAAATTAAAAGTAGAGGATCTGGGAGGAGAGGACGAGAAAACAGCATTTGATACGAAAGTATTTCTTACTTATACGTATAAGGGAAGTGAAAAAACAGTTGAAGCATATGGAAATGGGCCAATTGATGCGGTTCAGCGGGCAATTCAGACAGAGATGAATATGTCTATTAAAGTACTGGATTATTCAGAACACGCTCTTCAGCAGGGATCGAACGCCCAGGCAGCGGCTTACATCCATTTGATGGATGAGCGCAAAGGAATCGTGACCCACGGAGTGGGAATTAGCTCCAATATAACGAGAGCATCTATTCGGGCATTGTTTAGTGCCGTCAACCGGTTTTTGGCAGACGAGTGCACAAAAGAGCAGTGATGTCCACGGATGGAAAGGGGGGGTCAGGGATGACCAATCAAATTATGAGCGGTGCAAACCAAGGTGTTCATGCGGTATTTTCAACGAATGTGAAGCCGAAGAGAGACCACATACAAGTGAAGGCTGGTACGGAACAGACGCCTTTAGGGCGGTACCGCGAGCAGGGAGTAGATCTTGAACTCTCTGGAAACAGCGGGAAATTTACGGAGGAAGAACTTGAGGCGATGAAACAGTCGGAGGCGGAAAAATCGCTGCGCGAGAGATACCAGGAGCAGCTTGAATCGGCGAAGGAAGCTGCCGAAGGGGTGGGGGAAGGATTTGAAGATATGGGCAAGGCGATGGAAATTGCCAGACGGCTCATGCATGGGGATATTGTACCGTCTTCAGATGAGAAGTTTTTGATGGATTTTGACAAAGACATGTATTTGTCCGCAAAATCCATGCAGGTTCTTGCACAGAATAAGAATGCCAAAAAGTACGATAGCCTTCTTGAGGAGGAGGAGAGTGAGGGCGCAGTGGATTCCGAGGGCGGCGATATTGTGATTGATGCCTCCGGGCTGAAGCTTTGCAGGGAAATGACCCCGGCATCGTCTTAATATGAATGGCAGAAGAATCGTGATGTATGCCTGCTAAAAAATGATGAAAGTTTATATCAGGAGAAGAAAATATGGTTTGTTTGAAATGCGGGGCTGTTATAGCCAATGGAAGTAAATTTTGCTCAGAGTGCGGATGTGCAACGGATGTAGTTAATGAATCTGGTGCTGTTGCGGTACAAGAGCAGATCTCTGGGAATATAGAATATTCTTCTCAGAGAAAGATGTTCATTATTGGTATTGTCATGTGCATTTGCAGTGTTATATTATTTGTTTTTGGCTATAGAAGTATGACAGATACCAAATATAAGCATGCGATAGAAAATGTTGATTATTTTGAAAGCCAAATGGATGAAACAAAGTCGATGGCAAGCTTATATGGTGGTTCTGGTTTGCTTGGAGGAGGTTACTCTGAACTGGCATCTTCTTGGGAAAGTATGCTGGAAGATGCCAAGAAGGAGATTTTAATTGGGAGAATAAAAATTGGAATCGGTTTTGTTGGAGGAATCATTTTTTTAATCGTAGGAATGATTTTTGCGATAAGGAATTATGGGGCATTTAGGACTCCAGCGGAGCAGGCCGTACCTAATACAAGCAGACCACAAATCGTAAATCAGGGACAAAGCGGCGGCTCCCCCCAGTATAATCAACTTAGTATGGTACATAAGGGGAGAATATATGCGTTGATGGCGGCTTTGTGTTTTGCTATTTGCCTTTTTTATGGAATCAGTCAAAAAATATTTACATTAATACATTTTAACTATAATTCGATAACATGGGATTTTGTTGTTTGCCGATTTGTTCAGTTAGGATTTATTGTGTTACTGGTTATTGCTAAGAAGAATATCGGTTTTCTATTTTTTTCCGGTATCGAAATGATAATGAATATATATTATGTAGTCTTATTCTTGTCAGCCGGAAACGTATGTGCCCTTGTTGCATCTATTATGTTGTTTGTAACTTTCTTGTTTAATATAATTTCAAACACGAACAATAGCGCGATCGCGACGAAGATATTCGGAATAATAGCTGTAATCATTCGGTTTGCGGGTATTTTGATCACATGGGTCCGGTGGCAGTATTGGGAAGCTTTATCTAGTGTATGGTTACAATGGGTGATTCAAATAATAGGTGTAGCGGCTGTGTTGTTTCTTGTTATATGGTTAGTTTCAACTCAAAATGCCAAAGAGAACGATGCAAAATATAATACATGTGCGCCATACAATACACAGTAAATGTGCAGCTTAATGAGGTAATAGGAGGGGCTGGCAAGTTGAAATGATATAGAGCGCTTGTTGATTGTGGCGAAATTACGCAGGAAGAATTCGAGAAAAGAAAAATTTTGCTTTGGATTTCCAAACGCGAAAACACACCCCGGCTGGAGTTATTGTGCCGGGGTGTGTTTTTGTTGTTAGTTTTCCTGTTCGGATAAGTTACCCATAGCATTTGCCAGCATTAGTTTAATGCGGTTTAGCTGGTTTACTTCGCTGGCGCCCGGATCATAGTCGATGGCGACAATATTTGCTTCCGGGTATGCTTTTCGGAGCGGTTTGATGACACCTTTGCCGACGACGTGGTTTGGCAGGCATCCGAACGGCTGGGTACATACGATATTTGGTACGCCGCTATGGATGAGTTCGATCATTTCACCGGTCAAAAACCATCCTTCTCCTGTTTGGTTTCCTGCGGACACAAATGGTTTGGCGTATTCGACAAGGTCGTAAATATTGGCGGGAGGTTCAAAACGGCGGCTCTCCGCGAGGGCGGCCCGCAATTCTTTCCGATAGCGCTCCAAAAACCAGATCGCCAGTTTGCCTGTGAGCTTTCCCGTCTTGGAATGTCCGAGGTGGTCGGCCTTAAACACACTGTCGTAGGCGCCATACATAAAGAAATCAAGCATATCCGGGCAGACGGCTTCGGCGCCCTCGGCTTCTAGCAGATCAACGATATAGTTGTTGGCCGCAGGCAGATATTTTACGAGGATTTCTCCCACGATGCCGACCTTCGGTTTTTTCAACGTTTCATTTAGTTCAATTTCATCAAAATCTTTTACAATTCCCCTTATATTTTTCTTTAATTCCGACATTTTCGGGTTTTTTACCGCCTGTATACATACCTTTTTCCATTTTTCGTGCAGGGCGTTTACCGAACCGGGTACTTTTTCATATGGTCTTGTCCGGTACACTGTACGCATAAACAGGTCGCCGTAGAGAAGCGCATGAATAGCTCCGTTAATAAGCCGGTAGTTGATTTTAAATCCGGGGTTAGTTTCTACGCCGGCGCTAAGGGAAATGACAGGAACCTGTTCCATGCCTGCCTTTTTCAGGGCGCGGCGGATAAAACCGATATAGTTTGTCGCGCGGCAGCCTCCCCCGGTCTGTGATATAATAACGGCTGTGGAGTCGAGATCGTATTCACCGGAGAGAAGGGCGCTCATAATCTGTCCCACGACGATCAGGGATGGATAACAGGCATCGTTGTTCACGTATTGTAGCCCTAAATCCAGCTCATTTCCGCCAGAGGGAAGCTGCACCATATGGTAACCGGCCGCAGCAAGCGCCGGAATAAGCATATCAAAATGAATTGGCGACATCTGTGGAGTGAGAATGGTGTACGTTTTCCGCATTTCTTTCGTAAACACAACGCGGTGGTAAGAGGCGTCCTCCACATGTGGTTTCACTCCTTTGCGGGCGCGGTCGTTCACGGCGGAGATCAGGGACCGGATGCGGATTCTGGCGGCTCCTAGGTTGTTGACCTCGTCAATTTTCAGCACAGTGCATATTTTTCCAGAGCCTGTCAAAATATCATTTACCTGGTCCGTTGTGACGGCATCTAAACCGCAGCCAAATGAATTTAGCTGGATCATTTCCAGATTCTCCTGTGTGCGCACGTATGTGGCGGCGGCATATAGACGGGAGTGGTACATCCACTGGTCCATCGCAATCGTAGGCCGCTCAATCGGTACCAGGTGGGAAATGCTGTCTTCGGAGAGGACGGCAATATCATAAGAGGTAATGAGCTCCGGGATTCCGTGGTTGATCTCCGGGTCGATGTGATAGGGCCGGCCGGCGAGCACGATACCGCGTTTGCCGTGGTCTTTCATCCACTTCAGAACCTCTTCTCCTTTTTTCTTTATATCTTCCCTTGTCTGTGTCAGCTCCTCATACGCGGCATGGGCGGCGTCCCGGATTTCGCTTTCGGAAATGCCATTTTCTTTTCCCAGGTATTTTACGAGTTCGTCGGCCAGTTTCTTTTCGCTCTCAAACGACAGGAACGGATTTTGGAAAATTACATCTTCGGCGGAAAGCTCTTCAACATTATTTCGGATATTTTCACCGTAGGAGGTGACGATCGGACAGTTGTAGTGGTTTCCCGCGCCTTCAAATTCTTCCCGCTCAAACGGAATGCAGGGATAAAAAATGTAATTCACTCCCTGGCTGAGCAGCCACATAATATGCCCGTGCGCCAGCTTCGCAGGGTAGCACTCCGATTCGCTTGGGATTGATTCAATACCGAGCGTATATATATTCCGGCTCGACTTTGGCGAAAGTACGACTTCATAGCCGAGTTGTGTAAAGAAGGTAAACCAGAACGGGTAATTTTCATACATGTTCAGTACTCTTGGGATTCCCACTTTGCCGCGGTAAGCCTGGGCCGGCGGGAGAGGAACGTAGTGTTCAAATAGCCGCTGGTTTTTATACTCATAAAGGTTTGGCACGTTTTTATTTTGTTTTTCTTTCCCCAGTCCGCGCTCACACCGGTTGCCGGAGATAAATTGTCTGCCGCCGGTAAATTTGTTGATTGTGAGCAGGCAGTGGTTGGTACAACCTTTGCACCGCGCCATAGAGCTCTCGAATTTGAGGGCAATAATTTCCTCGAGCGGGAGCATCGTAGAAACCATACCTTTTTCGTAATGTTCCCTGGCGATCAGCGCGGCTCCGAAGGCGCCCATGATACCGGCGATGTCCGGACGGACAGCGCGGCAGCCCGATACGCGCTCAAAACTCCGCAGCACGGCGTCGTTGTAAAACGTTCCGCCCTGGACGACGACATTCGTGCCGAGGTCTTTTGGGTCGGTCAGCTTAATTACTTTAAGCAGTGCATTTTTGATGACGGAGATGGCAAGCCCGGCGGAGATATCTGCGACCGTAGCCCCTTCCTTTTGCGCCTGTTTTACTTTGGAATTCATAAATACGGTACAGCGGGATCCGAGATCAATTGGATTTTCAGCGAAAAGCGCGAGCTTAGCAAAATCCTTCACCTCATAATTCAGCGAGCGGGCGAATGTTTCGATAAAGGAGCCGCACCCCGAGGAACATGCCTCGTTCAGCTGCACGCTATCAACAGAGTGGTTTTTTATTTTGATACATTTCATGTCCTGGCCGCCGATATCTAAAATACAGTCTACCTTGGGTTCAAAAAACGATGCGGCATAGTAATGGGATACCGTTTCCACTTCACCCTCGTCCAGCATAAGGGCGGACTGGATAAGTGCTTCGCCGTATCCGGTAGAGCAGGAACGGGCAATTCTGGCGCTGTCAGGAAGAATTTCGTAAATTTCCTTGATCGCCTTAATTGTCGTTTTCAACGGACTTCCGTTGTTATTGTCATAAAAGGAATAGAGGAGCGAGCCGTCTTCCCCTACAAGAGCTACTTTCGTAGTGGTGGAGCCGGCGTCAATACCGAGAAATACGTTGCCCTCGTATTCGGCGATAGAGCCCTTCTGGACGGAATGCTTGTTGTGTCTTTTCTGAAATTGTTCGTAATCCTCCTTAGAGGCGAACAATGGCTCCATACGTGTAACTTCAAACTCCATATTAATTTCGCCGCTTAATTTGTCTAACAGCGCTTTTAATGTCGTCGCCCCGGTTCCATCCGAGTTCATGGCGGCGCCGCTCGCGGCGAACAAGTGTGAGTGCCCGGGTGCGATAACGGCATCTTCTGGAAGCTGGAGCGTGCGTATAAAAGCGGCTTTCAGCTCCGTGAGGAAGTGGAGGGGGCCTCCTAAAAAGGCAACGTTGCCGCGGATTGGTTTTCCGCAGGCAAGACCGCTGATCGTCTGGTTTACAACCGCCTGGAAAATAGAAGCCGCGAGATCCGGTTTCGAGGCTCCTTCGTTGATGAGCGGCTGGATATCCGATTTAGCAAATACTCCGCAACGCGCGGCAATCGGATAAAGAGCCTGGTAACTTTTCGCATATTCGTTAAGTCCGGCCGCGTCGGTTTTCAACAGCGTGGCCATCTGGTCGATAAAAGAACCGGTCCCCCCGGCGCAAATACCATTCATACGCTGTTCGATTCCATCGGTGAAGTAGATGATCTTAGCGTCCTCCCCGCCAAGCTCAATCGCGACGTCCGTCTGTGGGGCGAAATCCTTTAATGAGGTAGCTACACTGATCACCTCCTGCACAAACGGTATGTCCAGGTGTTCGGATATCGTAAGTCCGCCCGATCCGGTAATCATCGGGGTAATGTCCATGTCGCCCAGTGATTCATATGCCTGATGTATAATGTTTTTTAACGTTTCCTGTATATTTGCGAAATGTCTTTCATAAGCAGAAAATATAATTTGATTGGATTCATCCAATAATGCGATTTTGACAGTGGTTGAACCAATATCAATACCTACTCTGTTCATGGGTGCCTCCTTATTTAAAATAAATATATGAGCCAGTCTTTCTTCTTATTTATATTGTTTGAAATTTAATTCTGACCCAAGCTATAGTATACGACAAAAATCGTCATTTGTAAACAAAAGAAAATGATTAGGAACGTTTTTCCAAAGGCAGAATATATTGATAGGGAAATAAGAGCCATGAGAGGTATAAGATGAATAAGCGTTATTGTAACGGAATGGTGCATGTCATAAAACAGGGAGAGACACTGTACCAGCTGAGCAGGAAGTACCGGGTTCCACTTGCTCTCATTCTCCGTGCCAATCCATATGTAGATGTATATAATCTTCAGGTGGGGCAGGAAATATGTATCCCTGTCGTACGTCCGTTTGGTGGCATGATCTGTACGCCGGTCCGGAACAGAAATACTGCGAATCCCCGGATGATGGATAACAGACAGGGGCAGATGCCGGATGGAAATGAGCAGGAAAATATGGGGCAGATGCCGGAAATGGGAAATCCGCAGAATATGGAGCCGGTTATGGAACAAAGGGCAGAACCCGTCGTGGAACAGCGGATGGAGCCGGAAATGCAGCCGGTTGCCGAGCAGCGTATGGGGGACATTTCCCAATCAGAAGAGATACCGTGTCCGTGCCAGCCGGATGTGTTTGAACAGGCAGAGGAGGACCGGGGAGAGGACGTAGAAGTTTACATTACATCAGGAGGGAAGAGTTTGGGGGATATACTGAAAGAACATAATGTGGAATGGGAAGACTTTGTGAAAAGAAATGATTTAAGCCAGATCAGCGTCGGCGAGGATGTAGTGCTCTATCTTCCGAAAAAACACGTTTGACAAAGAGACGGGGAAAAAGTATAATGTTAATATCTATGTAAATGTAAGGATGGATAAAGCATGCTTGAAATTTTTAGGACGGTAGAAGATAAATTGCAGGAAGAAAACGAGGTTTCTGAGGGCTGCTGGGTAGCCCTCACGAAACCGACAAATGAGGAACTGCAGACAGTCGTGCGGGAGACGGGAATTGATATCGACGATTTGCGGGCCCCGCTCGATGACGAGGAGAGATCCCGTATCGAGCAGGAGGGGGACTGCGTTATCGTTTTGGTGGACATCCCTTCGCTGGATGAGAAAGACCGCTATGTGACGATTCCTCTCGGTATTTACATGACAAAGCAGGCAATCGTCACGGTGTGTCTCGAAGAGACGCCGGTATTAAAGGCATTTATGAATAACCGTGTCAGAGAGTTTTACACATTTAAAAAGACCCGCTTTGTTTTCCAGATCCTGTACCGGAATGCGACTTCTTATTTGCGGTATCTCCGTATCATTGATCGGAAGAGTGAGCAGATTGAGGAGAAGCTGCATATTTCCCAAAAGAACAAAGAGCTCATTGAGCTGCTTGAGCTGGAGAAGAGCCTCGTGTATTTTACGACTTCCCTTCGCTCAAATGAAACGGTTCTCGAGAAGCTTCTCCGGACTGAAAAGGTCAAAAAATATCCGGAGGATGAGGAGCTGTTAGAGGATGTTATTATTGAAAACAAGCAGGCAATTGAGATGGCGAACATATATAGCGGGATTTTGAGTGGGACGATGGATGCCTTTGCGTCCGTTATTTCGAATAATCTCAACGTCGTGATGAAATTTTTGTCCACAGTGACAATTGTATTGTCGATTCCGACGCTGATTGCCAGTTTATTTGGCATGAATTTTGTGAACATACCGTTGGGGGACAACCCTTATGGATTTGTTATTGTTACGGTATGCACGCTTATATTAACTGCCCTTGTGACAATTTTCTTTCAGAAGAAAAACTTATTTTAAAGGCCAGCCTTTGAGTAAAAAAATAAATCTTCCGTGGAGGTGCGGAAAAGGAAATGAGGTAAGTATCCTATGAAGTGGTTTGCGAAAATGGAGCGGAAATTTGGAAAATATGCAATCCCGAACCTGATGAGGTATATGACGGCGTTCAGCCTTGCCGGGACAATGCTGGGACTATTGCAGCCGGGTATTTATTACAATTATTTGAGCCTGAATGTATATGAGATTCTTCACGGGCAGGTGTGGAGGCTTGTGACATTTTTGATGTATCCGTCACTGCAGCTCGGCCCATCGTTTTTGTTTAATCTTATCTTTTATGGATTAATGCTCTACATTTTTTTGTGGATCGGCAGTGTACTTGAACGGACATGGGGATGTTTCCGGTTTAATATGTTTTATTTCTCCGGCATTCTGCTTATGGTTGTTGTAACCTTTGCTTATTATTTTATCGTGCTTAATGCCAATGGAAGTGGTTTTGCATCGGTAATCGGATATGGCCTGGCCACCCAGATTGACTTAAATGACCTGAACTATTCGATGTTTCTCGTGTTTGCCTTTTTATTTCCGGATGTTCAGTTTTTGCTGTATTTTATCATCCCGATTAAGGCAAAATGGCTCGGATTTATTAATTTATTTGTCTATGCGGTACAAATCGTGGATTGTATCCAGGAGCGGTCATATACGAGCTTTATGTCTATGTTTATTCTGATTGCGACCTTGATAAATTTTGTAGTGTATTACCTGATTGCCAGAAATCCAAGAGGGATTGGCGCAGCGGTCCGGCAGAAGAAGCGGCGTGTCGTATACCAGAATACGGCAGAACAGCACGCGAAACAGCCGAGGCACCGCTGTGTAATTTGTGGGAGGACAGAGATCGATTCCCCTCAGCTTGAGTTCCGCTATTGCTCGAAATGTGAGGGAAATTATGAGTACTGTTCGGATCATCTGTTTACCCATGAGCACGTCAAGAGGAATTCTTAACTGGTATCCATTTAGGGCCAAATACCTTTTGGCTCTATCTTATATATGAAAAAGAGAAAGGAATTACAAACATGGATAATTATTACGCAAATTATTGCACAATCATCGTAATTTTTGCAATTGCCTTTTTTGCTTTGTACAGTATGTGGTTTAAGCATGAGGTAGACGGCGCAACTGTAATTATGAAAAAGGATATGAAGCGAAACTGGTTTAATGTCGGTTTTCTGCTTTTTGCGGCCTTTATCGTAAAGGCTTTGTTTGCGGTAAACTTTGAGGGGCACGGAACAGATATGAGCTGTTTCAAATCCTGGTCCGATATGGTTTTTAATGAGGGTATCTCAAAATTTTATTATTTGGATGCCTTTACGGACTATCCTCCCGGATATATGCTGGTACTATGGGTGGTAGCAGCAATACGCCATCTGTTTGGGATAGAAACGGGATCTACGACAGGAATTTTCCTTATTAAATTGTTTCCGATCCTGTGTGACCTGGGAACGGGATGCCTCATTTACATCATTGCGAAAAAGCGTTTTTCGGAGGCAGTGTCGCTCGTAATTATGGCGATATATGTGCTGAATCCCGTTATTGTCCTGAATTCTTCTGTGTGGGGACAGGTAGATGGTGTGTTTACACTGGCCGTGCTTGCCACCTGTTATCTGTGTATGGAGGGTAAACGGATACCCGCCTATTTCATTTTCTGTATCGGTGTTTTAATGAAACCGCAGACACTTATTTTTACACCCATACTTATTTTTACAATAATTGAGCAGGTATTTTTGAAGGATTTCAACACGAAGAAAATGCTGCGGGATTTAGCCGGCGGTGTTGCGGCGATTGGTATTATGTTTTTGGCGGCGGCCCCGTTTGGACTGGGAAAAGTCATTTCCCAGTATGTAGATACGCTGGGTTCCTATGAATATTGTACGGTAAATGCTTATAATTTCTGGATGATTCTCGGGAAGAACTGGTCCAGCCAGAGTGATCCCTTCCTGTTTTTAAAATGTCGTACGTGGGGGACAATAGCGATTTTCGTCGCCGTTGGGCTTAGCGCCTGGATTTTTTTCCGCTGCAAGGAAGAAAAATCGAAATATTTTCTCAGCATGGCGGCGCTTGTCAGCGTAATGTTTTTGTTCTCGGTAAGAATGCATGAGAGATATTTGTTTCCGGTAATTGCGCTGGTGCTCGTCGGATTTTTATTAAAGCCGACAAGAGAGCTGTTTTACACGTTTATCGGTTTTACGGTCGTGCAATTTTTGAATGTGTCCCATGTGTATTATTATTTTGTGGAATTCGAAACGACGGGCCCGGAAGGGTATATTATGGGCGCGACGGCCGCCGCGACTATTTTCATCTTCGGCTACTTGCTCTACAGCACGTTCCGAAAGAGCGAGGTCGTATATGAGCCGAATGTTGACGCTGGAAAAGCGTCACGCAAAAGGACAAAGGAGCGGTATGCGGGGGCAAATGCCCGGGCGGCTGCTAAGAGGGAGCGTTTCCGTTTTACTATTACACCGTCACAGGTGATGGAAAAACTGAACCGGAAGGACTTTATTATTCTATTTTCCATTCTGTTTGTTTATTCGTGTTTTGCTCTCTATGATCTCGGAGATATGAGCGCGCCGGAATCCGGTTGGGAATCAACGGAACCCGGCAGCCAGATTGTTCTTGATTTTGGGGAGCCCCAGGCGATCGCAAACCTGTACGCATACCCTGGAAGCTACGAGGACCGCAAGTTTACTGTAGAATCGAGTAGCGACGGCACGAATTATCAAAACATGGGAGTGGCAAATATCGGTAGTGTTTTCCGCTGGAATGATGTGAAGTTATCTGACAATGGAGGAGAGGGCACCGAGCAGCGCGATTTTAATATGACCGGACGGTATTTACGGCTGACTTCTACGGATAATGAGGCGACGGTAAAAGAATTCGTATTCAAAGATGGAGAAGGAAATTATGTGACGCCGGTAAATACGTCAGACTATGCGCAACTATTTGATGAACAGGATAAGTTTGACCCCGAGATGGGATTCCGCAGTGGTACGTATTTTGATGAAATTTACCACGGCAGGACCGCATATGAGATGATCCATAACTATTATTGTTATGAAAATACACATCCGCCTCTTGGAAAAGTATTTATTTCCTTTGGCATCCGGCTGTTTGGCATGAATCCGTTTGGATGGCGGATCGTCGGTGTGCTGTTCGGGATTGGAATGATTCCATTTATGTATTTGTTTGGAAAAAGGCTGTTCCGCGAAACATGGATAGCGGGTATCGTGACAACTTTATTTGCATTTGACTTTATGCATTTTGCCCAGACGAGGATTGCCACGATTGACGTGTACGGTACCTTTTTCATAATTGCGATGTTCTACTTTATGCTCCGGTATTCGCAGACGAGTTTTTACGATACGGAGTTTAAAAAGACACTTATCCCGCTCGGGTTAAGCGGGCTTATGATGGGACTTGGCTGTGCCAGCAAGTGGACGGCGATGTATGCGGGAGCTGGATTGGGCATATATTTTCTGGCTATTATGGTCCGCAGGTATATGGAGTACCGCGTCGCGCAGAAAAATCCGCAAGGGGAGTCCTCCGGCATCTCCCATGCGCATATATTAGAGGTATTCCGGTCAAATCTCATTAAGACACTCGCGTGCTGCGTCGTCTTTTTCGTTATTATACCGGGCATTATTTACCTGCTGTCTTACGTGCCGTTTGATGATAAGTCCGGGCATGGATTTATGACACAGGTGATCGACAACCAGGTTCAGATGTTTAGCTATCACTCTACGCTGGTGGCGGAGCATCCGTATTCTTCGAAATGGTTTGAGTGGCCGGCAATGATACGTCCTGTATTTTATTACAGCAACACGGTAGCAAATAATCTTCGGGAGGGAATCAGCGCATTTGGAAACCCGCTTGTGTGGTGGGGAGGTATTTTTGCTTTCTTGTATATGATTTACCGCTGCGTCGCAAAACGTGACCGCGTGGCTATGTTCCTTTCCTTTGCGTATCTCGTCCAGTATTTGCCGTGGACGCTTATTAGCCGCTGCACATTTGCATACCATTATTTCCCGAGTGTGCCGTTTATTACGTTGATGGTGGGCTACAGTCTGTATTGCTTTTTTGGCGGCACGAAAAAGAAACGCGCCTTTGCCTATGTGTACTGCGCGGCGGCAGTGGCACTGTTCCTCATGTTCTATCCGGTATTGTCGGGCCAGCCGGTCGCGGTTGAGTATGTGAATGAGGGATTGAAATGGCTAAAGGACTGGGTACTGGTACTGTAATATATTCGGATAAAATGGTTTAAAGGTTTGAAAGGATGATTGATATGGGGGACATAAGAAAGCTAGTAACGGACATTGACCGCGGGGTAAATATGAGGAAGAATCTTCCCATATATGGAAGAATGGTTGCTGAAAATAACGTAAACTATGCGGCTATTGAACTTACTTTTTCCATTACTATATTGTGTGGATTGGTGCAGGATACACATAATATCTCCGAGCAGGAGCATGCGTTATTTCAGGAAGTCATAGCACTGTTGGACCAGGTTCTTGAGGAAAATAAGGAGCAATCCCGTCCTCTGGCAGAATGTGCCGGAGCGATCCGAAAACGGATTACGGCGGTAATGGATGTATATACTTCGTATGTAGACCGTCTGATTTGTTATAACGAAGCGTTAAACCGAATGTCTCTCCGATTTTCGCCAGACAGGGAAAAGCTGGATGAGGTAAATGCGATCCAGGAAGATTCTTTTATAGACAGGGTTTTGAGATTTTTGGCAGGGCATAAGGATAGGAGCATTGTGAAGGAACGGCTGCAGATGGTTATAGGATGCGTCCCCGTCCATATGACGAAGGGAAAGCTTATGGAACGGATTAGCCAGACGGTTTCGCTATATAAGGGAGGGGACCAGAGGGCGTTGGATACTTTTGTATATATGATCCGTTCCGTCGCCATGCTTCACAGGCCAGATGAAAGTATTATTTCCGGCAAAAAGGCGGGGGAGTACTTGAGCAGGCTGGAGCAGACGGACTTTTCCACATTGGATGAGGAGACATATATGGCGCTGAAGGGGGAAATGGAACAGATCAGCGATTATGTATACTGGATTACAGATTTTTACCAACAGCTTCAAAAGGTTGTAAATAATATTTACGCCTTATGTCTTGCACGGCTGTATGCCGAAAAAGAGTCTGATGAGTACCGGGATTGTATGGTGATACTTAGGGATGTCGTGAATGGGACATTTGTTGAGGAAAGCCTGGAAAAGCTGGAGGGGAAAATAGAAGATTATGTGGAGAGGGCTGGTTATTTGGAAGCGGTTTTGACACAGACCAGCATTTCCAGCCGTGACTTGATCGAGGAGCTTGGCCTGCGTGTGCAATTCCAGGACTATGCGCTGATTTTCGATTTGCTTTCCGACAGCTTATTTATCGATCTGGACCAGGGCGACGAGAATACTATTGTAGATGACGGGGCAGCTAAGAAGGCGGCCGAAGAACTCGTTGCGGAGCTCTCAGAGCAGTTAAGTAAGCTGCCAAGGGCGGTAAAGCGTGTGGTGATGTCTTTGATTCTCGAAAACATACCGGCAGATTTTCGAAATATGTCAGAAGTTGAGAACTATATCCGCACCAACCTGTTTGGCTGCCAGGATTTGTCGGAAAAGGGCGTAGCTTTGATGGAAATCAGTAAAATCATGCGGGAGGAAGAATGGAGCGATCGGAATGATTTTTTGGTATGACAGTCTTTATATGGATGATACTGTCAAGAAAAAAGAAAAAAAGTGCAGAAAAATCATTGAAAAAGGGTGCAAGTCCAAACGTCTTTTTGGGAAGGGTTATTTTGTTGTAATTCTTGCCAATAATGCGGAAAATCTGTTTGAAATTATGAATACGAAACAGATGTTTTTCCGATATTATGGATGTGGGCATCTTTATGTACTTGGAGTCGCAAAGGATTATGCGGGTGCAGTTGAAATCTTTCGGTACATTATGACGAAAGGATATGAAGCGGACAGCGGTTTCGACCCCCGGAGTGTATTTACAAAGGACAGGTTTGTTTCTACTGGAACGTATTCCGAAATAGAAATGTAAAGGATTCCTGCCCCGGGGGCGGCGGAAATAGCCGGAGGTGATTGCTTGGCATTGATACTTGCTATTTTAAAGTGGATTGGAATTGTGTTGCTTGCCGTGATTGGCCTGCTTCTGTTTGTTTGTGCAATGGTGTTTTTTGTTCCCGTCCGGTATGTTGTCGAGTGCAAAACGGAGGATTCCTTTCGGATAGGGTTTTTTGCATCCTGGCTTTTTGGCATCGTAAAGTTTGGAAAAAAGATGCCGGAATCCAAGGTTCGTCTGTATTTATTTGGCATCAAAGTAAAGCGGCTGAAAAGGAAACATGAAAAGCCGCCGTCCAAGCGCCAGAGCGCGCCGGTACAAAAGCAAAAGCAGTGCGACAGGAAGGAAACGGGAAAGGTGGAGTCATCCGCTGGAGAGGAAAGAAAGCCTGTCTTGGATCATGTTCCGGCAGACCATGATCCATCCAAAAAAAACTTTTCTTTTGGATGGATTTCCAGTATAATTACATTTATCCGGGAGACGGAAAACCGAAAGGGTATAGGGAAGATCCGCAAAGAGCTTATTGCATGTATAAAGTATTTGAAGCCCCGCCGTGTCCGGGGAAGAATTGCATTTGGGACGGGGGATCCCTGTACGACCGGATGGGTACTTGGTGTTATCAGCATGTTTCCGGTGGCATATACAGAGGGACTTCATATTTATCCCAATTTTGAGGAAAAGGAATTTGATGCCGACGCTTACGCCAAAGGGCGGATCCGCATGTTATATTTTCTGCGTCTGTTCCTGAGAGGATATATGGATAATGACATTATGTCAATGATTAAAAAAGCAATGCAAAATTAATTTGAAAGAGAGGTATGCAAGCATGGGCGAAAATAATTTCAATAGTACGGTGGAATCATTATTTAAAGGGATGGATACTTTTATTACAACAAAGACTGTGATCGGTGATGCCGTTCGCTTTGAGGACGGGACGATTGTGCTTCCGCTCGTTGATGTCAGCTTTGGAGTTGCGGCGGGGGCTTTTATGGATGAAAACGCTAAAAAAAATAACGGTGGCGGCGGCATGGGCGGAAAAATCCAGCCAAGCGCTGTGCTCGTCATAAAGGATGGAAATTCGAAACTTGTCAATGTGAAAAACCAGGATGGACTCACGAAAATACTGGACATGGTTCCCGGTTTTATGGATAAATTTAAGAAAAAGGATGACGCGGAAGATAAAAAAGAAAAAGAAAATGAAAGAAAATAAATATTTTTCTTGCAAAATGCAGTAAGGTTTGTTAAAATAGTCGTGTTGTGTGTGGATAACGCAGCTGTTCGTATGTGGTGTATTCCATGAAAGGGCAGTTGCGAATGACATAAGATTTATAAAAGGAGGTGCTTTTTTCATGGCTAGATGTGCTGTTTGTGATAAAGGCGTGCATTTTGGTAACGCTGTCAGCCACTCTCATAGAAGAAGCAATAAAAAGTGGAAATCGAATTTAAAATCTGTAAGAGTTAAGGTAAATGGTGGAACAAAGAAAATGTATGTTTGTACTTCCTGCCTTCGTTCCGGAAAAGTGGAGCGCGCGTAGGTTCCTAAAGATTTACAGAACATAATGTCAGTCCTTTCTTTGGAATGTTCAGAGGGAGGGCTTTCTTTTTTTGTTTAATTTATATTTTTCTCTTGACAAAAGCAGATACATACGTTATGATGTGTAAAGTAATTTTCTTTACACGAAACGGGGATGGTTATGACGGAAAAGGATCGCTCCCTGACAGACCCGGAAAAGATCGTGAAGCTGTCATATTTATACGATTTTTACGGGGCATTGTTAAAGGACAGGCACAGGGAAATTTTTGAGGAATATGTGCTGAATGATCTCTCGCTTAGTGAAATTGCGGGTGAGTATGGCATGACAAGGCAGGGGATATATGATATTGTAAAGAGATGTAGCAGGCGGCTGGAGAGCTATGAGGAAAAACTTCAGCTGTTTGAACGTTTTCAGATGGCGAAGGAACGGCTGGGACAGGTGGAACAGCTAGTGAAAAGAGGAAGGGAAGAAGACAGACAATCCATTCTCGGCCTGACCCATGAAATATATGAAATTTTATAGCAACTTATCATTAGGGAGGTGAAGGCATGGCATTTGACCGTTTGAGTGAAAAACTACAAAACGTATTTAAAAATCTGAGAAGTAAGGGAAGGCTGACAGAAGCGGACGTGAAGGTGGCTTTAAAAGAAGTAAAAATGGCTCTTCTGGAGGCAGATGTAAACTTCAAGGTGGTAAAAAACTTTGTCAAGACCGTCCAGGAGCGGTCGACGGGAGAGGAAGTACTGAACAGCCTTACACCGGGACAGACGGTAATCAAATACGTGAATGAAGAGCTGGTCCGTATGATGGGGGAAACGACGACGGAGATTTCCCTGCTTCCCGGGGATGAGATAACCGTCATTATGATGTGTGGCCTTCAGGGAGCCGGAAAGACGACGACCGCAGCGAAGCTGGCGGCGAAATTTAAGGAAAAGGGAAAGCGGCCTCTGCTTGTGGCGTGCGATGTATACCGTCCGGCGGCGATTGAACAGCTCCAGACAAACGGGGAAAAGGTCGGAGTGCCCGTGTTTTCTATGGGTACGGGGCACAATCCGGTGGATATTGCCAAGGCGGGCGTAGAGCATGCGAAGGCAAACAAGAATAATATAGTGTTTCTGGACACAGCGGGGCGTCTGCACATTGACGAAGAGCTGATGCAGGAATTGAAAAATATGAAATCCCAAATTCATGTCCACCAGACGATACTTACCGTAGATTCCATGACGGGACAGGATGCGGTTAATGTAGCCTCTTCCTTTGACGGGGAATTAAGTGTTGACGGAGTCATTTTAACAAAGCTGGACAGTGATACAAGAGGCGGTGCGGCCCTTTCCATACGCGCGATAACGGGAAAGCCGATTTATTATGTCGGCATGGGTGAGAAGTTATCCGATCTCGAACAGTTTTATCCGGACCGCATGGCATCCCGTATTCTTGGCATGGGAGATGTCATGACGCTGATTGAAAAAGCCGAGGCGCAAATTGACGAGGAAAAGGCGGCGGAACTCACCAAGAAATTTAAAAACAATGAATTTGATTTTAATGATTTTCTCGAACAGATGCAGCAGATGAAAAAGATGGGGGGGTTATCGAGCATTCTGAGTATGATGCCCGGTATGGGGCTTCCTGCCGATTTAGAAATTGATGACGACGCCTTAAAGGGGACGGAAGCCATTATTTATTCGATGACGCTCGAGGAGCGGACAAAACCGTCGATTATCAACCCGTCCCGAAAACGCCGGATTGCTGCTGGCGCAGGGGTTGACATCAGCGAAGTGAACCGGTTGATTAAACAATTTGAACAGAGCCGGAAAATGATGAAGCAGATGTCCGGAATGATGTCCGGTAAAAAAATGAAGAGAGGAAGAATGAAGTTTCCTTTCGGAGGTTTTTAGTTAAGTGAGATTCAAAAGTTGAAATACTTTTTGAATAGATAGAAAAGTGTGGAAAAGGAGGTGAATGACGTGGCAGTAAAGATCAGATTGAAGAGATTGGGCAAGAAAAAGGCTCCATTTTATAGAATTGTAGTAGCGGATGAAAGATCTCCACGAGATGGTAAAAATATCGATGAGATTGGTACGTATGACCCAAATCAGGATCCGTCAGTTGTCAAGATTGATGAAGAAGCTGCTAAGAAGTGGATTGCAAATGGTGCAAAACCTACAGATGTAGTAGCTCGTTTGTTCAAGCAGGCAGGTATTAGAAAATAATGCATCCTGAACAAAAGGAGGTAGCAGTATGAAAGAGTTAGTTGAAGTAATTGCTAATGCATTAGTGGACAATCCGGATGAAGTGGTCGTAACGGAGACGGAAAATGAAAAAGAGATTGTCCTAAGCTTGAAGGTTGCTCCTGATGATATGGGAAAAGTGATCGGTAAGCAGGGGAAGATCGCGAAGGCGATCCGTACTGTAGTGCGGGCTTCTGCTTCCAAAATCGACAAGAAGATACTGGTAGATATCCGGTGATTCGAAAGCGGTCCATACCGCATGTGGTATTGGTTTTTAAAACCAATGGGAACATACTGGCAGGCCGCCGGCTGAAAAGAACATCTGCGATGTAGCGATATGCCGCAGGTGTTTTCTTGTCTTATAGGATAGTATATTCCGTTCGGGAATGCCTGTGACGGGAGTATTAAAAAGGAGATAACAATGGAAGATTTGCTTAGAATTGGTGTCATTACGACAACACATGGATTGCGGGGAGAGGTCAAAGTATTTCCAACGACAGATGACGTCAGGCGGTTCGATGATTGCGACGAGGTGATACTCATAAAAAATCAAGAATACATTCCGCTTCATGTAGAGCGGGTAAAATATTTTAAAAATCTTGTGATCGTAAAATTTAAGGAGTTTAACCATATTAATGAAGTGGAGTTATTTCGGAAATGTGATATTATGGTTACCCGGGAACATGCGGTTCCGTTGGAGGAGGGAGAATACTTTTTTTGCGATATGATCGGAGCGAAGGTATCCGAGGAGGATGGGACGCCGGTCGGAATAGTAAAGGATATTTTGGAAACGGGAGCGAACAATGTTTTTGTCATTGGCACGGAGGATGGCAGAGAGGTGTTATTTCCTTCCATTCCCGAATGTATTCGGAGTATTAATGTGGAAAAGAAAGAAATTGTGGCATATATTATGCCGGGATTGATGGATTAGGGACAAACGGCAGGCAGGAGAGTTTATGAATTATTATATTATGACGCTTTTTCCGGAAATGTTTCCGGGGATACTCGGTGCGAGCATACTGGGCAGGGGGAAAGAAAAGGGGAAAATTTACTGGGAGACATTTGACATCCGGGATTATACGCTGGATAAGCATAAACGGGTAGACGACTATCCGTATGGCGGCGGTGCGGGGATGGTCATGCAGGCGGAGCCGGTTTACCGGTGTTATGAGGCCGTGGAGGACAAGCTGGGCCGGAAGCCCAGGCGGGTTGTATATATGACTCCCCAGGGGCGGGTTTTTGACCAGCACATGGCAGAGGAGTTTGCAAGGGAAGAGGAACTGGTATTTTTGTGCGGGCACTATGAAGGGATTGACGAGCGGGTATTGGAGGAGATTGTGACGGATTATGTTTCCATCGGCGATTATGTGCTGACAGGGGGGGAGCTGCCGGCGATGGTCGTCATGGATACGGTGTCCCGTCTGGTGCCGGGGGTTTTGAACAATCAGGATTCGGCACAGAATGAGAGTTTCTCAAATGGGCTTCTGGAATATCCGCAATATACAAGACCGGAGGAGAGTTTGGGAAAGAAGGTTCCAGAGGTACTGCTCTCCGGCCACCATGCAAATATAGAGAAATGGCGGATGGAACAGTCGCAGATCAGAACCCGGAAATACCGCCCCGACTTATATGAGAAATGGCAACAAAATTCTTCCAATTGACTTGCTTTTCTTAGGAAGAAGTGATAAAATTAAAAGATAATATTGTATATAGTCAACCCTTTGAGATTGGAGGAATGATCGTGAGCCGGAGTGCCAGATGCGAGCGCAGTACGAAAGAAACAGAGATTGTTGTCGAATTGGAAATTGACGGGACGGGCAAATATGAAATTCATACGGGGATCGGCTTTTTTGACCATATGCTGGAGGGATTTGCAAGACATGGTTTCTTTGATTTAACGATAAAGGTAACGGGTGACACGCATGTAGACGCCCACCACACGGTTGAGGATACGGGAATCGTGCTGGGGCAGGCATTTGCCAGGGCGCTGGGGAACAAAGAGGGGATTGGCAGATTCGGATATTTTGTGCTGCCGATGGATGATGCGTTAGTTTTAGTGTCACTGGATATATCCGGGCGCGCCTATTTTGCCTTTGATGGCACATTTGCAGCCGAGAGGCTTGGCACGATGGAGACGGAGACGGTCCGGGAATTTTTTATGGGATTCGCCACAGGTGTGGGAATGAATTTACATATCCGCCAGCTGGCGGGGACGAATACCCACCATATCGTGGAGGCTATGTTTAAGGCAGTTTCGAAGGCGATGGATATGGCTGTCAAGCAGGATTCAAGAATTGAGGGAGTGCTCTCGACAAAGGGCGTGTTGTAAAACCGTTTTTTGGATATAGTAGTTACATAATGGAAAAAGTGCGTGAAGATTAAGGAGGTTACAGTTTGGCTTACAAAAAGATTATTCCATTTATCAATGCGGAAAATGAACTGGCGGTAAATGTCGTTATGCAGGCGGAGCAGTATTGTTTTGCCGGAGCAGATGCGCTGTTTATTTACAACTATTCGAAAATTGAGGAGGAGAGGGAGGAGTTTCTGGCTACCCTGGGGAAGATTGACGAAAGTATTGATATTCCCTTTTTTGCAGGTGTATATGTCGGGAGGTTTGAGGATGCGAAAAAGGCATTTTACACGGGGGCTGACCGGATTGTGATCAAATATGATATGTGCCCGAATGAGGCGATCTTGAAAGAAGTGACCGGTCGGTTTGGCGCCAGCCAGATTATGGTTGAAGTAGACGGGGACCTTGATTTTGAGAAAATACATTTTCCAGTTGAAGCTTTGCTGTTAAAGCATGTGGATGTCGGTTTAAATTTAGAACGGAAACTAAACCGTCTGGGTAAGCCCGTTATTATACGTGACAGTCTTCTTCGAAATGATTTAGAAAGTCTTTTGAAGCTTCCCTATATCGAAGGAGTTGCGACAGATTATTATTTGGGAAAAGAACTTTTGAAAATAAAAATGAATATGAAGCAGGCGGGCATTTCGATGAATACGTTCGAATCTGCGATGGATTTTTCCGAGTTTAAAACGGATGAAAACGGACTGGTTCCCTGTGTTGTACAGGATTATAAGACAGGTGAAGTGCTTATGCTTGCTTATATGAATAAGGAATCGTACGAGCGGACTTGTGCTACCGGAAAAATGACCTATTTTAGCAGAAGCAGACAAGAGCTCTGGTGCAAGGGCGACACCTCCGGCCATTATCAGTATGTGAAGGAATTGCGCCTGGATTGCGACCACGATACAATACTCGCAAAGGTCCACCAGGTCGGGGCGGCATGCCATACCGGGGAGAGAAGCTGCTTTTTTAATGAGCTGGCAAAGAAAGAGTATGATAGTACGAATCCTTTGACAATACTAAATGAAGTATTTGCTACGATTGAAGACAGGAAAAAGCATCCGAAGGAAGGCTCTTATACAAATTATTTGTTTGACAAGGGAATTGATAAAATACTGAAAAAATGTGGTGAGGAGTCGACCGAGATCGTCATTGCTGCAAAGAATCCGGATGCGGAGGAACTCAAGTATGAGATTGCAGACTTTTTGTATCATCTGATGGTGCTTATGGTGCAATGCGGACTGACTTGGGATGACGTAGTAAAAGAGCTGGCAAACAGGCATTAGGCGGTGGGGGAATCACTGGATATTGCTATGAAATAATGAATCAATGCTGTACTTAGCGGCAGATAGGAGGTATATATATGGAAATGACACTAGGAGAAGCATTTTTGTATTATGGGGGCAGGCTGATCCTCTTTGCGGTTGTGGCCGGGGCAGGAATTATGGCTGGAATCCGCATTCGAAAGATGAAAAATGAAAAATAAGAGATCTCGGACAGGGGGGTATCATATTGTTAGGTAGAACTCGAAAGAGACTGGGCGATATGCTGGTGGAAGCCAATGTTATCACGGGCGACCAGCTGATGGAGGCGTTGGCGAAGCAGAAGGAATTCGGAAAGCGGCTCGGGGAAATTTTAGTTGATCTGAGGTTTACGGATGAGACGGAAATCGTAGAGGCGATGGCCCAGCAGATGAAAATACCGGTTGCCAGAATTAGAGAGGCGAAGCTTGTGCCGGAAATAATCGAGCTTCTTCCGGAAAATATCGTGCGGAAGCATCATGTCATTCCGTTTGAGCTGGATGAAAATAATCCCAATATTCTTCGCGTTGCCATGTCAGATCCACTGGATATTATTGCTGTGGATGACCTTTCTATCATTACGAATATGCAGATTGACGTTATGGCTGCGACGCCGTCAGATATTACTTATGCGATAGAAAAATATTATGGTAATGAGCAGTCTGCAAAGCTGGCCGAAAGTTTTTCGCAGGAACGTATGAAGAAAGACAAGAAGCTGAAAGGCGACAAGACGGAGGAGAGCAACGACGAAGTCGACAATTCACCGATTGTGCTTCTGGTAAACAAAATTATTGAACAGGCGGTGAATGAGCGTGCCAGCGATATACACATAGAAGCGCTGGAGGACCAGGTCAGGGTCAGATACCGTATTGACGGAGTGATGCAGGAGATTTTCCGCTATCCGAAAGATCTGCAAAGTGCAATTGTGGCGCGTATAAAGATCGTCAGCGGAATGAATATTTCTGAAAAGCGTGCTCCGCAGGACGGCCGTATGACATTAGTATTTAATCGTGTAGAATATGATCTCCGTGTATCTTCCCTTCCTACGACATTTGGTGAGAAGGTCGTTATGCGTATTGCATCCAAATCCGGATTAAATAAAGAAAAAAGTGAGCTAGGGTTCCAGGAGGAGGAATTAAAACGTTTTGATGGCATACTGAGAAATCCTCACGGAATTATTTTGGTTACGGGGCCGACGGGAAGTGGTAAATCGACGACGTTGTACACAGTATTGAATGAGTTAAATGAAGGGGCCGTCAACATTATCACGGTGGAAGACCCGGTGGAAGCGGATGTGGACGGGATTAACCAGGTTCAGGTAAATGAAAAAGCGGGACTTACGTTTGCGTCTGCCCTCCGCTCGATTTTGCGTCAGGATCCGGATATTATCATGATCGGAGAGATCCGGGATGAGGAGACGGCCAGCATCGCAGTAAAAGCGGCGATTACCGGCCATCTTGTAGTCAGTACCTTACACACGAATAGCGCAGTCAGTACGATCACGCGTCTCGAGGATATGGGAATTGAACCGTATATGGTGGCAGATTCCGTTGTAGGAATTATCGCACAGCGCCTCGTGCGCCGCATATGTCCGAAGTGCCATGTTCAGAAACAGATGAGTGAAACGGATAAATTGCGGTTACATTTTCGCGGTGAATCCAGCCCGTTGATTTACGAACCATCGGCAAATGGGTGTGCATATTGTAACAATTCCGGATACAGGGGACGGATTGGTGTTTATGAAATTATGCCGATTACACAGGCGCTCCGCGATATTATCAGCCGCGGCGGCGGGGCGGATGAGATACAGAAGGTGGCGTTGAAGGAGGGACTCACGACATTACATTTAAGTGCGGCAAAGCTTGTTTTAAAAGGAATTACGTCTGTTGCTGAGGTAGAGAGGGTCGCAGCAGAATAGGCGTATTTTTATACAAGACGGGGGAAGGCAACAAGACTATATAGAGGAGGAATTGGGGAATGACTCTGGATGATATACTAATTCAGGCAAGAGGAGCAGGGGCCTCGGATGTACATGTATCGGTTGGGATACCAATTAAGTGCAGAATTCATGGGACACTGCAAAACCTGGACAATACAATATTGACGGGAGCAGATACGAAGGAGCTTGTGGAACAGATGATACCGAACCGGCTAATCGGGGAATTTAATGAGACGGGGGAGGCCGACTTCTCCTATGCGATCCGGGGACAGGGCCGATTTCGTGTAAACGTGTTTAAGCAAAGGGGTTCATTGGCGTTTGTAATCCGATTGATCAATACTGAGATACCGAATCCGGAGGATCTCGGACTGACTTCATCCGTCATTGAGCTGACAAAGAAAAAAAGGGGGCTGGTTCTCGTTACGGGGCCGACGGGAAGTGGCAAGTCTACCTCGCTGGCCGCTCTTATTAACCGGATCAACGAAAATTACAGCCATCATATTATTACGCTCGAGGATCCAATCGAGTATTTACATGTACATAAAAAGTCGATTGTCAACCAGCGGGAGATTGGCATGGATACAGACAATTATGCCAATGCGCTGCGGGCGGCGCTTCGTGAGGATCCGGATGTAATACTTGTCGGGGAGATGCGTGACCTTGATACGATTGCGACAGCAGTTACGGCGGCGGAGACCGGGCATCTCGTGTTTTCTACGCTGCATACGATTGGGGCCGCAGCGACGATCGACCGAATTATTGATGTGTTCCCGCCGCACCAGCAGCCGCAGATCCGTCTTCAGCTGGCTACTCTTTTGGAGTCAGTTATTTCCCAGCAGTTATTAAAAACGGCAGATGGAAAAGGACGTGTGGCGGCATTTGAGATTTTGCATGCGAATAGCGCAATCCGGGCGCTAATCCGGGAAGGCAAGAGCCACCAGATTCCATCAATGATTCAGACTAGCCGGAAAATTGGCATGATAACGATGGACGACTCGATTTATGAGCTATATCAGCAGGGCAGGGTGACGAAGGAGGAGGCCATCACGTATGCCCAGGATAAAACAGCGTTGACAAAACGAATTTATTAAGAAAGGAGGAGTTAGATGGCTACTTTTAAGTACAGAATAACGGACCGGTATGGAAAGGATAAAAAGGGTACCGTGGAAGCCGGGTCTCCCGAAGCTGCTACTGCCAAGCTGAAAGGTGATGGTGCGATCGTACATTCGATTAAGCAGGTGACGAATATCGAAGACGCGTCATGGAATATTACGATTGGCAACCCGGTAAAAATGAAAGATATCACGTTATTCTGCCGTCAGTTTTACAGTATACTGAACGCAGGTGTTACCGTCGTAGACGGGTTGAAAATGCTTCAGGAATCGACCGAAAATAAAGTGCTGCGCAAATCCATATACAATGTACAGGTGAATGTGGAAAAGGGCGAGACACTGGCCAATGCTATGGCGCTGGAAGGAAAGGTATTTCCCGACCTTCTAATTAACATGGTGGCGGCAGGAGAGGCAACAGGTAATCTGAGCGTTGCCTTTGAACGAATTTGTAACCAGTTCGAGAAGGACTCCAAGCTAAGGTCGATGCTTGTATCGGCGATGATTTATCCGATCGTCGTCCTTGTGGTGACGGTTATCGTCGTAATTATATTGATGGTTGTCGTAATTCCGCAGTTCCAGGAGATATTTGAGATGATGGGCGAGACGCTTCCGCTTCCAACGCGAATCGTCATTACGGTGAGCCATTTTATGATTGAGCATATTGTACTTGTCATTGGCGGGATTATTACACTTGTTGCTGCTATTATTCTGGGCAAGAACACGGAGTCGGGAAAGCAGGTTACAAGCCGGATGTGTTTGAAGCTGCCGATCATCAATGATTTTTCAGTAAAAAACGCCTCGGCAAAATTCAGTATGACAATGTCCACGCTTATTACCTCCGGCGTACCTCTTGTAGAGGCGCTTGGTATTGTGGCAAATGTCGTGGAAAACAGGGTGATACGGAAGGTTCTCAATGATGCCAGGGAGGACGTTATGCAGGGAATCCCGATGTCGGAGCCGTTAGAGGCGTCTGAGATTTTTCCGCAAATGGTATATCATATGGTCCGTATTGGTGAAGAGACAGGTAATACAGAGGCGATGTTAGATAAAGTTGCGGAATATTACGAACAAGAGGTGGAGACCGCCACGAAGAATCTTACGACGATTATGGAACCACTCATTATTATCGTGCTTGCCATTACTGTCGGGGGCGTCGTGGGGGCGATTGTCATGCCGATGATGCAAATTTATGAAATGGCATCCTAAGCGGGTATGCCGTTTTCGGCAACAACACTATGTACATAAATAAAAATAAGGGGTATCTGGTTCAGGGAAAATCCTTTGGGACAGATACCTTCAGTATGTGTAAATGGAAATGGAGCGATACGATGGATAGAGACAAAATAAAGCAGGCAGTTTCCTTATTTTTAGAAGGAATAGGTGAAGAAAAGAACAGAGAAGGACTCCGGGATACGCCCGAACGGATTGCCCACATGTGTGAGGAGCTATTTGAGGGCTACGAGAGCGATGCGTCGGCGCATCTTGAGCGGACATTTTCCTCTGGGCAAAAAGGACTTGTTGTAGAAAAGGATATTACCTTTTTCTCTGTGTGTGAGCACCATCTCCTTCCTTTTTATGGAAAGGTACACATCGGATATGTTCCAGATGGAAAAGTTGTTGGTATTAGCAAGCTTGCCAGAACGGTTGAAGTATTTGCGAGGCGGGCGCAGATCCAGGAACAGCTGACAAATCAAATCGCCGATGCGATTATGGAAACGCTGTGTCCCAGGGGAGTTATCGTAATGGTGGAGGCCGAGCATATGTGTATGACGATGCGCGGCGTGAAAAAGCCCGGGACAAAAACAGCTACCGTAAGTGCGAGAGGCTGTATGGAGGAGCCGGATAGAAAGCAGGAGTTTTTTTGGCTTCTCCGCGGTGAAGTGTAAAGATAACTACAAATGTAGAAGGATATACGGGAGGCAGTATCATGAAAATTGGGAAAAGAGAATTTGATCTGGGCCAAAAAACGTACATTATGGGTATTTTAAATGTAACTCCTGATTCTTTTTCAGACGGAGGGCGGTTTGAAGACAGTGGCCGGGCAATGGAGCAGGTCGAAAAAATGATTTCTGAGGGCGCGGATTTGATTGATGTGGGCGGAGAATCAACCCGGCCGGGGCATCAGCAGATTTCGGAAGAAGAAGAGATAGCGAGGGTCGTTCCAATGATCCGGTTAATTAAGGAGAGACTTGAAATTCCCGTTTCGGTCGATACCTATAAGAGCAGGGTGGCAGAAGCGGCACTGGAGGCAGGGGCAGATCTCCTAAACGATATATGGGGATTTTTGTATGATGAGCGCATGGCGGAGATTGCTGCCCGGTATGATGTTCCCGTTTGTCTGATGCATAATCGGAATAATACAGAATACGATGATTTTGTAAATGATGTGGCGGCAGATTTAAAAAAGTGTCTTGCGGTGGCGAAAAAGTATAATATAAAACCGGAAAACATCTTACTGGATCCGGGAATCGGATTTGGAAAAACATATGAACAGAATTTGATTTTGCTTGATCATCTTGAAACCGTATGTGAGCTCGGGTATCCGGTTCTTCTCGGGGCTTCGCGAAAGAGTGTGATCGGGCTGACGTTGGAACTTCCAGTGACGGAGAGAGAAGAGGGAACAATCGCCACTACAGTGCTCGGCGCGATGAAGGGATGCAGTTTTGTGCGTGTCCACGATGTGAGGGCAAATGCGCGGGCATTGCAGATGACAGAGGCAGTTCGGCGGGCAGGGAGACAGTACCGGACAGAAAGGAGGAATCTTTGATGGATAAAATAGAGATCCGGGATTTGGAGTGTTATTGCCATCACGGAGTATTAGAAGAGGAAAAGAGACTGGGGCAGAAATTTCTTGTATCTGTTGTTATGTATATTGATGCGAGAAAAGCTGGAAAAACGGATGATTTAACTTTTTCTGTCGATTATGCGGAAGTATCACATGTTGTGAATAATATGATGACGAATTTACAATATAAATTGATTGAGACGATCGCTGAGAAGATTTCCAAGGAACTATTGCTGAAATACAAGTTGCTCCATGCGGTGGAGGTGTGTATTAAGAAGCCGTGGGCGCCGATTCTTTTGCCGATCGACACGGTGGCCCTGACGATTCGGAGGGAATGGACCCAGGTTTACGTGGGAGTGGGATCTAACATTGGAAACCGCAGAAAATATATAGATGATGCATTTGCGGGAATACGGAATGACCGTTCCTGCCGGAAAGCTTATATGTCAAAACTGATTGACACAGAGCCCTACGGACGCACGGACCAGGATAATTTTTTGAATGGGGTCATTTGTTTTGATACACTCTATAGTCCAAGTGAGTTACTTGACTTCCTGCATGATCTGGAGGCAAAGGGGCAGCGCAGCAGAGAGACGGAAATTCGATGGGGACCGAGGACAATCGACCTCGATATTTTACTTTACGGAGATGACATTATTCAAAAAAAGGATCTTGTTATTCCCCACAGGGAAATGCATCTCCGCCGGTTTGTATTGGAGCCGTTGGAGGAGATCGCCCCCTTTAAGCAGCATCCGGTATTTCACAAGACGGTGTCCCAGCTGCTTTTAGAGCTCAAGGAGAAAGGTTGAAAAATATGATAGATTTAAAAGAGTCCAGGAAAAATATTGATGAGATAGACCGGCAGATTGTTGCGCTGTTTGAACAGCGGATGAGGGAGACAAACGAGGTGGCGAAATATAAGCTTGAGACCGGAAAAGCTGTTTATGACAAAATGCGGGAGGATGAAAAGCTGGAGATTCTCGGCGGTCTTTCAAGTAACGCATTCAACCGCAGAGCCGTTATCGAATTGTTTAGCCAGATTATGTCGATTAGCAGGAAATACCAATATGGTTTTTTACCATCGTCAGACTGGCTTTCTGATTTCCAAAAGGTGGAGCGGCTGCCGGTTACAAAGACTACAAAGGTATGTTATTTCGGTATGCCGGGCTCCAACACACAACAGGCGATGGAAGATTTTTTTGGAGAGGATATTTGTGGTATAAGCTGTCCCACGTTTCAGAGTGTGATGGAAGCCGTTGAGCGGGGCGATGCCGATTACGGGGTGCTCCCGATTGAAAATTCGTCTACGGGAGGAATTACGGCAAATTATGATCTGCTGTTGAATTATTCAAATAGTATTATAGGACAATATGTGAACCGTATTGACCATTGTCTGTTAGGGCTTCCTGGTGCCAGGACGGAGGATATAAAAAAAGTGTATTCCCATCCACAGGGATTGCTCCAGTGCCGTGTATTTCTTAAGGAGCACCCGGAAATGAACCCGGTTGAGTGTGCGGATACGGCCACAGGTGCAAAAAAAGTGGCGGCAGACGGGGATATTTCGCAGGCGGCTATTGCGGCGGAACGCGCGGCGAAGGAATATGGTCTTCAAGTGATAGAGGATGGTATTCAGCAGGAGAAAAATAATTCTACGCGATTTATTATGATCGGCAGAAATCCCGTTTATTTGGATGACAGTGACAAACTCGCGCTGTGTATCGAGCTGCCTCATGAATGTGGTTCCCTTTACCGCATCTTATCCCATTTTCGGTTTAATGACCTGAATATGACACAGATCGAGTCGCGCCCCATCAAAGGGAAGACGTGGGAGTACCGTTTTTTTGTTGATATTGAGGGAAACCTGGAAGATCCGGCAGTTCAAAACGCTCTGCGCGGCATACGGGAAGAGGCGAAGAGTATTCGCATTTTGGGCAATTTTAAATCTTTCACAAAATAGACAAAAATACAACACAACTTCTTCATAAAACAATCAATATTTCCCCACAAATTGCGGTTATAGTAAGGATATACAATAAATAAACTTACATGCGCCGCTATTTGGCGCGCAGCTACAGGGAAATCAGATTGGAGGTTATAAAATATGAAGAAATTTGTGAAGTTAATCGCAGGAGCGGCCACGTTTGGCATACTGAGTGGCGCTGTGTTTCAGGGAACGAATTATTGTATCCGCTTGTATAGCGGCGCAGGACAGGAGAGTGCCGCGACGGGGGCGGATACCGTTTCAGACAATCGTCCATTGACTAAAGTTTCAGCCAGTACCGGAAATGAAATTGCAGGCGTTTCCGATGTGGCGGAGGCGGTATTGCCATCCATCGTAGCAATCGATGTAAAAGTGATATCCGAACAGAGGGACTTTTTCGGACGGACTTTCCAAAGTGAGGGGAGCGGAAGCGGCTCGGGAATTATTTTTAAAGAGGACTCGGAAAATTTTTACATGGTAACGAATAACCACGTAGTGGACAGCAGCGTCGAGGTGCGAATCACCTTTCAGGATGGATCGACAGCCGATGCAGCGGTGACCGGTACCGATGCGAATTCTGACCTCGCTGTCGTAAAAGTGCCAAAGAGCAGTTTAAAAGAGGATACCGTTTCCAACATAAAAGTAGCGGAGCTGGCCGACAGTACGAAGATTAAAGTCGGAGAACAGGCGATTGCGGTCGGGAATGCACTCGGCTATGGCACGAGCGTGACGGTGGGATATGTCAGTGCCAAGGACAGGGAAATCCAGACGGCAAGCCAGGGAGACGGCGGACAGCGGCAAAATCCGGCGTCATCCGGTGAGGGCGCGGGGACGATGCGGCTGATCCAGACAGATGCTGCCATTAATCCTGGAAACAGCGGCGGCGCACTGGTTAATGCAAAAGGCCAGGTGATTGGAATCAATTCATCTAAGTTTGCCTCAGAAGAAGTAGAGGGTATGGGATTTGCCATTCCGATTTCAGATGCTATACCTATTATGGAAAAATTAATCACCGGAGGCTCCAGTGGGGCATCCGGTGATGGAAATAACAATGATACAGCAGATCCATCTAATGGACTGATGTAATAGAGTAGTACGGAAGTATTATTTTTCATTTACTTCCTGCATTTTCATAGCGCGCACCTTCGTTGACAATCCGAACAGGTTGATAAATCCTTCCGCGTCGTGATGATCGTAAAGGTCTCCCGTTGTGAAGGAAGCAATGTTTTCGTTGTACAACGAATATGGGGAGGTAGTTCCTGCTTTTATAATATTCCCTTTATAAAGTTTGAACTTAACTTCCCCGGTGACAAACTGCTGTGTGGATTCGATAAATGCCTGAACGGCCTCACGCAGCGGACTAAACCATTTGCCCTCGTATACGATCTGGGCAAGCCTGTTTCCCATATCCATTTTCACCGCATACGTATCCCGGTCGAGAATCAGCTCTTCTAATTGCTGATGTGCCTCATAAAGAATCGTTCCGCCCGGGGTTTCATAGACGCCGCGCGATTTCATTCCGACAACGCGGTTTTCCACGATATCTACGATGCCGATTCCATGTTTTCCGCCAAGACGGTTTAATTCACGGATAATATCGGCGACTTTCATTTCTTTGCCATTGACGGATTTTGGCACTCCTTTTTCAAATGTCATGGTGACATATTCCCCTTCATCCGGCGCTTTCTCCGGCGTAGTGCCGAGGACGAGAAGGTGCTCGAAATTTGGTTCGTTTGCCGGTTCCTCCAGCTCCAGTCCCTCATGGCTGATGTGCCACAGGTTGCGGTCGCGGCTATAGCTGGAATCTGCAGAAAATGGAAGGTCAATGCCGTGGGCTTTACAATATTCGATTTCGGATTCACGCGAATCCATCGTCCATTTGTCGCTTCTCCAGGCGGCGATAATTTTCAAGTCGGGAGCCAGGGCTTTTATGCCAAGTTCAAAACGGATCTGGTCATTTCCCTTGCCGGTTGCGCCGTGGCAGATGGCGGATGCGCCTTCTTTGCGGGCAATTTCCACAAGCCGTTTTGCGATGACCGGGCGCGCCATAGAAGTACCGAGCAGGTATTTATTTTCATATACGGCATGTCCCTGTACGCAGGGGAGGATATATTCGTCACAGAATTCGTCGATGACGTCTTCTATGTAAAGTTTCGAGGCGCCGCAAAATTTTGCTCTTTCTTCCAGGCCGTCAAGTTCTTCTTCCTGGCCGCAATCAATACATACACAAATTACTTCATAGTCAAAGTTTTCCTTAAGCCACGGGATAATCGCTGTTGTATCCAGGCCGCCGGAGTAAGCAAGTATCACTTTTTCTTTCATGTCAAACCTCCGTATAATTTTTTCTTTTATTAATATACACCAAAAATGAATATTATGCAAGAGGAAATAAAACTTTTGCTTGCGTTATGTTGCAGTGGGGTGTATAATAAAGCAAAAGTAGTAGTTTTATTCAATTATGCATATAATATTCATTTTTTATGCAGGGAGATAAGGAGGAAATAACGTGGTCAAAGCGGGTATTATTGGCTCAACCGGGTATGCCGGACAGGAGCTTGTGAGATTATTATTACAGCATAAAGAGGCTGAAATCATATGGTATGGTTCGAAAAGCTATGTGGACCAGACGTTTAGTTCAGTGTTTGGAAATATGTTCCACATAGTAGAGGATGTGTGCCGGGGAGATGATTTACATGCGCTCTGCCGGGAAGCAGATGTCATTTTTACAGCGACCCCGCAAGGATATCTGGCTTCTGTTCTCGATGAGGAAATTTTGGACGCTTGTAAAGTGATTGACCTGAGTGCGGATTTCCGCATAAAAGACGTCGATGTATACGAGGCGTGGTATGGGATTCCGCATGCGAGCAGACAGTTTATCCCGGAGGCTGTCTACGGCTTGTGTGAACGGAACCGCGAGGAGATCCGTGGAGCGAGGCTGGTTGCCAATCCGGGGTGTTATCCGACCTGTTCTGTGCTCTCCATTTATCCAATGGTGAAAAATAAGTATATTGACTTAAAAACACTGGTCATTGATGCAAAATCCGGCACAAGCGGTGCGGGAAGGGGGGCCAAGGTTCCCAATTTGTATTGTGAGGTTAATGAAAACATAAAGGCATATAGCGTTGCAAGCCACCGCCACACACCGGAAATTGAAGAGCAGCTCTCCTATGCGGCGGGAGAACCGGTCACTTTGAATTTCACGCCCCATCTCGTACCGATGAACCGCGGTATACTTATTACGGCATACGCAAACCTGAAACCGGGCGTGACAAAGGAGATGGTGAGGGACGCTTACATCCAGGCATATAAGGACGAGTACTTTGTGCGCGTGCTGGATGAGGGAACCTGTCCGGAGACGAGATGGGTGGAAGGAAGCAATTTCGTCGATGTATGTCCGAACGTGGACGAGCGGACGGGCAGGGTCATTATGATGGGCGCGATGGATAATATAACAAAAGGTGCGGCAGGACAGGCAGTTCAGAATATGAATCTTATGTTTGGGTTGGAGGAGACGGAAGGTCTCCGTCTCGTTCCCGTATTTCCGTAATAGATGACCCAGGTATAGATTTGTGCTTGCGCCTATGTGGGCCGCAGCAGGAATGGAGGACAGTATGCAACAGATTGATGGCGGAGTAACCGCCGCAAAAGGATTTCAGGCTGCCGGCGCAGAGGCCGGCATCAAATATAAGGACAGGAAGGATATGGCGCTTGTGTTTACCGAAGAGCTGGCAGTGGCGGCGGGGACATTTACGACGAATGTAGTGAAAGCGGCCCCTGTGCTGTGGGACCAGCAATTGATTTCGGGTGGAAAACCAGTTCACGCCGTCGTTCTCAATAGCGGAATTGCCAATGCCTGCACCGGGGAAGAAGGGGCCGCTTACAATGAGCAGATGGCGGCGGCAGTCGCAGAAGCGTGCGCTGTGAAGAAGGAAGAAGTGCTTACGGCATCGACAGGTGTGATCGGAATGCAGCTGCGGATTGAGCCAATCCAAAAGGGCGCCAGGTTATTGAAAGAGGCATTGTCCGATACGAGAGAGGCCGCCAGGGCGGCGGCGGAGGCCATCATGACGACGGATACGGTGTCCAAAGAGTGCGCCGTCGTTTTTGAGGCCGGGGGAAAACAGGTACGCATCGGCGGCATGAGCAAGGGTTCCGGTATGATCCATCCGAATATGGCGACGATGCTCAGTGTTATCACGACAGATGCCCGCATTGGCCAGGAGCTTCTTCAGAAGACGCTGCGGAGTGTCGTAGAGGATTCGTTTAATATGATTTCCGTGGACCGGGATATGTCTACGAATGATACGTGCGTCGTTTTGGCAAATGGCAAGTCGGGAATGGATGAGATCCAGGAGGGAACAAAAGCGTATGACGATTTTAAGGAAGCCTTATTGTTCGTAGCGTGTGAGCTGGCAAAGAAAATGGCGGGGGACGGCGAGGGATGCACGAAGCTGCTGGAGGTGACGGTGAAGCATGCCGCTTCGGAAGAGGAGGCGAAGCTTCTGAGTAAATCCGTGACCACATCAAATCTCGTGAAAA
Source organism: uncultured Eubacterium sp. (assembly GCA_910584245.1). GTDB lineage: Bacteria > Bacillota > Clostridia > Lachnospirales > Lachnospiraceae > Eubacterium_F. Next base: position 141,715 of record CAJTZF010000002.1, read on the forward strand.
CAGCCATATTCGGATGTGATGCGAACTGGGGCCGTATCGCCTGTGCGCTCGGATATTCCGGGGCAGCATTTGATCCCGGCGTGATGGACATATGTTATAAGAGCGAGTACGGGGAACTGACGGTTATGCGGAACGGTGTAGACGCCGGTTATAGTGAGGAAGAGGCGTCGAATATTTTATCCGCCGAAGCAGTGACAGTCATTGTGGACATGAAACAGGGAGATGCGGAAGCGACGGCATGGGGCTGCGATTTGACGTATGACTACGTGAAAATAAACGGAGATTACCGGTCTTAATAAAAGATGATATGGAAAGGATTTAGCGAGATGGATAAGAACATGAATGACGTTCTCATGAAAGCGGAAACGTTGATTGAGGCATTACCGTATATAAGGGATTTCAGCGAAAAGAGAGTGATCGTAAAATACGGGGGAAGCGCAATGCTGGACGAAAAGCTTCAGCAGAGTGTAATAAAGGATGTAGCACTTTTGAAACTTGTCGGTATGAAACCGATTATCGTGCACGGCGGCGGGAAGGAGATCAGCAAGTGGGTGCGGCTGATGGGAAAGGAGCCGGAATTTGCCGAGGGATTCCGCGTGACGGATGACGACACGATGGAAGTGGCGGAAATGGTTTTAAATAAAGTTAATAAACATCTCGTCCAGATGATGGAAAAGCTGGGTGTGCGCGCGGCGGGAATTAGCGGAAAGGACGGCGGCACGATTATCTGCGATAAAAAGCTGGTAAATGGAAGGGATATCGGGTACGTAGGCGATGTGAGAGAGGTGAACCCGGAATTGATCGACACATTGCTGGAGAACGATTTTGTACCTATCATTGCACCGATCGGACTCGGTGACGATTATAAGTCTTATAACATCAATGCCGATGATGCGGCGTGTGCGATTGCCAAATCAATGCGGGCGGAGAAGCTTGTGTTCATGACGGATATCGAGGGCGTGTGCCGGGACGCAAAGGATCCCTCTACACTTTTGTCGGTGCTGACGTTGGAAGAGGCAAACCGGATGATCGAGGAGGGGTTTGTCGGCGGGGGAATGCTTCCCAAGCTTAGAAACTGTATTGATGCCGTAGAGGGCGGTGTGGGACGCGTACATATACTGGACGGCCGGCTAGAACACTGTCTGCTTCTGGAATTTTATACGAAAAAGGGAATTGGAACTGCATTTATTGGCAACGAGAGCAGCCTGTACAAATATGAGACAGAATTATAGAAATGTCACAGGCATTGATTATGCGCAAAAACAGCGCAGAAATGAGGGAAATTATGAATACGATTATTCAGGAATCGGAACAGTATCTGATTCATTCATATAACCGTTATCCGGTTGTTATGGATCACGGCGAGGGCGTTTATCTTTACGATACAGATGGGAAGAAATATTTAGATTTTGGCGGTGGGATCGCGGTATGTGCGCTTGGGTACGGCGACGAGGAGTTTAAGGAGGCGCTGAAAGAACAGATTGACAAGGTGATGCACGTATCCAATTATTTTTACTCGGAGCCGCTGCGGGATGCGGCAAAGGGATTGGCGCGTATTTCCGGCATGGAGCGCGTATTTATGGCGAACAGCGGAACCGAAGCGAATGAGGGTGCGCTGAAGCTCGCGAGAAAGTATGCGGTTATGAAAGGAAATGCCGGCCGCACAGAGATCATTTCGATGGAAAAGGGATTTCATGGAAGAAGTATGGGGGCGCTGTCCGTAACTGGCACGAAAACATATAGGGAGCCGTTTGAACCGCTTATTTCCGGCGTGCGTTTTTCTTCGTTTAATGATTTGGACAGTGTGAAAAACAATATTAACGACAGGACGTGTGCGGTTATTGTAGAGGCAGTGCAGGGCGAGGGCGGCGTCTATCCGGCTGAGCGCGGGTTTCTTCAGGGAATCCGGGAACTGTGTACAAAGCACGATATTCTTATGATATGCGACGAAGTACAGTGTGGGATGGGACGTACGGGAACAATGTTCGCCTATGAGAAATATGGGGTGAAACCGGATATTGTAACGATGGCGAAGGGAATTGGCTGCGGCATCGCAGTTGGGGCGATCGCCACGACGAAAGAGATCGGGAAAGCTTTCGTGCCGGGAGATCATGGCACGACTTTCGGGGGAAATCCGCTTGCCTGTGCGGCGGTCGCGAAAACGATTGAGCTGTTTGAGAAGAGAAATATGCTGGACCATGTAATGTCTACAGGAGCATACCTGGAGGAAAAACTACAGGAGACCGTCAAAAAATACCCGGTAGCAAAAGAAGTGAGAGGACTTGGGCTCCTCCGCGGACTAGAATGTGACGTCCCTGTCGGGGATGTGTGCAGGATGGCGCTTGAGAAGGGATTGATTTTGCTCAGCGCGGGGAAAAACGTAGTAAGGTTTGTGCCGCCGCTCATTGTCACGCCATCCGATGTAGACGAAATGGCGGACATACTGGGCGGCGTCTTATGTGAGTTTTAGAGGGTTGGTTCTTGCCGGACGGTTTTTCGGTATGCCTGCGGCGAGATACCAAAATATTTTTTAAACTGGCGGCTGAAGTGCTCGGTATTTACATAGCCGCATTGCTCTGCAATTTGATAGACTGGGCTGCTTGAGCGCTCCAGTTTATCTTTTGCCAGAAGCAGGCGGTTTTGGATGACATCGTCCATGCACGAAATTCCAAACCGGTTTTGGTATATTTTTTGCAGGTGTCTGGGGCAGATATGCAGCTGTTTCGCCATTTCCGGTACGCTCCAAGGGGAAGACGGATTATTTTTTATATTCATGTGAAGCTGCATCAGTTCAAGCTCCCGGAAGTCCTCTGTATTGTTCGAAATAGATTCGTGGAGCTTCCAAAATAAAATTTGAAACAAAGACGGTACCGTAAATTTTTTATACTGGTTATCAAAGAAATTTTCCGATGCCAGCAGGTGGACCAAATCGCTAATAAACGGATATTCCGTCGTCTGGAATGGAGTTTCGAGCGGAATATTCCCCTTGCAGATAAACGGCTCGTCCGTGTAAAAGCGGACCCAGTCGTCGCTGTATGGTTTCTTTTCCAGAGCGCCGTATTCAATCCACGAATGCGGCGGATACAAAATGGCGGAGTGGGCGGGCATAGTAATCCGTTTTCCCTTGATGGCATAGTAGACCGGTACATGGGCGTGAACCAGCAGCCACCACTCGTGTTTATTGTCTATTTTATGTTCAAACCCGATAGGATGGGTCGTATTACTCTGGGCAAATTCAATTTCTATCATAGGTATATCCCTTTCTGTCGTTTGTAGTACATGACATTGCCTTCCTTTTAGTGTAACCGATATGCGTTAAAAAATCAATCTGGGAAATTTTATCACAACTACTGAATTGTCCCGTCTTCTATAAGAAAAAGTCTTAAAAAATCATGAAAGTAAACCCAATCAGTCATAGTATTCACAAATGGATAAAGCTAAAATAAACATATAAATTATGTTAGGGGGAATGATCTTTTATGAAAAGAAAGGCCAGCCGGGACAGTATTGTCCTAGTCGTAATGGTTGCCATCATCCTGTCCGTATGCGCGCCGGGGTCTTTTGCCAGAGCGGCGAAAAAGGCGTCGATAAAGCAGAAAAAGCTTACGGTTGTTGTTGGCAAGACGAAAAAAATCAAGGTTGTACATAAAAACAAAAAACGAAAATATGTTTTTTCGACGAACCGGAACAAAATTGCCACGGTTTCAAAATCCGGCGTGGTTCGGGGAAAGAAGGCGGGAAAGGCTGTTATTACAGTAAAGGAAACATTCAAACAGAAAAAGAAAAATAAGACGCGCGTAGTCGGAAAGGTTACGGTAAATGTGAAAAAGAATACGAATACAAAACCGGTCCAGAAGGGAACACAGCCGCCGGCGCCGTCTACGGTTCCGTCAGCGTCTGGGGAGCCTGGCGGGGCACCGGCATCTTCTGTGCCAGAGCCGTCGGGGAACAAGCCGAGCTTTTACGTGTCGGAAACGGGGAGTGACAGCGCGGACGGTTCCCAGTCGCAGCCCTTTAAGACGTTAAGCCGGGCAAAAGAGGCAGTGCGCAATCTGGATAAAAAGAACGGGGATATTGTTGTCGAAATTGCGGACGGATTTTACCCGGTTGAAGAACCGGTTGTATTTACCCGGGAAGACTCCGGAACAGACGGGTGTACGATTACCTACCGGGCGGCAGAGGGGGCAAAGCCGGTTTTCAGCGGAGGGAAAAAGATCGAAGCGAAATGGCAGGCCGCAGAGGAAGTGGACTGGCTGGAGGCTGGCAGAATTGCGTACAAGACGCCGTTGGAGCGTTCGGAAAAGCTGCGTGCCATCTATGTAAACGGCGAGCGCGCTTCTATGACAGGCCGGTCACAAAAGCCGCTGCGTCCGGTCGGGAGTTATCAGGTTTCGAAAGGAGAGGCGGACTGGGCGTGGGCGCCGAGCACGACTAAGATTTACACGGGAGCCGTATTTGCTGCTTCTTTTGGATTGCCGGCAGATACGAGAAATCCTCAGAATATCGAACTCGAGTCCGGGTCTACGTGGGCAAAACAGGTCGTTTGTGCCGAGTCGCTTTCCCTCACGCCGGAGGGTGATACCGAAGTGGCTTTGCAGATGCCGTACGGTGCGCTTGCGCAAAATCTTGGATGGGGTACGGCATACAGCCCGGAAAAGACAAAAGTCAATGATGTCGCCAATGTTTTCGAGTGGCTGGAGAATCCGGGTGAATTTTACTTTGACCAGGAAGGAAAAATGTTGTATTATATTCCTAGGGACGGTGAGGATTTATCAACAGCGGAAGTGGTTGTCCCGGAGACCGATACGCTTCTCGAAATCAGCGGCGATGCCCGGAAGTCTGAATATGTGGAAAACGTTACATTTGAGGGACTTGGCTTTGCCTATACGGATTGGAATTTGTATGAGCTGGAGGGCTCACACGGCTATGCCTCGGTACAGGGATCGATCGTGCTTACGAAATTTGCCCTTGTGAACCAGCACGATGATATTTACCGCTCCTATGATGTGCCGCCGGCCGCAATACACGCCAATACGGCTAAGAATATCCGTTTTTTGGACGGCGAGGTAAGGCATACGGGATATCTCGGTATTCATCTGGAAAATGACGTGTGGGATTGTGAGGTGACGGGAAACTATATTGCAAAGACGGGTGGGGCAGGTATTGTTGTAGGACACCCGCAGCACGTGTATGAAAATGACACGGAAATTCACCAGGTAAAGGTAAGCAATGCCGCTGGCCCGGACAAGGAAAAATTCCAGGACGGCACGGAGGCAGTTCCGCAAAATATAAAGATTACGAACAACTATTTGTATGAAAATTGTTATTTCTTCCCGGGCAATTCACCGGTGACAAGCTTTTTTACATACAATCTCCAAGTGCTTCACAATTTTGTGTATAAGTGCTCCTACAGCGGTATGAGCATTGGCTGGGGATGGTGTAATTTTGACGGGGAAAATGGAAGCGATTCCCAGCTCCCCGGCGTTCCGACGGATACGTCCAAAAATAACCATGTCAATTATAACCGCGTAGAGGAGATTTGCTCCCTGCTCCAGGATGCGGGCGGTATTTACACGCTCGGCAGGCAGGGAAACGACGACTGGACCGAGTACTCGGAGATGAGCTATAATTACATTAATGCAAAGCGCGAGCCGCAGGTTGCAAACGGAAGCAAAATGATTAACGGTTTCCATCCGGATGAGGGCAGCGCCTATATCAAATTTGACAGCAATGTCGTGACAAATATTATCCGCAACGTATATGAGTTAAATGACTGGCGGCGGAAACATGATATGATTGTCACAAATGGTTTTTCTAATACGAGCCGGTCGGAGACGACAGCGCCGAACTGTTCTCTGGAGCAGTATGTGAATGAACAGTATATATGGCCGTTAAAGGGATATGAGACGGTGTTGTATTCCGGCCTGGAGGATGCTTACGTACATATGGTGGGCAAAGATGTGATTCCGGATACCGATTACGAGCTGGCATCCCATGTTCGGCTCTCGGCCGGACAGAAGCTGCCGCGGCGCGGGTTGTTACAAAAAGAAGATGAGGTATGGCTGGCAGAAGAGGGAACCGGTACATTCGCAGAGGGTGAAACGATGACGAAAGCTGCCGGCGATGAAAAATCAATGGAGATTCCGAAACAGCCGGGTGAATATAAGCTTTATATCCGATATGCAGACGGCACGGTGTCGGACGCTTCCACGTATACGCTTTATGTGGGGGAAGAGACGGACGCCGCTAATGTGTCGGAGGGACAGAATTACAATGTATCAAAGCTTCGTCCGCTCAAGCTTGAGCTGAAAGATGATGCGTACCAGTTTACGTTGAATGGAAAAGAGATTTCGAACGGTGAAACTATTTCTCAGGCGGGTGTCTGGACGCTGAAAGTGAAAGAGCAGGGAACCTCAAAGGAGAGTACGCTGACGTTTTCTACTACGGTTACGGAAGCAAACCTGCTGTTAGAGGACAATGTGACAGTGGCAGGCGGCCAGCCGGTTTCATTTTCAAATACTTTATCGGATGCGGGAAAGACGATCTGGCTTGCGCCTTCGGGACTTTCTGCGTTTGATGAGAATGATCCGTCAATGTCAAGGGCGGACGGAAACAGCAGTTCCATGAAAGCACCCGTTCAGCCGGGAGTATATATTCTCACTGTCGTTGAACCGAATGGCGAGATTATCAGCCAGTCGGATGCAAAAGTAACGGTAAATTAAGTTTAGTAAACTCTGTCCGGTTCCGCGGAACCGAACAGAGCCTAAATAAATTAAAAAAGAAAGGCAGGAACCAAAATGAAAAAAAGAAATGTATGTGTAAAAGCGATTGTCGGACTGCTTACCGTATGTTCGGGAATTCTGTTTACACAGATGCCGGCGAGCGCCGATAATCCGGTCGTACAGAACACGTACACGGCAGATCCGGCGCCTATGGCATATGGGGATACGCTGTATCTCTACACCTCACATGACGAGGATGAGCTTGTGGGGAATTTTTACACGATGAATGACTGGAAATGTTATTCGACAAAGGACATGGTGAACTGGACCGACCACGGAACGGTGCTAGATTTTAAATCGTTCACGTGGGCGGACACGAAAGACCCGAGGGCATGGGCGCCTCAATGTGTGGAGAGGGACGGTAAGTTTTATATGTATGTTCCGATTCATAAGGCGGGCGGCGGCATGGACATCGGTGTCGGCGTGAGCGACAGTCCGACTGGCCCATTTGTCGATGCCATTGGCGCACCGCTTATTGACAACGGAAGCTGGGATAACATTGACCCAACGGTATTCGTTGACAATGACGGTCAGGCATATTTGTATTTTGGAAATCCTAAGCTGATGTATGTCAAACTGAATGAGGATATGCTTTCTTACGACGAGAGCATTGGCAAAAAAGGCATTATGTATGTAGATATGACAGAGGATGCATTTGGGGAGAAAGCAGACAGCAACCATAAGACCTCGTATGGGGAGGCGCCGTGGTTTTATAGAAGAGGCGATTTGTATTATATGCTCTATGCGGGATTTACACCGAAAGGCGGTGCGGAGCATCTGGCATATTCCACCAGCGATTCGCCGGAAGGTCCTTGGGAGTACCGGGGTATCTTTATGCCGACCCAGACGATCGGCAATACGGGAACCTGTTATACAAACCACCCAGGTGTTGTAGATTTTATGGGGCGCTCCTACATGTTTTACCACAATCAGGCGCTGCCCGGAGGAGGCAGCTACCACCGCTCCGTATGTGTTGAGGAATTTACATACAATGAGGATGGAACATTGCCGGAAATGACCATGACAAAAGAAGGACCGGATGCGGTAAGCGAATTGGATCCGTATGTTCGGACAGAAGCGGAGACGTTTGCATGGGGAACCAATGTTGAGACGGAAGTATGTCCGCAGGGAGGCATGAACCTCAGCGACATAAAGCATGGCAGCAGTGTAAAGGTGAGAAATGTAGATTTTGGCGAAAAGGGTGCGATCAAATTCCATGCGTCCGTAGCCAGCGACGGAACAAAAAAAGCAGCGATTGAGCTCCGGCTGGATGATCCGGAAAATGGCGAGCAAATAGGAACGGTTGAGGTGACAGGCACGGGCGGTACAGACAAGTACGAGACGCTTTCGATCGATGTGAACGGGGCAGTTGGTGTTCATGACCTGTATCTTGTCTTCACCGGCGAAGAGGAAAATGCAGAAGAAGAGCTTTTCAAATTTGATTACTGGCAGTTTGAAAAGGAACCAGAGCCAGAACCGGTTCAGACGCCGGCGCCATCTCCTTCCGTACAGCCGCCAGCCGCTACGGTTCCGCCGTCATCAACAGTGACGCCTGTTCCAGTGCCGGCAGCCTCCGAGAAGCCGCAGGCTGATATGAAGGTTGCAAAGGTAAAGGGGCTTTCCGTAAAAGTCCAGAAGGGCAAAAAAGCAAAGATTACATGGAAAAAAGTGACGGGCGCAGATGGTTATGAAATCGTTTATTCCACGGACAAAAAGTTGAAAAAAGGCATCAAAAAGAGCGCAGTGAAAAAAGCTGCTTATACAGTTAAGAAGCTTAAGAAGGGCAAAAAATATTTTGTCAAAGTAAGGGCTTATAAAAAAGACCAAAAGGGCAAAAAGGTGTATGGCAGCTATAGTTCGGTAAAGAAATTTAAAGCTTGAAGAGAGGTTTAACGATGGAGAAGGTACTTTTTATTTATACAAGAATACCGGACGGCCAGTTTTGCCCTCCATCGTTCGGAAACAGCATTCATTTTGCTGTTTCCGAACGTGGAGAAAAGTATATCCCCCTGAATCAAAACAGGGGGATTCTTTATGCAAAGGGAGAGGTCAGTCCGAAAAACCAGATTATAGAGAAGGGATTGGCAGAACCGGAAGCGTATCCGCTGCTAGATGGGAGTTTTGCCATTTTGGCGAAACGCACGGGACAGGATGGCAGCGTTGAGAATAGCGGGGAAGCGGAACGGCTTTTATGGCTGACACACGATTTTATTTCTTTTGAGGAATGCGGGTTGACGGATCTGTCACAGCATCCTATGTTAAAGGAACTTCGGGCAGGGGAAGTCAAATCCCATCCGCCGTATCCGTTTTCGGACGTGGCAGCCGGATGCTGGCTTCCTATAGAAACCGGTCTTTATGAGAAGCTATTACGCTATTATACGCCGGTCCACAATACACATATTGATATTCCGGAAGAGATATGTGCTTCCTGTGTGGACGAGATCAAAGACCTTTGTTTTACTGCCCATTATTCGGATGGCGCGACAGCGCAGAAAAAATATGACATTCCGGATGTTTCCCACATTGACTTTGCACATCCTGGAACGTATACTGTCACAGCGGTTGTCCGCCAGAAGCCATATCCGTTTCCACTGGCAGTCGGCTTTGCGGATCCCGTAATCTTTTTGTGGGACAATAAATATTATTACATCGCAACGAATGACAATACGGATGACGTCGGGTTCTGGGTCCGGGAGGCCGCGCAGGTGGAGGACTTGTTTTTGCCGGATGCAGCACAGCATTTGATTCTTGACAAAGATGAGGAAAAGAAACGGCTGCAGACATTTTGGGCCCCTGAGTTCCATGTGATTGGCAACCGCGTCTATCTTTTGTTTGCCGTGAGCGGGGACACATTCAATCCGCAGTGCCATATGATGCGGTTAAAGGAAAACGGTTCGGTCACCAGTGCGGACGGCTGGGAAGAACCGGTCCGGGTCAAAAAAATGGACGGAACGTTTCTTGCCGTAAATGGGATTACGCTGGATATGACACATTTTGAAAACGGAGGAAGATCGTATCTTATCTGGTCCTACCGCGAAAATTGCATGGCGGAAGGTGATACAGGATCCATGCTCTATATCGCGGAGACGAATCCGGACCGGCCGTGGATGTTAAAGAGCGATCCGGTGTTATTGTCCAGACCGCTCTATGGATGGGAGAACGTGGCAGGTACGATTAATAACGAGGGTCCTTACCCGCTAATAACGCAAGAGTATATATACATTGCCTTTTCGGGAGGCGCCGCGTGTGACTGGACTTATACAGTGGGCCTGCTCCGCGCGGGCCGGGACGCGGACCTGCTCGATCCGGAAAGCTGGGAAAAGAGCAAATTTCCTGCGCTTGCCACCCCGGATTTAGACGGTGTATACGGTGCCGGCCATAATTCCTTTTTCAAAGACAGGGACGGAGATACGTATATCGCTTACCACGGGGAGATTACCCCGTATCACTCTCCGCGCAGCACGGCGCTGCACCGGGTTCATTTTAGGGAGACAGGAGAGCCGGTACTGAATCTGTCCTATGAGCGGGATATCAAAGAAGAGTACAGGAAGGTAAATTTGAATATCACAGTGACAGGCCATGAATAAACAAAAATGGAAGTAGATATTAATAATTTATTAATTTTTACAGAATATGTTGACGTTTTTGGCATTTGTATGGTAAAATTATCTATAATCAATCACAAAAACCATAGAATTTTTGTGAAAAAAAAGAAAAGGAGATTTAAAATTATGAAGAAGAAGATGCAGAAGTATTTAAGCAATTCCAATGAAGGTTTTTCTCTTGTTGAGCTTATCATTGTAATTGCGATCATGGCGATCCTGATCGGTGTAGTTGCCCTGGCAGTTATTCCAAACCTGGAGAGATCCAGAGAATCAAAAGACCTCGCAGCACTGGATGACGCATGCAAAGCTCTGACAGCAGCAGTGGCTACGGCTGGATCCAAAGCGACAAGTGGAACGGCTACTATTAGTGGCGGAACTTTGAGCTGTGACAATGCTGACATGAAGGCTCTGATTGAAGACCAGATTGATGTTTCCTCTCTCAAGTTAGTATCCAAAGCTGCCGGCGGTGATACGATTGACCTGGAGTGGGATGTAACAGCAGGAAAGAATATTATTAAGGCATCTGCTAATGGTGGAGCAGAGTGTAAGTACGCAAAGGATGCTTCTGGCGACACAGCTAAGCTGATTGTAAGCGCTGGTGATTCAGGTGCAGCAGAAGCTCCGTGAGAATGATTATTCTACTGAAAGCGGATTGCGGCTGACGCAGCATAACTACAATTGAGCGGATTGCTCTTACAAGGAGAACCCACTATGGCGACACATATTATTTTATTTTACATATTTGTATTTTTATACGGTATTGTGATTGGAAGCTTTCTGAATGTATGTATTTACCGTATACCGAAGAAAGAAAGTGTTGTAGCGGTGGGTTCTCATTGTATGTATTGTGACCACAGGCTGGCCTGGTATGAATTGTTTCCGCTGTTCAGTTTTCTGTTTCTCAAAGGCAGATGCCGGTATTGCGGAACAAAGCTGCCGATTCAGTATCCGGTAGTGGAATTTGTAAATGGCATGCTGTACCTGGTTGTCTTTGCCGTAGATGGAATCAACCTGCAAAGTGTTCTTTACTGTTTTTTGTCTTCCGCGCTTCTTGTGCTGAGTGTCGTTGATTACCGCACGCTTGAGATTCCTATACAGGTAAATGCCATTATTTTGGCGATTGGTATTGTACATCTTGTGTTAGATTATACAAACTTTATACACTACGTGATTGGCTTCTTTTCAGCAAGCCTTTTTCTGCTCTTGTGCCTTATTTTGACAAAGGGGAAGGGAATTGGCGGCGGTGATATTAAGCTGATGGCGGTTGCGGGACTTTGTCTCGGGTGGGTTAATATCCTGCTCGCTCTTGCAGTTGGCTGTGTTGTCGGTTCGATTATTCAGCTTATCGTAATTGCGGTGACGAAAAATAAGACAAAATTTGCGATGGGTCCTTATCTTTCAATTGGTATTTTTATTGCCATGCTTTGGGGGGATTCTTTTCTGGACTGGTATATGGGATTATTAATATAAGAATTATGTTTGCTTTCTCCTTTCCCGCATGGATGGTCAATATCATGAAAGAGGATGCAAGGTTTATGGATTTCAGTGTTTTTACATGCTTGAGAAGGCAGTGAAATCCATAAAATGAGGAGTGGTATAACAAAGGAGGTTTTTATGGCGAAAAAGGTAGTTGTAGTTCGTGTCGGAGCGAAAACGATACGAATTGTACATATGGACAACAATCCGGTAAATCCTACGGTATATGGATGTGTGCGTGTACCGACGCCGCAGGGTGCCGTTGTGGATGGAGAAGTAAAAAATATTATAGACGTCAGCCGGAGGATCCGGCAGGCATGTCTGGAAAAGGGAATTACTTCAAAAGATGTTATTTTTTCCCTCTCCTCCTCCAAAATAGCCAATCGTGAAACGACAATTCCCTTTGTCAAGGACAGCAAAATCCAGGACATTGTCATGGCGAAGGTCGACGATATGTTTCCGATTGACAAGGACAGATATATTTTCTCCTATGTAAAACAAGGGGGCGGCAGGAAGGCCAAAGAAGATGAAACCGTGACGGATGGCAGTGAGAAGAAGAATGTCGAAGAAGAGCTTGATATCACGGATGATACAAAGGACGAAAAAGAAAAAAGAAAAAAGAAAAAAGGCGGCGGGTTAAATTTTTCCATTGGGAAAAAATCCAAGGAGAGTGAAGCGGGAAATGTTATTGATCTTCTCGTCTATGCGGCTCCTATCGATCTTGTCCGTTCCTATTATGCGCTGGCAGAGGGCTGTGATTTCCATGTTGTGGCGATAGAAGTAGATGGAAATGGTATTTTCCAGATTATGAAGCGCCAGGTCGTTGAAGGTGTAGAGATGGCTGTCCAGATCAACCGTGACAATACGCTTATTAACATTATGAGCAAGGAAAAGCTTTTGCTGCAGAGGGTGATCCCATACGGGGCGACGACGATTATTGAAGCGGCGATGGAGGAGCCGGCATTTCAAGTTTCGGAGTATGACAAGGCGTCAAATCTTCTCGCCTCACAGCGGGTGCTGCTGCACACCTTCAATGCGTCAAACCCACAAAATGATTTGTCCATGCAAAAGCGGATTGAGCTCACGCAAAGCGCCTCCTCTTTGATCGGGAACATTTCCCGCGTTATGGAGTATTACAATTCCAGGTACCGGGAAAATCCGGTGCAGTCGATTATTGTTACCGGCAACGGCGCAAAACTGGCGGGTATTCATGAACTGATGACGAATGAGCTCGGCATACCGGCGAGGACGCCAACGGAGCTGTCCGGTGTATCATTTAACCGGCAGATCCAGGTGAATACGAATATTTTGCAGTATGCCGGCTGCTTCGGTACGGTGTTTAGTCCGGTAAATTTTGTGCCGGATGAAATCAAAAATAAATCTGCGACAAAAGAGTCGGTGTTTAGTATCGCGGTCGTATTTGCGGCGTCGTTTGTGCTCTGTGCGGTATTGGCTATATTTTCCTTTGTACGCGTCGGAACGGCGCAGAGTGACTATGAAAGGGCACATGCGAAGGCGGTATCCATGCAGCCGACGGAGGACCGTTACAATGAGCTGATCCAGACGTTGAAGCGGGTCCGCATATACCAGGATTTGAACTATACAGTAGATACAAATAACAACCGTCTTCATGATGTGTTGGATCATATCAAGAAATCCTGTCCGGATAAATTCCGTATTGACTCGATTACGACGACGGACGAAGGGGGAACGATCAATTGTACGACAAATGATAAGCTCGCTTCGGTGGCGGCGGTTATTATCCGGTTGAATTTATGTACGGATATCCGAAATGTAATGGTATCCAGTGCCATTACGGAGACAAAGGACGAATTGACGAAAAAGCGTCAGTATTCGTATACAATTACATTTGATTATGTACCTCATTGGGATACGATGGATTCAGTGACCAAAGGGTACCGGGAGATGCTGGATAAGGAGGGGAGCTGATATGAAAGGGAAACTAACACTGGCACAAATCCGCGTCATTTTATTGCTGGCAGCGGTGCTCATGATTGTTCTTACATATTTTCTCGTATTTCAAAGAAATATGAACCAGGCGGATGAGTTTGAGACGAAGATGAGGGCGGAAAACAAACGCATTGAATATTTGACCAGTTTGGAGAAAAAAGTGTCGGATTTGGAAATTTATACATCTCTGTTTACAGGTGAGATTGATGGCTTTATTAAATCATTCCCCGTTAAACTGACACAGCAGAAGTCACTTTACCTTATATACCGTATGATGCTCGACAGCGGTATTGACATAGAGAGTATCACGGCAGGAAATGAGGCTCCTTTCTACCATAAAGGAAGGGTATTGCATTCAGAGGCGGACCAGAAACAGATACAGCAGGAGGCAGAAAAGGAAGAGCCGCTGTCTGAAATAGGCGTTGTCTCTATGGAACAAATGATCGGTTCGAAGTCAAATTATACGGTCCATGTATCGGGTGCGACGAAGGATATTTACAAAGCGCTGGACTGGATCCGGGACAGTGAGGAGAAGCTCTCTATTGGAAGCGTGAATCTTCAGTTTGACAGCAGTACGGGCAAACTGAAGGGAAGCATTGGCATTAATTTTTATTCGATGCTTGGCAACGGTGTTCCCTATTCGGATCCTGACATTGGAGAGTTTACATTTGGATTGGATACGGTGTTTGGAGAATTTCACAACGAGTAAGAAAATGGAAAGAGAGGCGGTGTGACGTATGTGTTTGGAAAAATGGTCAACGGATGACGGGGGATTTTCCCTTATCGAAGTTATTTTGGCGGTGGCGATTCTGGCACTTATGACACTGCCGATCTTGAATTATTTTACAAATTCTTCTCTCCGTACGATTGATGGGCGCGATAAGCAGACGGCCACGATGGCCGCTGAAAATGTTGTGGAGGAGCTCAGCACCTTTTCAAATTATGAGCAGATCCGGGAACTGACGGCTACACCAGATCCGGCAGCCCCGACGCCGTCCGCCGAATCGGGGTGGAAGACGTCGGAGCCCGAATTAGGAGAAGCGGAGGATCCCAAATCGGATTACATAGAAAAAAAACTTACGCTGAACGGGTTTGATTTTCTGGCAAAGGTACGCATTAATTACGGTGTGTACCACAGCGGGACGAAGACGATTAATGATAGCGCCGGGGAGGAAATTGGCAGCGGGACGGGAGATGTTATCCGTTCGGAATTTAATGATTACAAGATTCCAAATCCGAGTGAGGTGTACTCGGAATCTAATGTCGTAGCGTCGGAAAATGACGAGATTGACACGGCGCTCAGTGAGATTTATACGACCGTCCAGGCGGCGGGCGCCAGGTCGGTTACTTACAAAAATATACGGGACAATATGAGCCGGACCATATGCGTTGACGTGAGCTATTTAAGCGACAAAGAGTATTCTATCCGCGTTTATTATTTGTACTCCTATAATTACAATGGTTCTACTTACCAGGCCGAGGTAACGTTGGAAAATAAAGCGGTGGAGAAAAGTAAATTTAAACGAGTATTTGTATTTTATGATCCGCTGCGGCCGGGGCAGCTTCAGGATCCGGTCCGGGTGCGGACGGGTAGCGAGATTTCAGGCAGTAAGCAGATTCCGACCAGCGAGGGTGACCGCGCGTCCGAAGAGACGGGGACTGTTGTTAAAGACATGGAGTTCTATTTTGCCGTGCAGATTACAAAGCCGGAGGTGCTGACTACAAAACCTGCGGATTATAAAATCTCGGTAGATTGTGTTAATGCGTTAAATGCAAAATTTTTCACAAACGTGGGAGACATTATGGGGGTCACAAGCAATGAATCTGGAACAAATGATTTCGTAGAACGGAAATCGAAGGAACGGATCGGGCGTATTTTTGTCGATATATATGAGCTGGCTCCGAACGGCAGGAGATGGGGGGACAAACCGGTTGCCCACATGGAGACGACAATGGCTGAGTAACGAGAAGAAACGGGGGTTTTTCAGATGTTTGGTAAATGGATGCAGAAACTGAAAGAAAAACTGAATCAGGCGGGCAGTGATAACCGTGGTTCGGCATTTATCGCTGTGATCATCGGAGTGATGGCTCTTATGATTATCGGGGCAACGATTTTATCCCTCGCTACGAATTATGTAATTACCGTCATAACAGACCAGAAATTGACAGAAAACTTTTATGAGACAGAAGGAGCGGTCGGTGAAATTCGAAGCGGCCTGGAGGAGATTTGTGGGAAGGCAAATGAATATGCGTATATGGAGGTAATAAATCATTACAATAGCACGGACCGCACGGAGGACAATACATTATCTTCGACGATGCACACAATGAAAGAAAAATTTGCGGTCAAATATCTGACTGGTATTATGGCAATGCTGAAAAACCCAAATCTGCATGAGCTTGATAATAGTGTAAATACCGTTGACAACCGGCTGGATTTGGACAATGGCTGGGACGGCAGTGACCAGCCGGAGAAGGGCCTGTGGAAAAGCTTTAAGATTGATTCGGTCAAACAGATGGTTGCCAGGCCTTCGACTGTCGGTTCCACCTACAGCGGAAATGAGCTGCGGTACGGATTCCGGGTGATCCGGGAGGACGAGGAGCCGGATGGGAAAATCAAAGAAATGTATCTTATTATCAGCGGTTTGAAAGTTGATTACACAGATGTGGACGGGTATCGGACGGTTGTTCAGACAGATATCCGTGTGGATGTGCCCGAATATAGTTTTGAGGGAAATGACACGATTGACGAGATGAAAAAATATATTGTCATTTGCGACGAGAAGCTTTCAGTGGCAACGAATGACCTGTCGGGAAGCACTTATGGCATTGGTTTTACCGGAAATGTGTATGCCGGTGGAACGCATGACGGTTCCGGCAACTATGGAACGGGAATTGATATCAATTCTAAGGCGCAAAATATTATATTTGACAGTGATAAAATTATAAGCCGCGGGGATTTGACGATCCAGGATAAGGCAGGTGTGAGCATTGTAAATACCGACGGCGAGCTATGGTTGAAAAATATCGTTTTGGCAAGTGGTCCGGATGCCCCGGGCGGACCGGGTGTATCCCTTCAGACGAAGCTGGAATTGTTTACAAATGCATATATTTTGGATGATTTAAGTATCGACAATAACAATGCCTATGTCGATCTGGCGGGAAATTATTATGGCTACAGCTATAATGTAAATAATACGGTAACCGATCCGGACGCAACGAGTTCGGAGTACAGCAGTGCGATACTGGTAAACGGCAGAAATACAATGTTAAAGAGCGACCGGCTGAAAAAACTAGTTTTGGCGGGACGTACGTTCGTATCAAGATACGATAACAGGGTAAGTGGAGTGCCGGAACCGGATATTAGCATGGGAGAATCTCTGGCGGTAAAGAGCAACCAGATTGCGTACCTTGTACCGGATGAGTGCATTATTCCGATGGGGCAGGGACACAATCCGCTGCTGGTTACAGAAGTAAGAGGCGACAATTATATGGACTCTATCAATCTGGACCAGTTAAAGCAGACGATGGCTTGGCCATATTTGAATGAAAGCAAACCGGTTATTGCAAATTATAATAACGATGGCGGCTATGTATATTTGTACTTAAATTTTGCGAACCAGAACATGGCGAATCAATATTTTTCCAAATTTTATTCTGAGCCGGAAAATAAGGCGATACTGGACGAGCGCGCAGAAACCTATATTTCTACAATGGATAATGAAGGTATGAAGCTCGGAGCGCAGTTGTACCTCTTAGCTGGAAATATTATTCACAACTATTATGCGGCGGATGGTTCGGTGAAGCAGACGGCAAATTATTTTGATGGAGCAGGGAATCCGAATCCGGAAATGCTGCGGGATGGCGCAAAGAGAATGGAGAATTATGTTGGAAAGCAGTTAGCCCTTGTTAATTCCGGCTATCATACAGGGATGGCCAGCCGGTACGAGCTTCTTTCTGACAGCGATAAATCCCAGTTAGTCCGGGACCGCATTATTAATTTCGGCCAGATTGATGCGGATGCTGCTATTATGGATATCCGCAAAGACAACACGGATGCGGTAGTCGGCGGGGAGCTTTATATCACACCGGGGAATTATACGGTAGACGGCTCGATTCCGAGAGGACTAATTATATCGGGGGGAAGCGTCACTGTGCAGAGAAACTTCGAGGGCCTTATACTGGCTAAAAATGGAGTTTTTGTACAGGGTTCCAATATTCAGCTGACAGCAAATTCTTCTCTGGTCGGCAGCTTAATAGAAATGATCCGAAATGATCCGGACTTGTCTAAATATTTTTATGATCTGGATGCGGATAAGGACCGTACAAACAAAGTCGCAGAGTGTATCCGTTATGAAAACTGGGAGAGGGACAATGACAGCCAGTTAGGAATAGGCACAGAATAACAATGCAAATTGGAAAGCAGGTGATGTCGCATATGAAAGAGCATAATGAGGGATTTTCAATTATTGAGCTGGTCGTCGTAACAGCTATTCTCGTAATTATGTCGGGAGGAGCGGTGTTTGGACTGAGTTACCTCGATTTGGCAAATTCTTCGAAATGTGCTGCAAAAATAGACAGCGGCATGGCAGTTCTGAAGTCAAAAAATATGGCACAGGTGTCAGCCACATATATGCACCTGTATAATATGGATGGGGACTATTATATTGAATACAGCAACGATCCTGATTATGTACCATCCGATAGTGAACATGGGGAAATGATTGGAAACAACCGTCTTACGGTTTCTTACAAAGAGGGAAATGAGGATACGGAAACGGTGATTGGGGAAAACGAATGCAAAACCTTTGGTATCCGCAAAAAGGATGGGGCATTTACAGGGACGACAGAGCCAACGTGTGAAATCTATATAAACGGAAAGTCAAAACATACGGTCACTCTCGTTACTAATACCGGGAAGCATTTTATAGACTGATAAGAGGGGGAATTTATGTGAAATTGAATAATAAAGGATTTACCCTGGTCGAATTACTGCTTGCCATAGCGATTTCGACGATCGTGCTCGGGACACTTACCGCGCTTACCGTTTATGCGTCGAGAAGCACGAAGCTGACAAATGAAAAAATAACGCTTCAAAATGAGGTTAAGGATGCAGTCAACCATATAGAGAGCTATTGTATGGAAGCGGAGACAGCGAGCTGGCATACTGTGCCTGCCACAGGAGGTGGAACGGCGAAGGTGCTTGTCGTATATGAGCGCCGGGACGATATGAAAAGTATTGTTACCTCTTCGGCTGTCCAGGTGGATATGGTAGAAACGCTGGAGTCGGATGCGTACGCCTATTGGTTTATGAATGGGAAGCTGTATTTTGGGAAGTGCTCCCATACAGGAGATGTGAAAATTGATGCGTTGGAGGCAAAGGATATTTATCTTCTGGCGGATCATGTGAAAGAGTTTTCCTGCGAAGTAAAGAAAAATGAAAAGTCGGGGAAACAATTTGTTGAAATCGACCTGCAGGCGGGCTTAGGGCGCAGTGAATATAGTTGCAATAAAACGGTATATATACGGAATCAGTAGAAAGGAGTGGTTGTCATGGGGAAAAAGAGACGTTCCGAACCAAAAAGGCATGGGAAAATATTCTATTTTATGATGTACAGTGCCTTTACTGTCATGCTGACTGGTTTGGTCGTGACAGGCTACTATCTGGTATCGAACGGTGTAATATTTGGTAAATTCCAGGTGAAGGAAAATACTTATAAAGT
Organism: uncultured Eubacterium sp.; assembly: GCA_910584245.1. GTDB lineage: Bacteria > Bacillota > Clostridia > Lachnospirales > Lachnospiraceae > Eubacterium_F. Next base: position 161,272 of record CAJTZF010000002.1, read on the forward strand.
GGGAGAAGGCGCAGTTACGGAAGTGGATCCGCAAAAGATTATTGTGACGCCACAAAACCAGGCCGATGCGGCGCCGCTCACAAGTGAAAATGAAAATCTTCCTAAAATACCGCCGGTAAATGGCGTGAAGGCGACAAAAGATAACCCGTTTGTCGTTTTGGAGATTGTTCCAGAGCTTTCCCAGCAGTCGCTTTCTTATCTGGTAGAGTCGGAAGAAAAGGGTTTGCCGTTTAATCCGGTTGAGCTCGGCATTAAGCGCTGCAATGAAAAGAGCAATGAGAGAGGATTTTTGGATTCGAATAAACAGATTGATGAAAACAATGCCAGAAATAATATTGTTCCAAGGGATTACGGTTATTTTGAGGGAAACTTCCAGGGTGAAATTCGGATATCCGGCGATATCTCAAATGGCGAGACGATGCCATATTACAATATTGATTTCTTATACGATCTTGAGCTGTACTCCAGCGATATAAGCAAAGAAGAGTTTGAACAAAAATCGGTGCACGAGCTAATTAAGCAGTACCCGGAAGCCTTTGCCTTTGCGAGTCCCGACCAGATTTCCACAGAAATAAATGAGGACGGGAAGGCCGTTCCGGTCTATCAGGACCGCTCCCTTCAATTTGCGTTCAATGAAAAGGACAGGGACGGCAATTATACAGACCGCAACTGGGTTAAGAGCGTACAGGAGAACCAGGACGTTACGAAATCGTTTAAGCTTACCACTTCTGTAGATTCCGGATTGACGGACGACGATTTCAATACATTGACGATGCAGCAGCTGGCGCAGAAATATCCGGACATTTTTGCCAAAGATGATAATGACAGGGTCATTCCAGAAAATATTCTTGCCAAAAACGAAAAATGGACGAGGGAAAAGAAAGAGATTGAGGAGCGCAAGACAAAAGGGTATTTTATAAACGTTGGAAAGGGGAAAGGGCAGTATACTTTATCGGGAGAATTTTGGGATAACGCTGGTCTTTCCGCGAGAAAGACGGGCACGGATACCGATATGTGGAACTACGTAGAGAACACACAATATCCGAATGAGGCATTTGATTTGTCCGTCAGGTATGCGGGAAATGATTGGCTGAAGGGACGCCATCTGTGCCAGAATGAGTCTGACCTGAACGCATATTATAGTGAAAGCTGTGTCGGTGAGTACATCCGTATGGAGTATACGGAGGGAGATACAGGTTATAATGCATATCAGCACACGGTGGCGCTGAAAACTGCGGTTTATGCCTTTGATTATGCGAAATACGTCTATACTCTCAAATATGCGGGGTTGGAAATTAACGATATTTTACGGTATGCACTTTTGATAAGAGATACGCCGGAGGAGTACGAGGATTTGTATGTCCAGGTAATCGTTGTCACACCGGAAATGATTAACGAGATGGATGCGAATGATACGGAAAATACGATTGACTATATTGAGCGCGCCGATGTTATTTATCTGAGTGAGTACAACGATGGTTACAATGAGACGGCGGTGGATGTCGGAAAATTTGTGAAATTATTTCATGAGTATGCGGACGCCGGTTCGGGGAATGGATCGGAACAGTCGGATGTAAGCAAGCTGAAAACATTTTGTGACAATGATTTGGAGTGGTGGGACTGCTTAAAACTCATTAAGCGTCTGAGTACGACGAGAAACCTTCCGATGATGCTGACAAAGCTTGTCGGCTCGGAGGCGGTAAAAGGGGTGGATGGAACGCAAAACGTCGTACAGTATATTCATCAGGGAAAGACAGAGGCGGATGGAAGTACTTCGATTGCGGCTAAGACAAGTGAGTTAATGTACGGGGCCATGAATAATATATCAAAGCTATATTACATATTGGCACAGTTTAATTTACTGGACCGCAAGTCTGAGGCGGAAGCTAACACTGCTCCCGGGGAGGATGGATGGCGCCGTACGTTTATGGACGATATTTTTCCTCAGCTGAAGGTCATGAAATTAAATGAAGACCAGCAGTGCAGCTCCGATTATCCGGCAAAGTATACGGGATATTATGAGCGGACACCTCTGGCAGACAGTAGTTCATACGATCAGGAGTATAAAGAGCGGTGCTATTACTGCTGGAATAAATTTACGTTTGTGCCGACGGATCTGGCGGAAGAACTATATCATGAAAATTATGAGGTGCTGGCTAAGAAATACGGATTTTTGCCTAAATATTTTTATGCGAATACACTTCAAAATTCCGATGATGATAAACGAGGAGTTGGATCGACGAATGGTTCGAATGGGCAAGACGGTCAAAATGTGACGATTGCCCGTGAGTACGTAGATGTTGACAGCGACGGGAACAACGATAACTTAAATGAGAGTATTCCAAAGGGAATCACAGCCCTTAGCGGTATGCTTGAGATTTTAAGAAATATTGGTGACCAGTATGACCGTGTGCCGAATGCGTTGTCGCCTAATTTGCAGAGCAATAAGAAGGCTTACGTGAGAATGAAAAATGACCAGGTGCTTTTGGATTTCGACAGCGCGGCCGCTTACCGGGACGAGAATAAATTGATCGGCCTTAAGTTTATTTTCGCTGACAGCAATAATGAAGATGCCGTGATACGCAAGCTGTCCCTCGTGAAAACAGAGGAGGGCTCAGACGAAAAGATACTTGAACTTTTGGACGACAATAATCACAAAGTCAGTAAGGAAAATGTTGCCTTTTCAAATGGCGAGGATCCAATAAACGGTTACCGGGTTTTAGCCGGTGATAATTTGACCGTGCGTTATGTTCCATTCAAATTGTCCGACTGGAAGAGTGGATATGTCATATTGAAGATTGAGTGGACGACGAGGCTTCGGGTAGATCGAAACAATAATTCGATCTTTAATTCCAGAGAGGGTACCAGTTATGTTTATATCGGGGAACGGGCCCTGTCGAATTTGGAGTAATCGTGTCATACAATACCTGCACGCTGCTATAGGTGCAGGTATTTACTATAAAGGTAAGATGGATAAACATGCGCCGGTAAAAAGGAAGCATGGGGATTTTTAAGGAGGAAAGGGAAATATGCCGAAACGCATAGCCGATATAAAGGATGAATTTGACCGCAGTTCCCCCTATGACTGGGAGAAGCTTTTTTTAGAATATGGAGACGATGAGAGAGCTGGTGTGAAAAAGCTAATTGCCGTCTGCCGGAGGAAAATAGCAGCTCAGGAACAGGAACAGAGACGGCTGTATGCAATGAGGGAATTTGAGCGGAGATATGGGGGAGAGTGTTCGTGTATATGCGGGGTAGATGAGGCTGGCAGAGGGCCTCTCGCCGGGCCTGTCGTGGCGGGTGCCGTTATTTTGCCAAAGGATTGTGAGATATTGTATCTAAATGATTCCAAGAAATTAAGTGCGAAAAAAAGAGAAGAGCTTTTTGAGGAAATTAAAGAAAAGGCGGTTTCTTATGGCATTGGTATGAGCTCGGCCGCACGGATTGATGAAATTAATATTCTTCAGGCCACTTATGAGGCGATGACACATGCTGTGGAGGACCTGGATGTGGTTCCCGACCTGCTGTTAAATGACGCGGTGACAATTCCCCAGCTCCCGGTCCGGCAGGTGGGAATCATTCGCGGGGACAGTAAAAGCGTGTCAATTGCTGCGGCCAGCGTTATAGCTAAGGTGACAAGGGACCGCTTGATGATAGATTATGCGGGAGAATATCCGGATTATGGTTTCGAGAGCCACAAGGGGTACGGCTCAGCGGCACATATTGAGGCGTTGAAAAAATACGGTCCATGTCCGCTTCACCGCGTAACATTTATTAAAAACTTTGTTTAGGAGGTTCGGAATGAAGGATTCTGAAAAACAAAAAACAGATGGTTTTGACCGGTTCAAGACAGCGGTTGCCTTGGAATATGAGCCGGGAGAGCAGGCGCCGAAAGTAATTGCTTCTGGGAAGGGCCATGTCGCTGACCGGATTATTTCGACGGCGAAGGAGGCGGATGTGCCGGTCCACAAGGACGAAAAACTTGCAAAGAGCCTGTCAATTCTCGATATTGGGGAATACATCCCTCCAGAGCTATATGGAATTGTGGCGGAGATTTTAATCTATGTAGATGGTATGGAAAAGATTCAGAAGAAGATTGACAAAAAATAAATTATATGGTAGAATTTTTTTAGATTGGGATAACCATGAAGGGGTGTACCACCACGGGTGCAGAATTCATGTGCTATCCCTTTTACATTGCTTTTATAAGGAGGTAGTATATGGTTTCCATTAATGGAGTACAAAAAGCCGGGTACGAGGAAAAGACTCTTTCAGATGTGCTGGCGGCGGAAACATACCATGTGAACCAGATTGCCGTAGAGATAAACGGTGAGATCGTTTCGAAGTCACTATATACAGAGACGGTTGTCCATAGCGGGGACTGCATTGAAGTAGTCAGTTTTGTTGGCGGCGGTTGATTCAGGAAAAGGAGAATGACATGAAAAAGGAAGATATGTTGGTTTTGGGTGGCCAGGAATTTCACTCTAGATTTATACTCGGTTCCGGAAAGTATTCACTGGATTTGATACAGGCGGCGGTGGAACATGCCGGAGCACAAATTATCACGCTGGCTCTCCGGCGGGCAAATGCTGGGGGAACAGCCAATATTCTAGACTACATACCGGACGGTGTGACGCTTCTGCCTAATACATCAGGCGCCCGGACGGCAGATGAGGCCGTTCGGATTGCCCGGTTGGCGAGAGAGGTCGGATGCGGCAATTTTGTAAAAATAGAGATCATGCGGGACAGTAAGTATTTGCTGCCGGACAACTACGAGACCGTCAAAGCGACGGAAATTCTCGCAAGGGAGGGATTCATTGTTATGCCGTATATGTATCCCGATTTGAATATCGCGCGAGATCTTTATCATGCCGGAGCTGCATCGGTCATGCCGCTGGCAGCCCCAATCGGTTCTAATAAAGGACTTTGCACAAAGGAGTTTATTCAGATTCTTATTGATGAAATTGATCTTCCAATTATTGTTGACGCGGGAATTGGATGTCCGTCCCAGGCTTGTGAGGCAATGGAGATGGGGGCCGCCGCAGTGATGGCAAATACCGGGATTGCCACGGCGGGGGATATTCCCGCGATGGCAGAGGCGTTCAAGCAGGCGGTAGAGGCCGGACGCACTGCTTATCTGGCCGGCACTGGCCGGGTGCTGGAACGGGGTGGCAGCGCATCTTCGCCGCTGACGGGTTATATTCAGGATGGCAGTAACAGGAGTACCGGCATGGCGGAATAATAGCCGCCACGCTTGAGGATTTGGAGGAAACGTAAATGAAAGACCATATGAAGTATGAGGAAGGTATGGAAGTTTTAGATTCAGATGTTGACAAGCTCGTGCTGGAAGCTGCCGCCGCCTATGATTCGGATTCGTATACAGCTTCCGATGTACGGCGCGCCATTTATGCGGCCAACCTTGGACCGGAGGATTTTGCGGCGCTTCTTTCACCGGCGGCGGCTCCATTTTTAGAGGAGATTGCCCAGGCGGCCCAGAGGGAGACGAGAAAACATTTTGGCAATTCGATTTATATGTTTACCCCGGTATATATATCAAATTATTGTGAGAATCATTGTATTTACTGTGGGTTTAACTGCAAAAATAAGATTCGGCGGGCAAAGCTCGACTTTGAGGAGATTGAGACGGAAATGCAGGCCATTGCACAAACCGGTTTGCAAGAGGTTCTTATTTTGACAGGTGAAAGTCCTAACATGTCGGATGTGGCATATATTGGAGAGGCATGTAAAATCGCAAGAAAATATTTTAAGGTGATCGGGTTGGAAATTTATCCTGTAAACTCAGAGGATTACAAATATCTCCACGAGTGCGGCGCAGATTATGTGACCGTATTCCAGGAGACGTACAATCCAGACAAGTATGAAACGCTTCATCTGGCCGGAAACAAGCGGGTTTTCCCATATCGCATCTATGCCCAGGAGCGGGCTCTTTTGGGCGGCATGCGCGGAGTAGGGTTCGCGGCGCTCCTAGGGCTGGACGATTTTCGCAGAGATGCGTTTGCCACAGGAATGCATGCTTATTATGTGCAGCGGAAATATCCCCACGCCGAAATTGCTTTTTCCTGCCCGAGACTGCGTCCGATCATAAATAATGACAAAATAAATCCGAGGGATGTGCACGAGGCACAGTTATTGCAAGTTGTTTGCGCTTATCGTCTGTTCATGCCGTTTGCGAGCATTACCATTTCCACAAGGGAGTGCGAACGGGTGAGAAACAGTCTGATCCGGATTGCGGCTACGAAGATTTCCGCCGGGGTCAATGTCGGAATCGGTGGCCGGAGCGGTGAGGAAAAAGGGGACGAGCAGTTTGAAATTGATGATATAAGAACAGTGGACGAAGTGTACCGGGCAATTGAGGCCCAGGGACTTCAGCCGGTTATGAATGATTATATCTATGTGTAGGAGGCCAGTATGCTAAAAACGAGCGAGGGGCGTATGATTCCCTGTTTTTGTATCACGAACCGAAAATTGTGCCAGGATGATTTCATCGAGAGAATAAAACATATCGTCGACGGGCAAAAGGCAGATGCTGTCATTTTACGTGAGAAAGATTTGCCAGAAGGAGAATATTTATATTTGGCCGGCCAAGTACTGGACATTTGCCAGGATGCCTCCATACCATGTATTCTTCATACGTTTTACCGGGCGGCAGCCGAGCTCGGTTGCCGGAGGATCCATCTCCCATTTGATGTACTGATGGAACTTAAATCCGGGCAGACGGCACAATCGGAGTTTGATCTGGATGCGCATTTTGAGGTGGTGGGAACCTCTGTGCACTCCGAAGAACAGGCGAAACGGGCGGCCCCGCTTGGCATCCGCTATTTGATCGCTGGGCATATTTTTGAGACGGATTGTAAAATGGGAGTACCGGGCAGAGGCCTGGGTTTTGTAAAGAATGTATCACAAGTGCCGGTACCAGTGTACGCAATTGGCGGAATCCATCGGCACAACGCGGCGGATGTTGTGAATGCGGGGGCATCGGGAGTGTGTATGATGTCTTCATTTATGTTTGATGCATTATCTGATTTATGATACTATAGGAAAAAAGAATGATTTGAATTGTGTGAGGAGTTGAAAAAGAGTGCCTATTAATATACCAAATTCACTTCCAGCGGTGGAAACGCTTCAAAATGAAAATATTTTTGTTATGACAAAATCGAGAGCAGAACATCAGGACATCCGGCCATTGCGGGTGCTTATTTTGAATTTGATGCCGACAAAAATTGTAACGGAAACCCAGTTGTTGCGCAAGCTTTCGAACACGCCGATCCAGATCCAGGTGGAGCTGTTGAAAACGGCAAGCTATATTCCACAGCACACGGATCCAACGCATCTGGATACCTTTTATACAACCTTTGAAGAGGTTAAGGATCAAAAATATGACGGCATGATTATCACAGGGGCCCCGCTCGATTATATCCGGTTTGAGGATGTAACCTATTGGAACGAGGCGTGCGAAATTATGGAGTGGTGTAAAACAAATGTCTATTCGACGATGCACATGTGCTGGGGTGCATTTGCCGGATTATACTATTATTTTGGAATACCGAAAGTAGATTTGAAGGAGAAGCTGTCCGGTGTATTTGAACACCGGATTGTGAAAGACCACGTTCCATTGTTCCGCGGTTTGGATGATATTTTTTACGCCCCGCAGTCACGGGCGACAGATGTGAAAGAGGAAGATATTCAGGCGGTGGACGAGCTTGAAGTGATGGCAGTTTCCGACATTGCTGGCGTGACGATCGTAAAGACAAAAGATGACCGGCATTTTTTTATGACCTGTCATCCGGAGTACGATGCGGATACGTTGGCGAAAGAGTATTACCGGGATGTGGAAAAGGGCCTGAATCCTAAATTACCATACCATTATTTCCCGGATGATGATCCCACACAGGCACCAGTAGTTCGGTGGCGGTCTACGGGACAGATTATTTTCTCAAATTGGATTAATCATTATGTGTACCAAAATACACCGTATGAGTGGCAGTGATGTTATCTGATGTGAGCTGCCACCCGGTGTGGTAATAGAATATTACAGAAGGAGAAATATTATGGCATCTTGGGTAACGCATTTGATGATTGCAGATAGCGTGTTGGATAACGTTTCCAGTTTGGACAGGCGTGGGTTTTGTGTGGGCAATATAGCGCCAGATTGTAATGTGGAAAATGAAGACTGGACTCAATTCACGCCCTCGCGCGCGGTAACACATTGGATGTCCGCTGAAAGAAAAACAGCTTCCGACTGTGACAGATTTTATAAAGAATATATTGAAAATAGAAGGCGGAAAATAAAGACGGATGAAGAATATTCGTTTCTTATGGGGTACTATTCCCATCTAATTACGGATGCGGAATTTCAGAGATTTATCCGTGATGAAGACAGGGTTGCTTCTGTTTGGAAACGAATAAAAGGGCATCCTGAGTTATTGGAAAAATCATCAGGTATGCCAGAAAATTGGGACTCTGTAAAAATTCTTATTAATAACAAGGATAGGATGAAAGATATTTATTCCATTGAGGCGGATTATTTAGAACGGCATCCTGAGTCCGGATACTTTACGGAAATCCTGGGGCTGACTACATTTCCGGACTATATGGAGTACCTTCCTGACGGTGCAATTGTTCGGAAAATAGGCGTAATGGGGTATATTCCCAGGAAAGAAATAAGCGTGTATCCCTACATAGGAATATCAAAAGAAGAGTACGGATATTTTATAGACCGGGCAACGAAGTTAGTTATGGAAGCATGCTTTATGAAGAGATAAAAGAGCAGATTGTGGGAACGTAGTATACGGTTAGAATGATTGCGTAGTCAATTGCATATAAACGGATGGGCAGATGTTGGGAATATTATCATATATAGTAGGGGAAATCAATGAATGAAACACAAATTAAAGAAAAGTTAAAGAATTATGCTGAAATACTGAATTCACTATATTCTGCAGGAATTGTTAGAACGTATAATAATCCTGTAGGAGATTATGCAGAGTGGATCGTAAGTATGAAATTAGGACTTGAGCTTCAGAAAAATAGTGCAGCAGGCTTTGATGCATTAGATAAAGGTACCGGATTACGTTATCAAGTAAAAAGTCGCTGGATGCATCCCGGAAAGAATAGTAGACAGTTAAATGTTATTCGGAATTATGATAAGAAACCATTTGATTATTTGGTTGCTGTAATATTTGGAGTAGATTTTGACGTTGAAGAGGCTTACCTAATTCCACATGAAATTATTGAGAAGTATTTTCCACAGAATAAACATCAAAATGGTATTGTGATAACATTGACAAATGACTTTGTATCTGACCCGCAAGTGAAGGATATTAAAGTAAAGTTAATGTAGAATGGAGAATTGTAGTTTATGCAAGTTGTAGAGCAATCAGCCATAAATTAAAATCAGGACAACTAGTGTTTAAAGCATATACGAATGCAACTGTAACACAATATATGTGCCGGCGAAAATATCCGGGCATCGGAGGACATAATTACTGGCGCCAGCATCATAGAAGTTGCCTTGGGCTATGGCTGGCAGTCACATAGTAGGTTTACGAAAGCATTTAAAAAAGAATTATTATATATAACCGCTTTCATAGCGGAGATAAAAAAGGCGGGTGAAAACCAAATGGGATCACTCGTCTTTTTTGTTGCGGCAGGGTGTTTTACTTTATGTCGCCCAGGGGCGGAGTGTTTTGCCGATGGCGTCATTGATCTCGAGGTCTGCATGGGCATTCCGGCTTGTTTTGGATTTATTGATTAATATGAGCTTATTTCCGCGATAGTAGTCAATGAGGCCGGCGGCGGGATATACGGCGAGAGACGTTCCGCCGACGATAAGCACGTCTGCGTGTTTTATGTAGGAGATGGCTTTCTCCAGCACGTAGGAATCAAGACCCTCTTCATATAAAACGACGTCCGGTTTTATTGTTCCTCCGCAGTGACATACAGGAATGCCTTTTTGTGAAAGGATTTCGTCCAGCGGATAAAATTTTCCGCAGCTCATACAGTTGTTTCGGAGAACGGAGCCGTGGAGTTCCAAAACTTCTTTACTTCCCGCTTTCTGGTGAAGACCATCGATATTTTGTGTAATAACGGCGCGCAGCTTTCCCCTTTTTTCGAGCCTGGCGAGCGCGATATGGGCATCGTTTGGCTGGGCATCTTTAAAAATCATTTTGTTTCGGTAAAATCGGTAGAATTCCCCGGTGTTTTGTAGAAAAAACGTGTGGCTCAGTATTGTTTCCGGCGGGTAATCATATTGTTGGTTATAAAGTCCGTCCACACTTCGGAAATCGGGTATATTGCTCTCAGTAGAAACCCCTGCGCCGCCAAAGAAAACGATGTTATCGCTTTCATCAATCCATTGTTTTAATTGTTCAAGTTCTTTCATTAGGAACGACCAGCCTTTCTCATTATTTTAATAAAATTATTATAACGTATCCTATATGGAATATCAAGATGTTAGGTCAAAAGCATTTTTCGCCCGTATGGTTTCGGTATTCAGAATCCATCACGCAGGGAACATGCACCTTCGTCTTTTTTTGACATATAATCTAACAAAACGTATTAACGGGGGTTCGATATGAAAAAAATAACTGCGGTTGCACTCGTGCTATGTCTGGCTGTAGTGCAGTTGTGCGGATGTGGAAAATCGTCAGAAAAAGAGGTTGTCAAGGTAAGACTGAATGAGGTTGCCCATTCGATTTTTTATGCACCTCAGTATGTGGCGATTGAAAACGGCTACTTTGAAGAAGAGGGAATCGACATCGGGCTTGTGAATGGCGCCGGTGCGGACAATGTTATGACGGCGGTTCTGTCCGGTGAGGCGGACATCGGTTTTATGGGTTCAGAGGCATCTATCTATGTGTACAATCAGGGATCGGGAGAGAAGATTGTGAACTTCGCCCAGTTGACGCAGCGGGCAGGTAATTTTCTGGTGGCCAGAGAGAAGGACGAAGACTTTACGTGGGAGAAATTGAAAGGTAAGACAGTACTCGCGGGAAGGAAGGGCGGTATGCCGCAGATGGTATTTGAATACATACTAAAGAAAAACCGGATCGATCCGAAAAAGGATTTGACAATGGTACAAAATATTGATTTTGGTCTGACAGCAGAAGCCTTTGCCTCTGGTCAGGGGGAATATTCTGTAGAATTTGAACCGTTTGCGGCTTCTCTGGAAAAGGAGAAAAAAGGAGTCGTCGTGGCTTCGTTGGGCGTAGACAGTGGAAAAGTACCGTACACCGCATATTCGGCCAAGGAAAGCTATATTAACGAGCACCGTGATATCGTACAGAAGTTTACGAATGCCCTTCAAAAGGGTATGGATTATGTGAACAGCCATAGCCCGGAGGAGATCGCCAAAGTGATCCAGCCCCAGTTTGCCGAGACGGACGCCGGTGTGCTGACGACGATTGTCAAGCGCTATTATGAGCAGGATACATGGAAGGAAAATCTTATTTTTGAGAAGGAAAGCTTTACATTGCTACAAGATATATTAAAAACAGGTGGGGAGCTTACAAAAGAAGTACCTTATGATGAGCTGGTTAATACTGCATTTGCGCAAAATGCAGCCGAAAAGAAAGAATAGGCTATAAACTAATTACGGTTGTAATCCGATATACATGATGTAGAGGTAGCTGGGCAAATGGATTTGCCCGCCAAAAATTCAAGGATGTGGTACACATGTATATAACGGATTCAGTAAAAAGCAGACAAAAACAGATAGTCATGCACATCGGTCAAGGCCAAAAACAGACAGGGGTGGGAGGCGGTGTCACGGCTAGTTCGTCCTACGGTGAAAAGGCGGCGGTCGTTGAGCTTTCCCAGAAGGGACTTGAGCTGTCAGAACAAGCTTCTGTGAAAAAAGAGAAGCCGTACTGGGAGACGTATATGGAGAAGAAAAGGCTGGCGGCCCAGTCGCTTGCCAGGGCGTTTTCAAAAGCAGGGAAGACAAATAAGAAAAAGAAGACGCCTTCTAAAAATCTCTCTCGGGCACTTGCTATAGCCAGACGAATTATGCGCGGGGACAAAGTTCCTCCGAAAGACGAGAGTTTTCTCTTTCGCTTTAATAGCGATTTATATTTAAAGGCAAAGATGATGGCTATGATTAATGAAAATCCCAAAAAACACAAAAGTTTATTGGAGGAAGAACAGGAAGATCATGGAAGCGCCAGCGTTTCATCCCAGATGAAAAACGGGGAAGCCTCCGGGACGCCCGATTCGGACGATACATCCGGACCGGACGATACATCGGAAGCCGTCGAATAAAGTTAGATCAAATGCGGAGCCGGAGTTTTACGGCTCCGCTCTTTATTTTGCCGGACTGGCAGCTGTAAAAGCGGACTACATAGGTTCCCTTTTTTAACAACACACTTTTTTTGTGCGATTTGCTGCGGAACCTTTTGTGCGACGTTCCCCGGATTACGATTTCGGTGGACGAAGATTTCATTCGCTTTTTCCAAGTAAAAGTGACGCGGTAAGTCTTTTTTCCAATCTTTTTTTTGCGGTACTTAATTTTCATTGGCTTTTTTAATTTTTGCTTCTTTTTTTGTTTTGCATGCCGGACTGACGGGACGGAAGATACAGCGGGCACATCCGGCGCTGGTGAAACGGCTGCCGGCGGCGTGGTTGCCGGTGTGTGCGGCCCCGCTGCAAACCCATCCTGTACGGCAAATAAAGTGCCGGAATCGTTTGAGTAATACAATGTACCATCAGTATCAGCCGCTACACTGGACAGACAAAACTGCTTTCCCGTTTCGGGGAGATAAAGTGTTTTTATATCAGATGAATGTGTGGTTTCGTCATCTTCGATATAAAAAATACCGCCGGGGACTACATTTTGCGTAAAGTATACATATACTTTATAGTTGTTCTCCGGGGAAGCATATCCGGTGCATACGAGCGGAGAAGATTTTATATCGCGCAAGTCTGGCGCGGAAACGGCATAAAGCATTTGCATGGAAGCCGGATCTATGACATTCACCCTCCCGTTTTGGCCGTCAAAACTGCACACGTATAATCTGCCGTTATAGATGGTGGGCGTGCTTGTGCAATTAGCGCCCTGCGTGGCCGGGGAACATAAAGATAGTAGTGTTACACGTTGGAATGTGCCATCCGCATTCATCTTTATTTGATAAAGGTACCCATTGTTAGTAGTGGTATAGTATGCCTCTGTCACATCATCATAGGTAATGCCTGCGCGGATGCCGCCCGCAGTTTTTGTATAACGGGACAGGTCGCAAGTATCGTATACCGTATCTTCTTTTAGGCTGTGGGAGATAATTGTCCCATTATCGCCGCCAAAAAGAAGAAAGGATTGCCCTGAGACGGCGCCGCTCCAGTAGTAACCGCACGGATTATCCGGGCTGGTATATGTCCACTGTGTCCGGCCATCGTCGGCTGACAGGCAGTAATATAGACCGTCTGTTCCGGATGCATTTGTTGTTCCCGCATAGAGAAAGCCATCGTGGTAATAGGTTGTTGTAAGGGATTGCAGTCCAAACGGCTCGCTCGTCCATAGGGAAGCCATCGTCTGTATATTTACACATTGTACTATGCCGCCGCTCAGCGGGATAAATAAATGGTTTCCGTTCAGGGTCATGCGGCATATGGAATTCATAGGTGCCGCCAAGGTGAGAGCGGAACATACGGTTCCGCTCTTATCCAGCTGGTAGAGCGAAGATTTACACACAACATAAATATTTGTATCTGTGATAACGGGGTCTGAATTGTATACCGTCTTTCCGCCCTGCTCAAATGCTATGTTCCATTTGGTTCCGGCCCGGTCTGGTTCGATGGGAGTTTTAGCCGGGGTAGTATTGGCATTCGCCGTCCCATGCTCATTCCGAAAAGAAGACCAGGCCTGTACTGTATCAAAGGGTAACAATAAAAGTATGGCTGCGAACAGACATATGATCGTTTTTATTATTTTCATTTTATTTTCACCCGCACGATGTTGCTGTAACCACTATACACCTTTTTCCGGTTTTGTATGGCATAGCTGCGTACCTTCACGAAATAAGTGCCCTTTTTAAATTTTTTCTTCACTTTTGTGTCGTAAGTGGAAGAAAATTTTTTAAAGTTTTTCTTTTTTTTCTTTGAAAAGAAAAGCTGGTATCCGTCCGCTCTGGCCGCCTCTTTCCACTTAAAAGTAACATTTTTCTTCGAAATGGAAGCTTTCAGCTTTTTAGGACGTGCCGGCTTTTTCCATTTCTTTTCGTCATGTATAACACAGGAATGGTTGGCAGGAAAAGGCGTCGGTGAGGCCGGCGGGGCTGATGTTGGCACAGATGCCTCTGTCACGACGATTGTGGAAGAGGCATGGGAATTTTCCGGAATGCCGTCTTTCAGTCTGCCGCCTGTAGCCGTATATACGCCTGGCTGTTTGAGCGTCAGCAGTGCCGTACCATTCTTATCGGTGGAAACGGTATGGATCCATTGTTCCCCTTGAAAAATATGTATATCTTCGCCAGCGGCGGGGTTTGTGCCGCCGTCAAAACCATTCTCCTTGAAATAGGTTATAGTAAGCGGGGTACCGGCTTCCGTCCCATACTTCTCCTTGCTAAACCAGCTATAGTTTGTATAGGCGCCGAAGTCTCCCGCATTGGGATCATAACATGCCTGACGGAAAAATACGATGCTGTCGCCATCTTTAATAGGGCATTGGTCCGGCGTATATTGAAAACCGGTCGCTTCGTCTGACGGGGATTCGTTGTTTACGCGGAACGACCAGTAAGCATAGTAGTCTAATAGTTTCTCTCCCTTGATATGTGCCGGGCATCCGTAAGAAAAAGTCAGGTCCTCCGTCGGAGAAGAGGATGTATCCGCTACATATTTTCCAAGCGCATGTGCCGCTGTAAAATATTCTGACGTCAGGACAGGGAGTTCGATATCCCCGCTTTCTACAGTAAATGTCTGATGGATCCGTGTGACGTCGTCTTTTGACAGCGTAACTTCCTCGGCGATAAGTGTAGAATCGACATCTTCTACCTTTACGTTTACTGTGATTGTGTCCGCTGTGGTTTGTGTGTCTGCATAAACATTCGCAGAAATGCCGGGCGTCGTAATACTCAAGGCAAATGTGAGAATACATGCAGACAGTTTCTTAATCGTATTCATTTTTTCCTCATTTCCGCACATTTGTTGTGCTTTTTATTTTTTGGATGTTCAAATAAAAGTAAGAAATAAGAAATCCCCTTCTGTCCGGAACAGGACATAAGGGGACTGTAATGACATAAAAGATAAGTGCCAAAACATTCCCTCTCCCTCCGAAAGGTCGTATTTCAAAACTGTATGGCAGGTCTTCCGACTTATGCATCAACTGAGGACAACGCCTTCCCAGACCAGACAGCTTGAGTGGTCCAGTGGCTGGCAGAACATAAGTCTGCCATGTCGTCCGCATACTCAAATACGGCAGCGGGGGCTGTGCCGGACTCGAACCGGCTTCCCTCTATAGGAATTTTTCTATTCCTTGTTCTGTCCACGGGGATCTCCCTTGCCTTTGGCGCATGTAATGGGAGATCCCGTGGACAGAAACCAATACAGCTACTTATTATTAAATCCAATTTATGATTATAACAGCGCCGCCATAAAAATGCAAGAAGCAATAGAATAGAAATGTTCCCTCTTTTGTGCATTGGGATTAAAATTGCCCTTTAAATTTCTGTTCACAGTACATGCACCGGTAAATCCGGTTTTTTTGGTCCGTCAGTTTGAAGCGGTGTGGGAGCTCCTGCTCAATAGACGTGATACAGCGTGGATTTTTGCATTTAATAATGTTTGTAACCACATCTGGAAGTTTTAGCGTGCGTTTCTCGACAATTTTATCATTTTCAATAATATTGATTGTTATATTATCGTCAAGAACGCCGAGAATGTCCAAATCGACCCGGAGAGGCCCCTCTATTTTAATAATATCTTTTTTACCCATTTTGTTACTTTTGGCATTTTTAATAATGGCTACACTACAGTCCAGTTTTTCCAGATTGAGATACTGGTAAATCTCCATAGCGTGTCCCGCCTTAATGTGGTCGATGACGACGCCTTGATTAAGTCCGCCGATATTTAACATGAAATTCCTCCGTTTCTGCGTTTAATTACATAGTTACCTGCCAATGGAGTTATGAACTGACAGTTATTTCGAGCAATGTCAGGATCAGCGCCATGCGTATGTAGACACCGTATTGCGCCTGTTTAAAGTACACGGCCCGCGGATCGTTGTCTACTTCTGTAGAAATCTCATTTACCCTCGGAAGCGGGTGGAGTACGAGCATGTCTTCCTTTGCGAGCCTCATCTTTTCCGTGTCCAGAATAAAGCTGTCTTTTAATCGGATATAATCTTCTTCGTTAAAAAAACGTTCCCGTTGTACGCGGGTCATGTAGAGAATGTCCAGGTCGCCGATCACGGCGTCTAAGTCGTTGACTTCCCGGTAGGAAATGTCGTTGTCATCCAGCGTTTCTTTCCGGAGATAATCGGGTATTTTCAATTCCGGCGGGGAGATGAGTACGAATTCCACACCGGGATACCGCACCATAGCATCGATGAGCGAGTGGACCGTGCGGCCAAACTTCAGGTCTCCGCAAAACCCGATTTTCAGATGGTCAAAATGCCCTTTCAGGTTTTTAATCGTCAGAAGATCCGTGAGCGTCTGGGTGGGGTGGTTGTGGCCGCCGTCACCGGCATTGATGACTGGGATGGAAGAATACATAGAGGCCACGAGCGGCGCTCCCTCCTTCGGATGGCGCATCGCGCAAATATCGGCATACGATGAGATGACGCGTATCGTATCCGCCACGCTTTCTCCCTTTGACGCAGAGCTGGAATCGGCAGAAGAAAAACCAAGAACACGTCCGCCGAGGTTCAGCATAGCGGCCTCAAAACTAAGTCTCGTCCGTGTACTTGGTTCATAAAAGCAAGTTGCCAATTTTTTACCATTACAACATTGTGAATATTTGTCCGGGTTTTTCATGATCTGTTCAGCGAGCGTTATGAGGTCGTCAAGTTCCTCTACAGACAAATCAAGTGCATTCATAATATGTCTCATAAAAAATACCTTACTTTCATATAGATTGCGCCGCAGAAAGCGGCATGGAAGTTGCTATTAAATTAGATTGTACAACAAATCGTCTGAAAAAACAATAACGATTATTTTCTATTTGCAAATTTTCTTGATTAGAAGTATAATATTGAAAGAAGCGTGAAAGGAGATTACGAATGGTAAAGTTATATGAAGGTGGCGCCTGGCTCGTTAATGGCAATGAACTCATCCCGGACGGGAGCGGGGCATTGGCAGCGGTTGAGAGCAAAACAGGCATGAAAACAGATAAGGCAGAAGCCGCAAAGGGAACGATGGCATACCGTATTTTGGATGCCCACAATACTTCAGGCAATATGGAACAGCTTCGGATCAAATTTGACAAGCTGACTTCCCATGATATTACATTTGTTGGTATTTTGCAGACGGCGAGGGCATCGGGACTTGAGAAATTTCCCGTGCCATACGTGTTGACGAACTGTCACAACAGCTTGTGTGCAGTGGGGGGGACGATTAACGAGGACGACCACGTTTTCGGCCTTTCCTGTGCTAAAAAATACGGGGGAATTTATGTGCCTCCCCATCAGGCAGTGATCCATCAGTTTGCCAGGGAGATGCTTGCCGGCGGCGGGAAAATGATTCTCGGATCGGACAGCCATACGAGATACGGTGCGCTCGGTACGATGGCGGTCGGCGAGGGCGGACCAGAGATTGTAAAACAGCTGCTCGAGCAGACTTATGATATTCCGATGCCGGGCGTGGTAGCGGTTCATCTGACCGGAACGCCGGAGAAGGGTGTGGGGCCACAGGATATCGCGCTTGCGATTATCGGCGCTGTATTTGAAAATGGCTATGTCAATAATAAAGTGATGGAATTTGTCGGTGACGGCATCGACCATCTCAGTGTGGATTACCGAATTGGGGTTGACGTTATGACGACGGAGACGACCTGTCTTTCGTCGATTTGGAAAACGGACGCGAAAGTGAAGGAGTTTTATGATATTCACGGCAGGACAGAAGATTTTGCGGAGCTTGCGCCGGCGAAGGTAGCTTATTATGACGGTGTAGTGGAAGTGGATCTCTCGGCTATCAAGCCGATGGTTGCTATGCCGTTCCATCCGAGCAATGTGTATACGATTGAGGAATTAAACGCGAATCTGGAGGATATTCTCCGCGATGTGGAAAAGAAGGCGCTCGTCAGCCTTGATAATAATAAAGATATCAAATTTACACTGACTGATAAAATACGTGACGGCAGGCTTTATGTGGAGCAGGGTGTGATAGCCGGCTGTGCGGGAGGCGGTTTTGAAAATATATGTGATGCATCCGACATTCTCAGAGGAAAATATATCGGTGCGGATGAGTTTTCACTCAGCGTTTACCCGGCGAGCCAGCCAGTATTTATGGAGCTTGTAAAAAATGGTTCGATTGCAGATCTGATGGCGACGGGAGCGACAGTCCGCACGGCGTTCTGCGGACCTTGTTTTGGCGCCGGGGATGTGCCGTCCAATGGCGGGCTCAGTATACGCCACTCAACGAGAAACTTCCCGAACCGGGAGGGTTCTAAGGTGACAAATGGCCAGATTGCTTCGGTCGCTCTTATGGATGCCCGTTCCATTGCGGCGACAGCGGCAAATCAGGGATACTTGACAGCAGCAACCGATATTGATGTCGATTTCAGAAAGCCAAAATATTTCTTTGACAAGAGTATTTACGACAACCGTGTGTATAATGGAGTGGGCAAGGCAGACCCGTCTGTGGAGATTAAATTTGGCCCGAATATCGTTGACTGGCCGGAGATGTTCCCGCTTACTGAGCATGTACTTTTAAAAGCAGTGAGTATGATTCACGATCCTGTCACTACGACGGACGAGCTCATTCCTTCCGGTGAGACTTCCTCGTACCGGTCGAATCCGCTTGGACTCGCTGAGTTTACGCTGTCCAGAAAGGATCCCGCATATGTCGGAAAGGCGAAAGAAGTTCAAAAGGCGGAGAAAGCCCGTCTTGCCGGGGAGGATATTTATGCCGCCGATCCGGAACTTAAAGCTGTGTATGAAGCTATTTGTGGGAAATTTGACATCGTACCGGAGGAAACGGAAATCGGAAGTGTTATATTTGCGGTAAAACCAGGCGACGGTTCCGCCAGAGAGCAGGCGGCAAGCTGCCAGCGCGTACTCGGAGGCATGGCAAATATAGCGAGGGAATATGCCACAAAACGGTACCGCTCAAATCTGATTAACTGGGGAATGCTTCCGTTTTTATTTGACGGTGAGCTTCCATTTGACAAGGATGACTACATTTTCGTGAAGGACATCCGGCAGGCGATTGTAAATAAACAGGATACGATAAAGGCGTATGTAGCAAATAAGGGTATGAAAGAGATGGAACTTCATCTTGGCGCCCTTACCGACGATGAGCGCAGCATTATATTAAAGGGCTGTCTCATTAATTATAACAAGCGTTAAGCTGCAGGCCGTGTAAAAAAGGAAAATACCTCTCATCTGTGCCGAACAGAGTGAAAAGGTACTTTTCCTTTTTTCATAGACGAAATATAATTACAGAGAGGAGGCGGATTGTTATGTTAGGGCAGATTGATGTAAACAAGTCAATGCAAAAGAAAGACTATGACAAAAAGATGGAAAAGCTGGAGGTGCGTTTTGGGGAGCTTCAGCGGGCGTGTAAGGAAAAGAACATACCGATTACCGTTGTATTTGAGGGGTTAGATGCAGCGGGCAAGGGAACAATGATAAACCGCATGATCCAGTCCCTGGACCCGCGTGGGTTTAAAGTATTTACGCTTGGCAGGGAGAAGGAAGATGAGGCGATGCGCCCCTATTTTTGGCGTTTTTTTACGAAGATTCCAGAGCGGGGCAGAATGCATATTTTTGACCAGAGCTGGTACAAAGGGGGATACGAGAAAGATATTTCGGAAAAGGAAGTGCTTGATTTCGAGCAGATGCTGACAGAGGACGGAATGATCATCGTCAAATTTTTTCTCATGATCTCCAAAGAAGAGCAGAAAAGGCGTCTCGATAAACTGGAGAAAAACAGTGAGACAAGCTGGCGGGTTACGGGACAGGACAAGGAGAATAATAAAAATTACGAGAAATGCCTAAAGAAATACGACCGGCTTCTTGTCCACACCGATACGGCAAACGCCCCCTGGACGGTTGTGGAAGGAACGGATAAGCTGTACGCTACTTGTAAAATCATCTCTACAATGGTGGAGCGGATGGAGAGAGCTGTAAAGGAGGTCACGAAAAAAGAGGAAGAAAAGAAGATTATAAAAGATACAGGAGATGAGATGGAAAAACAGGAGGAGACGACTTCTTTTCGAAATGGCGTGTTGCAGGGAATTGACCTAAGCAAAACCATTGAGCACGATGAATATAAAAAGAAGAAAAAGGATCTCCAGAAAAGACTTCTCACGTTGCAAAATAAAATGTACCTCAAGCGCGTTCCCGTTGTGCTTGCCTTTGAGGGCTGGGACGCCGGGGGCAAAGGCGGCGCGATCAAGCGGTTGACCCAGGCGATGGATCCGAGAGGATATGAGGTCGTGCCCGTGGCCGCACCGAATGATATTGAAAAGGCTCATCACTATTTGTGGCGTTTTTGGGACAAGATTCCGAAAGCCGGGCATATGGCTATTTTTGACCGGACCTGGTACGGACGGGTACTAGTGGAGCGGATCGAGGGATTTGCAGCAGAAGAGGAGTGGAGCCGCGCCTACAGTGAGATTAATAATATGGAAGAGCAATTTGTAAACGCCGGATACATCGTACTTAAATTTTGGATCCATATTGATAAGGAGGAGCAGGAACGGCGGTTTCACGAGAGAGAAAACACACCGGAAAAACAGTGGAAGATCACGGAAGAGGACTGGCGGAACCGGGCCAAATGGGATGAATATGAAAAAGCCGTCGATGAAATGATCGTACGCACATCCACGGCGGATGCCCCTTGGATTGTCGTCGAGGGAAATTCAAAATATTATGCAAGAATTAAAGTGCTCGAAACTGTAGTCAATGCGCTCGAGCAACGGCTTATGTAAATGGGCAAAGGAAGTTTTTAGATGGGATTCGCGATGCGAATCCCATTCACTTCTACCTGGTCGTTGCATTCAATGACGATGCAGGGGATGCCGTCTATAACTTTTGTCTCGACCAGATCCGTCCGCTCTGGATTCACTTGTATTGTCACATCCGGGGTTTTGAGTTCAAATTTGCGTACGTTTGCGATATTATCGGCGATAAGTCTCTGTGTTTCACCAATATTTTCAGTAAATTTCTCCTCAAAAACATCCATTTTTTCTTCCGGCACGCCACTGGATGCCAGCAGTTTTTTCACGTCCTCTTTGCCGAGTTCGACTGGTTCGGGATTTTCCTTGTTGTCGGTAATTATTTCATTTAGATTTTCATGTATGTTTTTAACTACTTCATAATCGCACGTATTACCGAGAGATTGTTCAACGATCGTATGAAAAGTTTCCTTTTGTTCTTTTGCTGGAATTGGTAAGGTGCAGCCGAGCAGGTCATAACAGAAATGGATATCGTCCTCGTCGGCATTTTTGGCAAAGTACAGCAGACTGTGAATGTCGGTATTCCTGTCATTGAAGGCAGGGAAGAGGAAGCCGTTTTCAGGCGGCTGTACGAGCCAGTCACGGATGCAGTCCTCAATATTGTTCTTTTCAGGATTGTAACAAAGTCCCGCTTTGGAAAGCTTAACCGGACAAATACTGCACAGCACGAAATCATACACATAATCTGACGCGTCAAAATTTTCCACGCCGTCTGCGGTGACAGATGGTATGTCGTAGGCATCGTGGATTAATATGATAAAATAGTTGCCGGTATATTCATAGGAATCAATAACCATATCGTAAAACCGATCGAGAAGATCGTTGTTTTCAAGCTTACTCTTGACGATGTCCAGAAGAAATTTTTGTTTTCCATCCTCTTTCATTTCTTCCTCCACCGGGAATTCCATATTTATTAGTGTCCTTCCGATAGTACCGGAGAGCGTTTTACGGAAAATATCTACATATTTGAAAATCTCTTCGTCGGGAAGAGAATAAAATGCCTCTTTTAATTCTACCCGTTTGTTCTTTTCAGCATCGACATAACACCCACAGATGCGCGTAATTCCGTTGTCCTCTTTTTTGAATAGCTTTTTTATCTCTGCAATTTCTGTTTTATTCATAGGTTCCTCCGTTATGTTCAAATTAACTTTAAGTTAAAGTATAACATAAATAAGAAAAAAATCAACGAAAGATTAAGGCATTTGCCCCCGTCATCTACTTGTCAATTGATTTTAAGTATGGTACAATTTCATAACGGAATAAACAGGAGGTGCATGTATGGGACTGAATGATACACCATCGGCAAACCGAATTCATATCGGCTTTTTTGGATGCCGCAATGCGGGGAAATCAAGCGTGGTCAATGCTATTACCGGCCAGGACCTGGCTGTCGTCTCTGATACGCCCGGGACAACGACAGACCCGGTCAGGAAAGCGATGGAGCTCCTACCCCTGGGGCCTGTTATGATAATTGATACGCCGGGATTTGATGATGAGGGAGAGCTGGGCGGGCTTCGCATGCAAAAGACGAAACGCATTTTAAACCGGACGGATATGGCTCTTCTTGTCGTCGATGCCAAAAGAGGACTGCAAGAGACGGACAAGAAGCTGATTTCGTTTTTTCGTGAAAAGGAAATTCCATATTTGATAGTAAAAAATAAATCGGATCTTTTGGAACAGGTACCAGAACCGAAGGAAAATGAAATATATGTAAGCGCGTTGACGGGAGAGGGAGTGGAGGACTGTAAAGAAAAAATGGGCAAGATGGTTTGTGTAGAAAACAGAACGGTTCCTATTGTTAAAGACCTCATACAGCCATCCGATTTTGTTATTCTTGTCGTGCCAATTGATTCATCGGCGCCAAAAGGGCGTCTTATTCTTCCACAGCAGCAGACGATCCGGGAGATTTTAGAGGCGGGTGCCACAGCCGTTGCCGTCAGGGAAACTGAGATGGGGGAAACGCTTCAGGCGGTCGGCAAAAGGCCGTCTCTTGTCATAACGGACAGCCAGGTATTTGAGCAAGTTTCAGCAGAGGTGCCGGAAGATATACCGTTGACATCTTTTTCTATTTTGATGGCAAGATATAAGGGATATCTGGAGACGGCAGTAGACGGCGTTTCTGCGGTGGAGCATTTGCAGGATGGCGACCGGATTTTGATTGCCGAGGGATGTACACACCACCGGCAGTGCGAGGATATCGGCAGCGTTAAAATTCCTAAATGGCTGAAACAATATACGAACAGGGAACTTCGAATCGAACTCAGTTCAGGACAGGACTTTCCGGACGATTTATCGCCGTATTCGCTTGTTATTCATTGCGGGGGCTGCATGCTCAATGAACGGGAAGTCCAATTTCGAATGAAATGCGCTGCCAGACAGGGGATTCCGTTCACCAATTATGGGATTACAATTGCCTATATGAAGGGAATTTTACAGAGAAGCTGTGAAATTTTCAATCAATAAAATAGCGGTGTGGAACGCCACACCGCCATCGTTACAAATTAGGGAGGACCGCCTAGTCATGAATTGAAATGGCATTTACAGGACAGCCGTCACGCGCTGTCTGTGCGTCCGCCTCGCATTCCGGCGGGATTACGTCCACTTGGGAGGACGCTTTTCCATCGTCATTAAATGCAAAAACGGTTTCACATGTCCCCACACAGAGACCGCAGGCAATACATGTATCTTCGTCCACTACTGCTCTCATTTTATACCTCCATTCATACGCTGACGCAGGTCACTGACAAAGGTCACTGACAAAGGCCAGGTGTTATTCGACCGCCAATTATTCGGCTACATAAGTCTTATAGAAGTATATCCATCTAAAATGCAGTTATACATAAAAAGAAGAATCATCCTCTTCTATGACATGGATTTCTAAATAATCAAACGCTATCGCATCAATAAAATTATCGCTTGTGAATCTCGTTTTATCAATTCTTCTGAATTCCTCTATGTTGTGGTGCAGCCAGATTGGTTTTGACAAATCAAAGGAATAACAAATTTCGTCAATAGCTGCGAATACTTTTTCCGTGCGCGTCTGTTGTGTGCAATCATTTTCTACTACCATATCCTGAAGCATTTTATTGTCCTTAAATTCTTTTGCCCATAAGCGAAACATAAATTTAAACCTCGAATTTTATTTTTGCTGACACCAATAATTATACGTTGCATGTGGTGAAATGTAAAGAATTATTTGACTTTGCAGAGGTTTTCTTATAAAATAGAAGTGAGTGTTTTAGAAATATGGTCAGGATAGTTTGTTAAATTAATGTATGTAAAAGGAGATAAGGTACGATGTTAGAACAGGAACTTGACACATTACTGTTGGATCAAATGAACATACCTGCGGACGAGCTGCACGTATTTCGCCATCAGGAGGATGAACTCATAAAAATGATGATGATCTACAATTGTGCCATTCGAAGAGTCAAGACAAAGTTTCAGGTGTTAAATGATGAGCTCTCTATTACGAGACAGCGCAATCCAATTGAATTTATTAAGTCAAGAATCAAACAACCGAAAAGCATTTCCTCCAAGCTCAAAAGAAAAGGCCTGCCAGTCACAGTAGAATCCGTTATGAAGAATTTGTCAGACGTAGCGGGAATACGGGTTATATGTGCCTTTATTGACGATATATATAAAGTGGCCGATATGTTTACTGCGCAGGACGATATCGAACTGATCAAGCGGAAGGATTATATTAAGCATCCTAAAATGAATGGATACCGGAGCCTGCATTTAATCGTTGAGGTCCCAGTATTTTTTTCTGATCATAAGGAAGAGGTGAGAGTTGAAGTCCAGATACGGACGATTGCGATGGATTTCTGGGCAAGTCTGGAGCATCAGCTGAAATATAAAAAGGATATAGATGACGCCGAAAACATCATCTATGAGCTGCGCGCATGTGCAGATGTCATCAACCGGACCGATTATCATATGCAGTCGTTGCGCGACCGGATTGTTGAGAGCATGTAGGGCAGTATGAGTAGTTGGTTATTTACATAGACATAAAAACATTTAGAAATGAGGTAAATCATGGGTCAGAGAATTGATGGAAAAGTGATTTCACAGGCGGTGAAGGATGAACTGAAGGAGCGTGTAAAAAGTGAGGGGATAGATGCGTCACTGGCGGTGATCCAGGTGGGAACGGATCCCGCGTCCACTGTATATGTCGGAAACAAGAAAAAAGCATGCGAGTACATCGGTATCCGCTCCCTGGCATTCGAGCTCCCGGAGGAGACGTCTGAGGAGGAGCTGCTGGAGTTAGTGCGGGAGTTAAATGAGCGGGAGGATGTGGACGGCATACTTGTGCAGCTTCCGCTGCCGGCCCATATGGACGAGGATAAAGTCATTCGGACAATTGACCCTAAAAAGGATGTGGACGGATTCCATCCACAGAGTGTGGGCGCCCTGAGCATCGGACAGCCCGGCTTTGTTTCCTGCACGCCGGCCGGGATTATCCAGCTTTTGAAACGGTCTGGGGTTGAGATTGAGGGAAAAGAATGCGTAATTGTGGGACGGAGCAACATCGTCGGTAAACCGATGGCGCTTTTGATGCTCCGCGAAAATGCCACGGTAACGATTTGCCATTCCCGCACAAAACATTTAAAAGAGGTTACAAAACGTGCCGATATATTAATTGTGGCAATTGGAAAGCCTAAATTTATTACAAAGGAGTATGTAAAGGAGGGGGCAGTCGTTATTGACGTCGGAATCCACCGGAACGAAAACGGTAAGTTGTGCGGGGATGTGGATTTTGAAGATGTTGAGCCCATAACGTCAGCAATAACCCCGGTTCCCGGCGGAGTGGGGCCGATGACGATCGCCATGCTCATGAATAACTGCGTAGAGGCAAAAGGATACAAATAATACCTGTTTTGCCGGCGGAGCGGGGCTGGTGATAACTGTTATATAAAAGGAACAACTGTGTAGAGCTGAAAGGATCCGTAAAGATGCAGATATATTTTGTTTCCCTGGGATGTGATAAAAATCTGGTTGACAGTGAGAAAATGCTTGCCTTATTGAATCGTGCCGGATATGAGTTGACCGATGACCCGCAGCAGGCGGATGCCATCGTTGTTAATACGTGTGCTTTTATTCATGATGCCAAACAAGAAAGCATCGAAACGCTTTTAGAATTGGCAGAGTATAAAAAGAGTGGCCGCTGCCGGGCGCTGGTTGCTGCCGGGTGTCTGGCAGAACGCTACCGGGATGAAATCCGCAGGGAAATGCCGGAAGTTGACGGCATTATGGGGACGGCGGCGTATGATTCCGTGCCGGAAGTTTTGGAGCAGGCGCTTCGCGGCGGTCATCCGGTCGAGATGCGGGAACTATCCTATCTGCCAGCGGGCCTGACGGACCGGGTTTCCTCTGGCTTGAGCCATGTCGGGTATTTGAAAATCAGCGAGGGGTGCAATAAAAACTGTTCGTACTGTGCTATCCCGTCAATGCGGGGACGGTACCGCAGTGTTCCGATAGAGGAACTCGTTGAGGAGGCCGTAAAGCTTACCGCGCGCGGAGTGAGCGAACTGGTGCTGGTCGCCCAGGAGACAACTCTTTACGGGATAGACTTGTATGGGGAAAAGAAGCTGCCAGAGCTGCTTACCCGTCTTTCCAGGATTGAGGCGGTCAAATGGATCCGCATTTTGTACTGTTATCCCGAGGAAATCACAGAAGAACTCGCAGACACGGTCCGTGACAACCCCAAACTGTGTCACTATATGGATTTACCGATACAACATTGCAATGATGAAATTTTAAAAAAGATGGGAAGACTAACAACGAGGGAGCAGCTGACGGAAAAAATCAATATGCTTCGCAGCAAACTCCCGGATATTTCACTCCGGACAACATTGATTAGCGGTTTTCCCGGAGAGACACAGGCACAGCATGAGGAGTGCCTGGCATTTGTGAGGGAGATGAAATTTGACAGGCTCGGTGTATTTCCCTATTCCCCGGAAGAGGGGACGAGAGCGGCGGAATTTGGAGAACAGCTGGAAGACGATATAAAACATGCCCGTGCGGACGCGATCATGGAAGTCCAACAGCAGGTAGCCTTTGATAAGAATGAGATGCTTGTCGGAACTTATATGGAAGCCATTGTAGACGGGTATCTGCCAGAAGAGGATATGTACGTGGCGCGGACATACCGGGATGCGCCGGATATTGACGGATGTGTGTTTTTTCATGCCCCTTATGAAATCTTGTCGGGCACAATTGTTTCACTTGTTATAATCGCCGCACACGGATATGATTTAGTAGGACAATTGTGTGGGGAGGAATGCGTTGAATAAATTTTGCGATGAGCTATTCAACGAAGGATTTGTGCCGAAGCGTCACAAATCCCCCGTGTGAAACGCTTCGGAATGGAGGAAAACATGAATGTGCCAAACCGACTTACCATACTTCGGGTAGCCATGATCCCGGCATTTATCCTGTTTATGCTCTGGGATTCTCCCTATTCGGATTATCTGTCGGTGTCCGTATTTATTCTGGCCTGTGTCACAGATTTTTTAGACGGATACCTCGCAAGAAAATATAATCAGATTACCACTTTTGGAAAGTTTATGGATCCCCTTGCGGATAAGGTGCTCGTCTGCTCCGCGATGATTTGTTTTGTGGCGGATGGCGACTGCCCGATGCCGGTATGGGTTGTCATTGTAATTATCGCCAGAGAATTTATTATCAGCGGTTTTCGGCTCGTAGCGGCAGAAAAGGGAGTTGTGATTGCAGCGAGCTACTGGGCCAAAATAAAGACAGCGGTACAAATGATTATGTCGATTGTGCTTATTTTTAATTTCCAGCATCCAATCTTTTTCTTTATTGACCGTATATTAATTTACGCAGCGCTTATATTAACTGTGTTGTCGCTGGTGGATTATATTTATAAAAACAGAGACGTCATGTCCGACGTATCCTGACAGACATGTCAGGATGTTGTGCTCTCATAGTAAAAAGGAGAATTTATGGTATCTATAGAAGAATGGCTTGTCAAAGAATTGACAAAAAGAAATGCTAGCATAACTACAGCAGAGTCATGTACCGGAGGTCTTTTATCCGGAAAAATCGTAAATGTAGGCGGTGCATCGGAAGTGTTTAACCAGAGTTTTGTAACATATTCGGATGATGCAAAAAACCGTCTTCTTGGTGTAAAACAGAAGACGCTCGACCGCGTTGGCGCCGTGAGTGAAGAGACGGCGGAGGAAATGGCGGCAGGTGCGGCGGAGGCGGCGCGCGCCCAGGTGGCGCTCAGCACAACGGGAATTGCGGGACCTGGCGGCGGAACAAAGGAAAAGCCGGTTGGTCTTGTGTATATCGGTTGTTATTATTTTGGCAGTATCGTAGTAGAAAAACATATTTTCAAAGGTAACCGAATGGAAATTAGAAATGCTTCCGTGGAATCGGCATTGGCTCTTGCAAAAAAATGCCTGGAGGAGTGATCCCTTTTGAAGAAATTTATTTTTTGTTTGTATATGGCAGCATTTGTATTCAGTTTGGGCGGGTGCGGATTATTTACGGAAGAAGACGGCATGGAGCTGACACAGGAGGATTTTGAGTCCGTGAACCATATGGAAACAAAAAACGTAACGGGTTCAAGTGTCCGTGGAATTAAAACGCTGCTTATTTACACGATTGATAATATAGAAGGCCAGCTTGTGCCTTTGCGGGTTCCGATCACTTCTGATAAAGTAACGCCAGAGCTCATTATGAACCGCGTGTTAGAAAATATAGATGAAAAGGTAGTGGTAACCGAAATTGATGTTTTCAAACGGTGTATTTATGTCAGTTTCGACGATAATTATGTGCCGCTTCGGAAATGCACGAAAAAATTTGAAACATTAATTCTGGATTGTATTTCCAATAGTCTGCTAGATAATATTGATTACGTGGATTCGGTAGTATTCCGGTCCGAGAAAGGGGCCTACCAGTCGGCAAACTATACGTTTGATTTTGATGAGGTGTATAGTACAAAATAATAGATGATGTATGATATAATTATAATAGGCGCCGGGGCTGCAGGTATGATGGCGGCAATTACGGCTGGCAGACAGGGTGCGCGGGTTTGTCTGGCCGAAAAAAATGAAAAACCCGGCAAAAAGCTTTATATTACAGGAAAGGGGCGGTGTAACCTGACGAATGCCTGTGATACAGAAGAGCTTTTTAACCATGTAATATCCAATAAAAAATTTTTATATAGTAGTTTTTATGCCATGACGAACGTTGACGTCATTGATTTTTTTGAAGAACTCGGCGTGAAAACGAAAATGGAGCGGGGAAACAGGGTATTTCCCTTATCTGACAAATCATCAGACGTCATTCGGGCACTGTGGGATGAGTGTATTCGAAATAAAGTGGAAATGCGTTTTCATAGCAATGTGTCCAGCATTTACCAAAAAGAGAACGCCATGTGGAGGGTAACCCTTGCCGACGGCAGGGAGTTAGAGGCAAAATGTGTTATCGTGGCAACCGGAGGATTGTCGTATGCGTCCACTGGCTCAGACGGTGCGGGATATTGTTTCGCAAAACGGCTGGGACACAAGATAAAACCGTGTATCCAGGGGCTTGTGCCGATGAATATCCAGGAGAGCACTCCGGCGCTTATGCAAGGACTCTCTTTGAAACATGTCGAATTGAGTTTTTACACGATAGTAAAGGGAAAACGCAAACAGCTGTACGAAGATTTTGGAGAGATGATGTTTACCCATTTTGGGATTACCGGGCCGGTCGTATTATCCGCGTCCAGCCATATTGGGGAAATAATCGCCAAACAGGAAGTATATGCTGCTCTGGACTGTAAGCCGGCTCTTTCGCCGGAGAAGCTTCACAAACGGGTTTTGCGTGATTTTGAGTCCCGTCCGAACATTAGCCTGAAAAATGCCCTCAGCAGCCTTGTTCCTAAAAGTATGATACCAGTTGTACTCCATTTTATGGGAAATGACGGGAGCAAGCCAGTGAACCAGGTAACGAGGCAAGAACGGGAAGAGCTGGTACATACGCTGAAAGAGATGATCTTTACGGTACATTCCCTGCGGGGTTGGAATGAAGCGATCATTACTCGGGGCGGCGTCTGCGTCAAGGAAATAAACCCGTCCACAATGGAGAGCAAGCTTGTAGACCACCTGTATTTTGCGGGGGAGGTGCTGGATGTGGATGCGTTGACCGGTGGGTACAATCTCCAGGTGGCATGGTCAACCGGATATGTAGCGGGAAAGAGTGCAGCAGATCAGGCGCTTGCTAAAAATGAGAAGAAACGAGGAATATAAGGGAAAGAAATGAGGAATATAATGAATATAGCAATTGATGGGCCTGCGGGGGCAGGAAAAAGCTCGATAGCAAAGTTAGTGGCGGAAAGATTATCCTTTATATATATTGATACCGGGGCGATGTACCGCACGATGGCACTGTACTTTATGAATCGTGGCATTAATACAAAAGATCAAATGCTTGTAGAGAGCCGCTGTGAGGAAATTGATATCCGGATCCATTATGAAAATGGAGAACAGCAAATTTTTTTAAACGGGGATAACGTATCCGTTAAAATTCGGGAGGAACAGGTTGGTAACGAGGCTTCTGTAGTGGCATCCTATGGAAAGGTTAGGGAAAAACTTGTAGCGCTGCAGCGCAGCATGGCGGCCAGCTCAGATGTCATTATGGATGGCAGGGATATTGGAACCGTGGTTTTGCCGGATGCGGATGTAAAAATATATCTTACGGCGAGTTCCGCCGTCCGCGCAGAGAGGCGGTATAAGGAACTTACAGAAAAAGGAGCTGTCTGCGATTTAAAAAAGATCGAAGAAGACATAAAAATCCGCGATTACCAGGATATGAACCGGGAAATTTCACCGTTAAAACAAGCGGAGGACGCCGTACTCGTGGACTCCTCTGACATGACAATAGATCAAGTGATAGAAGAGATTATTTCCATTGTAGAAAAAAAGCGTTCTAATGGATGAGGACGCCGAAAAGAGGGATACTATGCGCAAAGTGACACTGGCAAAGACAGCCGGATTTTGTTTCGGTGTCAGCAGGGCTGTGGATATGGTATATAACGAGATCCGGAAAGGAAAACGGGTCGCGACACTCGGCCCGATCATACACAATGAATCCGTCGTGTCTGACCTGGCCCGGAAAGGCGTGTCGGTCATCGACGAGCCGGCTCTGTATGACGAATCCACAGATGTGACAGGAATGACGGTCGTCATTCGTTCCCACGGGGTGGCAGCGGACGTATATGAGAAGCTGAGACAAAAAAAATGCGAGATTGTGGATTCTACCTGTCCTTTTGTAAAAAAAATACATGACACAGTACAAAAATACGCTTATGAAGGGTATGATATCCTCATAGTTGGAAGCAGGGAACACCCGGAAGTAAAGGGTATTGTTGGCTGGTGCCTGTCCCGGGGGACCGTAGTGGAAACCAAAGAGGAAATGGATGCTTTTGAACCCGCCAACCCAGACAAAAAAGTGTGTGTCGTTGCACAGACGACATTTAATTACAAAAAATTTAAAGAATTAGTTGAAATTATTTCAAAAAAAGGTTATGATATAATTGCTGTGAATACTATATGCAATGCCACAGCGGAAAGACAGCAGGAGGCGAGCGCGCTGGCAGCGGAGTCGGATGCCATGATTGTAATCGGTGGAAAAAACAGCTCAAACTCCAGAAAGCTGTATGAAATCAGTAAAAATCAGTGTGAAAACACTAATTTTATACAGACATTAGAGGATCTGGATATGGAATGTATCCGGTCGTCGTCAAGCCTAGGTATTACTGCGGGGGCATCCACCCCAAAAAACATTATTCAGGAGGTTCTAAAGGCATGTCAGAAGAAAGAAACTTTGGAGAATTATTAGAGGAATTTGAAGGAACATCAGTAACAATCCATAATAATGCGATTGTAGAAGGGACAGTTATCGGCGTTAAGGATAGTGAAATTATCTTAAATATTGGATATAAAGCAGATGGTATTTTAACGAAGAATGAATATAGCAGCAATCCGGATGTTGATTTGACGAAAGAAGTCAAGATTGATGATAAGCTCACTGTCAAGGTGATGAAAGTAAACGATGGCGAAGGCCAGGTACTTCTTACGTACAAGCGACTTCAGCAGGATAAGATGAATAAGATCTTTGAGGCAGCTATGGAAAATAAAGAAGTTCTTAAGGGAACGGTATCTACTGCCTTAAAGGGTGGTCTGAGTGTGGACTACGGCGAAGGAAAAGTATTTATCCCAGCGAGCCTTGTTTCCGATGTGTATGAAAAGGATTTGACGAAATACGCAGGACAGGAGATCGAATTCGTCCTGACGGAAGTAAATCCAAGGAAGAGGAGAATTATCGGCGATCGCAGACAGTTGATCGTAGCTCAGAAAAAGGAACAGCAGGAAGCGTTGTTTGCGCGGATCGAGCCAGGTATGATGATTGATGGTACGGTTAAAAATCTCACTGATTTTGGCGCTTTTATTGATCTCGGAGGAGCAGACGGACTTTTACATATCTCGGAGATGAGCTGGGGACGTGTAGAGGATCCAAAGAAATTGTTTAAAGTTGGCGATCCCGTATCTGTTATGATTAAAGATATTTCCGGAACGAAAATTGCGCTTACAATGAAGCTTGAGTCAAATAACCCTTGGGTGCATGCGGCAGAAAAATATCAGAAGGGAACCGTTGTCACTGGCAAAGTTGCCCGTATGACTGATTTCGGTGCGTTTGTAGAATTAGAAGAGGGGATTGACGCACTGCTTCATGTGTCTCAGATCGCAATTGAGCACGTGGAGAAACCTTCAGACGTATTTACGGTTGGCCAGGAGATCACGGCAAAAATCGTAGATTTTAACGAGGAGGCCAAGAAAATCAGTTTAAGTATAAAGGCACTTGAATTGGAAAACCAGAATAATGCAGATGGTGATGATGCGTATGAAGATGAGGATTTGCCGGACGACGCAGACTATGTAGCAGGAGACGCCGAATAATCGTAATGATATGTTTGGTTCGTGGTATTAATTATGTTGAATCAATATGAAGATTTCAAAAAGGAATTTCGGGTGCTTTCCGGAATTGACCTGAGTTCCTATAAAGAGAGCCAGATGAAACGGCGGATTGATAATTTTGTCACGAAAAACCATTGTCAGGGATATGTAGATTTTTTTAATGAACTCAAAAAGGATGCGGAGTTATATGATATGTTTATTACATATTTGACCATCAACGTATCGGAGTTTTATCGGAATCCCGCACAGTGGAAAACATTGGAGGACGTTGTCATGCCACACCTGTTAGAACGGTTTGGCAAACGGCTGAGGGTTTGGAGCGCCGCATGTTCGACAGGGGATGAACCGTATTCCTTGGCGATGGTGCTCAGTGATTTTCTTCCATTGAGCCAGGTTGAAATCATAGCCACAGATCTTGACAAGGAAGTTCTTTCCAAGGCAAAGAAAGGTTTGTATATCGAGAAGAGTATCCGGGAGCTTCCCGAAAAATACCGGAACAAGTTTTTTGACAAGGATGCAAGCGGCTTATACCGGGTATCAGATTCCCTGAAAAGCTGTATTTCATTTCAAGAACACAATCTGTTAAAGGATGAATATCCGAAAAATATACACCTGCTCGTGTGCAGAAACGTACTCATTTATTTTACGGATCCGGCCAAAGCAAGTATTTACAAAGGTTTTTCCCGGTCGCTAAAAAAGGATGGAGTACTTTTTGTAGGAAGTACGGAACAGATTATCGGTCCAGACAAATACGGACTGGAATCTTTAAAATCATTTTTTTATAAAAAGTTGTAAATGAAAGCCACTCGCTATGGGTGGCTTTCAATGAGATGTGCGAAAGGAATGAGTGATCATGGAAAAGGTTATCGTAGCCCTCGATGCTATGGGAGGGGATTATGCTCCGGAACAGACCGTACAGGGAGCTGTCAATGCCGTACGTTCATCCAGTGATATCAAGGTTATTCTTGTAGGAAAGGAAGAACGTCTGAAAGAAGAATTGTATACGAAATGCGGCTATAGCGGCGATGCCATCGAAATTGTAAACGCCACAGAAATTATTGAAATGGGTGATGTCCCGACATCGGCCATTAAAAATAAAAAAGACTCTTCTCTTGTCGTTGCGATGAAGCTTGTGCGCGACGGAAAGGCAGATGCGGTCGTATCAGCCGGGAGCACAGGGGCAATTTTGGTTGGCGGCCAGCTTGTTGTCGGACGTCTTCGGGGGATCAAACGTCCTCCTCTCGCCCCATTTGTTCCGACGACAAAAGGATTTTCCCTGCTGCTTGACTGCGGGGCAAATGTGGACGCCAGACCGGAACATCTCGTCCAGTTTGCTCAGATGGGTTCTATTTATTATGAAAACGTAATGGGGAAGAAAAATCCGACGGTTGGTATTTTGAATATTGGCACCGAGGAGGAAAAGGGGAACCAGCTTGTCAAAGATACAAAGCCTCTTTTAGAACAGTGTGGGACGATAAACTATGTCGGAAGCATTGAATCGCGGGAAATCGTGAGAGGGGCCGTCGACGTCATCGTATGTGAGGCTTTTGTCGGAAACATCGTGCTTAAATTTTTCGAGGGATTGGCACTTACGCTTTTTGATAGTTTAAAACAGGGATTGATGTCCAGTCTTCGGACAAAGATCGGTACTTTATTAGTAAAGCCGGCTCTCAAGGGTCTGAAAAAACAATTTGACACGAGCAGCCAGGGCGGCGCACCACTACTCGGTCTAAAAGGTCTGGTCGTGAAAGCGCACGGCAATTCGACGAGCAAAGAAATCGAGATTGCTATTAAACAGTGTGTTTCTTTTAAAAAGCAAAAAATAAATGAAAAAATAAAAGAAAGTATCAGTGAATAATATGAACAGGGATATGGAATTTGAGAAGAAAATCGGTTATATGTTTCAGGACGTGCGATTGCTTCAAAACGCATTGACCCACAGTTCCTTTGCCAATGAAAAACACTGGCCATATGAGAGAAATAATGAGCGTCTGGAGTTTCTGGGAGATGCGGTGCTGGAGCTGATTAGCAGTGATTTTATCTTTCACGAGCACCGCAAGGACATGGAAGGGGCAATGACAAAATTGAGGGCCAGCCTTGTCTGTGAACAAAGTTTGGCCGATTCGGCCAGACAGCTTGACCTGGGCCAGTATATCCGTCTGGGAAAGGGAGAATATTCTACGGGTGGGAACGACCGGGATTCAATTTTATCCGATGCGTTTGAGGCGGTGATTGGAGCGATCTATCTCGATGGAGGGTTAGAGAATGCAGCTGCTTTTATCCGCCGTTTTGTCCTGTCCGATATTGAAGATAAGAAGCTGTTCTATGACAGCAAGACTATTTTGCAGGAGATCATTCAGGACCAGGGAGCCAATACGATTTCCTACGAACTTCTGTCCGAGAGCGGTCCCGACCACGCCAAAGAATTTGTGATCCGCTGTAACTTAAACGGAACGCCGATGGGAACCGGAAAGGGAAGGTCCAAAAAGGCGGCAGAACAAAAGGCGGCCTATGAGACAATTTTAAAAATCAGAAAATGATTGGAGTTAAGGCATGTATCTGAAAAGCATAGAAGTACATGGATTCAAATCCTTTGCAAATAAATTAGTGTTTGAATTTCATAACGGCATCACCGGTATTGTCGGACCGAATGGAAGTGGGAAGAGCAATGTTGCGGATGCCGTGCGGTGGGTACTTGGCGAACAAAGCGCCAAGCAGCTCCGGGGTTCCCATATGCAGGATGTGATTTTTGCGGGAACAGAGCTGAGAAAGCCGCAGAGTTATGCTTATGTTGCTCTTACTATCACGAATGAGGATCATACTCTAAACGTACCGTATGAAGAGGTGCAGGTGGCTAGAAGAGTGTACCGCTCGGGTGAAAGTGAATATTTGTTGAATGGAGCATCCTGCCGCCTCAAAGACGTTCAGGAGTTATTTTTTGATACCGGAATTGGAAAAGAGGGCTACTCGATCATCGGGCAGGGGCAGATTGACAAAATTTTGAGCGGTAAGCCCGAAGAACGCAGGGAGCTGTTTGATGAGGCCGCGGGCATCGTCAAATTCAAAAAACGAAAATTAACGGCAGAAAAAAATTTAAGTGCAGAGAGCCAGAACCTTTTGCGGGTTAAGGATATTCTCACAGAACTGGAAAAGCAGATTGGGCCGTTAGAGGCGCAGGCGGGGAAAGCGCGGGAGTACCTGCACCTGAAAGAAGAATTAAAAAAGTATGAAATTCAATTATTTATACAGGATTACGACAGCTTCCACGAAGAGCTTACCGAGTTAAAAGAAAATATTTCTAATGTTGAGCGCGAGCTGGAAGAGGAAAAAGAAAGGCAGGAGAGCACAAAGGCGGAATTTGAAAATGTGGAAGAACAGATTCACTCCTTTGATGAGCTTCTGGAACAGAAAAAACAAACCTGTCAGGACAGCCGTCTCACTTGTACAAAACTTGAGGGTGAAATTAAGGTAGCGAGGGAAAAGATTTCGTCTCTTTCGGATGGCAAGGAATATTATTCGGGGCGGATGGCGGACATACAGGCCGATTTGGATAAGGCCGGACAGGAAAAACAGGAGTACCTGCATAGTCAGGAACAGATGAGGGACAATCTTGCTTTCCTGCAGGCGGAACAGGACCGGTTCCAGAAAGAGGCGGACCGGTTGTCGGCCGAAGTTATTTCGATAAATCAAACGATTTCCGGGCATAATGACATTATACAATCCGCCGCACATAAAAATAATGAAATGAATCTGGAGAAACAGAAAACAGAATCGATGCTGGAGCAGCTTACGATTCGAAAGGCGGAGCTAAACCGACAGATTCTTTCAAATAAAAGCCAGTCGGCTGCTGCTGTACAGGAGATGGAGCGGGAAGAGGCTGCGTTGAACCAAATCCGCAGCACACTGGAAAAAGCGAGGGAAGAAAGGGAAAAATTCCTTTCAAAAACAGTGGAATGCCGGGATTCGATCGAACAATTACGGAAACAGCTACAGGAAGAGCAAAAGAACTTTCATATGAATCATTCCAAGCTCACTACGTTAAAAAATATTACGGAGCGGTACGATGGCTACGGACAGAGCATACGCCGGGTGATGGAGCAGAAAACAAAATATCCGGGCATTGTCGGAGTGGTGGCGGACATTATCCAGGTAGATAAAAAATACGAAACGGCAGTGGAGACCGCGCTTGGCGGCAATATTCAAAATATTGTGACGGAAGATGAATCGACTGCAAAAGAGATGATTTCGCTCCTGAAAAAGAACCGGTACGGGCGGGCCACTTTCTTGCCGCTGACGACAGTTTCTGCCCAGTCCGGCCGAATCAAGCCGGAGGTGCTCGGGGAACACGGCGTGATCGACTGTGTAGCGGCGCTCGTAAAAAAGGAAAAAAAATACGATGCGCTCATACAATATCTATTGGGCGGTTTTGTTCTCGTCGATACGATCGACCACGCCATCGCACTTGGCAAAAAATACCGTCATACACTTCGGATCGTAACACTTGAGGGCGAGCTGCTCCGGCCAGGCGGTTCCATGTCCGGCGGCGCTTACAAAAACAGCAGCAACCTGCTCGGCAGGCGGCATGAGATGGAGACATTGCAACAAAAAATTGAGAAATCGCAATCTTCTATAGACAGATTGAAAAAAAAGACCGAATCGCTTGTACAGCAATCAGAGAAAGCAAAAGAGAAGGCGGAAGAGAAGCAAACCGTTTTGCGGGAATTGGAGCTTCAGGAGAACACCGCGAATATCAAATATGAACAAGCCGTTTCCATAAAAGAACAGATGGAAGCAGCCTGCCATGCTATTATCCAGAGTGGACAAGACATGGAAGAGCAAAAAAACAAGTTGGAGGAGGCGCTGGCCCGCATCCAGGACCAGCTCAGTACAAACCAAAAAGAAAATGAACTTGCCAGAAATGAGATGGAACAAGCTTCTGAAAAAATAGAACAGGCAAACCGGGAGCTTGCCAAATGCCAGGAGCGTCTGAACGAACTGAAAGTGGAACAATCGACAGCTGCGCAGCAAAACAATTTCCTGGAAGAAAACTTGCAAAAATCGGAAGATCTTATATGCGAGAGAAAAAGGGAGTATGCGGCGCTTATAGAAGAACAGAACAATTCGGACACCCAAGTCGGGGAGATGAAGCAATCCATCGTACAGTTTGAGAAACAAATGGCGGAGCGCCGTCAAAAGATTGATGCTCTGGAACAGGAAATACAGGAATCAGAGAAGAAAAAAGAACAGTTAATGGCCTCCCAGAAGGATTTCTTTGAAAAACGGAATGAGTTGATGGAACATATCGGGAAGCTGGATAAGGAATGCTTCCGGCTGTGCGCCCGAAGAGATAAACAAAAAGAGCAGTTAGAGGAACGAATCAACTATATGTGGTCAGAATATGAGATTACATACCATAATGCAAAGGAGTTTGCCGCCGATGAAAATATTTCCTATGCGAAAACCAAGAGCCTGGTATCGGAGACAAAAGACGGGATCCGCGCACTGGGCGACGTCAATGTCAACGCCATTGAAGACTTCAAAAGCGTTAGCGAGCGGTTCGGAGTTTTAAAGGCGCAGCACGATGACTTGATTGAATCCGAGGAGAAATTAAAACAGATTATTGCGGAACTGGACGAGGAAATGAGAAAACAGTTCTGTGAAAAATTTGCGGAAATAAAGGAACAGTTTGACAAAGTGTTTCGTGAGCTATTTGGCGGGGGAAAGGGTACGCTGGCACTCGTGGAAGATGAGGATGTGCTGAGCGCCGGCATACGGATTATTGCCCAGCCGCCGGGAAAGAAGCTGCAAAATATGATGCAGCTGTCCGGTGGGGAAAAGGCGTTAACGGCAATCGCCCTTTTATTTGCGATACAAAACTTGAAGCCGTCTCCGTTTTGCCTGTTGGACGAGATCGAGGCGGCGCTGGACGATTCCAATGTAAAACGATACGCCAAATATTTGCATAAACTTACGAAGAACACACAGTTTATCGTTATTACGCACCGGCAGGGAACGATGTCGGCGGCCGATGCCCTCTACGGAATTACGATGCAGGAGAAGGGCGTGTCAACGCTTGTATCTGTCAAGCTGATCGAAGAGCAGTTAGAGGACGGGCGAAAACAAAAACAGAACTAAAAGCAGTGCAGAAATGAGGAGCGGTATGAGTGAAAAAAAAGGTTTTTTCAGTAAATTAAAGAGCGGTCTGAGCAAGACGAGGAATAGTTTTTCAAGCGGAATCAATTCGATTTTCTCAGGTTTTTCTGAAATTGACGACGATTTTTATGAAGAGCTGGAGGAACAGCTTATTATGGCCGATATCGGTATTGAAAATTCAATGAGGATTATTGAAAACCTGCAGCACAAAGTCAAGGAAGAGAAAATTAAGGAAACGGCAGCCTGCCGTGCCGTGCTGATGGATACGGTTAAAGAGCAGATGCGGGTCCGCGAGGACGCCTATGCGTTCGAGGACAAAAAATCCGTCGTTCTCTTTATCGGCGTCAACGGCGTCGGAAAAACGACAAGTGTGGGGAAGCTGGCCGGACAGTTAAAAGCCGATGGGAAAAAGGTTCTTCTGGCGGCGGCCGACACATTTCGTGCCGGTGCGGTCGACCAGCTCAAGGAGTGGTCCGTACGGGCCGGGGTGGATATTATTGCCGGCCAGGAGGGGGCGGACCCGGCCGCTATCGTTTATGACGCCGTGGCGGCGGCAAAGGCGCGGCAAACGGATATCCTTTTGTGCGATACAGCCGGACGGCTTCACAATAAGAAAAACCTGATGGCAGAGCTGCACAAAATATATAAAATCATTGAAAATGAATACGGGGATGCCCATTTGGAGACCTTTATCGTCGTGGATGGGACAACCGGGCAAAATGCTCTTGTACAGGCAAAACAGTTCTGTGAGGTGGCAGATATTACAGGTGTGGTTCTGACTAAGCTGGACGGCACGGCAAAGGGAGGAATCGCCATCGCTATTCAATCGGAACTGGATATCCCGGTCAAGTATATTGGAATCGGGGAATCGATTGATGATTTGCAGAAATTTGACGCGGATAGTTTTGTAAATGCTTTATTCGATGTTTCAGGGGTAAATGAGTGACAAACAGAAAGGTGGAGACGGCAAAATGATGACATTAGATAAATTTGAAGAGGCGAGTGAGCGGGTAAAAGAAGTGATTCTGCCCACAAATTTGATTTACAGCGAGTACTATAGTGCACAAACTGGCGCGAAGGTTTATTTAAAACCGGAGAATATGCAGTATACCGGCGCTTATAAAGTACGGGGCGCCTATTATAAAATCAGCACGCTTTCGGAAGAGGAGAGAGAACGGGGACTGATTACGGCGTCCGCTGGAAACCATGCCCAGGGCGTGGCGTATGCGGCCAAACTCTTCGGCATTCAGGCAATTATCGTTATGCCGACCACTACACCGCTAATAAAGGTAAACCGGACGAAAAGCTACGGTGCAAAGGTTATTTTACATGGCAATGTATATGACGACGCGTGCAGCCATGCGCAAAAGCTGGCAGAGGAAAATGGGTATACGTTTGTCCACCCATTTGACGATGAAGTGGTAGCGACCGGACAGGGCTCGATTGCGATGGAAATTTTCAAGGAGCTCCCAACAGTAGACACCATCCTCGTGCCGATCGGGGGCGGCGGTTTGGCCTGTGGCGTCTCCACACTTGCGAAGCTTCTCAACCCAAATATCAAAGTGATCGGAGTGGAGCCGGCCGGCGCCAACTGCATGCAGGAATCACTGAGACAGGGAAAAGTCGTCTCCCTGCCCTCGGTCAGCACAATTGCCGACGGCACGGCGGTCAAAATGCCAGGAACGAACATTTTCCCATATATACAAAAAAATGTTGACGATATCATAACGGTAGATGACCATGATCTGATCGTGAATTTTCTCGATATGATGGAAAATCATAAGATGGTTGTTGAGAATTCCGGACTCCTGACAGTGGCGGCGCTGAAACAGCTGGATATCCGGGGCAAAAAAGTGGTTTCCATACTTAGCGGCGGCAATATGGATGTGATAACCGTCTCGTCCGTAGTACAGCATGGCCTGATCCAGCGCGGGCGCGTGTTTACATTGGCGGTGGAAATGCCGGACCGCCCGGGAGAGCTTCTCCATGTGGCAGAGGTTATCGCCAAGGCACAGGGAAATGTCATCCGATTGGAACACAACCAATTTATAAGTATTAACCGCAACGCGGCCGTGGAATTGACGATCACGATGGAGGCCTTTGGCCACGATCACAAAAACCAGATTATCCAGGCGCTGAAGGACGCCGGTTATGAACCAAAAGTACAGCAGCCGACAGCGATTTATGAATGATTTAAAAAGGAAGGAACCAAAACCGATGGATTACGAAGAAAATTTGTTGTTTACGCCGGAAGGTGTGAGGGATATATATGGTACGGAATGTGAGAGGCGCCGGAAAGTCGAAGAAGACATTCACAAAATTATGAAACAATATGGCTTTCAGTACATTCAGACCCCAACCTATGAGTTTTTCGATATATTTAAGCAGGAGCGGGGAACGGTAGCATCCAAGGAAATGTTCAAATTTTTTGACCAGTACAACAATACGCTCGTTTTGCGGCCGGATATTACTCCGTCCATCGCAAGATGCGTGGCAAAATATTACTCGGGGGAAGAGCTTCCGATTCGCCTGTCTTACTCAGGGAGCACCTTTATTCACCGAAGAGGGTATCAGGGAAAACTTTCCGAGATCTCGCAGATCGGGGCCGAGCTTATGAATGATTCCAGTTCAGATGCCGATGCAGAAATGATCGCGCTTACCGTGGAGTGCCTTGCAAAATCGGGATTGCAGGAATTTAAAATTGATGTCGGGCACGCCGCATTTATCCGTGGCATTATGGAGGAAGCCGGTTTTACAAGCGAAGAGGCCGAACAATATAAAAGACTTCTCGCAAACAAAAATATTTTTGGTGTGGAGGAAATGATCGAAGCAAAACCTATTTCTGCTGAGTGGAAAGAATTCCTCATCCGTCTGCCCGATTTGTTTGGCGAAAAGGAAACATTACAGTACGCAAGGGAGCATGTGAATAATGCACTTGCGCGGGAGGCGCTCGAACGCCTTGAAAAAGTATATGAAATTCTCGATATTTACGGTTTATCAGAGAGCGTAACGTTCGACCTGAGTATGCTGAGCCATTATGAATATTATACGGGCATCATATTTAAAGCCTATACATATGGGACAGGGGAGGCAATCGCTACGGGCGGCCGGTACGACAAGTTACTCGAACAGTTTGGAAAGAAAGCGCCGGCTGTCGGACTTGCCATCGTGCTGGACCAGCTAATGAATGCCCTGGACCGGCAGAAAGCGGAAATCCCCGTCAGTGATAACGGCGTCCTTATTTTGTACCAGTCGTCAGACCGTAAAAAGGCAGTTGATATGGCAAACCGTTACCGAACGGAAGGAAGGGCGGTATCGCTAATGCGTAAAAACGCGTATACGGAAATGTGCGTATACGAAAAGTACGCAAAACGACATGGAATTTCGACTGTCATAAAGGTAGAACGGGATCAGGAAAATATACTGGATGTATGAGAGGTGTGCTATGAAATATATAACAATTGCCCTGGCAAAGGGGAGACTTGCCAAACAGACACTTGCCCTTTTGGAACAGAGCGGAATTACGTGTGAGGAAATGAAGGAAAAGGATACGCGGAAGCTTATATTTGTAAATGAAGAGCTGCGGCTCAAATTTTTCCTCTCAAAGACATCGGATGTCCCTACATATGTAGAATACGGAGCCGCCGATATCGGTGTAGTGGGAAGTGATACGATTATGGAGGAAGGACGCAAAATTCTTGAGGTTCTGGACCTGGGACTTGGCAAGTGCAATATGTGTGTTGCCGGACCGGCGTCGGCGAGCGCCCTTTTGCAGAAAAATGAAATTATACGTGTTGCTTCCAAATACCCTAAAATTGCAAAAGATTTTTTTTATAACAAAAGGCACCAGACGGTAGAGATTGTGAAATTAAACGGATCGGTAGAACTTGCCCCGATAGTGGGGCTCTCCGAGGTGATCGTAGATATTGTGGAAACCGGATCGACACTCCGGGAAAACGGACTTGAAGTTTTGGAAGTGATCTGTCCGCTCTCCGCCAGGGTAGTCGTCAATGAGGCAAGTATGAAAATGCAGCGGGAGCGGATTACAAAAATTATCCGTGATTTGAAATGTGCTGTTAATAGTGAGACGAGGTGAATGAGATGAACCGTATAAAATTAGACGCGGCGTCTATGGACAACATTTTAGAAAATTTATTAAAGAGGAGTCCGAACCAGTATGGATCTTATCAGGATAAGGTGACAAACATATTGGATGAGGTGAAGGAAAATGGGGATGAGGCGCTCTTTTCCCTCACAAAAGAGTATGATAAGGCAGAGATTAACAAACAAAATATACGCGTGACGGAGGAGGAAATTAAGGAAGCGTACTCGCTCGTAGACGATTCCCTCATTCATGTGATGAAAAAATCTCTGAAAAATATTAGGGACTTTCACGAAAAACAGCTGCGCAACAGCTGGATGGAGACGAGGGAAAACGGCGTAATTGTCGGGCAGCGAATGACGCCTCTCGAGAGTGTCGGCGTATACGTCCCAGGGGGAAAAGCGGCTTACCCTTCTAGTGTACTGATGAATATTGCTCCGGCGAAAGTAGCCGGTGTAAAGCGGATCGTGATGACGACCCCGCCGGGAGCGGACGGAAAGGTGACACCTGCGACATTGGTCGCCGCCAATCTGGCAGGAGCCGATGAAATTTATAAGGTTGGCGGCGCCCAGGCGGTCGGGGCTCTCGCCTTCGGTACTGAATCCATAAAAAAAGTAGCGAAGATATGTGGACCGGGAAATATTTTTGTGGCTCTGGCAAAAAAAGCCGTCTATGGATACGTAAGTATTGATTCTATTGCGGGACCGAGTGAAATACTTGTTCTCGCCGACGAGAGCGCAAATCCGAGATATGTAGCCGCAGACCTTTTGTCCCAGGCGGAACACGACGAGCTCGCCTCGGCTATTTTAGTTACGACGAGTGAAGAGCTGGCAACCAAGGTAGAAAAAGAAGTGGAAGAATTTTTGAAGACGCTCAGCCGCGCCGATATTATCCGGAAGTCACTTGATAATTATGGGTATCTGCTCGTGGCGGACAGTATGGAGGATGCCATACACGCATCCAATGAAATTGCGTCAGAGCACCTTGAGATTTTGACAAAAAACCCATTTGACACGATGACACGGATTCAGAATGCGGGCGCTATTTTCCTAGGTGAATACAGCAGTGAGCCGCTGGGAGATTATATGGCCGGGCCAAACCATGTTCTTCCGACAAATGGAACGGCGAAGTTCTTTTCTCCGCTGAATGTGGACGATTTTGTAAAGAAATCCAGCCTGATCTCCTATTCAAGAGAGGCGCTTGAGGAAATTCACGAAGATATTATCCAGTTCGCAGAAGCGGAGCAGCTGACCGCACATGCAAATTCGATTGCCGTTCGGTTTCGCGAATAAGCGCTTGTTCCGCGCGATGAGGTTATCACATGATCGATCAATATAAAGAAAAGGTAATTCAAGGTGGGAGTCTTGAAAAGGAAGAGCTTATGGCGCTTGCGGAGGCGCCATTGGAAAATTTGTGTGCGGCTGCCGACGACATACGGAGAACATTTTGCGGGTCCGCTTTTGATCTCTGCGCGGTTATTAGCGCAAAGGGAGGTCCCTGTTCCGAGGACTGCAAATTTTGCGCCCAGTCAGGGACTAACCCGTCCAGCG
The DNA here is from genome assembly GCA_910584245.1 of uncultured Eubacterium sp. GTDB lineage: Bacteria > Bacillota > Clostridia > Lachnospirales > Lachnospiraceae > Eubacterium_F. The sequence goes on from CAJTZF010000002.1 coordinate 206,193, forward strand.
CCAGTGTGCCCCGGTTTTCCCTGTTGCCGGCAGAAAAGCTGCTAGCGGATGCGGTGCAAAAGGAGAAAAAGGGAGTAATGGCGTACGGTGTCGTCACATCTGGACGCGCGCTCCCATCAAAAGAGGTAGAGCTGCTGTGCCAATCCATCCGAAAACTGGAGGAGAACACGAATCTCCGTCTTTGTGCTTCCCTGGGGCTTTTGCACCGGGAGGATCTGGAGAATCTGGCGAGAGCCGGTCTGCATATGATCCACAACAATCTGGAGAGCTCTGAAAAATTTTTTCAGACTGTTTGTACCACGCATACTTATGAAGAAAAGAAGGAAATGATCCGCCAGGCGAAGGCGGCGGGACTTATGATTTGCAGCGGGGCGCTTGCCGGAATCGGGGAGACGATGGAGGACCGCATTGAACTGGCGCTCCAGGAACGGGCGCTCGGTGTGGAATCCATCCCGGTCAATATGCTGGATCCGGTGCCGGGAACTCCATTTGAGGCTATTTCTCCGCTACAGGCAGAGGAAGTGCGCAAAACCGTTGCGGTCTTCCGGTTTGCCATGCCTCACGCGTGGATCCGCCTGGCAGCCGGAAGGGAATATTTGCAAGATAAGGGGAGATCCTGTTTTTTGTCCGGGGCCAATGCCGCAATTAGCGGGGATTTTCTTACGACAATGGGAATTTCGGTTCAGACGGATCTGGATATGCTGCGGGAAATCGGTTATGAATTATAGGGAAATACAACTAAAATTTACTTGACGTTTATTTATTTTTATGCTATATTCTAAATGTTGTGAAAAAAATAGATGGTCCTCTGGTACAGCAGTGGAGTGCCGCTGTCTTATGTTTGTATTAAGAACATCAAAAAAATTAGGAGGAACAACAAATGAACGAAATTATAAGAAAAATTGAAGCTGAGCAGATGAAAACGGAGATTCCTGAATTTCATGTAGGGGATACGGTAAAGGTGCACGCCAAGGTAATCGAGGGTAACCGCGAGAGAACACAGGTATTTGAAGGTGTTGTGCTCAAAAGACAGGGCGGAAGCAGCCGCGAGACATTTACTGTCCGCAAGAATTCGAATGGAATCGGTGTTGAAAAGACCTGGCCGCTTCACTCGCCGATCGTTGAAAAAATTGAAATTGTCCGGCTTGGTAAAGTAAGACGTGCAAAACTCAACTACCTGCGCGACCGTGTTGGCAAGGCTGCCAAGGTAAAAGAGCTGGTTCGTTAATTTGCATCCGATCAATCCATATAGTGTATGTTATGGCGCTGCTATAGCATGCACTATGTTTCTATATATCACTTTTTTGGGGTAGAGAAATGAATCTGAATTTTGAAGAAGAAGTAAGAAAAAATAAGAGAAAGAAAATAGTTAAGGAGTGCATTTTCTGGATGATAGAAATAGTGGCTGTCATACTGCTTGCCTATCTGGTCATCCATTTTTGCATCCGTAAGGCGAGTACGGCGGGATCTGCTATGGAGCCTACGCTTTATAATGGCGAGGAAGTGTTTATCAATACAAAAGCCTATCTCCTCTTTTCACCGGACAGGGAAGATGTAATTGCTTTTTACGATAGGGAAAAGGCGCTCGAGGGGGGAGAAGAGCCGCTCATTATCTTTCGGCGGATCATTGGGCTTCCCGGAGAGTCCGTGCAAATCATTGACGGAAAAATATACGTTGACGGAAAAGAGTTAAAAGAAAAATATAACTATAATCCGATGACTACGGCGGGCATCGCGGAACAGGAGATCAAACTGGGAGAGGATGAATATTTCGTGCTTTGTGATTCCCGTGTCGATTCCGATGACAGCAGAAATTCCTCGTTCGGAATGGTAAAGACGGAACAGATTATCGGTAAGGTTTCGTTTATTGTAAAGCCATTTTCTGTTGTTTCCGGTCCAGATCACAGAAAGACGGAAGAGGAGGCGACCCCGACGCCGGCGAATTCGTATTAACGCAAACAACATACACAGAGGAGGTAACTATGAATCTTCAATGGTATCCCGGACATATGACAAAGGCGAAGCGCGCCATGCAGGAGGATATAAAACTTATTGATGTGGTAATCGAGCTTGTAGATGCGCGTATCCCATATAGCAGCAGGAATCCGGATATTGATGAACTTGCTTCGGGAAAATCGAGAATGATTGTGTTAAATAAATCCGATCTGGCGGACGACAGCGCGACCCGGCAGTGGATCCGTTATTATGAAGAAAAAGGGGTTCATACAGCGGCGGTCAACGCAACAAAACGCAACGAATTGAAGGCCATCCATTCCTTGATTCAAAAAGCGTGCAGGGAAAAGATTGAGAGGGACCGCCGGCGCGGTATTTTAAACCGCCCTATCCGCGCTATGGTCGCAGGTATTCCCAATGTGGGAAAATCCACATTTATAAACAGCTTTGCGGGAAAGGCGTGTACAAAAACAGGGAACAAACCAGGAGTCACAAGGGGAAAACAGTGGATCCGTCTGAATAAACAGGTGGAATTATTAGATACCCCGGGCATTTTATGGCCGAAATTTGAAGATCCTGCCGTCGGCCTGAAGCTCGCATATATAGGTTCCATTCGGGATGAACTTTTACAACGGGTGGAACTTGCCCTGTCCTTTATTGATTTTATTGTAAAAACATATCCCGGAAACCTCCACCAGTTATACGGCATAGAGGAGATAAATCAAAATACGAAAATTCTTGAAGAGATCGGAACCGTCCGCAGATGTCTGAAAAAGGGGGAAGAGATTGATTTTGAAAAGACGGCGGCACTTTTGTTCGACGATTTCCGGCATTCCAAACTCGGAAGGATTTCTCTCGAGACCCCCGTTTCCGAAACATATGAACGCGTATAAAATGCGTAGGCAAAAATATCGATTACGCGCAAAAGCAGCGCAGAAATGGGGAAAACATGGAGCATTCAGTAGAAGAACAAATTGAAGAAAATGTCCGGTTCTGTGAGGAGCTGTTAAAAAGAAATCCCAATTTTATACCGGAGGAAAGCGGAATTGACTGGGTGGATGAGTCTCCTTTTGTTTCACCGCCCGAACCGGAGCAGACACAGCAAGAGCCCTCTGTGTCAACTCATCCCGTTGTTGCCGTTGCCATTCCCGATCAACCAGAAGAGCACACCTCAAAGAGTGTGGTAAAAATCGTTCGAAGCCTTTTCATCTGCGTCGCCATCGCTCTTGTCACGGGTGTACTCATTACAAAATTTGTGGCAAACCATACGACCGTAGAGGGTCCGTCTATGCAACCCACGCTTCAGAATGGAGACAACCTTGTTGTGGAGAAGGTGAGTTATCTTGTTGGCCAGCCGGACCGGTTTGATATTATTGTATTTGAACACAGTGAAAGGACAAATTATATTAAGCGGGTCATTGGACTTCCCGGAGAGCGCGTCCGCATCGAAGGGGAAAAAATTTACATTAATGACAAGCCAATTTATGACCCGTACAGTGACGGAAGCCTTTCCGACGGAGGTATCGCGTCCCAGACGATCACATTAGGCAGCGATGAATATTTTGTTCTCGGGGATAACCGGGATAGCAGTGAAGACAGCCGGAGTAAAAATGTGGGACCAGTAAAGGCCGGTAAAATAAAGGGAAGAGCGTGGCTTCGCGTAACGCCTTTAGACCAGCTTGGATTTCTTAATTCGTGATAAAGGCAATAACGTAAAAAAGAAGAAAGGTGGTAAAAAGAGATGGAAATTGAAAAAAAGTTTCTCATCCGGGAGTTGCCGGAGCACCTGGAACAATACCCCTGTTCCCGTATTGAACAGGGGTATCTAAGCAAAGACCCAGTTATCCGCATTCGCAGACTGGATGATATGTATGTGCTCACATACAAAAATAGAGTGGATGCCAGGAAACGTGATCCTGTCTGTGTCAACCAGGAAATAGAGCTTCCTCTTACCAGGGAATCCTACGAACACCTAAAGTCTAAAATCGATGGATGTATAATTGAAAAAAACAGATTTCGCATTCCATACCAGTCATTCACGATTGAATTGGATGTCTTTCATGGCGCTTATGAGGGAATGACACTGGCAGAAGTGGAATTTTCCACAGAAGAAGAGGCGGATCATTTTGTGGCGCCGGATTGGTTTGACCAAAATGTGAGCGGGGATTACCACTATAGAAATGTATATCTTGCTTGCAAAAACCAGTATCCTTTTCAAAAATAACTTGTACATCGGAAAAAATTAGTATATAATTATTTTTGACGTTAAGAAAAAATATAGATAGGAGGTATGACACATGTCATATGTAGACGAGGTATTGGCTCAGTTAATCGAGAAAAATCCTGCCGAGCCAGAATTTCACCAGGCAGCGAAGGAAGTACTGGAATCCCTTCGCCCCGTTGTAGAAAAAAATGAAGAGAAGTTCCGCAGGGACGCATTGCTGGAGCGTCTGACAAATCCTGAGAGACAGATCAAATTCCGTGTTCCCTGGGTGGATGACAACGGAAATGTACAGGTAAATACCGGATACCGTGTTCAATTCAACAGTGCGATCGGTCCATATAAGGGCGGTCTGCGTTTCCATCCTTCTGTAAATCTCGGCATCATTAAATTCCTTGGATTCGAGCAGATTTTTAAAAATTCACTTACTGGTCTTCCCATCGGCGGCGGCAAAGGTGGTTCCGATTTTGATCCGAAAGGAAAATCCGACCGCGAGGTTATGGCGTTCTGCCAGAGCTTTATGACAGAGCTTCAGAGACATATTGGACCAGATACAGACGTACCTGCCGGCGACATCGGTGTGGGCGGAAGAGAGATCGGATATATGTATGGGCAGTATAAAAAGATCCGCAATTGTTACGAAGGCGTATTGACCGGAAAAGGGCTTACATTTGGAGGCTCTCTTGCCAGAACAGAAGCAACCGGATACGGATTGTTATATTATACTGAGGAAATGCTCAAATGTAATGGTATTGATATAGCAGGAAAAACCGTTGCGGTAAGTGGTTCCGGCAACGTGGCTATTTATGCGACACAGAAGGCACACCAGCTCGGGGCAAAAGTGGTTACCGTTTCCGATTCTACCGGATGGGTGTATGATCCCGAAGGAATTGATGTAGCACTTTTGAAGGAAGTAAAAGAAGTACATCGCGCAAGGCTGACCGAGTACGCTGAGAAACGCCCGTCTGCTGAGTATCATGAAGGCAAAGGCGTATGGACCGTAAAAGTGGACATCGCCCTTCCATGTGCAACTCAGAATGAGCTTTTGATTGATGACGCCAAAGCGCTTGTAGCAAATGGTGTTCTCGCAGTGGCAGAAGGTGCAAACATGCCAACTTCTATCGAAGCGACAGAATATCTCCAGGAAAACGGCGTATTATTTGCGCCTGGAAAGGCTTCGAATGCCGGCGGCGTAGCTACATCCGCCCTTGAAATGTCACAGAACAGCGAGAGACTGAGCTGGACATTTGAAGAAGTTGACAGTAAATTAAAAGACATTATGGTAAATATTTTCCATGCCTGTGATGACGCGTCAAAGAAATATGGCTTTGAGAAAAATTATGTGGTAGGCGCCAATATCGCTGGTTTTGAAAAAGTTGCAGATGCCATGACCGCTCAGGGTATTGTTTAATCAAAACCATTTTATGAGTAATTCCTATATGTAAAAGTAAAGAAACTATAAGCCCGCGCTTTTGCTGGTTTATAGTTTCTTTTCTATTTTTCCCTCAAAAGGCAATTAAATTTAGGGGGGCTCCCGGTCACGAGCGAAAAAACCGTAATATGATTGTTGTAATTCCACATACTTTTTGCTAGAATGTGCGTATGAGAAGTTCTTCGAAGTCAATTATTCTACATTCAAATCTCAATCTATCCAAACCATTTAGGGAACGAGAGGTAAAGAAATCCTATGAAGATTCTCAAAAATTTATAGAAGGGATGATTAAATGGAATTAAAAGCATTTGCAGACATTGTGTCAGAAGGAATACAGAAAGAAATGGGGGAGGATTACTCGATTTCCGTCGTTGAAAAATTTAAAAATAAAATCGGTATTGAGTTTGTGAAAAAAAGCGAAGCCAGCTTACAAACCCATACGGTCCATATCCAGGATTTGCTCGGGGAGTACAATAAGAAAGATGATATCGAAACTATCGTTCAGGAAGTGATCAGCAGATACAATAGGAGCCTGGAGGCAGCCAGTGAAGTATACCAGCTGGATTTTGAACTGGAGCAGTGCAGAAACCGGGTCATTTACCGGCTTATGTCCAGGGAACGTAATCAAAAGCTTTTAGATGGAACGCCCTATATTCCATTTTTAGATATGGCAATCACCTTTCACATTGTTGTGAGCTTAAATAAACGGTATGTGCAAACGATACGGATCAGTGAGAAAATACAAAAAAGATGGGGCGTTTCTGTTGAACAGTTATTGAAAATGGCCTCGGCCAATACCGAAAATATTTTGCCGCTGGAAATTACAAGTTTGGACAAAATGGTAGAAAAATATATCAATGTAGAGAAGAGACCGCCGAAACATCCGCAGGATCTCGATATGATCGTTATCACGAACTGTATCGGCATTTATGGCGCCGCCGCCATTTTATACAAGGATTTGATGCAAAGCCTGGCGGATGAGTTAAACTGTGACCTCTATGTTGTTCCAAGCAGCGTTCATGAAATGATTGTCATCCCCGCAGAAGACAAAGAGCTTTATGAAATGCTTTCGTCACTGGTGAAAGAAGTTAATACGCAGTTTGTAGATCCTGACGAAATATTATCTGACCGCGTATTCATATATATGAGGGAAGAAAATAGATTTATCTGATATTTTAGACTATTTCCGCAAAAAAGCCAATAAAAAAATGCACCTGGAGGGATTCGAACCCCCGACCAACGGCTTCGGAAGCCGGTACTCTATCCACTGAGCCACAGATGCATCGTATTCATTATATACAAGTTTAGATAAAAAGTAAAGAACTTTTTTTATTTTTTTTAGGCTGCATAAGAAAGAACAAGTGGTAAATAAGGGAGCGGGGACAAAAAAACTATTTAAAGTAATAGACAAACGGGAAAATCCTTGTTATAATTTACTATGACAAGCCATTAGACATTTTTTAGATAAAATATGTAAGAAGAAGGTAGGATAAATGAAGTTAAAATACAAAAAATTAATTATTGTAATATCAATCGGGGCGTTACTTTTGAGTTTTCTTATTCTGACACTCATTCCGACGGGAGGAGAGGATTCTAATACTGTCGCGGATGCTCCTCTGGCGAAATGCGAGGATGAGGATATTAACCGTCTTATTTCCAGCTATTTTCAGGCAAAACGGGATGTCGATATGGAGATGATGGAGCCACTTGTCAGTGATATTAAGCAAATTAATCAGGAAAAACTCATTGCACAGGCAGAATATGTAGAGGATTATTTGAATTTTGTGTGTTATTCGCTAAAAAATGAAGATAATGGTGCAATGCGCGTTTACGTACGATATGATATGAAGATGAAAAATATAGATACGCTGGCACCGTGTTTGAGCGGATTATATGTGACGATGAGCTCAGACGGAAATAAGTTGATTTATTTAAGTGCGCTAGATGGAAATGAAGAAGATTTTATTATATCTGCAGATAAAAATTCACATGTCGTCGCTCTGCGGGACGAGGTGACAAATGGGTTTCAGGAAGCGATTAACTCGGACGAGGCATTCCGGCAGCTATATCAGAAAATGGATCAAGCTATTACGACAGCCGATAGCAGTAAAGCGGCAACTGGCCCGGATGTGCCATCGGATACAAATGTACCAGCAGACCCAAATGCACCGGCGGATCCTAATGCGCCAGCAGACCCGAATGCGCCGGCGGATCCCAACGCGCCAGCAGACCCAAATGCGCCGGCAGACCCGAATGCGCCGGCACAGTAGATACATAAAAAGAAAGATCCGCTATGTGGATACAATGATACCGAAAACCCAACAGTATTGTACAATGCTGTTGGGTTTTGTAGGCAAGTAAGGAGAAGCTATTTTGGATGAAATAACAAGAATTAATAAATATCTAAGCGTATCCGGTTTTTGCTCCCGGAGAGAAGCTGACCGACTTCTGGAGCAGGGCAGGGTTACGATTGATGGACAGACAGCTGTTCTCGGTGACCGCGTCCATCCTGAACAGAATGTGTGTGTTGATGGCAAGCAAATTTGTCCGTCTGATGAGAGAATACTAATCGCATTAAATAAACCGGAGGGAATCGTCTGTACGAGCAGTAAACAGGATAAAGACAATATCATTGATTTTATTCATTTTGAAAAACGGGTTTATCCCGTCGGAAGACTGGATAAGGATTCCACCGGTCTCATTCTTCTCACCAATGACGGAGAACTCATGGACCGTATTTTGCGCGGAAGAAACGGGCATGAAAAGGAATATGAGGTAACCGTCAACAAGCCAATGAAAAAAGAGGTGCTTCAGGCGATGGCGCAAGGGGTTCCTATTTTAAATACGATGACGAAGCCATGCCGCATTGAGAGGTTGGACCAACGCTGCTTCCGAATGATATTGACCGAGGGCTTAAACCGTCAAATTCGACGGATGTGTGAATATTTTGGCTACCGGGTTGTCACATTAAGAAGAGTGCGGATTATGAATATTGAGCTGGGAAACCTGCCGGTTGGAAAATGGCGGTACGTTTCACCAGATGAGCTTCAGAAACTGGAGCAATCTTTGAAAGGACAGAAATTTTATAATGAAAGAGCTGGATCGGATTAAGGAGCTGGTTGAACAATTAAACTACGCTTCCAAAGTATATTATCAGGGACAGGACGAGGTAATGTCCAACTACGAATATGATAGATTATATGATGAATTGGTGTCGTTAGAGGAGAAAACAGGCGTTGTCATGGCGAACAGCCCGACCGTACATGTCGGGTATGAAACGATAAGCGAGCTTCCTAAAGAGCCGCATGTAGCGCCGATGCTCTCCCTCGCTAAAACAAAAGAACCAAACGAGCTTGTGGAATGGCTGGGGGACCAGAAGGGGCTACTTTCACTGAAATTAGACGGACTAAGCGTAATTTTGACTTATCAGAACGGGAAGCTTGTAAAAGCTCTTACAAGGGGAAATGGTGAGGTAGGGGAGGTTATTACAAACAATGCCAAAACCTTTCAGAATATCCCCGCACAAATTTCTTTCGAGGGAAATCTCGTGATCCGGGGAGAAGCGCTTATCAAGTATTCTGACTTTGAGAAATTGAACCAGTCTTTTACGGATATTCAGGAGAAATACAAAAACCCGAGAAATTTGTGCAGCGGTACCGTCCGACAGCTCAATAATCAAATTACTGCCGAACGGAATGTTTATTTCTATGTATATAATTTGATTGAAGCGGATACCGCGGAACAATCCTTTACGACCAAGGAGGAGATCCTTAGATTCCTCCAAAGCCAGGGATTTGATACGGTACCATATAAAGCCGTGGCCAAAAACTCTGTTCTCTCCTCTGTGACAGAATTTTCTGAAGAAATTGTCGGGGGACTGGATCTGCCAAGTGATGGATTGGTTCTGACCTATGACGACATCGAATACAGCCAAAGCCTCGGTAGAACTGCAAAATCTCCAAGGGATTCTATTGCTTTTAAATGGCAGGACGAATTAGCGGAAACGACATTGCTCGATTTGGAGTGGAGCGCATCGCGGACAGGACTAATAAATCCGATCGCTATTTTCGAACCGGTAGAACTCGAGGGCACGACAGTGAGCCGCGCCAGTGTACACAATTTAAGTATTCTGCGTGAATTAAAGCTCGGCATCGGAGACCATATCACCGTTTATAAGGCCAATATGATTATTCCGCAAATTCAAGAGAACCGGACAGGAAGCGGACGGCTGTCCATACCAAAATTTTGTCCGGTATGCGGGGAGGCGACAGAGCAGGTTAATGAAAATGGTTCAGAATTTTTATTTTGCCTGAATCCAAACTGTTATGCGAAAAAAATCAAACTGTTCACACATTTTGTAAGCAGAGATGCACTTAATATTGACGGACTTTCAGAGGCGACGCTCGAAAAATTTATCGCCCAAGGATGGCTTCATGATCTTAGCGATATTTTTCATCTATCGGAACACAGGGAGGAAATTGAACAGATGGAAGGGTTTGGTGAAAAATCATATCAGAACCTGGTCCATGCGCTGGAGGAAGCAAAGGAGGTTCCGCTTGAACGAGTTGTCTATAGCCTCGGAATCAAAGGGTTTGGACTTAGTATGGCTAAGCTTGTATGCAACACTTATCCAATGCGCCTTACGGAGATGGACCGCCTTACCGCAGATGAACTCATATTAATTGACGGAATCGGGCAAAAGCTGGCGGAATCATTTGTAACTTATTTTTCCTCTGAGGAACATAAAATACTAGTGAATAAGTTGGAACAAATATTACGGATTTCTATGCCGGAAAAAAATGACTCTGAAAAGCTGGCGGGAATGACCTTTGTCATTACCGGAAGCCTGGAGCATTATGCAAACCGAAATGAGTGTAAAGAAGAAATTGAGCGCGCGGGAGGTAAGGTTAGCGGCACGGTAAGTAAAAAGACAAATTACCTTGTAAATAATGATATCCAGTCTTCCTCGTCAAAAAATAAAAAAGCAAAGGAGCTAGGTATACCAATTATTACCGAACAAGAATTGCTTCGTATGCTAAACTAAATCCTTTTTCCGTACCAGCCCTGTGATACGGAACAGGAAAAAGGATATAAGCAGGGCGGGCAGAATAGCGATTAGTAAAATAATATCCTTTTCAAAATGAAGGGAGCGGCATATGTTTTGTGCGGCAATACGGCATATGTAAATGGACAGCGATAACACAATGCCGGGGAATACCAGCCAGCGGAACAGCTCAATTTCCGTATAGCCGTGCCGGATTAGATAGGCGCTGTCAAGTATACTGATAATAATCTGGCTCAGCAAAAGACCAAATAAATATCCGTAAATGCTATATTTTGATGTAAAAACTACGAGACAAAGGATTCGGAGGAACAGTCCGCAAACCGTATTCCGAAATGTTATATGTGTTTTGGAAAGTCCATTTATAATACTGGATAGTGTAGTGGAGACGTAAATAAATGGACAGATTACTGCGAGCAAAGTTAAAAGCTTGCCGGCATTTTCACTGTGAAAAAACAAAACTCCGATTTGTTTTCCTAAATTGAGAAATACTGCGGTGGCGACACATCCGAGCAACAGTGAGTACTTGATTGTTATTTGAGTTGTATGGTGGATTTTTGCAATGTTATTTTCATTGTCCGCTTTTGATATTTCCGGAAGCAGAAGTACCGATAGAGAATTTGTAATTGTCCCCGGAAATAGTATAAAAGGTATGACAATGCCCGTTATGACACCGTACAGCGCCAGCGATTCATCGTGAGACAGTCCATAAGCGGTGAGCATAATCGGGATGAGGACTGACTCCAGGCTCGACAACAGTGAAATAACAAGTTTTGTGCCGCTAAGCGGGATTGCCTGTTTTAATATAGCCCGGGCGATTTTCATTTTTGCGGCCGATAGCTGGCCGCTTTTTACTTTGGACCTTCTTAAGCTGAATAGGTTGTAAATATTGGAGCAGATTTCACCTGCGACTAAGCCTGCCACCGCAACCTTACTGGAAAAGTCCCAAAATGCGCTGGCATATATAAGAAAAACAAAACCAACCCGGCAAAGCTGTTCTACCATTTGGGTGATAGCAGGCACCTTCGCTTCCCTCAGTCCATAAAAATATCCATTTATCATACTTGTAACGCCACAGAATGGAAAAATGATGGCAAGTATTTTCAGTAGATCAGAAGTTTTTTCTGTGAATAGAAAATGCTGGCTGATAAAATCAGAGAATAAAAAAACGACGGCAGATAAAGTCAGGGACACTCCGAGAGAGAGGAGTATGCCTGTCTTTATTACTTTTTTCGAATATTTGTAGTGCGGGTTCGATACAAGCTGGGAGACAGCAGTCTGCAAGCCGGAGGCATAAAGCGTAAAACAAATTCCATATACCGGAAATACAAGCTGGTATATACCGAGTTCTGTTTCTCCCAGTGTATTTGCCAGGAAAATACGGTAGACAAAACCGATAATCCGCGTGAGTATACCTGCCAGAGTAAGCAGGAGGGTTCCCTTCAATAATTTTTCTTTCACAATTTCCCCTCCTTATAAGTACAGTGAACTTTGTTCACTTTTACGGTTCAAAACTGAGCGATGTAATATAATTTATGTCAAAGAATGAAATCTATGATTTTTATTTCATATATTGTTTTTTAACTGGATTTGTAGTATTATATTTATGACTAACGTTATGCGTAGCAAAAAGCTTTTAAAGGGGTTGATGATATATGGCAAAGCATTCAAAGCATGGTCTGGGGGTGAATACCGGGGACAAACCGGAATGGACGTCAGTAGTAAGCACACAATCATACACATCCGGCTCAGAAGAACGGGATGAAATAGATGAGCATTTAAACCACCTTGCCAATTCTATGGACGACTGGGAACAGTCGGAGCATGCTCTCAGCGAAGCGGCGGCCATGTTGTCAGGCATCTCCGGGAAGCATATAGGGGAAGAACGGGGAGATAAAAAACAAATAAAGTCCCTAAAACAGGGCTTGGACGATATTACAGCGAGCATCAACCGAATGAATGCGACAGCCAGGGAAGATATGGCAGATGTAATAGAGCAGACGCAGAGAGACAATGATTTATTGGAGGCGATAAATGTGGAACCAATTATGGAAGGGAGTAAAAAAAGTCAACCGGAATCAGAATTAATAAGCGGATCAGGAACCCAGCCGCAAAAGCAAATGAAAATATCTAGATTAAAACCATTAGATGACTCTACAAGCGGCATGGAAGTAGAGAAAATAGCAGAATTATATAAAGTTTCGACACATCATAAACCGGCTTCCAAATTAGCAGGGGATGGGTTTGAAACCGTTGTTATGCCTGAAAGTGAAAAGACAGGGGATGATTTCCGTTTTATGGTCGACAAGGATATTGTAGCCAATCCCATCGAGTGGAAAATGGATGAATCGGCATTGAGGGCAGCGAAAGCGGCGGAAGAAGAAAAGGCGGCCTTAAAAGCGGCGGCAGAAGCGAAAGCGGCTTTAAAAGAAGCGGAGGAAGCGAGGGCGGCGGCAGAAGCGGAAAAAGCAAAAGCAGAGGCGGCAAGGGCAGAGGCAGAGGCGGCGAATATTTTAAAAGAAATAGCAGAACAAAATGTGCAGCCGCAATCACAAACATCTTCCCTCGGACGTTCTACCGATAATGCCCCAACCAATATGGGGGGGGGAAATACACATTTGGAACCGTCATATTCTTCCCCGGAACCTTCTGCATCCGATTTGGAGATGCCGGCAGGTAGAACAGAAGAACCGGAATTTACAATATCGAATGATTTGTTCGATCTCGGCATTGATTTATCTGAAGAAGTCAAAAAGGAAAAGGGATCTGGTATTTCAGCTGACGATGTCCAGCTCGATACGTTGTCCATAAACTTAGATGAAACAGACCTGTCCCAGTCCGGACTCAGTTACAACCTGGGACTGGAGGAACCTGGTACGAATCCAGATATAGGACACCGTTCTGCACTTGACTTGTCGAATCTTGTAACAGCTGCAATGAATACACTTGAATCAGGACAAAACGGGGCTGTGGTGCAAGAAACCGCTTCATCTCCAAAAACCGGGGTAACGAGTGACATTCCTACCGTTTCCGGCCTCGAACATGATTTAAAACAGCGGGAGCTCGAAAAGACGCACCGTGTCGTTGAAGAAGACAGACAGCAAAGTGGTACCGGTTTTGCCTACACGCTAAATGATTTACAGGCGGCAGCTGCATCCGAGGTTACGAGACAGGTTACCGCACAATATGTGGTGCACAGAAACGGTGAGGAGGAACGGGCATATTACCGATTAATTTTCCGCTAAGTATTGACAAAATAAGCCGCAAGGCTTATAATAGCTTTAATTCCTATTAATTTAATAGGAATTAGAATAGTTGGAATTAATACCGTCGGCATAAAACTTGGCTGTTTTGCGTATGTAGTACACGCAATTCAACCGGATTAACAGCCGCTAAAGCGGCAGAATGTGAGGAATGTATGAAGATTTCCACAAAGGGTCGGTACGGTCTTCGGGCGGTTATTGATATTGCCATTCACGGCGAAAATGAACCGGTATCACTGAGCGATATCGCTATTCGCCAAGATATTTCGATGAGCTATTTGGAGCAGCTTATTGCCAAATTAAGAAAAGCGCATATCGTGACGAGTGTGAGAGGGGCGAAGGGCGGATATTCCCTTGCGGCGTCCCGGGATAAAATATCAGTCGGTGATATTCTGCGCACGCTGGAGGGAGACCTGGCGCCTGTCAACTGTTCTGAGGTCACAGAAAATGGAGTTCCGTGTAAGGAATCCGACCAATGTATCACAAAGATTGTATGGAAACGAATTGGTGACAGTATCAATCATGCAGTTGACAACCTGATGCTTTCTGATTTGCTCGATGGCACAGATTTATAAAAATACAGACCTTCGATTGAAAGGAGATATTATAGAATATGAATCATTTTGTATATTTAGACAATGCGGCGACTACTTCTGTCAGACCGGAAGTGGTAGACGCCATGCTTCCATTTTTTACTGAAAATTTCGGTAATCCGTCCAGTGTATATGATTTTGCAGCGAAGAATAAAAAGGCTGTCAATGACAGCAGGCAGATTATTGCCGACGCGATGCACGCCGATATCCGGGACGTTTATTTTACGGCGGGAGGCAGTGAAGCGGATAACTGGGCGTTGATTGCGACAGCTGAAGCATACGAAAGCAAGGGAAAGCATATCATTACTTCCAAAATTGAGCATCATGCCATTTTGCATACGTGTGATTATCTTAAAACCCGTGGTTTTGAAATTACTTATATTGATGTCGATGAAAATGGCACGCTGCGGCTGGACCGTCTAAGGGAAGCGATCCGCCCGGACACGATTTTAATTTCCGTTATGTTTGCCAACAATGAAATCGGAACCGTGCAGCCGGTAAAGGAAATCGGAGCCATTGCAAAAGAACACGGGATCTTGTTCCACACGGATGCCGTGCAGGCTTTTGGACAAATTCCAATTGATGTCGATGAAATGAATATTGATATGTTGAGCGCCAGCGCGCACAAACTTCACGGACCAAAAGGAATCGGCTTTCTTTATATCCGGAAAGGATTGAAGCTTCGTTCCTTTATTCACGGCGGGGCACAGGAGAGGAAGCGAAGGGCCGGCACAGAAAACGTACCGGGTATCGTAGGGTTTGGAACAGCTGTGTCCATCGCCGTTTCCGAGATGGAGGAACGGGTCCGTTCGGAATCCGAAGTGCGCGATTATTTGATTGAAAAAATAGAAAAGGCCATTCCTTATTGCCGGTTAAACGGACACCGTACGAAACGTTTACCTAACAATGTAAATTTCAGTTTCCAATTTGTCGAGGGCGAATCCCTGTTAATTATGCTTGACATGGAAGGAATATGCGCCTCAAGCGGGTCTGCCTGTACATCGGGTTCACTCGATCCGTCGCACGTCTTACTGGCAATTGGGCTCCCACATGAAATTGCTCACGGTTCACTGCGTATGACATTGAGCGGGGAGACCACAAAAGAGGATGTGGACTTTGTCGTGGAAAAGCTGACTGGAATTGTGGAGAAGCTTCGAAGCATGTCTCCTCTGTATGAAGATTTTATCAAAAAGAACTCTCACTGATCGGATGGAAAGGATGGAAAAAATAATGTATAGTGAAAAAGTTATGGATCATTTTAGTAACCCGAGAAACGTAGGGGAAATAGAAAATGCGAGTGGTGTCGGCACGGTTGGAAATGCAAAATGCGGGGATATCATGCGTATTTATCTGGATATTGACGGCGACGGCATAATCAATGACTGCAAATTCAAAACGTTTGGCTGCGGCGCTGCCGTTGCGACGAGCAGCATGGCGACCGAACTGGTAAAAGGCAAGTCCGTTGAGGATGCCTTGCAAGTTACAAATAAAGCTGTGATGGAAGCCCTGGATGGTCTTCCTCCTGTAAAGGTTCACTGTTCCCTGCTCGCAGAAGAAGCGATTCATGCCGCACTTTGGGACTATGCGGAAAAAAACGGCCTCAAGATTGAGGGACTGGAAAAGCCGAAAGCCGATATCCATGAGGACGAGGAAGAGGAACAAGAAGAGTATTAAAAGGGACTGCCGCACGGAGAAAGTCCTAAACTCAAAAAAAGAAACTATAAATCAGCTTCAACTAAGGATATTTGCTGATTTATAGTTTTTTTGATTATTACACACCTTTGGTGAAGCAAACATAATTAGTGCCACGTATGAAATACCGGCTTGTGATGTACGAATGTGACATAGTAGTCAAAGCCAGCATTTCTCACTATTGTTTCGGCGTCATGAAATCGGCTGCACAATTGTTCTGTCTCATGGGCATCGGAACCAAATGTAATTCGTTCGCCTCCCAATTCCCGGTACCGCCGTATAATATCTTCGTTCGGGTTTGGCATCGGCCCGCCGTTTTTGTAACCTGCCGTATTTACCTCCAGGGAAATTTCCCTGTCGATTATAAGTCTTAAAATTTCGTCAATAATATCGGCAAACATCTGGTACGAATACATACGGTAACCGGACGGAGAGTAGCGGACGATGTAATCGAGATGCCCCAGCGTATCAATGTGGATATCTTTTGCTTTTAAATTTTTCAATGTCTCCTCAAAGTATATTTCAATGCCCGCTTTTTCATCATAGGCATCCCAATACTGCCGGTCATACGGATCCATATCATGAACCAGATGCGTGGAACCAATACAGTAATCGAGCTGTTCCCTTTGGCTCAGCAGCACATTTTCCCCATAGGCATCTTCTTTCAGCCCTATTTCCACACCGCAATAAATTTGTATGGTGTCCTTATATTTTTCTTGTAATTTTTTGACCTGGGGAAAATACGCATCCAGATCGAAAGTAAAGGGCGGGTGGCTCTCACCGGCATCCCAATTTCCGTTTTGTGGGAAGTGATAATCCATATGATCTGTAAACGTGAGGCCGTGCAGTCCGTTTTGAATGCCCTGCAACACCATCTGTTCCATCTGGGTATCACTATCCGTGGAAAAAGCGGTGTGCACATGCGAATCATAATAAACCATTCTTCACACCTCCCCCTTCCTCTCTGTAATATGGCTGATGTCCGGCGACACAACCATTGAATAATTAGTATAGTAAACGACAAACCCGGGTTTGCTTCCATTCGGTTTCTTCACATTTTTTTTCTGGAGATAATCAATTTCAACTTTATCATCATCCTTCTTTTTTGAATAATAAGCAGCGAGGCTCGCCGCCTCTTCAAAAGTCGTAACCGGTGGTTCTTCATTTCCACATTTTACGATGACGTGGGAACCCGGCGTCTGTTTGGCGTGAAACCACCAGTCATTTCCAGTCGCTGTCTTAAAAGTTAATTGGTCATTCTGGTAGTTATTTTTGCCGACAAAAATATCATATCCGTCAGAAGAGACATAGTGAAGCGGTTTGCTCTTCGGCATAGATTTCCCGTTTTTGTGGTTTGTTCTGCCATGTCCTCTCATGTATCCGCTGTCTACAAGCTCCTGCTTAATCAGTACGAGATCTTCCTCCTGTCTGGCGATATCAAGCGCCGTGAGAATCGTCTCAAGATGCTCAAGCTGTTCCTCCGTCTCCGCAATTTGAACCGTCACGGCTTCAAAGGTCCGTTTCAATTTGTTATACCGGCTGAAATTTTTATTTGCGTTTTCCGCCGCAGAGACGGTATTGTCGATTGGAATCTGAATCTCCTTGCCATCATAAAAGTTCGTGCAGACTAATATTTTGTCATCTGGCGTGAGCTGGTACCCATAAGTGTGGATGAGTTCTCCGCGGATGCGGTATTTTTCTCTTTTTTCCGTATCCTTCAACTGTTTCTGCTGAATCGCAAGTTTCTTCCGGGTCCGTTCTAGCAGCGTCGTCACATTCTTTCTCAGGTCTGTCGATTTCTGCCGGATCCGCTGGAGTACTTCCCGTTCCCCATAAAAGCTCTCTACTGTATGGCTCATGGAAGAATACGTACGATGTTCCATTCCCTCATACATCGTAAGTTCGAAAGCTGAAAATTCAACAGGATTTCTGCCGTCGTATACGATTTCCGGGGAAAAGCTTCCGGAGCTGGTGCGGGAAACGATGTCCCGGAGCGTACAGAGAAGGCTGGAAAGCTGATTGCCGTTCAGGGAGGAAAAGGGCGCGTCACCGTCAATTTTGCTCCGGTACGAAATTTCCTGGGCGAGACTCGAGCTAAACCCGGTAAAGTATGTGCACAGCCCCTTAGCGACGCTGGCAGGCTGTGTCACAACCTCCTTCATCCACTGTTCTGTACTGATTTGGAGCGGATCGTGTTTTCCCATCGTATTTGGGATAAAGTAATCACGCCCTGGCAGAACTTCGCGGACGGAGCTAACCATTGCGGACACATGCTTGATACTGTCAATAATCCGGTTTGATTCATCCAGGAATATAATATTACTATGCTTCCCCATTAGCTCAATAACAAGTGATTTATGAACAAGATCTCCCAGTTCATTCCGATTTTCCATTTCTATTTTGATAACCCGTTCCAGCCCCGCCTGTGAAATGTCTGTAATTCTCGCACCATTTAGATGCTTGCGCAATAACATACAAAAATTCGGCGCTGTGAGCGGGGATGTTTTTGTTTCCTCTGTCAGATAAACGAGCGGAAGAGACGGACTTGCCGAGAGAAGCAGCCGAAAGTTCCGGCGATTATTTTTTATTGTCAAAAGAAGCTCGTCCGACTCCGGCTGCGCTATTTTTTGCAATCTGCCATCCGTGAGCAGATCTGACAGCTCTTTCGTAAGCGCCGCCACCGTAAAACCATCAAAAGCCATTTGTCATTCCTCCTCGTGTCATAAGTCATTTTATTATACATCAAAAATACAGAGATGGGAATAACTTTATCCGACTTTTTCAAAATACATACCTTGACTTATAAAACTAAGTCATTTATAATAGTTCATAGTGCGGAAATTCTAAAATGCCGCATGGAGGAAATGATATGATTAGAAGTATGACTGGTTATGGCAGATATGAAGCACAGAATGAGGACGCGAGGCTTATCACAGAGATTAAATCAGTGAACCACAGATTTTGTGATATATCACTTCGTCTCCCGAGAAACCTGAATGCTTATGAAAATGACATACGCAATCAAATTAAGGCGAGTGTCAGCCGCGGAAAAATTGATGTTTATATTACATATGAGAACAACCGTGAGGGGGAAACCCTCGTAGCGTACAATAAAGCGATGGCAAAATCCTATATGGATCTTCTTGCCCGCATATCCGAAGATTTTCATATTCCAAACGATACCGACGCCTTTACTCTTTCAAAATATCCGGATGTGTACACGTTGAAGGAAGAGACGGTGGACGAAGAGAAGCTTTACGGGCTTGTCCAGCAAACTGTGGCGGGCGCCCTGAAAGATTTCATACAGTCGAAAGAGACAGAGGGAAGGCATTTAAAAGAAGATTTACTGCAAAAGCTTGATTATTTAGAGATGATAACGAAGGATA
The DNA here is from genome assembly GCA_910584245.1 of uncultured Eubacterium sp. Classification (GTDB taxonomy): domain Bacteria; phylum Bacillota; class Clostridia; order Lachnospirales; family Lachnospiraceae; genus Eubacterium_F. Next base: position 225,795 of record CAJTZF010000002.1, read on the forward strand.
TCGCCAACCGCGCCCCCTCCGTATTTGACGAATACCGGGAGCGGCTTCGTGCAAAGGTTGACGAGCTTTTAGGGGATACTAAAATTGACGAGAGCGTACTGGCGACAGAATTAGTCCTTTACGCAGATAAAATATGCGTGGATGAAGAATTAGTACGTCTGAACAGCCATATCCGCCATATGAGGGAAACACTGGAGGAGGGCAGCGCGGACGCGGATGGTTCTGTTGTCGCAAACGGCCACAGTATAACAGTAAATGTAGGAAAAAAACTGGATTTTATCGCCCAGGAGCTAAACCGGGAAGCAAATACTACACTTTCAAAAGCAAATGATATCATTCTATCGAACCAGGGCATTTTGCTAAAAACAGAAATTGAAAAAATTCGCGAGCAGATACAAAACCTTGAGTAGAGAAACCGTTGAAATTAATTTTTGAAGGTAAGGAGCGCGGACGGATGGCATTTGTAAATATCGGATATGGAAATGTGGTAAATAGTGAGAAGGTGATTAGTATCGTCAGTCCGGAAGCGGCGCCTGTCAAGCGGATGATCCAGGGAGCAAAGGATGATGGCACTGCTATTGACGCCACGTGCGGCAAAAAGACAAAATCGGTATTGGTCATGGAAAACCAGATGTTAGTATTATCGTCGCTTTTGCCAGATACAATTGCAGGGCGGTTTAACAATTATTTTGCAACACAGGATTAGGACGTTGAAACAAAGAAACACAGGATGTTATGGAGGTCAGCTATGGAGCGGGGAATTTTGACAGTGATATCCGGATTTTCCGGTGCTGGAAAAGGTACGATTATGAGGGAACTGATTCAAAGGTACGATTATTTTTTATCTGTCTCAGCGACAACCCGAAGTCCAAGGGCCGGGGAAGTAGATGGGAAAGATTATTATTTTCACACAAAAGAACAGTTTCAGCAAATGATTAACGGAGGGGAACTTATTGAGTGGGCAGAATATGTAGGGAATTTTTATGGTACGCCTAAAAAACATGTAGAGGAGCAGCTGGCACAGGGCCGGGATGTCCTTCTGGAAATTGAGATGCAGGGGGGGATGCTTGTAAAGGAGCAATTTCCGGATGCCCTGTTGATTTTCATTTCTCCGCCGTCTGCATCTGTTTTGCGGGAACGGCTCATGGGAAGGGGAACAGAATCTCCGGAAGAAATAGAAAAGCGTCTTCTCCGCGCAGTGGAGGAAGTAAAATATATGAAAGATTATGATTATATCATTGTGAATGACGAGCTGGAGGACGCAATTAAAAAAATCAATGACTTAATCCAATATGACCATTATAAAGCCTGTAACAGCGCTCTTATGATTGAAAAAATGGAGCGGGAGATCCGGGAAATTTGCAGCGCAGAAGGGAGAGTAAATCATGGATGAGGAAAAGCTTGATGAGGAAGTAGACAGCAAACATTCAGAAGAGAGGAAAAAGGGGAAGGCGGAGGAGAAGAAAAAGAAAAAAAGATCTCCTGTAAGCTATGCCATTGAATTTGCCATTTATATTATTCTTATTCTGGGCTGTGTATTCTGGGTACCGGAGCACGTAATACAAAGAACGGTTGTAAATGGCGAGTCTATGGAAAATACGCTTCACACAGGTGAAAGCCTTTTAGTGGAAAAGGTGTCGTACCGTTTTAATGATCCGCAACGCTATGATATTATTGTCTTTTATCCAGAGGGGCGGGATGTGGATGAGTACTATGTAAAACGCATCTTTGGCCTGCCGGGTGAAACGATACAAATTACTGGCAACGATATTTATATTAACGGTGAAAAAATCGAGGACGGGTTTGCTAAAAATGGAATGGACGACCCGGGAATTGCGGCCGAGCCGCTCACACTTGCGGATGATGAATATTTTGTACTTGGGGATAACCGTATGGTAAGCCTGGATAGCAGAGATCCCGACTTGGGACCTATTAAGGCGGAGGATATTGCAGGGCACGTAATTTTGCGAATTTGGCCGCTGAAAAAATTTGGAACACTAAAGTGAGATGAAAAAAATGCCAGCATTGTCTATTTGGATAGTCTGACTGGGAAAGGAGAACGTTACATGAGTGATGAGAACGGCAGAAAAAAGCGGTCATGGTTACGTATTTCCATCGAATATGGAATTTATCTCGTCCTGATTCTGCTTTGTGTTTTCTGGGTTCCTGAACACGTAGTACAGAGAACGAAAGTTGACGGCAGTTCTATGGAAAGTACATTTAGCGATGAGGAAAGCCTTTTGGTAGAAAAGGTGTCGTATCATTTTACAGATCCAAGCCGCTATGATATTGTCGTATTTTATCCGGAGGGACGGGATTCAGATGAATACTTCGTCAAACGTATTTATGGCCTGCCAGGTGAAACGGTTCAAATCATCGGCAAGCGGATCTACATCAATGGCGAAATGATATCGGATGACTATGCAAAAGATGGTGTTATGGATGAAGCGGGTATTGCAGCAGAGCCAGTGAAGCTTGCGGAAGACGAATATTTTGTTCTCGGGGACAACCGTACGGTGAGCAAGGACAGCCGCGATCCGACGGTGGGGCCTGTTAAAAAGGAAAATATTGACGGCCACGTCGTTTTGCGGATCTGGCCGCTCAACAAGTTTGGTACTCTCTAAATGAAAAGGGAAAACTACCCTAAATTTGAAAGGAGATTGTGTTATGTTACACCCATCTTATAATGATTTAATGAATGTTGTAAATAGTGATGTGGAGCCGGGAGAACATCCAGTCGTAAACAGCAGGTATTCGATTGTGCTTGCCACGGCAAAAAGGGCAAGACAGCTGATTGATGGTTCCGAACCGCTAGTAAAAGGAAAGTATCCAAAACCACTGAGCATTGCCATCGAGGAGTTGTCTACTTCCGCCATTAAAATTGATTCAGAGGATAACAACGAATCGGAGGAAGCGGCGTCTGGACAAAAGGAAACCGCCGAAGAATCCGAAAACACCGATAATGAATAAAGGAAAAAATGTCAACGGTCTGATCGATACAGGCCGTTTTTTCATCTCTTATAAAATTTGAACTCGCGGTAAAAGTAATGTTAAAATTTGTCCTGATCTGTTATAATATGTAGAAAAGACATATTTATGTCAAAAATGACTGCTACAATCAGCAGTATGAAAAAATGGACAAGGGGCGAGTGAGATATGTTATTATCGAAAAAAAGCATACGGAAATGTTGGATCGTTGGATTTATTTTATTATTCAGTATCATTTTTTTTATGCCGTCAGAATCGCAGGCCGCGACTTTGCGCATTAAAATGAATGGAAAAACTTCCAAATACAAGAGAACACAATCCATCGTTAAGTATGGAAAGAAAAAGGTTACAAAAACAAACTTTAAGGGACTTACAATCAAGGGGACAAGAATGGTTCCGTACGATGATGTATTCAAAAAGGGACTAAAGGTAAAAACAAGTTACAAGTCATCTTCCAAAAAAATTGTTATGACAAAAAACGGAATCAAGGTGACGATGACGATTGGCAGCAAAAACGCTTATGTGAATGGAGTAAAGCACCGGCTCCCCACAGCGCCGGTAAAAGTAAAGTACATTAAAAGGAAAAAGACAAAAATCCTCGTACCCGTTAAATTTTTATGCGCCCAGCTTGGCTATAATTACAAGGCTTCCGGCTCAACGATTACGATTACGGATGCACTTTTGGTTGAATACGATGGCGGCACTATCGCAAAATCCTCTGTGATGGGTAAGCTTTCCTACAATTCGAAGGAAAATAATCTTTCCTCGATGCCGGTAATCAAATTAAATAGCACCATTTATATACCAGCAGAGGAGACATTCCAGAAAATCATAGGAATTGACTATCACTACGACGAGGAAGCCCAGGTTCTCACATTAAAAAATGAGGCGACCGATACGACAGTGGAACTGTCCCTGGACCAAGATACCTTTATGGTCAATGGCATAGAAGAGGACCTTGGCGCACCGATGTACATGATTACAAGAAAAGATAAACAGAAAAGCGTATTGTGTGTGCCTGCCAAAATTGTTTCCACAAAGCTTGGGTACTCCTACAAATGGGATAAGACGAAATCGTTAGTCAGCCTTCATGACAAGATTTATTTTAACTGGAAAGCGGACCAGGTACCGGACGCCAGTGCCGCTTCGAATTTTATCACAGAGGCGAGCGCTGTATATAATTCGGAATACGACAGTATTTCCTTCTCCTTTAAGGGCAGTAACCCGGAAATTATGAATCAGGTTTCCGTCAGCCGGAATGACCAGGTTATAACGGTCACGATCCCTGCGACATCAAAATACTGCATAGATAAGTTTTCATTTTCCAAATTTGTCAACATACTTGATAAATTTGAAGTTGTAGAGGACGGCTCAGGCAATGTGATTTTCTATATTACCGGACTCAGTCCGACGGATTTTGCCTATTCGTCACTGGATGGGACGCTTACGCTCAACGTGATGAACCAGTATGTCGGAAGCTATGCTTTAAAAATTATGAAGCCGGCCGGCATCACTATCAAAAATGTATCGAACCAGGACTTTTACAACAATAATAAATTCGTGATTACTATTAGTGGAAACCATATTAATTTCCTCAATTCGAATCCAATCATTATTAACAGCGACGTCATATCCGATGTCTCTACTAATCTTGATGCAAATGGAAATACGGCGATCACTGTCACGACGTCAAAATTACAGGGCTATAAGATTTATAATCAATCGGACTCGTTTGTCGTCTCTGTCGGCAATCCGAAAACGATTTATAAGAATATTGTTGTACTGGATGCGGGGCACGGCGGATATGATAACGGCGCAAGTCATAAGGGAACGAAAGAGAAGGATCTGAATTATAAAATATTGTACACATTGATGAAGGATTACTATTCCTCCAATGCGCCAGACACAAAGGTGTACTGGACTCGGACAACCGATACTTTTATTTCTTTGGCTGGCCGGGCCGCATTTGCAAACAAAGTGGGAGCGGACTTGTTTATCAGTCTTCATATGAACTCGGCAAGTAATTCCAGTGCAAACGGCACAGAGGTATATTATTCACCGAGCAATAACAGTTCAAGTTTTTCGGGAATTAAGAGTAAAACGATTGCCTCCTTATTTAAAAATAACCTGGTTTCCAGACTTGGGACAAAAAGCAGAGGAGTTAAGTCAGCAGGATTTTATGTTATTAAGCGAAATACGGTACCAGCTGTACTGATCGAGCTCGGCTTCCTCTCCGGAAGTTCGGATTATTCCAAGCTGACAAACCTGACATTTCAGAAAAATTCGGCGAAGGTCATTTATGATACGATTCAGCAGATCTTTGCCAGTTATCCGACTGGGCGCTAACCCAGCCGGATAACCAATTTCCATAAATTTAATTTTGCCGGTATTGCTTGGGGGGCATACCGGTATATTTTTTAAATTGACGGCTAAAATGTTCCACATTTTTATAACCACAGTGGGCGGCAATCGAGTGAATAGGCGTGGAGCTATTCTTTAAATAGTCTTTGGCCAGCGTCATCCTCATCTGAATTACGTCTTCCATACAAGTGATCCCAAATGTTTTCCGGTAAATAGAATGAAGATGGCCGGGACTGATGTGAAGCTGGTCCGCCATATATGGAATTGTCCAGTCGAACCCTGGATTATTTTTTATGTTCAGGCGCAGCGCGATCAGCTCCTTCGTCTGGGCATTTTCGATCTGATGGGAGAACGACTCATCCAGCTTATGAAACATCAAGTGGAAGAGGGCATTCACCGTCTGCCTTTTATACTTGTTTTCAAAAAAATTCTCAGAGCAGAGCTGTTCAAAAAGCAAATGTATAAATGTAAATTCCCTTATTTCAAATGGTGTCTCAATGGGCACCGTCCCATTACATATAAATTCTTCATCCGTATAAAAACGAATCCAGTCATTTTTGAATGATCCCTCCAGAGCCCCGTAATGAAGTATAGAATGGGGGGGATATAGCATCACGCTCTGTGGCGGCATCGTATACTTTTTATCCCCAACAATAAAAAAGGAGGATGTATGCGCCATAAGAAGCAGCCACCAGTCATGGGTTTTACTCGTATCTATATAAACAAAATCACCCTCATGGAATGCACTGTGGTCAACGTACAAAATATCAATCATGATTTTTCTCATCCTTTTTCTAGTTTTATAATAGATCATGTTATTAGATATTATACATCATGGTATGGATAATTTCAATCTGATATAATAAATGTATATTTCAATATGGGAAGAAGAAAATGAAAGAAGTGGTTACTATGTCAAAAAGGAGATAACATTTGTGAGCCGCTATTTTGTGAGCCGCGTTATTTCTGTTGACAGCGGGTGCCGGCGTGCTTTCCTGCCGGCCAGCGGGAGCAGAGGAGCAGCATACAGCATATCTGGCTGTTTATGTCGCCTCTTATGAGTACAATATGGGAGTAGAGCATGCGCAATTTCCGTCGGGAACGTATACAGATACGTGCAGGACAGATGTGTTATATTATGGAATATCAACGGATGGCGTAAATTTTGAAGGACTAAACAACAATAAAGCCGTTTATTATCCAAAAGGATGCTATTAGCTGGGGGCCCCCGTCCATTTTCCGGAAACCGGATGGGAGTTATGGCCTGGTCGCTTCCGTCAACCAGTCTAACAACCAGATTTTCATATGCGATTCCGAAGATCTTATCTTTTTTGAAAATGAACGCATCCTTACATTAGGTTCAAAAGGCAGCGTCATCACAAATCCAATGGTGGAATATGACGAGACGGATGCGCAGTATTACATATATTGGGAAGGTGGAGACGGCCAGTCCTATATGGCATCAACGGACGATTTTAGTTCCTTTTCTGACCCACAGCAGGCGGATTACAAAAAAGAGACCGTAACGGCCAATCTGCCCTCCTATGCAGAAAAAGAAGAGGCGGCCATTTTTGAACTGACCGAAGAAGAGTATGAGCGCATCCAAAAAAAATATGGGACGGTGAAAAGCGTGGCGGTTCATGGACCGCAGGACCAGGTTATAACGGAAGGAGAGCGAATAGAACTTCCAGACCAGGTGGAGGTCGCATATAGTGATGGTTCGACTGCCCGCATGGGCGTGGACTGGGATCTTTCAGGGCTTGATCTTGCTAGCCCCAGAAAAGGTTCCTATACGGTCCGGGGAACCATAAAAAATAGCACGTATCATTCTCCGCTCGCCCAGTTCCGCGCGGATCCCTTTGTCGCTTACAACGAACAGGACGGCATGTATTATTTGACCGGATCGAACTTAAATGAAAAATCCGCCAGTGGAGGAGGCGCCTACAATACAATTATATTAAGACGGTCCGATTCCATCAACGGACTGACGGATGCAAAAGAAGCCGATATATGGAAAAATAAGACGATTCAGGTTACAGATGAAAGAAAAGATGTTATAACAGGCTGGTACTGGGCGCCCGAACTGCATTTTATCGGTAGAAAATGGCGGATACTCGCGATGGGTACCGTAAAGAGCACGGTAAACGGCGTCATTCAAAATGATGGCTGGGCACAATGTGTGTTCTCCTGTAAATGAGATGACCTGATGGATCCGGACAACTGGAACTATGAAGGTTATATCGGTGAGACGACAGATGGAAAAAAGTAGGTGCCTTTGATACGACCTTTTTCGAATATGGCGGAATAAGAAAAAGCCCAATAAATTACTTAAGGCAGCAAAACACAAAATTTCATTAAAGAAAGGAAAAACGGCAGATTTCCCTCTGAAAAAGCAAACAGCAAAAACGACAAGTCCCGTCACTTACCAGTCCTTAAATAAAAAGACCGCTACTATTGATACGTATGGCACAATTTTAGGTAAGAATAAAGGAAAAGGGAAGGTGAAAGCTATTTGCGGAAAGAAATCGGTCACAATAACCGTAACGGTTTCCTAACTTAATCCTTCCGCAGCGTGACCGCGGAGGCGGCGCGTCTTTTCCGATCCTCACCTAAGGCTGCATAGTGTTTCCTCGTCGTATTTACGTCGTTGTGACCAAGCACCTCGGCAACCAGATAAATATCGTTTGTTTCCTGGTAGAGAGAGGTTCCGTAGGTGCTTCGCAGCTTGTGAGGCGTAATATGCTTAATAGTAGTTACATGTTTGGCACAATCTGTAACTAGATTTTCAACTGATTGTACGCAAATTCTCCTTTTCTGGGTGGAGAGGAAGAGTGCATGTTCATGCCCCTCTTTTGTAATGATCGTTTTCCGGGCCTGTATATATTGACTTAGAGCATCGGCAACCTCATCCCCAAAGTATACAAAATCTTCCTTTCCCCCCTTGCGTATAATTTTAATACGGTTATTTTTAAAATCAACATCCTCGATATCCAGGCCAACACACTCGGAAACCCGTATGCCGGTTCCAAGCAAAAGAGTAAACAGCGCCAGATTCCGCTTCTTATTTTTTTCAAAGTACACCTTTTTCATACCGGACAACTGATCCGCGCCATGCTCCACATAGTCAAGTAATTGTGCAACCTCGTCATAATCCAGACGGATAATTTCTTTTTTATGTAATTTAGGCATATCAACTATAACAGTAGGATTATTACTAATTAGCTCCCTTTTATAATAATAAGAAAAAAAGCTTCTCAATGCCGCGAGCTTTCTGTGCATTCCCTGTTCATTATTTGTGTGCGTTTTTCCATCCTGGTCAGTATATAATTTGAGATACTCCAAATATTCTTCAATATCCACCGGCTGAAGTTTCTCCAAGTCATCGAGCCGGATATCCGTTATGTCCCTGTTTTTTAATACCGGGTTTGCCTCCGTTAGAAACCGGAAAAAGATCCTTATATCATATACATAAGAAATACGGGTTTTGGCAGATGTATTAGGCTCGATCGCCCGGAAATAATCTTTTGAAAACGACGGCATCGTTGCCAGCACCTCACGGAGCTTCAACGTATTTGACCGCGAGTTTTCCTCATGGTAAGTTGTCTTTTTGTCCAAATAAATCACCTTCCTTATCAATATGCCTGTTATTTTACCATAAAAGCCTGTCTGTGTAAAGCTCTTTTTGAAAAACTGGAATTTGTCCAAAAGAGCTTACTTGGACATGGTTCTCATTATGGAGCTGACAGGCTTTTAATAATGTTTCCTTTTCCCTTGTTGTTGTACAAAGTGCACACGTGTGTTTTTTCGCTTTCTGTTTGCTTTTCTAACACTCTTGTTTATTT
>CAJTZF010000003.1:0-47751 GCA_910584245.1 uncultured Eubacterium sp.
ATGCAGGAAAAGAGACTTGAACTCTCATGGTATTGCTACCACACGGACCTGAACCGTGCGCGTCTGCCAATTCCGCCATTCCTGCGTGCCTATTTAAGATATCACAAAAAAAAGAAAAAGTCAATAAAAAATATAGAAATTTATAAAAAAATGTAGTATACTAGAAAAAACATCACAAATGGAATGGAGATTGTTATGGGAATTCATGTTGGAATGCTTATATTTGGACTGTTTGACGGCGGTCTTGCCTATGCCATCGTCTACTGTCTTCTTAAAGCAAGATTTAAAGGAAAAAAAATAGGCAGAATACTCGGTGTAATTATGGGAACAATTATATTTTCCATTTACACCGCGCTCTTTATCTGGTTTAACTCCCCTCACGTAAGCGTGAACCCGGACGTAAAAACTGTCGTTTATGCTGCCCCTATCGTCTTGTCGGTACTGCTGTCCGCTTTGGTACTCCTCTCCCAGCCGCCAAAGCTAAAAAAAGAGGACGGTACAGAAGAACCAGCTGACTCTGATATAGGAGAGGCAACTGCCGCAGAAGAATCTCTCTAAAATTTGTTTCAACTACTAAAATGACATATAGGAGGTAAACAATCATGTTGACAAATGCATTTAAAGTTACATCTACATCAAATAATAAAATCCAGATTAAGGTTTTGCCCGGACATTTTGCTACCAGCCATTCACATATCAATTACTACCTGGATATGACGCGGTTAAAGGTAGGACAGCGGGAGGCAAAAGAGGTCGCTTCCACGATGGCGCAAGACTATCAGTACAATAAGCCGGTTGATAGTATCATCTGCATGGACGGCTGCCACACGATCGGCGCATATCTGGCAGAACAGTTATCCGATGCCGGCGTTATGTCCATGAACGCCCACCAGAGTATCTATATTATTGAACCGGAATTTGACCCGAACGGACAGATGATTTTCCGTGACAATATACAGCCGATGGTACGCGGAAAAAATATTGTGCTTCTTCTCGCATCCGCCACTACGGGAAAGACCATCGCCAGAAGCCTCGAATGCATCGAATACTACGGCGGTATCATCCAGGGCATATCCGCGATATTCAGCGCTGCGAATGCGATAAATGATATCCCGATCCACTCCATTTTTCACACGGAAGATTTTACGAGCTACCAGTCGTATTCCCATCACGATTGTCCGTTCTGCCAATCCGGGCAGAAAATAGATGCGATCGTAAATAACTTTGGTTATTCACAGCTTTAACGGCTTACAAAAGCGGGCTTCCCAATTCGTGGGAAACCCGCTTTCATTATACTATGGTGCAAACAATATAACCCGGATTTAGCGCGCTGCTAAAATTTCATCCGCAAGCCGCTCCATCGCCTCTAATGTCGCCTGATTCATCGTAGACTTTATCGAAACTACTTCGTCGCATATCGTAATTTCTTTCAGGCTTTCCAATATAGCTTTCATTTGTTTTCCGGCCATCGGCGCCCAAGAGCCGTTTTCCATAATACCAACCGTTCTTTTTTGGTAATTCTTGCTCTTTAAATGATGAAGGAAGTCTTCCATGACAGGGAAAATCCCGCCATCGTATGTAGCGGCAGCCACAATAACTTTATCATAACGAAAGGCATCCTCAATTACCTCCGCCATATCTTCCCTTGACAGATCGCTGACTACTACCTTCTTCGCACCCTTCTGCTCCAAAATCTCCCCGAGCTTTTTCGCAGCCTCCGCGGTATTGCCGTGAATGGACGCATAGGCCACGAGTACACCATCATCCTCTGGCTCATAGCTGCTCCAGGTGTTGTATTTTCCAATATAATACGCCAAATCCTCTTTTAATATTGGTCCGTGCAGAGGACAGATCATAGATATGTCAAGAGTGGCTGCTTTCTTCAAAAGCGCCTGCACCTGGGCGCCGTACTTTCCGACAATGTTGAAATAATAACGCCTCGCTTCACAAGCCCACGTATCCTCGATCGAAAGCGCACCAAATTTACCAAATCCATCCGCTGAAAATAAAACCTTCTCTGACTGCTCATACGTAACCATGACTTCCGGCCAATGAACCATAGGAGCCATAAAAAACTGAAGCGTATGTGCGCCAATCGAAATCGTCTCTCCCTCTTTTACAACTACAGTTCTATCTGTGAGATCCATCTCAAAAAACTGCGGAAGCATAGAAAAGGTCTTGGCGTTTCCGATCAGCTTCATCTCAGGATATTTATCCGCTATTCTTTTTATATTCGCAGCGTGGTCCGGTTCTAAGTGGGAGATAACAAGATATGCCGGTTTTTTATCACCGAGCGCCTTTTCTACCTTGGCAAACCACTCGTCCGTTGCACGCTTGTCCACCGTATCCATAATTGTTATATTTTCATCCATAATAATATAAGAATTATAAGAAACTCCTTTTGGCACAATATACTGGCTCTCAAACAAATCAAGCGTCGTATCATCTACCCCTACATAAATAATTGAATCTGTCACTGTAATATCGCTCACAATATCATTCCTTTCTTTCATATATTATATTTATTATTGTAAAGAACGAATCCCTTCCCGGCGCTGGTCCTTTTCCGACAGAACCACCTCTACACCGTCCTCGACCGGCCATTGGATGCCAATCTCCGGATCATTCCACAAAATACCGCCCTCATCCTCCGGATGATAAAAATCTGTACATTTATAGGAAAAAACTGCGGTGTCAGATAAAACATAATATCCGTGGGCAAATCCCTCCGGCACATAAAACTGCTTCATATTTTCCTCTGACAGCACTACTCCAAACCATTTTCCATAAGTATCCGAGCCCTTCCGGATATCCACTGCCACATCAAACACCTCCCCGGACAATACCCGGACAAGCTTCCCCTGTGGATGTTGCTTCTGAAAATGCAGTCCACGCAGCACTCCTTTTTTCGACTTAGACTGGTTGTCCTGGACAAATTCCATATCCAATCCATTCGACGCAAACTCCTGCTTATTGTAGGTCTCAACAAAATAACCTCTCTCATCGCCAAACACTTTTGGCTCAATGACATATAAACCATCAATGTCACAAGGTGTTACTTTTATCTTTCCCATTTTTTCTTTCCTTTCTTACAAAAAACTCAGCTTTCCTGTATAAGGATTGCCCGCAGACGCAGGCAAACCGTTGTGCTTTCCTGTATGCACCATATACAGTATAATATTATTATCTAATTCTAGCAATAGTTATTTACAGAAAAGTTGATTTGCGCTAAAATAATAGGTAACGATTTCGTACCTTTTTATATGGATACACGATTGGAGGAAAACATGACAGATACAAAGATCGGTTTTTTTGGCCTTGGTCTCATCGGCGGTTCCATCGCCAAGGCGATACGGTCCCATTACCCAAATATTCACATACAGGTATATTCGAGAAGAAAAAATCCTGAGTTGGAAACGGGTGTAGCGGAAGGCGTCATTAATACAATCCACTATGACATGGCAGAGCTGTTTTCGACTAGTGACATTCTTTTTTTATGCGCACCGGTTTTGACAAACATAAGCGTCCTGCCAAAGCTGAAACCACTTATACAAAACCACTGCATTATTACAGATGTGGGCAGTGTAAAGGGAGACATTTATCGTGAAGCCGCCCGTCTCGGCATGGAAAAAAACTTTATCGGCGGGCATCCGATGGCTGGCTCTGAAAAAACAGGATATGCAAATTCATCCCGCACCCTGCTGAAAAATTCGTATTACCTACTGACCCCGACCGAACAGACGAGTAAAGAAAACCTGGACCGTCTCGCATCCCTTCTCTCATGCACGCAGTCAAAGTGCATCGTGCTTGACGCAGGCAAACACGATGACGTCACCGCCGCCATCAGTCATGTACCCCACATCGTCGCCGCCGCACTCGTCAATATGGTTCAAAACGGCGACGATGAAAATAACTATATGAAAACCTTCGCAGCCGGAGGCTTCAAGGATATCACACGGATTGCCTCCTCTTCCCCTGAAATATGGGAAAGCATATGCATTTCCAACAAGAAAAGCATATGCTCCTTTCTGGACCAGCTTATTTCCAGCCTAAATGAAATTCAGTCAAATATAGCAGATGAAAATATCGAAGCGGTCAACGCCTTTTTTAAATCGGCCTGTGATTATCGAAACTCGCTGTAGGGTAAGCCGTACTCCGCTTTCTTTCCTTCCCAGTACTGCCGGTCCGAATCAGAAATTCTGCGTATAACCCGGCATGGATTTCCGGCGGCTACTACGCCATCCGGAATATCGGCAGTGACAACAGACCCCGATCCAATAACCACATTGCTGCCGATGTGAACGCCCGGATTAATGGTGACATTCCCACCAATCCACACATCATCGCCAATGGTCACTTCCTTGCCATATTCCAGACACTCATTTCGGACGGGAGCGTATATGGGATGACCCGCCGTATAAATATTTACCTTGGGTCCCAAAAATACATGGTTGCCAATATTAATCCTGGCAACGTCAAGCATAATACAGTCAAAATTTGCATAGAAATAATCGCCTACGGATATATTACTTCCGTAGTCGCAGTGAAATGGAGGCTCCACATATACCTCCTGCCCCATCCTCTGAAATAGGGACTGAAGAATTTGCCGCCTTTTTTCCTCCTCCCCGCTTACGGTCTGGTTATATGCACTTGTCAGCTTCTTGGCCGCCGCCATTTCCTCCCCCAATTTGTCATCACATCGATATAACTTCCCTGACAGCATCTTTTCCTTTTCTGTCTCCAAAACAGGCTCCGTCTCTTTGAAATTATCTATAACCGCCGCTTCCAGCCCATAGTCATCCTCGGAAGAATCGGCAAACAAACCATCGGACGTTTCTGTCTGTGATGGCCTTGCTCCAACCACTTTCCGAATTAATTCCTGAAACTGTATCCCACTCTGTTCCTCCTCATCCTCCTGAGACTTTCCGATCTCTTCCTGCTGTTGCGGAATAAATTCCTCCTGATGAAATGGAGTGCGTTCCTCCTCTTGATGAAGCTGCCTCCGTTCTTCCTCCTGGCGCAGCCTTAACTCTTCCTCCTGGCGAAGCTTCCTCAGCTCTTCTTCCTGACGTTTCTTCCGCTCCTCCTCTTCTCTCGCCTCCTGCTCCAACTCTTCCTGAAACATGCTAACAATTTTGGTCTGCATCGCCTGTGCGATCTTAGCATGTTCCTCCGGCATCAAATGAAGGCAGTCCACGTCACTCGACATCGCCACAACAGCCAAATCAATGAACTCTGCACCCATTTCCTGTGCTACCCGCTCAATCTGGGGGGCAAGTTCAAAAGAATAATCCACCTGTTCTCTTCCAAATTCAAGATGCAGCGGTGAAAATTCAATCTGGTCACCGAGAAGCATCGGACTGACAAGAAGAAGCTTTGCATCTGTATTTTCCCTGGCCAGCCGGCACATTTCCAAAAGATTACCCGCAATACTTTGAGGAGTGGCTCCAAAATAAACCTTCAAATCATTTGTACCGAGCATGATGACTAAAAGCTCCAGCGGCTTATTGACATTGATACAGGGGACAATGTCCGCCATTCCATTGCACCCTTCGATATAGGGATCGTCAAAGGCAATCGTGCGGCCGCTCTTCCCCTCATTCACCACTTCAAACTTTTCTCCAAGCAGCTTGTCCAGAAGGCCGGTCCACCGAATATCTTCACTATATCTTGATCCATCAACCGGGGATTGTCCATATGTATTTGAATCACCAAAGCAAACTATCCTTCTCATTTCCATATTCCTTTCCATAAAATTATAATAAACCCAACTACGTTTAGTATAACATACATTGTACAATACCGCTACATAAGAATTTATTTATTCCAAGCATTTTTACAGTCTTTGGAGCTCGTCCAGCGTCCTTCTGTACGATGGGAGAAAGTCCTGCATAAAAATTTCTACTTCCTCCATCTTCATGGCGTGAAGCGCCTCACGAATTGTCTCATATGCCGTCGCAAATTCCTTGTTTCCTGCTTTCTCCTCCTCAATGCATTTTATGAGGGCTGACAGTTTGTCCGCCGCTTTCACAAGCCTCCAAACTTCCTCATCGCCTTCCCGCATAAACAGAACGTCCTGGTAATATGTCTTCATATAATCCGGAAGCTGCTCCAATAATTTTCTGTTTGCCATCTCCTCAACCCTCTTATACGCGTCGCGGATGCCCCGGTCATGATATTTAACCGGGGTGGGCATATCGCCGGTGATAATCTCATTGGCATCGTGGTAAAGGCCGATAAGCGCAAGCTTGTCCAAGTCGACATCTTTTCCACACCGTTCCCGGGATATAATACCTAACCCATGAGCTAGCATTGCCACCTCCAGCGAATGTTCGCTAATATTTTCCGCCGCCGAATTTCTCATCAGCGACCATCTCTCAATATATTTCATTCTAGCCATCATGGCAAAAAAGGGATATTCCTTCATGATCCTTTACCAGCTTTCAATATTTTTTTCATATAGGCTCCCGTATGCGAGCCTTTGCATTTGGCGATTTGCTCCGGCGTCCCCGTCGCAATCACCGTTCCGCCCCGCTCACCGCCCTCTGGTCCAATGTCAATAATATAATCCGCCGTCTTTATCACATCCAGATTGTGCTCAATCACCACAACGGAATTGCCCCCCTCTGTAAGACGGTGCAAAATATCAATCAACTTATGGACGTCGGCAAAATGAAGCCCTGTCGTCGGCTCGTCAAGAATATATATCGTCTTTCCCGTACTCCGCTTGCTTAACTCTGTGGCGAGCTTAATTCTCTGCGCCTCCCCGCCGGACAGCGTCGTAGATGGCTGCCCAAGCTTTACATAGGATAGGCCGACATCGTACATCGTCTGGATTTTCCGGTGGACCGTCGGCACGTTTTTGAAAAATTCGAGCGCTTCCTCAACGGTCATATCCAGCACATCATAAATGCTTTTTCCCTTATATTTTACATCCAGTGTCTCCCGGTTATAGCGCTTGCCATCGCACACCTCACAGGGCACATACACATCCGGCAGAAAATTCATCTCAATTTTAATAATCCCGTCCCCGCGGCAGGCTTCACACCGTCCGCCCTTGACATTAAAACTAAATCTTCCCTTCTTATATCCTTTTGCTTTTGCATCGGCCGTCGCCGCAAATAAATCACGGATCATATCAAATACGCCGGTATAGGTAGCAGGGTTTGAGCGGGGCGTCCGTCCGATCGGCGACTGGTCGATATTGATCACTTTGTCAAGCTGCTCCATCCCCTCAATCCCCGTATGTTTGCCCGGAATACATCTGGCGCGGTTGAGATTTTTTGCGAGTGATTTATACAAGATTTCATTGACGAGGGAACTTTTACCCGAACCGGATACCCCCGTCACACATGCCAGCACACCGAGTGGAATCTCAACATCTATGTTTTTCAAGTTGTTCTCCCGCGCGCCGGTAATTTTCAAATACCCCCCCGGCTCTCTCCGCCGCTCCGGTACCGGAATCACGATACGCCGGCTTAAATAGGCGCCCGTAATAGACCGTTCGCATTCCATAATCTCTTTCGCAGTTCCGGCGGCGATCACCTCACCCCCATGATCTCCTGCGCCGGGACCAATATCGACGACAAAGTCGGCGGCAAGCATCGTATCTTCATCGTGCTCGACGACGATGAGTGTATTCCCGAGATCCTTTAAATTTTTCAAAGTCCGGATCAACTTGTCATTGTCTCTCTGGTGCAGTCCAATGCTTGGCTCGTCTAAAATATAGGCGACCCCGACTAATCCGGAACCAATCTGTGTGGCCAGACGTATGCGCTGTGCCTCCCCTCCCGAAAGAGTACCGGTCGCCCGCGAAAGGGAAAGGTAATCCAGTCCGACATCGACGAGAAAACCGAGCCTGGACTTAATTTCTTTTATAATGAGCCTTCCGATCTGCATCTGCATTGCCGTCAGCTGCAGTCCGTCCACAAATTGTTTCAGATCACTAATGGAGTAATCGCACAATTCCGAAATGTTTTTATCGCCAACCGTGACGGCAAGCGCCTCCGGCTTCAACCGTCTCCCCCCACATTCATGACAAGGGGTGATCCGCATAAAGGTTTCATATTCCTGCTTCAATCCGTCGGAACCACTCTCGCGGTATCTCCGCTCCAAATTTTGGATCAGTCCTTCAAATTCTACACGGTAAACACCCTTCCCGCGCTGTCCCTCATAGTGAACTTCTACTTTTTTACCACGCGTTCCGTGCAAAATAATGTCGCGCACTTCATCCGAATATTGTTCAAACGGTGTGTCCAAGTCAAAATTATATTCCTTTGCGAGCGCATTCATCGTACATCTCGTATAGCTTTTCGAATCCGTCACCGACTGCCAGCCCGGAACTGCGATCGCTCCCTGGTCAATGCTCAGCGACCAGTCGGGAATTATAAGTTCCGGCGCAAACTCCATCTTATAACCAATTCCGTGGCACACGGGACATGCCCCGAACGGATTATTAAAAGAAAAGCTCCTCGGTTCAATCTCGTCGACACTGATCCCACAGTCCGGGCAGGAAAAGCTCTGGCTGAAATTGATCGGCTCCGCTCCGATGACATCGACGACAAGCAGTCCTCCTGACAGGGATAGTACCGTCTCGATCGATTCTGACATACGTTTTTCCACACCCTCGCGCACGACGAGACGATCAACGACAATTTCTATATTATGCTTTTTATTTTTTTCCAGCTTTATTTCCTCCGACAAATCATACATGCTGCCATCGACAACCACCCTGACAAAACCGCCCTTTTTCGCCTTGTCAAACACTTTGACATGCTCTCCCTTTCTGCCGCGCACAACGGGCGCCAGCAGTTGTATCTTCGTACCTTCTGGCAGCTTCATAATTTCATCCGACATCTGGTCCACCGTCTGGCGTTTAATTTCCCTGCCACATTTCGGACAGTGCGGAATGCCCACGCGGGCAAAAAGTAACCGGAAATAATCATATATTTCCGTAACGGTTCCAACCGTAGATCTCGGATTGCGGTTTGTCGTCTTCTGGTCAATTGATATGGCCGGAGGCAGTCCCGAAATACTTTCCACATCTGGTTTTTCCATCTGTCCCAGAAACTGGCGGGCGTACGAGGACAACGACTCCATATATCTTCTCTGGCCCTCTGCGTATATTGTGTCAAATGCGAGAGAAGACTTACCGGAACCACTCAGCCCCGTCAACACGACAAATTCATCCCGCGGAATTTCAATATCTATGTTTTTCAAATTATGCTCGCTCGCACCTTTTATCTTGATCATTCTTTTCTTATCCATATGAATGCTTAACCTCCTGGTTTTTCTCTTCCTACTTAATAAACTGCTTTTATTCCTCTAAGTTCTCCAAGATCTTCTTCCACTCTATCATCTGGTCCCGAAGCTGGGCCGCCATTTCAAAATTCAATTCGACGGCCGCCTGGTTCATACGCTTCTTGATCTTGAGAATTTCCTTTTCCAGCTCTTCTTTTGACATATACTCCGGGTCTTTCTCTAAATCTTCCATGCCGGCATTTGCTTTCGTGGAAATTTTGATCAGCTCGCGAACGGCCTTTTGGATCGTCTGGGGCGTAATGCCATGCTTTTCATTGTATGCATCCTGTAACGTTCTTCTGCGCTCCGTCTCACCAATCGCCCGCTTCATGGAATCGGTCTGACGGTCCGCATACATGATGACGCGCCCTTCGGCATTCCTCGCGGCTCGTCCGATCGTCTGGATCAACGATGTCTCCGAGCGCAAAAACCCTTCCTTGTCCGCATCGAGAATTGCCACAAGGGACACCTCCGGTATGTCCAGTCCCTCGCGCAGAAGATTGATCCCAACGAGCACATCAAACACATCCATCCGCATATCCCTTATAATTTCAGACCTCTCCATCGTATCAATGTCGGAATGCAAATATTTTACCCGAACTCCCACTTCTTTATAATAATCGGTCAAATCCTCCGCCATCCGCTTCGTCAGCGTCGTGACAAGAACCTTGCCCTTCTCCTTTGTCACCGCCCGTATCTCGGAAAGAAGATCATCCACCTGCCCCTTCACTGGACGGACAATGACAAGCGGGTCTAAAAGTCCCGTCGGACGAATAATTTGCTCGGTCCGCATTAGCTCATGGCTGCTCTCATATTCTGAAGGCGTTGCCGACACAAACATCATTTGATTGATATGCCCTTCAAACTCCTCAAAATTCAGCGGCCGGTTGCTTTTGGCGGACGGAAGCCGGAAACCATATTCTACTAACGTCGTCTTTCTGGACTGGTCCCCCGCATGCATTCCCCGGATTTGCGGAATTGTAATGTGGGACTCGTCTACAATAATCAGAAAATCGTCTGGAAAATAATCCAGAAGCGTATGAGGCATCTCGCCTTCCTTCATACCGGCCAAATGCATCGAATAATTTTCAATGCCGGAGCAAAACCCTGTCTCCCGCATCATCTCAATATCAAAATTTGTGCGCTCAGAAATCCGCTGCGCCTCAATCAGCTTGTCCTCACTCTTAAAATATTTGACGCGCTCCTTCAGTTCGAGCTCTATGCCCTGGATTGCCCGCTCCATCTTTTCCGGGGAAACGACATAATGCGATGCCGGAAATACAACCATGTGTTCTAAATTGCTGACCGCCTCTCCTGTCAAAACGTCAATTTCCTGAATCCGGTCGACCTCATCTCCAAAAAACTCTACCCGTATAGCCCGGTCAGACGCCGACGCGGGAAAAATCTCCACAACATCCCCTCTTACCCGGAACGTACCGCGGTGAAAATCCATATCATTTCTCGTGTACTGGATATCCACAAGACGCCGGATCACCTCATCCCGGTCTTTCATCATACCAGGACGGAGTGAAACCGTCATGTTCTGATAATCAATCGGACTTCCCAATCCATAAATACAGGAAACGCTCGCTATAATTATGACGTCCTGGCGCTCCGTCAACGCCGCCGTCGCCGAGTGGCGAAGCTTGTCAATCTCATCATTAATTGCCGAATCCTTTTCAATATAGGTATCTGTGGATGGCACATATGCCTCCGGCTGGTAATAATCATAATACGAGACGAAAAACTCTACGGCGTTATTGGGAAAAAACTCTTTGAATTCCCCATATAACTGAGCTGCTAATGTCTTATTGTGGGCTATTACAAGAGTTGGTTTATTCAATTGTTGAATTACATTTGCCATCGTAAATGTCTTGCCGGAACCAGTGACGCCAAGAAGTGTCTGGAACTGGTTGCCTTCTTTAAATCCTTTTACTAATTCTTCGATCGCCTGCGGCTGGTCACCGGTTGGCTGATATTGCGATACTAATTCGAAATAATCCATGATACTATACCTTTCTATAACTATGGTCTCCCTCTTAGTACTAAGCCTAAACCAATTCTATACAATTTAGGGATTTCAAATAAATTATCTGCAAATGCTTTACCCTTTTTTGCTTCTAACATTCCTGTTTCATAAAGTTCTTGAAGCATATCATCTCCTTGGGGTTCCAACCCATCCATAAGTACGAATATTTCTTCTCTACTATATTGAGCTGTATCTTTTCCCCTAAACCTATCAAAATGTTTTCTTAATTTGGGAAACTCACTTAAATATGTATCGCATTTAACTTCAGACACTTTAGAAAAAGCTTTTTTCACTGCCATGCCGGAAATCAAACAATTTTCTTCAAAATTTTCCATTTCTTCTTGTGCTTCTTTGGAATAATTGGCAAAATTGATAAATTCTCTCGGGTATTTTCCTCCTAACCCATCTGTTATTCGTTGTAACAGCCAATCAATCATATTTGCTTCTTTTTTCCCCTTATACACCTGACGAGCAAATATAGTATAAAAAGTCTCTTCCAAATTTAAAGACAATAACAACTCCTCCTTTTCCAGCCCCATCTCGTTTGCTACATATTCTTCCACCATTTCATTATTTAAACATCGGCGCATTAACATAATCAGCAAATCTTTTTTATCCCATGAAAGTACTACACTTTTATCCGACAAATGACTTTTATTCACAAATTCTAGAGTAGACCAGATATCATTCCTTAAAAATATTTTAAATCTTATTCTTGGAAACCTATTAACAAAACTCAAATACGTTCTAAAAAGGCTTTCTATACAAATCTTTCTCTTTCCATAATCGTCAGAAAACAACTCGTCAATTTTATCAAATAAAATCCAACTATCTAAACTTTCCTGCTCTAAAACATCATTAATGTCACTCAATATATCTTGCGTATCAATACTATATTTTCCACCAATTTTAATTTTTACCCCTTTTATATCAATATCTATACCTTGTATTGGAGTTCCCACAACCACACTCCATAATTGTTTCAAAATATTTAAAATCCTGAAATCCTCCATAATACCTACATTTCTATAAAATTCAATTAAATTTTCCCCACAATAATATCCTTCCTTTCCCATTCTAATTGCTATTTTCACCGCAATATAAAGTTCCCATATTTTATTAAAATCAGCTTCCTCGTTCCTTAATAACTTTCTAAAATCATCTGTTTGTAATTCCTTCAAATCATTGAAACCTGTTCCTGTTACTATAATTATTTTTCTATCAAGTCCTGCAAGTTTCTTTGCTACTTCTTCATACTTAGAAAACATCTGAAATAGGGCACTTTTCCCAGAACCTTTTGCCCCTAAAACCAAAGATTTCTGTGGATTAATAAATTGTTCAAAATCTTTAGTTTTTATAAATTTTCTGTCTAAATCTAATTCCGACTCGGAATCCACACTTCCAAATTCTAATTTTGATAATAATTCCTTTCTATTTTCGTACATAACAAACCTCCCATTTCTTTAATGCTAAACCTACAAGTATTTTACCACTCTATTCTACATCAGCCTCTTCTATCCACTGTCGTAACTTGTCTTGTAATAATTTCTTATCCGGTAAATACAACTTATATTCAGAAGCATAAATATTAGTATCTCGCGGCAGTGTAATCTCCAACTAATGCATCATTATTTTCTTTACATAACAGAATACCAATCGTCGGATTTTCATCTTCCAATTTCTCATATCGATCGTAATAATTTACATACATCTGCATTTGTCCAATATCTTGATGTGTCAATTTATCCACTTTTAAGTCAATCAGCACATAACACCGAAGAAGACGATTATAGAACACCAAATCCACATAATAACTATCTTCATTAAAGGTAAAACGTTTTTGCCTTGATTCAAATAGATATCCTTTTCCCATTTCCAACAAAAATTTCTGCAATTTATCAATAATTGCTGTTTCTAAATCTGTTTCTGAATATTTCGTTTTTTCTTCCATTCCTAAAAATTCTAATACTGTTGGCTGTTTTACAATATCTTCCGGTTTTGTAATAATGTTACCTTTCTTTGCCAACTGTAAAACAGCCTCTTTATCCCGGCTAAGTGCCAGCCTTTCATAAAGACTGGAATTATATTGTCTTTGCAGAGTACGTACACTCCATCCTGATTTTGCTGATTCAATTTCATAGAAGCTTCTTTCATTTTCTATTCGCATTAATTGCAAGTAGTGTGACCATGATACTATGAAAGGCGGTTTCTCTTCAAAAAGGCTAAACACTGTTTCACTTTTTTCAACTGCAAAAAGATTAAACACTGTTTCGTCAATTCTATCCTTATAGGTCAGATAAAACTTCCGTGCATTTTTCAAACTATCCTCCGAAAATCCTCTTTCAAAATTCTTTTTCATTTCTTCAGATAGCCTTTTAACAACTTGACTACCATATCTCGCTCTTGTTTCACCTTTTTGCTGCACTTCTATAATCCACTTCCCAATAGTATAATAAGTAAGCAATTGAATCATATTCACTTGTTGAACAGCAATATTTCTTGCATGTTTTACTAAAGCTACTGTATTGGCACATAGCCTTTCGATAGCTACATCCTCGTTAGTTAATACCTCTGTTTTTTGACTATGGTTCATGTTCGACCGCCTCCTTGTTTGCTACAATTTCCGTTTCGCATAGTTCTTCTCAAATGCTATTATCTCTGCTATTTTGTACTATCTTATGTTATCTAGTCCATTACATGAATCCAGGTCACAGCCCCCACCCGTCCGCCTAATGTTATTTTGTCCATAATCCTCCATCTTGTCCGCAAAATACGGTACAATCAACACCAAATAACACGAAATAATGCAGTTTTCGTCCTGTCCCCAAATTAGGACACAAAAAACTCTACGGGGTTAATCAGGGAACATCTCCTTAAATTCTCTGTATAACTGCGCGGCTAACGTCTTGTTGTGTGCAATTACGAGCGTCGGTTTATTTAAAGTCTGGATCACGTTTGCCATAGTAAAGGTTTTACCAGAACCCGTAACCCCTAGTAAAGTCTGAAATTGATTGCCCTCCGTAAAGCCCTCTACTAATGCTTCGATCGCCTGCGGCTGGTCGCCGGTAGGCTGAAATGGAGCATGTAATTTGAAAGCATGTCCACTCTTTGGGCTGCTTTCATGAGCAAGTAGCTGACCTTTGTCAGCGGATTGCGAATTTCCTCTTTTATCTGGCATATGAAAACCTCTCTTTCACAGAATTAATTAGACTACTGGCCATAAAATTCGTGTAATTTTCTATTTGGGGATTATCCTATCGGCGAACTTTTCTAAATTACAAGAATGAAAGTCACAAATTTGTAATCATAACGGTTTACAAAGTAGTCTGCTCAAAACATCTTTATGGGTTTCAGAATAAATATTTCATATACATTAAATATCATACAACAATTTTTAGTATATCATATTGTTTCCCCCATGTCTACAAAAAAACAAACATTCGTTCCTCTTGTTTTACTTTACAGAAACAGAAAAATCTCCCGGTAATAAAAAACACAGCTACAAGTTTCCCCGCAGCTGCATACGTTTCCTATATTCTTTTCGCTTCTCTCTACTGCCCGCCATTTGCCAGCTGGAGCGCGCGCTGTAGCTGGTGGTCCCTGCTCTCATCGTACTCTCCTGCCTTATCCTTTTCCTCCTCTTCCTCATTCTTCACTTCGATATCCGGTGTGAGGCCCTTTTTATGAATGCTGATACCGCCCGGCAGGAAATACTCTGCCGTCGTCAGCTTAATTCCGCCGCCACATGAGTCCGACAAAGAGAATACGGCCTGCACGATACCTTTTCCAAAACTTTGTGTTCCAACAAGAACAGCCGCCCCACGCGCCTGAAGCGTTCCGGCAAACACCTCCGAAGCGCTCGCGCTTCTTCCATTCATTAAAACAATCATTGGTTTGTCAAAACTGGATTTATCAGTGGAACGATACGATTTATCGCCCTCCTTTTTGCTCTTCTCTGTAATCAACTCGCCTTCCGGTAACAATTCATCCAGCATATTGATAACGGAATCCAGTGAGCCTCCGCCATTGTCGCGGACATCCAGTATAAGGCTGCTCACGTCGTCTTTTCTCATATTTTCGACCGCTATGCCAAACTGCTCATCTGTTTCTTTGTCAAATTCCGTGATCCTGATATAACCGACCGCCCCGTATTTTTTCGAAGTGACGGAAATTACGTTTACCGTGCTGCAAACTACTTGTGTATCGAGCGTCTGCTTCTCTCCCTTTTCATTTTGCCTCTCAACTGTGATTAAAATCGTTCTGCCATCGTTGGAATCTTTTTTTATCATGGAAACGATGTCGTTCAGCTGCATGGCGGATACGTCCGTTCCGTCTATTTTAAGAAACCGGTCGTTTTCTCTTATTCCCGCCCTGGCGGCCGGGCCGTCCTCGGAAACCTCCGCAACCCGCACCGAAAGATCCGCCTCCTGCCGCAACGAAACGCCTATGCCCACATAAGATCCGTTGATTCCTTTTAATAATTCCTCATACTCTTCCTCTGTATAATACTGGGAATACTTATCCCCCAGGGCACTCACCATTCCCTTAGCAGCTCCGTTGGCAAGTTCTTCGTCCTTGATCTCACCCTGGTAATACTTATCAATACATTTCTCGATAACCTTTGACTTATCGTAGACCTGCTGGGTGGCTGAACCCGGGATATACAGCTGGATTCCAAAATACCTGCCGACTGAAAGAATGCCGATGGTTAGAAAAACTCCCGCCGCAATCCCAATTATAAAACCTTTGCCGTGTTCCTTTAACACATAATCACTTCCATTTATTCATTTATTGACTTACATAATTTAATGGGTCCACATAATTTCCATTGATGGATACGCCAAAATGTAAATGCGCACCCGTCGACACTCCCGTAGAACCAACATAGGCGATCACATCGCCCTGCTTCACCTGCGCTTCTTCACCGACTGCCAGCTTGGAAGCATGCATATATACGGTGTACAGGCTATTTCCATGATAAATCATGATGTAGTTTCCCGCGCTGGCGCTGTACGTAGCTGTCACAACCGTTCCGGCTGCCGACGCCACAATCGGTGTTCCCTCGGCAACGGCTATGTCAATCCCCCGGTGGTTTGTACTGGCCCCCTGTGTCGGACTCGTCCGGCTGCCAAACCGGGAAGATATCGTCCCGGCTATCTGGAGCGGCCATCTGAGCTGGCCCGCATTCGCATACGCGTCGGAGGCGGGAGGAACGGCATTTCCCTGCTGCGCAGCCTGCGCCTCCTGTGCCCTCCGCTGTGCCTCCTGCTGCTCAATGATCTTCTGTTTCTCCAGCAAAAGATTCTCGACTTCCCTCTCCTGTTTTGCGACCTGTTCATGGAAGGTCCGTACTTTATCGTCGCGGTACGAAATGGCACTCTTCAGTCTGTTGACTTCCGATTTCTTATTTTCTTTTAGTTCCTTCAATGCATTTTTATCTGCTGCCGCCTCCTCCTGAAGCATCGCAATTTGCTCGATTTTCGCTTCCATCCTCGTCCGCCGCAGCTCCACATCCTTTTTTAACTTTGTATACTGTTCAAACAAATTCGTATCATACTTTGAAATTTTCTCGATGTACTCAGACCGATTTAAAAAATCAGCCAGGCTGCTGGCGCTGAAAGCCACATCCATGTAAGCGTCGCTCCCATTTTCATACATATATTTTATTCGCTTTTTCATCGTTTCATACTGCACTTTTTCCACCGCCTGGGCCTCCTTGAGCTCCTTCTCAAGTGTGACAAGCGAATTGCGGGCGGCATTAATCTGCTTCCTCAAGTCGGAAATCGTTTCCGAAACCTTTTCCATCTTCTTATCTACTTTTTTGACATACTCTAGTATATCGCCTTTATTGTTTTCGAGCTCGGCGATCTCCTCCTTGAGATCCTTGACACGCTTTTCCGCCTGCTTTTTTGCCTCCTCCGCCTTCTGTATCTGGCTGTCCAGCTCCGATACATCGGTTTCGGCAACCGCCTTGCCCCCGGCGAGACCGGCGCTTACAAACATGGAGACAAGTAACAAAACAGATAAAAATCTCTTCATCCCAAAATCCCCCTTACACATTCAGATGCTTCCGAACTGTCACAAAGCTCCCGATAAATCCAATGCCGATGCCGAGCAGCAGGCAAAATGGAATAAGCACTTGAAACACCTGTCCCGCTCTTAAAAAAGTAAGCCAGTTCGTAATCATACTAAATTTACTATTTATAAAATGAACCATAGAATGATAGCTGAATAACAAAATCACGAGCGGAAGCAGCGCGCCGATCATACCAATCACAATCCCCTCCACAATAAACGGTGCGCGTATAAAAAAATCAGAAGCCCCCATCAGCCGCATAATCTCAATTTCCGTCCGGCGAACGGTAATACCGGTCGAAATCGTAGAATTGATAAGAAAAATGGAAACTGCAAACAAAATGGCAATAACCGCAATAGAAATATAACTGACAAGGGCGCTTGCATTTTCCAAATTTTCCGCCGTTTCGTCAGAACGCCGGACCTGCCTTACCCCTGTGATTTCCATCATGTAATCTACGATTGCGTCCTGGTCCGACAACTGCTTTAAATAGACCTGGTACGAGGCGGAATCCTGCAGCGGGTTATCCGTTCCAAAGCTGTCCACCAGCTCGGGGTTGTCACTGAAATTATCCTTGATAAATTTATCCCACGCCTGCTCAGCAGAGATAAACTCCAGGTGATCCACTTCTTCCCGGTACTCAATCGCCTCTCCGATCGAGTCAATCTGCTCCTTGGAAATACCCTCGTCAAAAAATACCGTGAGACCGACAGACGTCTCTACTTCCTTAATCATATGCTGGAAATTACTGATGATGAAATAAAATAGACCAAACAAAAATAGACATGCCGTAATCGTTCCTATGGATGCAAGTGTAAACATCCGGTTCTTTCGCAGGCTTTTCAATCCCTGGCGTACACTGTAAACAAATACACTAATCCCTCTCATATTCGTATCCACCTTTTTTATCGTCCCGGACAAGCTGCCCGTCCTCCAGAGTAACCACACGCTTTTGCATTACATCCACAATATCGTTATTATGCGTAACGACGACAACTGTCGTTCCCATTTTATTGACTTCCTGCAAAAGCATCATAATATCCCAGGCATTTTGCGGATCCAGATTTCCCGTCGGCTCATCCGCCAGTAATATCGTAGGCTGGTTTACAAGCGCCCGGGCAATCGCCACACGCTGCTGCTCGCCGCCGGAGAGCTCGTCGGGAAATGCATCTGCCTTATCCGTAAGTCCTACAATCGTCAGCATCGTCGTCACATTCCGGATAATCTCCCGTTTACCCCTTCCGGTAATTCTCTGCGCAAATGCCACGTTTTCAAATACGGTACGGTCTTTTAACAACCGGAAATCCTGAAATACCACACCGATGTTCCGCCGGTACGGCGGCACCTGTTTCCGCTTGAGCTTATTGACGAGCCGCCCGGCTATATACAGCCTGCCGGATGTGGGGTCCAGTTCCTTTAATAGCAGCTTAATAAATGTCGATTTCCCCGAACCGCTTTTGCCGACAACAAAAACAAACTCGCCTTGTTCGATGCGGAGAGTAATATCTTTTAGCGCATCGACCCCCGTCTGGTACTGTTTGCTCACACCGTCCATCGCAATAATTGGCAATTGCTTTCTCTCGCTCATGGCGCCCTCCTGTCAGTAATCAATAGATTCCAGATAATTCATATATTTTACGACCATCAGCGCAATTTTGAATGTGATGGCGTCGTCGAATACACGCAGATCAAGCCCGGTGCTCTTTTGCAGCTTATCCAGCCGGTACACCAGCGTATTCCGGTGGATGTAAAGCTGTCTTGACGTTTCTGACACATTGAGGCTGTTCTCAAAAAACTTATTAATCGTCGTAAGCGTTTCCTCGTCAAATTCATTCGGGGACTTATCCGAGAAAATTTCTTTTATAAACATCTTGCAAAGCGGCATAGGCAGCTGGTAAATAAGACGGCCGATTCCAAGATTGCTATAGGCGATCACATGCTTGTCACTATAAAAAATCTTTCCCACATCCAGCGCCATCTTCGCTTCCTTATAAGAGCGGGAAACTTCCTTTAACTCCTTCACAATCGTGCCAAATGCCACATGGACTTTGGACATCGCCTCTGTATTCAGCATATCCACAATAACCTCTGCCGTCTTTTCCAAATCCGTGATCTTTTCCTTCGCGCCAACTTCCTTCACCAGAATAATATCTTTCTCATCCACCGCTGTAATAAAATCCTGGGTCTGGGTCGCAAACATGCTGCGCACCGTCTCGAGCGCCCCGCTGTCCTTCTCCTTGTTTGTCTCTATAATAAACACAACACGTCTCGAGTTAATTTCGATATGCAGCTTCTTTGCCCGGTTAAAAATATCCACCATAAGCAAATTATCCAGCAAAAGATTTTTTATAAAATTATCTTTGTCATACCTCTCCTTGTATGCCACGAGAAGGCTCTGAATCTGAAACACAATAATTTTCCCGATCGTGTAAACCTCCTCAGAATCCCCCTGGATGACAACGATATATTCCAGCTGGCTCTCGTCGTATATTTTAAAAAACTGATATCCATTTACAACCTGGCTGTCCGCCGGCGACTGGACAAAATCATGCCCCGCCTCCATAACCTCTGAAAAACTGTCGGCGGTGGAGGCCAAAACATTCCCTTCCGTATCCATCACGCACAAGTCGTTTTTCGTAATCCCATTAATACCATCTATCGTATTTTGTAAAATCTGATTTGAGATCATCCTACCATGTCACCTCCAAACAAGTCTGCTTCTGTCACATTATAAGTTATTGTATCATTATTTTAAACAAAATACAAGAAGCCTTCTGAAATGCCCCTGGTATCAGGATAAAGACGTCTTTTCTGTCAAAATATAACTGGGCCTCACATCATATTCCTCCACCGGTACGGACACCAACCGCTGTGCCTCAAACGCGACGAGCAGACTCGTAAGCCCCGCACCATATTGCTGTAAATAACGGTCGTAATAACCGCCGCCGTAACCCATACGGTGCCCACACGCATCAAATGCCACACCCGGCATGATCATAAGTACTTCTTCTCTTTTTAACAAAGCCGCCCCCGCATACCTTTGTTCTACAGATGTAGTTTGCACAGGTTCTAATATGCCCTGGTACCCCTCCCGCAGCTCTCCCAAATGCTGCACAGGATAGAAACACATCCTTTTATTTGTTGCATCTGTTTTGGGCAGATAAAGCGGTTTCCCTTGCCGCAAAACCTCCTGGTTGAACCAGGTTGTCTCCACCTCGGAGCGGAAAGAGGCGTAAGATAAAACCACTTTAGCCCTCCCGTACAACCCAGACCGCAATACCCGCTCCATTATCGTTTTCGAATATTCCCTGCGGCACGCCTGTGGTAAACGGTTCCGGACTTCCAGTGCGTGCCTGCGCACCTCATCTTTATTCATGCCGTCCGCCTCAATGTTTCTGTTTCTTCGTAAGCGGCGTAACCGTGCCGTCCTCTTCCTGGATTGACACGCGGTCAAGGGTTGCACGCAAGTTATTCCGGATAGAATCGACATATTCCGCCCGGAGCAATGCCTGCTCCCTTAATTCCTCCTCCGTGATGCTGCCCTGCTTCTTCTTTTTGTAAAGTTCATTTATCCGCGCAATTTTTTTCTCATCCATCTCTTTTCCTCCCCATGCTGAAAACGGCCGGTAATTCAACGAAACCGCCGGCCGGCCTATTTGCGTTCTAAATATTCCTTTAAATGAAAATGCCTCGTCTTGTGCGCCTTAAACACGGTTCCGATATCCTCGCCCGCCATCAGGCGCGTAATATTATCCATATCCTCTCCATTTATGATCGCCATATCCGTTCCGCCATCATTGGCTATACCGGCCGCATATATTTTAGCGCTCATGCCGCCGGTTCCGAGCGACGTCGACGGCCCTTTCGCCATCTCTATCAGCTCGTCGCTGATACTCTCCACATACGAGATCATTTCGGCATCCGGATTTCGGTTCGGATCGTCGGTATACAATCCGTCAATATCGCTGAGCAGCACGAGCAGGTCCGCCTTGGCAATTGCCGCCACGATAGCGGACAGGGTATCGTTGTCACCGAAATCAATCTCGTCTGTCGCCACCGTATCATTTTCATTCACAATCGGTATCGCCCCGAGCCTCAAAAGCTCCTCAAACGTATTCCTTGCATTGTGGCGGCTCGTATCATTTACAATCGTAAACTTTGTCATAAGAATCTGGGCTGTATACTGGTTATATTCGGAAAACAACTTTTGATATACCGTCATCAGACGGCTCTGTCCGATCGCCGCACAAGCCTGCTTGAGAGAAATTGTATCCGGCTTTTGTGTCAGGCCAAGCGATTTGCGCCCGACGCCGATCGCGCCGGATGAGACGACTATAATATCCTTTCCCTGGTTATGTAAGTCTGTCAGGATCCGGATAAATTTCTCCAATTTTACCAGATCCAGCCCCCCCGTCTGCTCATGAGTAATCGTAGAGGTTCCGACCTTAAATACAATCCTCTCTTTATCTTTAAACGTACTTCTCATTGTCTTTACTCCTTTCACCTGCGATTTGAAGCGCCACCCGCAATCCGTCCATCGCCGCGGACATAATTCCCCCCGCATATCCGGCGCCCTCCCCACAGGGATATAAACCGTCCAGGCTCCCGGACACAAGCTCCCGGTTGCGGACAATACGGACCGGTGACGACGTTCGCGTCTCCGTACCGAGCACAAGCGTGTCGCCGTCATCAAATCCTTTCATTTTCGCCCCGAATTGTCCCATCCCCTCTATGATACCATCTGCGACAAAGGAGGGCAATATATTTTTCACATCTGCGGACACCCATTGACCCTTGACCGAAGGGGAAAATTGGTCCAGGTCTCCAGATACCGTACCCGTTACGAAATCGCCGTACCGCTGTACCGGGATTTTTCCGCGCCCGGCGAGAAAGGTCTTTCGCTCCAGCTCTCTTTGGAACTCCACGCCGGCGAGCACATCCCCGTTTCCAAAGTCCGTCTCTCTCACTGTCACAAGGATGGCGCTGTTTGCACTTTTAGAATCGCGGGCATGATTGCTCATCCCATTGACCGCCGTCATGCCCTCCTCTGTGGAGGCATTTACGACATAGCCGCCGGGACACATGCAAAAGCTGTAAACGCCCCTGCCATCGCCAACCGTACCCGTAAGCTTGTAATCCGCCGCCGGAAGTCCTTCTTCCCCGGTGCCGTACTGTATCTCATTAATTTTCTTTTGCGGATGCATGACCCGCACTCCTACGGCAAATGGCTTCTGCTCCATCTGGATTCCCTCTGTTTTCAACATCTGGAATGTATCCCTTGCGCTGTGCCCGATCGCCAGCACGCACGAATCACACGCGATTACCCGCTCGTTCCCCTCTCCGTCCGTCACACAAATCCCCGCCAGCTTCCCGCCGCCTTCCCGCGCAAAACCAGTCAGACAGGTGTGGAACAAATATGTGCCGCCGCACTCCTCAATCGTTGCGCGCATAGACTGTATGACGCCCCGCAGCTCGTCCGTTCCGATGTGCGGCTTAGCCGCATAGCCGATCTCTTCCGGGGCGCCGTGCTTTATAAAAGTATCTAATACAAATTTCTTTTTTCCCGTCTTATCCTTTACCCCCGTATTCAGCTTCCCGTCAGAAAAAGTACCGGCTCCGCCCTCTCCAAATGAGACGTTCGTATCCACGTCCAGCGTCCCGTCCCTCCAGAATTTTGCTACTTTATCCACCCTCTCCCACATCGGGCCGCCGCGCTCGATGATAACCGGCCTTTTCCCACACAGGGCGAGAAAATACCCGCACATCAGCCCTGCCGGCCCCGAACCAACGATTACAACAGACTCCCGCTTATCCTCCCCCGCGCCCCGCTTTTGCCGGCGCACGAAATCCATCAGATCCGGCGGCGCCTCATATGTAGAAAGGTTTTTATTTTTCCGGTTTTTCTGTAAAATATCCTTTTCCTTTTCACACTCAAAAATAACGGTAAAATCATAATACAGATCCGGTTTTTTCCGCGCGTCCAGGCTCTGCCTGACAATTGTCACATTTCTGAGCCTGTCCTCCGGCACGTGAAGCTGCCTGGCTATCTTTTTCCTTAACAGCGCCTCCGCGTCTGTCCCGCTCATGCCATTCCGATACCCGATCTTACACTGACGATACTGTAGCATCCCGTTTCATCCTTTCTATCCCCTCGGCACAAATATAAGCTGTGCTCCATGCAAAATGTAAATTGTACCCGCCGCATATCCCGTCGACATCTAAAAGCTCCCCGATCAGGTAAAGCCCCTTATGCAGCTTTGACTGCATCGTGTCCGAACACACCTCACCCGTACTAACGCCGCCCGCTGTCACCTGCGCCCGCCCAAGGCCAAACGTATCGAATATCGGTATCTCGTACCGTTTGAGAAGACAGGCCGTTTCACGTACCAATCCCCCCGCCCGCTTGCGGACGACATCGCACCACTTCGTATGGACGAGTCCTGCAAGCTTGTCGATACCGTGGAGGGACAGCCACTGTTCCAGCTGCTCCCGGTCCATAGAAGGAAAAAAATCAAGTACCGCGGTCACCTTTTTCTGCTCTGCCAGTCCCATTGCCGCAAGCCGGCAGAGCTGAAACACAGGAATACCGGAAATCCCATCCTTCACAAGCTGTATTTCCCCGCTCTCTTTTTTCACCAGTCCACCCTCTATATACAAGGAAATCTCCCCCTGCATCCTCACCCCGGCGAGCGCCTTCCACTCTTTCCCCTCCGCCCGAAGGCCGGTAAGCCCTGGATATAGAGGCGTGACCTGGTGGGAAAGGCGGCGGCACAGCTGATACCCGCTGCCGTCTCCCCCCAGACTCTCGTACGCCTTGCCCCCCGTCGCCAAGACCAGATTTTTGCAGCGGTACTTTACCTTGTCACTGCAAAAAATAACATATTCCCCATCGTTATGTACTACCTTCGTGACCTTTGTTTCAAACCGGAAACCGACGCCCTGCTCTTTACATGCGTCTGTCAAAAGCTGCACAACCGTCGAAGCCTGTCCACTGTATGGATAACAGTATCCGTCCCGTTCCCTGTGGAGCATGCCGATTTCCTCAAAGATTCGTACGGCCTTGCAGTCGTCCACCCTGGAGAGCACAGCCTCTACAAAACCAGCCTCCCCAAAATAGCACTCCGCTCCCATACGGCGGTTAGTAAAATTGCACCTGCCATTCCCCGTCGCCAGCAGCTTCTTTCCCGCGGCAGCATTTTTATCGAGAATAACAGCATCCCACCCCTTTTTTCCAAGAAAATAACCGCACATCAGCCCAGAAGCGCCCGCGCCGACGACGATGACTTCATGAAATTCATCCATACGTATTTCCTCCCCGTTCAAGCTGTAACAATTATAACACATTTTTTCTCTTTAACTAGATAAATTCTCTAATATCGAATATAATTCTTTCTCATCTGCGACAAAATATCCTGTCATAAGCTTATTTTTTTCTTCCTCCGGAAGCACCTCCGCCTGAATGCCTGTGTACTCATATGGCGTCACCTGGTCGTTGTGAAAAATGACCACCTCGTCATTCTCTATCTTCAGAAAAAATCCTTTCTCTTCCTCCTCGCCGGAGTAGATTTCCCGGATGACGATTTTGTCCTTGGAGAAAGAAACCAGTTCTTTGCTGTCCGGCCCGTCGGTCACACCATTTTGTTCAATCGTTTTGTTGTAACTCGAAATATAAGATTCCAATTCCTCTCTCGTCAATCCAGCCAGCTCCGCCGGTACGGTGTCCTCCTCTGACGTCAGCATGCCCGTCGTTCCGTCGTACACTTCCACAACATATTTCATAGATGCGTGAATTCTAGGTTCCTGTACTGTGTCCACTGTATTTACTTCTTCTTCTGCCGGCGGGTCCTGCGTTCCCTTGTCGTACACCCGGTAACTCCAAAAGAACATTAGCGTCAATATCGTTCCAATCACAAAAAAACTGCTCATAAACAGGTATTTCTTTTTCATACGAATTCCTCCAAAAAGATTCTACCCATAGTATGAACAGTTTTTGAGTTTATATACAATTTTCGTTTCCGGCCAAATTGCGGCGATGCCTTAATTCATGACACGTCCGATCTTTACCGGATGCCTGTAGTAAGCGTTTGAGATCTTAATTCCGTCACTCGGGTTACTTGCGTGAATAACCAGACCGTTTCCAATGTACATCGCCACATGGTTGATCCTGCTTCCATTGCTGTAGAAGAACAAGTCGCCCGGCTGCGGTGAGGAAACCGATCTCGTCACAGATGCCTGTGCCGCCGCGTTGTGTGGAAGAGAATGTCCGTATTTTGCGTACAAGCTCATCGTAAAGCCGGAACAATCTGTACCGCCTGTCAAGCTGGCCCCTCCCCATACATAACGATTTCCGAGGAACTGTTTTGCATATTCTGCGATAGATACCTGGCTGGACGAAACGCCATCCGAAGAATTCGCAGAAAGAGTGCTAACCTTCACAGCCCGTTTCAGGGAATATTGCTCCGTAATAAATTCCTTCGCCACAAATGCGTACTCATTATCGACCGTAATACAAATCCAGTTATCCAGATTTGCCTGAATCGCTTCCATCCCACCTGCGCGCTCAATAAATTCTTTCGATATTTTCTGTTTTTTAATAATCTTATTGATAAAATTCATTGTGACATGCTTCTTGCGGATAACAAATTCCTCGTCCTCTGACACAATCGAATAAATCGGTGCGCTCGTCGTCGGAAGAGCCCTCACGCGAAGCGAATTTGTGTTGATCTCCACGCACTCGCGTCCAACCTTTGTCGCAAGCTGCTCGGCCCGCTCGTCAGTGACAATATATTTCGCCTTGACCCAGCCTTCAACTTTTCCAGAAACCATCTTTGCCCAGCCTTTTTTCACCTTATATATGTGACATCCGGCAT
This sequence comes from uncultured Eubacterium sp., assembly GCA_910584245.1. Taxonomy (GTDB): domain Bacteria; phylum Bacillota; class Clostridia; order Lachnospirales; family Lachnospiraceae; genus Eubacterium_F. Next base: position 26,276 of record CAJTZF010000003.1, read on the forward strand.
TTTTTGTCATTTTTCCAACAATTTTTGACTTCTCCGACGGCTTGCTCCTGACGTTCAAATACGTATCTACCTTGCTTGCAATACCAAGCCGGCTATAGTTCAAATTTAACTTGACATGTTCATCCTCCGGCTCCGCGGTCTGTTCCGGTATGTCTGGCTGTACTTCCATCGCCGCAGCCGGATCTGGCTCGGCCGCCACCGCCTCCTGTGAGACTGTACCGTTCGCCACGTTCTGGCAAAATTCTTCTACGACTACGTTCGCCCCCGCGATCGGCTTCTCCGTCGCAAGAAACGCCGCTCTGACTGGCACAGAGATGATTCCCGCTGCCAGCACACCTGCTGCTACAAACTTTACATATTTTCCATTTAATATATTCATTGTGTATTACCCTCTCCAAACATGAAATAAGCGTGCGATTTGTTTCACATATTACAAAATTGTTACATCTTCAATGTGATTATAACAACATAGTTACAAATTGTCAAGGGTTTAACAAAACTTTATCCAAATGTTACGAAACTGTAAAAGGCTCTCGTGAAAGGATATGGCTGTTTTCAATAAAATCATCAATTGTCTGAAATCCCAGCCGTTGAATCAGATCGAGCACATACGGATTTTCACCTGGCGTCCGGTAAGTTGCCTCCTCCGCGTACCGGTCGACAAGCTCCGTCGCCACGTCCTTATCCATATTTCTTTTCGGCCCGCCGACACAGCCGCCAGGACACGCCATGCCCTCAAAAAAGTTCCCTTGGATTTTCCCATCCAATATTTCCTGGAGCATTTTTTTGCACTCCGCCGTTCCACAGGCGCACACCGGCTTTAGCTCGTACTCCTGGCTAATACTTTTCACGCACTCTTTGACGGCCCGGCTCACACCGCCCGTCCTGGCATACATCCTTCCCGCCGCCGCAGAATGTTCATTTTCATCTTCCTCCATACCGGCGAAATCGACGGACAACGCCTCAAATACATCCTTCAATTCCTCAAAGGTAAGCACGCAATCTATATCGCCCACAAGATCCGGCTCACGGATTTCCGCTTTTTTTGCAAGACAGGGCCCGACAAAAATTGTTTTACACCCCTCGTGCAGCGCCTTTGCAATTCTTCCGCAGGCAATCATCGGTGAGACGGAAGCGGGAAGATGACCCACAATCTTTGTAAAATCCTTCCGTATCATAGAAATCCAAACCGGGCAGCAGCAGCTTGTCAGCTGGAAACCGTCCTCACTTTTCACGCTGGTTGTAAACTCGAGCGATTCCTTTAATGTGAGTATATCGGCGAAAGCTGCGACCTCAATCATCCCGGCAAACCCCATTCCTTTTAACGCGCTCCGAATTTTACCCGGCGTCGCATCCTCTCCAAACTGCCCGATATAGGCAGGAGCCATAAGCGCATATACCGGCTTGTCCGACTCTTTCAGTATCTCTACTGCGTGAATAGCATCGTGGCTGAACGTCAAATTTTTATTTTCGCACGCCTCAATGCACTGGGCACATCCGACACAATTGTCCGGGTTGAGCGTCACCTTTCCGTCCTTAATTTCAAGCGCTTGGAACATACACGCCGTCACGCACTGGGCATCGGTGCAGTCACACGGTTCGTTTTTCCAAACAAGCGGATACCGGTCCGGGTGAAGAAGACAATCCAGCTTCTTCTTTGGTATCCCTTCAAAATCCTTTTTGCCTTTTAATTTATCTCTCAGTACCCGTTTATATAATTCCTCAAAAGTCATAAAGTCCCTCCAATTTCTCTTTTACATAATAGTATTAAGAAATTGGAGGGATTCTATTCATATGTTTTGCAGGCTCAAAACAGGGTTTTTCGTCCCCGGTATTATATTATAATGCACACCAGGCCGCCATTGGAATCGTTTACAACTTTTTGTATCGTATCCTGTAGTTTCACCTGGCTTTCTTCCGTGAGACGGTTTACCTTATTCATAATACCGTCGTCCACGAGCTGACGTATTGTCTTTCCAAATATATTCGTGTCGAAAATGCCGTCCGGGTTCTCTTTACTATTCGACTCAATGTACTCAATAAGATCCTTGGCCTGCTCCTCACTTCCGACGATCGGCGCAATTTCCGTTTCAATATTGGCCTGGATCAGATGCAGCGAAGGACATACCGCTTTAATTTTTACACCGTATTTATTGCCGTGCTTAATCAGCTCCGGATCTGCGATCTCAATTTCCTCCATTGTCGGCGTGACAATTCCGTAGCCGCGGCCCTTCACCTGCTCACACGCAGTGCCGATCGACTCGAATTCCGCTCTTTTCCCCGCGAGCTCCTTCAACGTGGCAATCAGCTCATATTCCCCGGTAATCGGCGTCCCGATCATATCGCTTAGTATTTCATAATAATAGTGCTCCTCAAACTCCACAGAAATGTTGACCTGGCCATTTTCTAACTGCTTATCCTGGATGTAAACACCTTTGATGTAATCTGCTTCCAAATTCAGATTTTCTTTCGTGACGTCTCTCATCACCCGCATCGTGGCCAACATCTCGCGGCACTTCTCCAACAAATCCTTTTTCAGCCAATGATCCCGGTCGAGAAATTCTACCCATTTGGGAAGGAAAAAGTTAATTCTGACAATTGGAAAATCGGACAATATCGTTTCCATAATGCTAAATATATCCTCCTTCTTCAATTCTTTGCAGTTGAGCGGCAGCACACTCAACCCATATTTATGTTCCATCTCCTCTGCCAGACGTTTTGTCTGGTCGCTGTACGGGTCCTGCGTATTCAAAATGATAATCGTTGGCTTGCCCGCTTTTTTGCATTCCGAAACGGTACGTTCCTCACCTTCCAAATACTGTTCCCTCGACAATTCGGTAAAGCTTCCATCCGTTGTAACAATGATACCAATGTTGGAATGCTCCTCTATCACCTTTCTTGTTCCCAGCTCCGCTGCTTTTGCAAAGGGGATTTCCTGTGGCGACCACGGAGTCTTTACCATACGCTCCCTGTCTTCCTCCATGTACCCAACGGCATCCTTTACAACAAATCCCACACAGTCAATCAGGCGGACCCGTCCCTTCTCCCCTCCGGCAAGCGTTATTAATGCGCCGTCTTTCGGGATAAACTTCGGCTCCATCGTCATAATCGTTTTTCCATCCGACGACTGCGGCAGCTCATCGATCGTCCTCTGCTTCTCACCCTCGTCCAGAAGCTCCGGTATCACCATAATTTCCATAAAATTTTTAATAAATGTACTCTTTCCCGTTCGAACGGGCCCGACAACTCCGAGATATATTTCTCCTCCCGTTCTCTCATTGATATCTTTGTACATATTATATCCGCTGTCCATAAAAAAACCCCCTTGCTAAACTGTTAAAGTATATGCAAGGGGATTTCATAATAGCACTTCTTCTATATAAATAATTGTAACCAGATGAGAAAGCCTTATCTGCCCGCAGCCACTGGAACAAGATTTTCCGCCCGGAATGGTTCAATATAGATGCACAGTTTCGCCGTTTCCATTCCGGGAGATGTAACTTCAAAGTCAGCCGTTCCTGTTTTATTGTGGACAGATTGGACGAAGAACGCCATCCTTCCGCCTTCCAGCGCCACATTATCCTCGGCAATCCATGTAGTATCCGTTCCATCCACCTGCCGTACCTGAATCCGGTTATCCGCAAATGGCACCCGGTTGCCGTTCGCATCCACCGCAGTCACCGTCACGCTCGTCATGTCCGTTCCATCTGCTGTCAATATACCGTAATCCGCCTCTGCAATGAGCTTCACTGCCTCCCCCGGCGTCTCCCTCACACAACTGGTGACAGGACGTCCATTTATATTTGGGATTCATCAAACTCTACCGCTTCACCGTTGACGTAGTCCGCATTGCTATACAACCAGTTTGTGTTGAAGTTCAGCGTCTCTCTAGCCGGCGATATTATGCACTTTCTCATTATTCTTTTGTCTCCTTTCCCAAACAAGGACAGAGCCTTAAAAACAGCTCTGCCCTTGTTTAAAAGTAACCAGTCTTATACCTTTTTTGACTTTAATAATATTTACAATTCACTTCGTCTACTTCTTTACGGAAATTGCTTAATAACACCCCATAATCATCACTAACATTCATAGCCTTGCTATAATTTTCACAAAGTACTCTCAACTCTGCAAATCTTTCCTGGTCTTTCATTGTCAATTTGTCTCCACAATATGTTTCTGAATCTTCTATCGCTACAAAAATGGAATGAATGGAAACTTCTAGTTCTCCCCGGTAGTCATAAGTTCCTGTTTCGACTTCAAGCTCTGCCTCCTCTTGTAAAGCTTCCTTAAGTTTCCCTTTTAATTCTCTTCTTACTGTTTCATCATTAGAATTAGACTCCTCAAAAATTATACTCTCAATTTTCTCCTCACAATCATTTAATTTTGCAAGCTTTTTACCTATAACAGCTTCCTCATCAGGAGCAAACGCATATACCGTAGAACTACATAAAACAGCACACACATACCGCTAAAATAAAAATGCCTTTCCTTTTCATAAAAATCCTCCTTTCTATTCGTCTTATATTATTAAAATAAGTATATAATTAAAAATCACACTTTCATATTAACTTTTTATTTTTTTAAGAATATCACAATAAAAAAACGTTGTCAACGTATATTATTTTAAATAAATGTTACACTCCCCTTACACCTGATATTTATTTATCTCCCCTGCACACCACCGCCAAGAAGTTCTTGACATTCCACATATAAATGAATACAATTTTTTGTGAAGAAATGGTGGTGTTATAACTATGAAATATAAAATTGCAATTTGCGACGATGAACAAGGGCAGATCGAAAATATTTCCTCTTTGGTTTCCAAATGGGGTACACAATCCGGCCACATGTGCGACATCTATACATTTTTATCCGCTGAGGCTTTTCTCTTTGAATATGAGGAACAAAAGACATTTGATATTCTTCTGCTGGATATAGAGATGAAAGGGATCTCAGGTATTGATCTCGCCAGACAACTCCGGCGCGATAACAGCCGGGCAGAAATCGTATTTATAACCTCTCACTTTGAATTTTTCGGTGAGGGATATGAAGTTGACGCTTTACATTACCTGATGAAGCCGCTTTCGCCTCAAAAGCTAAATGCTGTGCTTTCCAAAGCTGTTGAGCGGTTATCCGTAGAACCCCCTTCTGTGATAATTACTTGTAACAACGAAACAATCAAGCTCTATGAATCCAATATTATATATATAGAAGCTTTCCTGCATTATATCACCATCCACACGCCCAGAGGGGAGTACAAACTTAAAGAAGGGATTTCTTCTTTTAAAAATAAACTCAGCGATGACTTTTACCGCATACACCGTTCATACCTCGTATCGCTAAAACACATCGTAAGAATATCACGTACCGCGGTTCACACACATAACGGGATCGTTCTTCCTCTGGCACGAGGAAAATACGATGATATCAACCGCGCCTTTATTGACCGCAATTAAGAGATCGAAAATATTTCGGAACGAGGGATATTATGAGAAAGAGAACCTATTTAAAACTTGTGGAATATCAAACGGGACAATCCAAACGCCACCTTGGCGAAGTCCGCAGCATCCACACGGAAATGCGCGCATACAAACACGACTTCCATCACCACCTGCAAACGCTCAAAGGACAGCTCGAGGCAGGCGAGGTAGACCGTGCGCTTGCCTACATTGAACAGCTCGACCATCAGCTCATGAATGTGGACACGCTGCTTAAAACGGGAAATGTTTCTCTCGACGCTATTCTATCGGCAAAAATAGCACAGGCAAAGGCAGAACATATCGCCGTTGAAATAAAAGCCTGTGTCCCGGATTCTCTCACAATAACAGATGTAGACCTGAGTATTGTTGTTGGCAATTTGCTTGATAATGCGATCGAGGCCTGTTTAGGCGTCACAGACAAACGGTTTATCCGCATTTATATGTCAATCAAAGGAAAGATGCTCTATTTTTCTATGTTAAATTCTGCTGGTAAAAAGAAACGGAAAAACGGTTCTTTATTTCCATCGCACAAGGACGGTATTCATGGATTTGGCCTTCGCCGTGCGGAAGCGATTTTAAAAGAGCACGGCGGCTGGTGCAAATACAACAGTGAACACGGTGCGTTCACCTCTGAATTTTTAGTTCCCGCCATAGAGTAATTACCATTCGTGCACGGAGAGATGCGGTTGGTGTACCAATTCCAAAATCAAGCTGTTCCCCGTGGTAAAATCAGTACGAAAGGGGGCTGATGAATATGAAAAAAAAGAAGCAACGTGCATGTGACGAATGGAACTGTACCCATTATTCTGTGGTTCAAAATGTCTGGTATTGCCTCACAAACACAGCGCAATGCTGCTTCCCGTTACTATGGTGGTGCATCATTGTAATTTTGATCAACGTGGCGCTTCCCATCTTAACAACCTATTTACCTAAAACAGTAATTGAAATAATTACTACAGAGGGCAGCCTGGGGGAACTGGTAACGGTTATTCTTTCCTTTATGGGCGGCATAGCCATACTTTCCGGGATAAATAAATTTTTCACCAAATTTATCTATCATCAAAAGTTTAGAATGAACACCTTTTATCTCAAGCGCGCGGCTCTCAAAGGACTGACAACCGACTACAGCAATCAAGAAAATGGAACCTTTAGAAAGCTTCAAACAGAAAGTTTTTCATGCTGCAACGGAAACTACTCCCCTCTCTCAAATATATATGATACCCTGATTAACCTATTTACAAGTACCTTTGGATTATGTGTTTTTGGGACGATACTCGTCCAGCTAAATGGGGGAATCCTCCTTTTCCTAATTGTGTCAACGATAACCAGTTATCTTCTAAATCAAAAGATCATGAAATGGACGGAGGAACACAATCATGAACGGATTGGTTACCAGCAACGCATCAACTATATTAACAGCACTTCCGGGGAGATCCGCTCCGCAAAAGATATTCGCCTATACCGCATGGCTCTGTGGTTCTCTGACATTTACAAGGAAAATATGAGCGGCCTTGCCGGATGGTATAAGCGGCTTACAAACAAGCTGTTTGGCCTAGCTGTATACGACAGCGGCCTAGCTTTATTGCGTGAAAGCGTTGTTTCTATATACCTGCTCTGCCTCGTATGGAATAACCGAATATCCGTCGCCGATTTTATACTATATTTTGGTGTGGTCGCCGGTTTTTCCTCCTGGCTTGGCAGCATATTTTCACAGGCTGCTTCTCTGAACCAGACAAACCTGAAGATCAATTATTTCCGTTCATACCTTGAATACCCGGAAACTTACCACAGGGACAGCGCAATAAAAGTCCCCGCCGATGTCTGTCCGAAAATAATCGAATTAAAAAACGTAAGCTACCAATATGAGGGCTCGGAACAGTACGCCCTGCGTGGCATCAACCTGAAAATCGTCCCCGGCGAGCATCTGGCAATTGTCGGACGGAATGGCGCGGGCAAAACAACACTTGTCAAATTAATTTGCGGATTAACAGATCCAACAGAAGGACATGTGTGCTATGACGGCATTGATATACGGGAATACAACCGGACGGAATTCTACACGCTATTTTCCGCCGTGTTCCAGCAGTTCAGCATCCTGCCTGTAACGATCGAAGAAATTGTCTCCGAAACACCGGCGGAAAATATAAATCATAGGAAGGTTGCGTACTGCTTAAAGGCCGCAGGACTTTGGAATAAAATTGAACCGCTTCCGGACGGTGTAAAAAGCCAGTTTGGAAAAACAATATACGATGACGGTATAGAGTTTTCGGGCGGTGAAGTGCAAAAATTATTGCTGGCCCGCGCATTATACAAATCCGCCCCGGTCATGATACTTGATGAACCAACCGCTGCCCTTGACCCAATTGCCGAAAGTAATTTATATGAAAATTACAATACAATCAGCGCGGGAAAAACAACGGTATTCATCTCACACAGACTTGCCAGCACAAGTTTTTGTGACCGCACCATACTGATTGAAAACGGTTCGATATGTGAGGAGGGCACTCATAATAGCCTGCTCGGGTTAAAGGGTAAATACTATCATTTATTTGAGATGCAAGCGAAATACTACAGAGAGAGGCCTGATGATGAGGGGGTGGAAGAATGAGTAAGATGTCAATCCGAAAAAGATTTTTTGTAACAATGCGCGGTTTTGGGATTTTAAAACGGTATTGTCCCGGACTGGCACAGGGTAAAGCGTTATATGAGCTAATCAACTCCATACAGCCGTTTATCTCCGTCTGGTTTTCCGCACGGATTATCAACGAGATATGTACACAAAGAAGAGCGGCAACCATAGCAATATACGTTATTGGCGTCGTATTGACAAATTTTATTTTCTCTATTCTAAAAAGTATTCTCGACCGGGTGTGCAATGAAAAAGAATCGCAAATGTGGAGCTGGTTCGGAAAAATATTTTCTGACAAGCAGATGTCTCTGGATTTTGACGATTTGGAAAATGCAAAAATCCAGCACATGCGGCAGGAGGCGGAAGAAAACCTCTATATGTTTGGTAACGGTTTAGCCCAGCTCGTATGGGGCACGTCCGCCCTCGTCCGCTCCCTTGTGAATATACTGGCGTCCGTCGCTATGACTGTAACCCTCTTTCTTTCCAGATCCGGAAATAAAGTTATAGACAACTCTGCCTGGATTTTAATTGTATTCGCTTGTATCCTTTTGGGCGGCTTCAGCAACTCCAAAGCAACGGTAAAAGAAAACGAAGTCTTCATGAAATGGTGCAAAGATACGGTCTGGTTCAACCGGGTATTTATGTTTTTTGGAAAAGAACTGTATATGAATCCCGAAAAGGCAAAAGATGTCCGAATATATAACCAGAACACGATTGCCGCAAAAGTGCTGGATAAGCTCATTCAACACGACAGAGAAAATCAAACCGCCCTTTTTAAAATGTCCATCTTTCCCGCTATGGCAAATATCATCATCGGACTGGCAAACACCGTATGCTATCTATTTGTCGCAGTAAAAGCATTTTTCGGCGCTTTTGGTGCAGGCAGCATCGTGCAGTATGTCGCAGTTTTGTCACGGCTTGGCGACGGATTACAGGAATTGATGTATGTACTGTCGGATAATGAAGTGTATTGCATCCATTTGCAAAAATTATTTGAATATATGGATATACCGAATCATATGTACCAGGGCTCGCTAACTGTCGAAAAAAGGGATGACAACGAATATGACGTGGAATTCCGGGATGTGTCCTTCCAATATCCAAATACTGGCACATACGCTCTCAGACATGTAAACTTAAAATTCAAAACCGGGGAAAAACTAGCTGTCGTAGGCATGAATGGATCGGGCAAAACTACGTTTATTAAGCTGATGTGCCGTTTATACGACCCGACCGAAGGTGAAATATTACTTAACGGGGTAAACATTCAAAAATATGACTACGATGAGTACAGGTCAATCTTCTCCGTCGTTTTTCAGGATTTCCGCCTGTTTGCTTTCGGCCTTGGACAAAACGTCGCTGCCAGCGCTGATTATGACAGCGGACATGTACTCGAGTGCCTAAAAAGGGCAGGATTTGACGAACGGCTAAAGACGATGCCAAATGGCATAAAGACCTGTCTCTACAAAGACTTCGATACCGATGGTGTGGAAATATCCGGCGGGGAAGCACAAAAAATCGCCCTTGCCCGCGCACTCTACAAAGATGCGCCCTTTATCATACTCGATGAACCAACTGCTGCTCTCGACCCTATTTCAGAATACGAGGTTTACAGCAGATTTAATGAAATCGCCGGCGGTAAAACGGCGGTCTATATCAGCCACCGCCTCGCGTCCTGCCGTTTCTGCGACAAAATCGCCGTATTCCATAAGGGAGAAGTAATGCAAAAGGGCACACATGAGGAGCTCCTTGCTAACATTAATGGCAAATACTATGAGCTCTGGAACGCCCAGTCGCAATACTATACACCGCATACCAAATAAAAAACTACCGCCTGCGCCCCCTTTGTCCTACTGTCAGCGCAGGCGGTTTCCTACGCATTTCCTACAACAGAAAAGGACGTTCCCTTTAAAAAATCTTCAATAAACTTCTTCAAGCTCTCTGGCGACTGATAGGTTTTGCAGAAGGAAAACTCATGGGAAATGCCGTCGATCTCCTCCATCGCCTCCTTCACCTCCCGCATTTCTTTTGGTACAGCCGCTGTAAAATCCAAATGGGCCGGATTGATTCTGTGATTCTGGACCGCATAATTTACCCTGTCTGTACAGTGGCACGTACCGCCCCCATATTCACCACAGTATTCCTTTAAGAAATCTCCCACTTTCTTGCGGATCCTGGACAGGCGCTGGCGGTACGCCTCCGGCGTAATTTCCAAAATTTCTCCCGCAATCCGGCTGTCCAGCTTGAACATAGTGCCCAGAATAAAAATACAGCGGCTCTCGGCGTCGAGACACTGAAGCATTACATTGGTACAGGAAAACTTTAATTCCTCCGCCAAAATAGACCGCTCCACGTTCTGCGTCAAATCGGGCACATTTTTGATATCCGCATTCCGGATATCATCCCCGTAAAACTCAAAACTAAGCGGGAATTTCGCAAACATGTGCTTTTTGTAATTTTTCAGATGGTTTGACGCAATGCGGAATACCCAGGTCGAAAAAGAACTTTCCCCTTTAAAAGAGATTAAATGCGTGACGACTTTCAATAAAATATCCTGCGTTGCATCCTCCGCATCCTGAAATGTTCCCAGCATGCGCAGCGAAAGATTGAATGCCAGGTCCTGTACACTGAGAATAACCGTCTCAAGGGCCTTTTTGTCACCGGATGTGGCTTTTTGGATCAAATCCAACAATTCTTCGTTTGTCAATAGGTTCATGTTTCCTCATTTCTGAAGTGCAAGTAAGATTTTATACGGGAGACATGTCAAAAGCGCGCCCGCGCCCGACGACAAATCTTGCGGCACTCCTAGGCAAAATTTTTCCCGTATATATAATTAGACAATCCTTTTTTGTCCGTGTGACAGGAAAAATAAAATTTTCTAAACAAGGGATCCCTATAAATAACAATCCAAAAAATCCTCGACACTTGCGAAATGTTTTGAACTAATACCTATTTTTTTGTATTCAAGCAAATAGGTATTCAATGCATCGTCAAATACCGCAACATTGCTTTCTAAATCCCCCGGACAATATTTATCCATCCGGTTAAACGGTTCAATCGCTACATCTTCTGCGATCTCATCTATCATAAGATGCAGCGAGGCCAGGTTCATAAAAGAAGAAAATACATCCTTTTTATCCGCCGCCTCCTCCATCTTATTTCTCCAGTTGGAAAACATCTCTTCATATGTACCGGCAATATTATTTTCAGATGGCTGTTCTTTTTCCTTTTCACGTTTTGTAAATACAACGGCAGAACGCAATAACGCCGTCAGGCTTCGCTTTAACCCAGCCGTTTCAGAAGCCGTAATAACACTATATATGTTATCCACAAAACCGATAGGAAGAGGAAGTCCTTCCAATTCCTCAAACGTCCGTTTGACTCCCCTATGGAAATATTTTCTGTTTTCAATCATCACGGCATTGAGTAAAAGCTCGATACAATAAGATGCATACAAGCGGACTTTTGAAATCGTTTCTGCAAGCATTGTATCAGCATAAACTTTTTTCGCATCCTTCATTAGATTATCCACACACTCAAAACGCTTTTCAGACTTCAGAACCAGATCCGCCCTTGACTTAAGTTCTTCCCATTTTGAAACAGCCGCGCGGTCCGCCACATATACGATTTCCGAATCCATCAGCTTTGCCAGATGCGCATGCCTGCACTGCGCTTCCTCCTCAAGCATGTTCCATGTCGTGCAATAAATATCGTATCCGACCATATTGTCGTCTATAATAAATCCATCGGAAAGCTGCCACCCCGCATCGTCATTAATTAATATCATCAAATCCAAATCTGACTTATCGTGGATATCCCCCGTGCATACAGAACCATAAACGCCAATTAGCGCCAGTGACCCGGGGCACACGGTTTCCGCCTTCTTTATAACAGCATGTATAATTTTTTGATTTACGTCGCTTAGTTTCATATACTTATTTATACCACTCTTTCCAACAATAATTGTGATTCAAATTATAAGCGATTTTTCTTAGGAAATCAACCACTTATTCCCGTATCTCCAATACGATTCTTCCTGGCACTTCCAACCAACTACGCGCTATTTCGCATTCACTAAAGTCCTCCGGATAACTTTTCCGATAAACATAAAAAACCCTTGCAAATGATCATGCCTATCACTTACAAGGGTTCTTATCTTATTACTTAAACGATATAGTAACTCCCGTTGTTTTCTGTCCGTTACTTCTCTTCTAAATTAACAATAGCGGTCTCTTATTTTATCTTTATCTTCTTCGTCGCTTTCTTTCCTGAACTCGCTGTCACGGTAATCTTTACTGTGCCTTTCTTCAAGCCGGTTACATAACCGTACTCATCTACCTTTGCCACCGCCGTCTTATTACAGGAATAAGTGATCGAATCCGTAGATTTCGCTGGCTTTAAGGAAACGGTCAAACGCGCCGTCTTACCTCTCTTTATTGTCTTTGGCGCTTTGAGCACTACCTTTTTCGCCTTAACCTGCTTCTTCTGAACAATGACTGTAATCGTCGCTTTCTTCTTCGAAACTGCTGTCGCAGTAATCTTTGCCGTACCTTTTTTCTTCGCGGAAAGAACACCATTCGCATTGACTGTTACGATTTTTGTCTTATTGGACTTATATGTCAGCGTATCCGTCGAATTTTTTGGCGTCAGATTTGCCCGAAGCGTTACGGTCTGGCCTTTCGCCATATAAAGCTTCTTAGCGCCGGCTCTGTTCTTTGCCATGAGCGCCACCTTACTTGCCGGGCATTTTACCACGACACTACAGGAAGCTGCTCTTCCCGTGTTCGTCTTTACTGTGATCGTTGCCGTCCCCGGAGCCACTGCGCGAACCAGTCCGCTCTCACTCACAGTAGCAACCTCCGGTCTTGCAGACGTATAAGTATAGGTCACACTCTCATTGGCGTTGGCAGGCTGGATTTGCGGATTCAGCTGGTGCGTGCCGCCGACATTCAGCGTGAGCTCCTTATCTACTGTGATGCCGGTTATGCGAATTACTTTTCCCGGAACCGTTATCGTCACCGAAGCGCTGACGCCGGATTTCGCCACACCTGTCAGCACGGCAGTTCCGGCTGCAACCGCTTTTACTGTCACACTCTGGGTGTTTGATTTCGTCACCGAAACCACACCTTCGTTGCTGCTGATCCAAGTAATCGTATCCGTCGAATCGACCGGTGATACAAAAAATCCTTTCGTATCGCTGGCATTCGTGTTTTTACTAAGCGTCAGCTCCTTGCCGATTTCAAGCTTGAAATCACCGCAGAGCAGCTTAAGCTCCTTCGCAGGAGACAGTACATTCACGGTAACTTCCTTCGATGCGACCGTATCCTTTTCTTTTGAAATAGCGACAACTGCTCCCGTTCCTTTTTTCAGTGCTGTCACAATACCATTTTCATCTACAGAAATCATTCCCTCGCCCTTTGTCACTTTCCATGTCACATCCTGTGAAGCCTTTGACGGCTTTACCTGCGCAGCGAGCGGAACAGTCTCTCCGATATTGAGCGTCAGCTTCTTCTCGCCTTTCTCATTTACCTCGATCTGGTCACCACTCACGTCCACCGAAGTCGGTGTGTAGCTGAATGCGTTTTCCACGTGGAAGAAAAACTGCAATTTTGCGCTGCTGCCCCGGGCAGTTACAGTAATGGACGCGTCTCCTTCTGCCAACGCCTTAAACGTTCCGTCTTCATTCACCGATACAACATCCGGATCCGAAGACGTAAACACACAGCTTTCTCCGTAAGATGAAATTTGTTCTTCCGTATAATCCGTATTGCCATAGTTCATTTTGATAACGAGCTTATCCGTGTCTCCGATTGATAATCCGTACGGACTGCCCGACGAATTTGGTTTTAAATTTGTGTCCAAAAACGTTCCCGCTGTCGAGCAGGACATTCCGTTCGCCGCGACAGGAATCACGCTGTACACATGAACCGTATCTGTCTTCTCACCGGATTTGACAGTCACAGTGGCATCTCCGATTTCTGTTGTCTTAACAAGCGCGGTGGCAATTCCGCTGCCCCTCTCGTATTTCTGGTCTTCAATTGTTACCGCAGGGCTGCTGGACGTCCACTCCACATCATCTGTCGTCTCCAAAGGATTGAGGTTTGCCGTCAGCCTTACCCCTTTGGTGGACGGATCTTTGCCAAGAGGCATATACAAAATCTTCCCTGAACCATTTTCCACATACATAGCCGGATTGTTTTTTACGTAAGCGTCCTCTGCGGCGGAGAGAACGACGGATTCTGTCGGCTGCTCCTCTACCTTCACTTGAAACTCAAGTGTGTGTGGACTGATCATATAGGAATCTGAAATTGCGTACTGATGGCTGGTCCCAACCTCTACTCTCACATTTACCGGCTCCGATATGTACTCCGTTCCATAGAGGATAAAGGAATGAGGATCATCATTGGTATTGAACTCCGCGTACATTCCCTTATAGGCATTGTCTTTTCCGAGGATACTCTTGTATTGCTCATTTCCTATATCCACCATGATATTGACCGCTCCGTTTAAGTTATCCTTATTGATGGCATTGATGGGAAGCCGCTTGCTTGAACCGATTGGCAAAATTACCGTCTGCGCCTTATCATACTCAAATGTCAGTGTCGGGTCCGCATCGCTTATATATTTGCCAAACACCCCGGAAATCATATCCTTTTTCACCGTGGCACTGGCTGGAAGTGTTACGGAAACGATATTTAGTACGTCTTTGAGCACATTGGATCCGACGCTTGCCGTCGTTTTCTGGAATGCAATTGTCTTTAAATAAGTACACTGCTCAAATAAGCTGTCTGGAATATGAACGAACGGCGCATCCGTCATATTAACCGTTACCACATTCGTTTGTTTAAATGCCCCTGCCCCGATGCTCTCAAGCTTCGTGGCAGCTGTAAAGTCGATCTCATTCAGTCCCTTTTTCTTCTCACCCTTCGTTCCATAGTCCTCTAAATTCCTCCAGTATTTATATGTTTTTCCCGTATTCTCGTCGTATATCTCCCGCTGTTTCAGCTCCTGCACCGAACACTTGGCAAATGCTTCTTTCCCAACTGTCAAAAGGCTCGTAGGAAACCGGATACTGTCGAGTGAATAACAGCCCGAAAATGCATTTTCCCCTATACTTTCCACACTTGTGCCAAACGAACTTCCGCCCCGTGTTTGAAGAAGCAAGTTGTGGCAGTTAGCAAACGCGTAGTTTCCAATTTTCTTCACACTATCTGGAATCACAATTGACCGAAGTCCGTAATAATCATAATATTTCGCTGTATTTTGGGTATTCAGGGCATTCAGCACTTCTCCGCCGGCCCCCGAAAAGGTATTCGCCTTAATTTCCGTCAGATTTTGGGACAGCGTAACCCGGTTCAAATTGATACATTTCTCAAAGGCGCTTTCTCCCAGATTATCATCAATCACTGTGTCAGGGAGAATTACATCCTGTAAACCGAACACGTAACTTAATTCATAATTACGGGAGCGGGCATTTTTCACATACACATCATCCACGGTATTTCCAGAACCGATTGCAATTTTCGACCAGACGGCTTCCGCCCCGTCAACTGGTTCTTTCGTAACCGTACCTTCCGAAACCTCCCTCTTTTCCAACGCACCGGACATAGTAAACAACCTGTTCTGATAGGCATCTGTCACCGTATCATACGTGTCATATACTTCCAATGTCTGGCTACCCGGAGAGGCAGACGGCTGTTCACCTGGATCGGATATGTAAAGCTGTTTTGCCAAGAGATAGACCACCTCATATTTTTCTTTTCCACTCGTCGTCAACTGCTTTAACAATTCATCATAACTACCCTGTTCCAGTTCACCTTTTGCAACGATATCTTCCTCATTTATGTAGCCAATCCTGCAAAAATTAGTATCCTTTCCAGCATTTTGATAATCATATAAAAGGAACGTACTCAATCCAACCGCGTAATCCTCTTTAACGGCGCCTTTCTTTACAAAAACCTCTCCTCCATACACCGTGAAACTGCTCTGGATGCCACAGCCGTAAAATGCTTTGTTTCCGATGGAAAGCAATCCATCCTTAAACTGCGCCGTACCTTCTTTAACGGTAATTCCGCTGCCATCCTTATATCCGACCGTGTGCAGACGGGACTGGTTCGCAAATGCCTCCGCCCCAATACTATCCAGGTCGCCAGAAACAATGACCTTCTCAAGTCCTGCCCCGGATTTCTGTGAAGTGCCGGTGGAATTATAAAATGCCTTGTCTGGAATATGGACAATCCCGGGCCCAAGATCCGCCGACCGGAGCGCATAATTATCTGCAAACACGCTCGTTCCTATTGTCACCACGCTATCGGGGAGGATGACCTCCCTCAATCCCGAAATCACTTTCTTATCCTTATACAAATTTTTTGTTTCCACATTTAATACTTTTTCAACCTCATAACAACCGGCAAACGCGCGGTCCCCGATCGACGTCAAATGCCTGAGGTCTTTTAGGAAGCTTGTTGTATATAAGCTCTTGCACTTATAAAACGCGTCTTCCCCGATCGTCTCGAGCGCAGACCCTTCTGGTATTATAATCAGGCTCCCATTCAGGAAATCACACTCGCTAAACGTTTTATTCTTAATCTCTTTCAATGACTTGGGAAGACGGATGCTGACGAGCGCACTTCTTGAAAATGCTCCTTCCCCAATCTCTGTGCATCTCTCTGGTATGTCGATCGACAGTAATGAACTCGAACTAAAGGCCATCAATTCCATTTCTTCAAGCGACTCTGGCAGCGTCAGCACTCCACGCCACTTTGAAATTGCAAACCCATGCTGGTTAATCTTTGTCAATTTCGTACAGCCGCTCAGATCCAGCCCGGCTAATGTAGCACCTTGGAAGCATCCATTTCCAATATATGTAATATTCTCCGGCAGACGCTTTTCGCCTTCCGCGCCTTTCCCGATTATGTACATCGTAAGCCCTTCTACATTCTCGCCGCTTTCATCTTTACCAGCCCCCGCTCCCGAAAAAAGAGCACTGCTCAAATAGGCCAGTTCGTTTTGCAGTCCTGCCCTTCCAAGGCTCTTACAGTTTTGGAACGCATTGGCGCCAATATTTCCGGCTGTTTTTATCGGAATCTCGATTTCCTTGAGCGACTCACAGGAAGCAAATGCATACTCCCCGATCTTTAATTCGTCCTGACGCGTCCCATATGGCGCAAAAGATATTTGCTGAATACTCGAACAGCTGCTAAAAGCAGATGCCCCCACTTCATCCACATTGGCCAGATCCACGATTCCGTCTGCGCCGCTTCCGATCACGAGTGTTTTCAGTTTCAGGCACGATTCAAACGCATTTGCCCCGATCTTCTTTACGCTCCCCGGCAAAATAATTTTTTCCAGCGCCTTACACGCGGCAAACTCATGCGCCGGCACTTCCGTCAGGGCATTGGCAAACGCAGCGCCTGACAAATCTATTTCGGTCGCGGATCTCGCCCAGCCAATACCGTCCACATTTGTTATTGTCAAACCAGAAAAATTAATACGTCCGCTAAACTCTGTCAAATACGTCCCGTATACATCCTTCGTATATTCTTCAGATGTATATTCCGACAAAATATCACTTGCCGGTTTACCGGATAACTGTTCTGTCTCGCCCAGTCTTTGCGCATTCGCCAGAATCTTATAAAAACGCAAAACCTCGGTATCTTTTACATAGCGTTCGTCCAAGATCGAATTTGTTTCCATCGTACTGCTTGTCGAGGCCGCCTCCACCTCCTGGACAACTAACGGATTTCCTTTAACTTGCAGCCCCCCCGTGACAAGTGCCGCCGCAAGTGAAACACTTAAAATCCGTTTTCGCAATCGCGTGCTTCTCCTTTTCATATTGTGTGTCTCCTTTCCGTGTAAAAATCACACATACATATATAACCATTATACATTTCCAATACAAAACATGTCAACAAAAATATGCCGTCCCGATCCGGAATATGGATCCCATAAAAAATGACAGCCTGTCCCGACTCTGTCACAACAAGCTGTCATTTTATACATACAAGGGGCAGACTACTCTACGATCTTCGCATTCTCCCCTACGAAATCAATCACTTTATTTGTCACTAACGTAACCCGGTAATATTCCTCCAGTGTAATTACCGTACCATACAAATCCTGAAAGCTCTTCCTTAGCTCTTCCTCCGACTGGCCAGACTGTGACACAACCGTGTCAATCTGCTCCTTAATTTCATCCTCTGTAATGGTGATTCCCTCTTTAGCTGCAATCGCTTCCGTCACAAGCTGCGTCTTTGCTATACTCTCCGCCGCCTGCTTCAAGCTTTGCTGGTACGTCTCCTCCGTCATTTGCATCTGGGTAAGGAACGTATTGAAATCGGAAAAGCCGTACTGTGGCGCCATATAATTCCGATAGTACGAATCAAGCTGGGTGGAACATACGTTTATAAGCGACTCTGGGTAATTCTTTACCTCCGCCTTCTCTTCAACAGTACCATACGCATTTTGTCCGGCCTGCTCCTTTTTATCCTTCACCAGATTCTGGCGGGTAACTTCTTTATATTCGTCTACCGTCTTTTGCTCCGTATTTTTCGCCACAAATTCATCGTTCAGCTCTGGAATCTCCGTCTCAGAAATGAAATTCACCTTAACCGTAAATACAACGTCTTTGCCTTTCAGATCCTCCTGATGGTAATCATCTGGAAATTTAAGCTTCAGGTCTTTCGTCTCTCCCACCTTCATACCATCTACACCGTCGTCAAAACCAGCGATAAATCCCGATGACCCGATCGTCATAGAATAATCTTCCGCGCTTCCGTTGTCAAATTCTTTTCCGTCTACTTTTCCGGTAAAATCAATATTTACCGTGTCACCCTGCTTGCATTTTCCTTTTTTTACCTTTTTTTCAGTCGCGTGATCATTCAGCACAGATTTGATCTCGGCTTCAATGTCTTCTTCACTGACGGTACAATCAACTTCGATTCCCTTGTACTCCGGAAGCGTCACACATTCCTCCGCTACATAATCCTTTTCTGTAGATGCCGGCGCTGCTGTCCCGCTTGTATCCGCGCCGGTAAACTTCGCTGTAATATCACTCCAGGAACACCCGGTAAGAAAAAGTGATACCGACAAAAATGTACTAATGATCGCTGTTCTTTTCTTCACTTCTTTTTCCTCCTATCGCCCAAAATGGACTACCTTATTTTCTTATTAAATAAATCCATTAGTATTTTACCACAATACTCCCAAAAAGAAAAGTGAATTTTTGAACACAAATAGAACGGAAACAGGAAATCAGCTGTAATGCGGAGTTTATAGCTGGCAAACTGCCTGTTTCATCCTTCTTACATAATCTCCCACAGGCCCCACGCACTCCCTTCCATATTCGGCTACAATTTTCATAATCGCGCTGCCCACAATGACGCCGTTCGATACGCCCGCCATATCCCTTGCCTGCTCCGGGGTTGAAATACCAAATCCGACGGCGCAAGGTATATCGCTTACCTTTTTTACTTCCCTTACCATGTCGGCAACCCCTTGATTCATCGTTTCTCTCACCCCTGTCACCCCCAGGCTTGACACACAGTATACGAACCCCTTTGCCTCAGCTGCAATTGCCTGTATGCGGTTTGCAGATGTCGGCGCGATCAGGGAAATGACGTCCAGCCCATACTCGTTGAAGACACGCTCCAGCTCCTCTTTTTCCTCAAACGGCACGTCGGGAACAATGACACCCGCCATGCCAAGCTCCTGCGAGCGCCTGGCAAAAGCTTCTATGCCATATACAAAAATCACATTTACATAAGTCATGAACACCATAGGAATATGCATCTCCTCCCGGATCCTCCCGACCATGTCAAATATTTTATCCGTCGTCGTGCCAGCTGCAAGTGCCCGCTCATCCGCTTTTTGTATCACAATTCCCTCCGCTACCGGATCCGAAAACGGAATCCCGATCTCAATCAGGTCCGCCCCATTTTCCTGCATGGATAAAATAATTTTTTCGGTCGTTTCCAAATCGGGATCTCCCGCCGTCACAAATGGAATAAATGCTTTCTTATTTTGAAATGCCTCTGCTACTGTTTTCTTATTCATAGATCTCTACCCCCCTGTATCTGGCGATCGCCGCCACGTCCTTATCTCCCCTGCCGGAGACGTTCACTACAATAATCTGGTCTTTTGACATCGCTGGCGCCAGTTTTTTTGCATAAGCAAGTGCATGCGCGCTCTCAATCGCGGGAATGATTCCCTCTGTCCTCGACAAATATTCAAAAGCGGACACCGCCTCTTCGTCCGTCACCGGTACATATTCCGCCCTGCCACTATCGTGAAGATAGGCGTGCTCCGGACCGATGCCCGGGTAATCCAGCCCGGCAGATATGGAGTATACCGGAGCAATCTGCCCGTACTCATCCTGGCAAAAATACGATTTCATACCGTGGAAGACGCCGAGCGTCCCATTGGCAATCGTCGCCGCGCTCTTTTCTGTATCCACGCCGTGTCCAGCCGCCTCGCATCCGACCAGCCGCACAGTCTCATCCGGGATAAAGTCATAAAAGGCCCCCATCGCATTGCTGCCGCCGCCGACACAGGCAATAACCACGTCGGGGAGCTTCCCCTCCCTTTCCATCATCTGCTGCCGTATTTCCTTTCCGATTACGCTCTGAAAATCCCTCACGATTTCCGGAAACGGAGCCGGCCCCATAACGGAACCGATCACATAATGTGTGTCCTCAATCCGATTTGTCCACTCGCGCAGCGTTTCATTTACCGCGTCCTTCAGCGTCTGGGTTCCGCTTGTGACTGCGTGGACTTTTGTGCCAAGCAGCTCCATGCGGAATACATTAAGCGCCTGCCGGTCCGTATCCTCTTTTCCCATAAATACCTCGCACTCCATCCCCAGCAGCGCGGCGACCGTCGCAGTCGCCACGCCGTGCTGGCCTGCGCCAGTCTCTGCGATGAGTCTCGTCTTCCCCATCCGTTTTGCAAGTAACGCCTGCCCCAGGGCATTGTTCAGCTTATGCGAACCAGTATGGTTTAAATCCTCGCGCTTCAAATATATTTTCGCTCCTCCCAGGTCCTCTGTCATCCGTCCCGCATAATACAGAAGAGACGGCCGGCCGACATACTCCGCCAGCAAATCATTAAATTCTTTTATAAACCCAGGATCATCCTTGTATTTCCGATACGCTTCCTCCAATTCAATCACTGCATTCATAAGCGTCTCTGGTATATACTGGCCGCCATGAATGCCAAAACGTCCTTTCGACATTTCCATTACCTCCACTCTGCAATGTTATGATATTGATGTACCATTTCTACCATTCTCTTTATTTTAACCGGGTCCTTCCGGCATTTCCATTACCTCCACTCTGCAATGTTATGATATTGATGTACCATTTCTACCA
>CAJTZF010000003.1:47851-59652 GCA_910584245.1 uncultured Eubacterium sp.
TTCTCTTTATTTTAACCGGGTCCTTCACGCCCTCGGTCTCCACACCCCCGCTCACATCTACCCCGAAGCAGTTTACGTGCTCCATCGCCTCCTGAATATTTTGTTCGCTCAGGCCACCGGCGAGAAAAAAGGGGTGTGAAAGCGATTCCGGTATTATATCCCAGCAAAACGTCTGCCCCGTCCCGCCATATTGATCCGGGGAAAACGTATCCAGCAGGAGAAAATCACAGGAGAGCCGGTCCGCCTCCGTAATATCTTCTGCCCGTCTCACACGCACCGCCTTTACGACGGGAACTGAAACCTGCCCACGCAATTCCCGGATGTACCGCTCTGTCTCATCCCCGTGAAGCTGTACGGCGTCGATGCACCCGTCCCGGACACGGTCACACACAACGGAGAGCGGGGCGTTGACAAACACGCCAAACACCGGTATTTTCCGGTCCAGCTGCTGCCGCAGCTTCAGCGCCTGTTCCGCCGTAACCTTCCGCCTCGTGTCCGCAAAAACAAATCCCGCATAATCCGGCATGCTCTCATTCAGCATCCAAACATCCTCTTCCCGGCGGATTCCACATATTTTAATTTTCATAACAATCCCCATGCCCCCTTAATTCCCGCAATATCGCTTTTTTATCCGCGCTTCTCATAAGGGCCTCACCGATCAGGACGCCATCCGTCCCGACTTTCTCCAACGCCTCGATATCTGCCCGCGTGTGGATGCCGCTCTCCGCCACAAACAAAATATTGTCTGGGATGTACTCACGAAGCCGGACGCCATTTTCGATATCCACCCGGAACGTCGTCAAATCGCGGTTATTAACACCGATAATCCGGGCCCCGGCTCGCACTGCCATAGCGATCTCCGCTTCATCGTGCGCCTCCACAAGCGCCGAGAGCCCCAGGCGGTCGCAGAGCCCGATCCATCGGTGAAGAGTATCCTCATCCAGCAGCGAGCAAATAAGCAAAACCGCGCTTGCCCCAATCACTTTCGCCTCGTAAATCATGTAGACATCTACCGTAAAGTCCTTCCGCAAAAGCGGGGTCCCCACCGCCTCATGAATCTCCTCCAAATACCCAGCACTGCCCATAAAGTAATCCGGCTCAGTCAGAACAGACATACAGTCCGCCCCCGCTTCCTCATACTCCCTGGCAATGTGTACATATGGAAACGCCTCGTCAATCACTCCTTTCGAGGGCGATGCCTTTTTTATCTCACAAATAAAACGGATGCCCTCTTTATGAAGCCTCTCCTCAAACGGAAACGTTCTCTGTACTTCCATTGAATACGCCTTATTCTTCATCTCCTCCAGGGAAATACTATGCTTGCACCGTTCCACCCGCTTCCTGGTGGCGGCTGCTATTTCATCTAATATCATCACTCATATTCCTTTCCACACAAACAATACCAGCTCTTTATCTATGCGACGCCGCCTTAAACTCCTCGAGCTTCGCCAGCGCTCTCCCGCTCTCAATCATCTCCCTGGCCTGCTCTACGCCATCCCTCATCGTGATTCCCGGCCTGCCAAGATATATCGCGGCCCCGGCATTGAGAAGAATGATATCCCGCTTCGCACCCGTCTCTTTACCGGATAAAATATCTATTGTGATCTGGGCATTTTCCTCGGGAGTACCGCCGATAAGCTGTTCCAGACGGCACGATTCAAGTCCGAACTGTTCTGGTGTTATGTCATATGAAAACAGCTCCCCATCCCGTATTTCACAACAATGTGTCGCGCCAGTCAATGTAATTTCATCCAGACCGTCAGACCCGCACACAGCCATCCCGCGACGGACGCCAAGTTTACTGAGAACTTCGGCAAGCTTCTCAACCAGGGCCGGATCATATACACCGAGCAGCTGAATTGCCGCATTTGCCGGATTGGTCAACGGGCCGAGGATGTTAAATATCGTTCTCTCCCCCATCGCCCGGCGCACCGGCGCCACATTTTTCATAGACGAATGGTGCGACTGGGCAAAGAGAAAGCACATATTCGTGTCATCCAGAACCCTCTGGTTCTTCTCCGCGTCCAACGTAATATCCACCCCCAGACTCTCCAATATATCAGCCGCGCCGCATTTGCTGGAGACACTGCGGTTTCCATGCTTCGCCACCGGAATGCCGGCCGCCGCGATCACAAATGCCGACGTTGTAGAAATATTAAAAGTTCCCACCTCATCTCCGCCGGTTCCAACGATTTCAAGCACCTCATAAGACGGGCAAAGATGCACCGCCATATCCCGCATCACCTGTGCGGATGCCGTGATTTCCGGGATCGCCTCCCCTTTCATACGGAGCGCTGTCAAATAAGAGGCCATTTGCACATGCGACGCTTCCCCAGACATAATTTCACGCATAACACCCTCTGCCATGTTATATTCCAAATCCCGGTGATTCATAATTTCGTGTATTGCTTCCTGTATCATAATATTCCGCCCGCCTTTCTATTTCATTGCAAGAAAATTGTTTATAATAACTGCTCCATCTGATGTCAAAATGGATTCCGGATGAAATTGAAGCCCATAAACCGGAAAATCCTTGTGCCGAACCGCCATTACCTCGTTGTTGTCATCCACCGATAACACGCTTAACTCCTCTGGTATCGTGTCAATCGCCGCAATCAGGGAATGATATCTCGCCACGTCGATCCTCTCTGGAAGTCCTTGAAATATCGCATCCGTATTATCAATCTTCACCGTACTGCCCTTCCCGTGCATCAACTGTCTGGCATGGCAGATCGTTGCCCCAAACACCTCACAAATCCCCTGATGTCCCAGACACACCCCCAAAATCGGAACCGTGCCTTTCAGCTCCGCCACCACCTGTTCACACACCCCCGCGTCTTTCGGATAACCGGGCCCGGGGGACAAAATAATATGAGACGGATGCTGCGCACGTATTTCATCTACCGTCATCTCATCGTTTCGGATTACCCGGATATCCGAATGGCATTCTCCCACCATTTGAACCAAATTATAAGAAAAGCTATCGTAATTATCAATTAATAAAATCATTTTCCGTCCCTCCCTTCACTCTTGAAGCGCTGCATGCTCAATGGCGTCCATAACTGCCCTCGCCTTATTCGCAGATTCCTCGTACTCCAGATGCGGCTTACTGTCCGCCACAATACCGCCGCCCGCCTGTACATAAACTTTTCCATCCTTCTTCACTGCCATCCGTATTGCTATACACGTATCCAGATTTCCACTAAAATCTATATATCCGAGCGCCCCGCCATAGATTCCCCGCGGCTCGCCCTCCAATTCCTCAATAATCTCACACGCCCTTATTTTAGGCGCCCCGGATAACGTCCCGGCCGGGAGTACGGACTGGATAGCATCCAGGGCATCCTTCTCCTCCCGGATATCCCCCTCTACCTGGGAACAGATATGCATAATTTTAGAATACTTGTGTATCATCATATATTCTGTAACCTCAACGGACCCGAATTTCGAAATACGCCCCAGGTCATTCCGCCCCAGATCTACCAGCATATTATGTTCCGACAGCTCCTTTTCGTCCCGCAGCAGCTCCTCCATCAAAGCGTTATCTTCGGCTTCCGTCTTCCCTCTCGGCCTCGAACCCGCTACCGGAAATGTCGTCAGTCTTCCATTCTGAAGCCGGACGAGCGTCTCGGGCGACGTACTCATAATCTCTAACCCATCCACATTCATATACACCATATAAGGCGAAGGGTTCGTCGTCCGCAAAACCCGGTAGGGATTGACCAGGCTTCCCTCATAACGGCTTACAAACTGCCGGGAGATCACCGCCTGAAAAATATCTCCGTTCCGGATATATTCTTTTGTCCTCTCTACGCTGCGCCCGTACTCCTCCTCTGTAACATTGCACGTAAAATCCACTTTGTCATATGTTTCCTCTTGTTTCAATTCCATCTTCTCATGGATCAAATGAACAATCCCGCATATTTCATCCATCGCTTTTTCATAATTTTCCTCGACATTACCTTTTGTACTTACATTCGCCACAACGATTATTTTCTGCCTCAACTGGTCGTACACAATCACTTTGTCAAAAAGCATAAGGTCAAAATCATGAAATCCACTCCGCCTCAAATGAAGAACCGGCTCTGCGTGAGCGATCATCGCATAGGAAAAATATCCGACAAACCCTCCGGTGAACGGCGGCATACCATCTATTTTCGGTGACCGGTGCTTTCTCAAAATCCCCCGCACCACATCAAAAGCATCTTTCGTCCGAATCACTTCCCGGCTCCCCCCGGTTTCAACCACAACCTGTTCTTCCGCACAGGACACGCGCATAATCGGATCGTATCCGAGAAAAGAATAGCGCCCCCATTTTTCTCCTCCCTCTACACTTTCCAGCAAATAGAACCGTCTGTGTCCCGCCGCAATTTTTCTCAACAACGAAATCGGTGTAATGACATCGGCAAGTATCTCCTTTTTGATTGGAACGATATCGTACCCGCCAGCATACTCCATAATTTGTTTTACTTCTTCATTCATAAGCTCCCTCTTTTCTGCGCTTCTTTTTGCGCCTAACAATGTTTCCTTTTGCTGCGTTGCGCATTATCGCTTTTCCAGACATGCCAGCTGCTGAGCTTAAAAAGGTAGGCTGAAAACCGCCCCCATTCCACAAAAAAAAGCCTTTGTCCTCTCTCCATCACGGAAAAGGGACAAAAGCTTATATTGCTTCTGCGGTACCACCCAATTTGGCCATACAATGACCCACTCATCATGCACTAACATGCACTCCTGTAGATAACGGTTCAGGTCTCCGTCAGCGTCTACTCCATGCGGCACCCGCATTTTTCAAGCTGCCCTCTCAAGTCCATTCACAATGACATTGCTGCTGTATCGCACCAACCTACAGCTCTCTGAAAACAATTTGTCATTCCTACTACTCTTGATCATCGGTTTACATGTAAATTTATTTTGTTGTCACCGCCAAGCATGTAACGATTCCAACATCATTGGTATTAGTATATCACTTTTTTTCATATTGTCAACCACTTTTTTATAATTTACCTTGCTTTTTCAAAACAAGCATCTGTTTACCTTGAAAAAATAAGGCGTATTTCCCTATGCTTTCATAGCATGACATAGTGAAAAATGCAAGCTAATCCATACAATCCACGCTGTGGGACATCAGTACCCCGGAACATTTTCCGGCATAAAAAGGCGGTCTGCAAATAATGAGTTTACCAGTATATTATACTCCGATTTCGTCAGGCTGGACCTCATCTGGCTAAACGTATCCGACTCACTGTACTGCTCACTGCTCATCTGCACAATACTCTTCGTCTGATTTGCATCCAAACTCATCACCTTGGCCGCTCCGGGTACATTGTTCCACGTTCCCCAGTTCACAAGGCCGGCGCCATTTGGATTTCCCGTCGCAAGGAAATTGCCAATATACTTCTGCATCACAGAAGTCAGCTCAATCCTGCCAGGGCGGTTGGCGGCCGAAATTGCCTGGGGTGAATAATCCTTATAAGCATTTTTATAAATGCCCCGCAAAAATTCTTTGCTGGAACCGTGAAAGGCCCCTACAAATTTACTATAAAACCCATCGGTCACATCGGCATTCGTACCCCACTTAAAACGATATGCGTAAATAGCCGGATGCGCCGCATCCTGGCTCAGCAAAGATGCCGGCTGTTCCAAATAAAATCCGGATTGAAGCATACTCCCGTATTTGACGCCACTGGCTACCAGATTTATCATCTGGGAAGAAGAAGTAATTCCCGACACCTCGTCTAACTCTGACGTCAGGCTGCCATTCCAGGCATAAAAAGAAAATTCAGAAGCATCGCTTCCCAAAATAATCGGAACCCGGTTATAGTTTCCGCTGGCAATCACAGAAAAACCTTCCTTAGGCACCACTACACCATCATTAAAGCACTGTGGAAACTTTCCAAGGCGCAGGCTGGTAGAACGATACATATTGGCGACCTCCGCTGTAGAAAGAGAATAAAAGAGATCCCGGATTTCTGATTTGGATGCATTTTCAATATATTTCAGCGCACTGGTTTTATTTGCATACGTTCCGCGGTTTACGAGTATCGTTGCCAGCTTTCCGTTTGCAGAATTTTGCCCTTCCTCATTCGTACATGTAGTGAAGCCGCCGCTAAAAGAAATGGCCTTATGGAACAGTCCGCCCATTCGCGGCGAAATCACACAGAGCATCGCATTTCTTGCTCCCGCTGAAAATCCAGAAAGTGTAACGTTCGCTGGGTTCCCGCCAAAATTTGCTATTTCATCTCTTACCCAGGTAAGCGCTGCCTTAATGTCCAAAAGCGCAAAATTTCCGCTGTTTTCTTCATCCGTACCGTCACGCAGCGCCTCGTGGCTGAGAAAGCCGAATGCCCCCACGCGATATTCTACCGAAACCACGACCGCATTGGACGTCGGAACCATACTGGAAAAATTATCATTTGCATTTCCACTGGCGTTCCCGCCACCGTGCAAATAAACCATGACTGGCAAATTCTTTTGCCCATTATTGGGCCGGTGCACATTCACATACAGGCAATCCTCCGACCCGGTATAACTATTGCCATCGCTGTACTGTGCCGCCCCCTCCCTAGGTGTGACGGCGCTCCGTGTACCATTCCACGCCTCTACCGGCTGCGGCGCCTTCCACCGGTTTGTGCCCGATGTGGATGCACCGTAGGGGATGCCATACCACACGAGAGCCTTGCCCTCCTCCTCTTCAACTCCCATGACATTCCCTTTTGAAGTTGTCCGAAGAAGCTCTGACTTAACTGCAACCGTCACCTTTTTCGTCTTGCTGCCATCCTTTGATGTAATCGTAATGACAGACTTACCATTCGAAACTGCTGTAATTTTCCCCGTCTTTGACACTGTTGCCGCCGCCGGGTTGGACGAAGCATAAAACATCTTTTTGTTTGAGGCGCTCGCCGGAGCCACTTTCACGTCAAGTTTTACCTGCCCGCCAACGTATAAAGCTATACTGGAAGAAGCCACGCTGATCTTGGAAACCTTCTTTCCAACTGTCACCCGGATTGCCACCATTTTCTTTTTTTTGCTGTTGTAGCCACGGATATACACGCGGCCTTTTTTCAATCCTTTTATTTTCTTGTTTTTTAATACCTTGACTATCTTCTTGTTGGAAGATTTCCACTTAAGATTTGCATATTTCTTTTTATTCGCTGACGTAAGCGGATTTTTCTGAATAATGTTCAGGATCGTAACCTTTTTCCCCTTTGTCAACGTATATGCTGGATTTTCGGCTGCCTTTGCTGATTTTCCCATTGCGTAAACAGATGCCGCCCCAAAAAGCAGCAGACCCACAAGCAGAAAAATTCTCTGATGTCTCTGATTCATTCTTTCATCCATCCATTTCATTGTAATTTGTAATCCATATACTACCAACTCAATGGGACAAAAATATGGCAATTCTCTTTTTTCGCATTTGTACTAACATTCACATATCGTTATTTCCAGCTCAAGGACTGGTACTCAACGACACGTTCTCTCAAAATCAAATCTGATAATGCCTGTTCCGTGGACTTCCCTTCAAACAAAACAGCATTGATCTGTTCTACGATCGGCATATTGACATGATGCTTGTTGGCAAGCGCCATAGCCGCCCTTGCACAGTTCACTCCCTCAATTTCCTGGCGTATTTCCTGCTTGGCCTCCTTCAGCGTCTTTCCCTTTCCGAGCAAATAACCACAATTGTGGTTTCTGCTGTGGGTACTTGTACAAGTCACGATTAAATCGCCGATACCGGATAATCCAAAAAAGGACTCCTGCTTTCCTCCCATTTCCACGCCTAAACGGCTGATCTCCGCGATACCGCGGGTCATAAGCGCCGCTTTTGTATTGTCCCCCATTCCCATTCCTTCCAAAATACCGGCTGCCAGGGCTATTACATTCTTCAATGCGCCGCCGATCTCAATTCCTATAATATCCGGACTGACATATACCCGGAAATTATCCCCCATAAATACGTCCTGCAGAAAAACCGCAGTCTTCTCCGTTCTCGCTCCGACTACAACTGTCGTGGGAACGGCCTTTGAAACCTCCTCGGCGTGACTGGGACCGGAAAGAACTGTCACGTCTGCCAGAGGCAGCTCATCTTCTAAAATTTCACACATTGTCATTAATGACTTTTCTTCGATTCCCTTGGCAACATTTACGACAATCTGCCCTTTATTTATAAATGGCTTCGCAAGCTGTGCTGCCGAACGGATATAAGGGGATGCCACAGAGAATACAAGAATATCCTTATCTTCACATGTTTTACCCAGATCATCCTCTATAACAATAGAATCCGGAAGCTTAACCCCGGGAAGACGGTCCACATGTTCCCGCTTTTCCCTGAGCATATTTGTCTCTTCCTTGACCGCAGACCATATCGTTACCTTGTGCCCATTGCCCGCACACAACACAGCAAGGGCGGTCCCCCAGCTACCTGCTCCTAAAAAACCTATTTTCTTCATTGTCTTCCTCATTTCTGCACTGCTTGTATTGGCTTCGTATTGCATAGCCAACCGCGTTTGCGTTGACTATGGCGTGAAAGCGTGGCCCGTGCCGCAGTGCAGGCACTGGTATACTGCTTCCACCGGCGCTAAATATCTGAAAATGCATTAAACAAGCTTTTTACATCTTCTTTCTGTCCGCTCATTTCCTATCGTAATTAATTTTTCAAAATAAAATATATTTTATTCCTTCTCATTCTTTTTTGCCCACAACTTATTTTCCGTTCCGTTTAATAACCTCTTGATATTTT
Source organism: uncultured Eubacterium sp. (assembly GCA_910584245.1). Lineage (GTDB taxonomy): Bacteria > Bacillota > Clostridia > Lachnospirales > Lachnospiraceae > Eubacterium_F. Next base: position 56,589 of record CAJTZF010000003.1, read on the forward strand.
CACTATGCTTTATGTAGGCCAGCGCAGTGAATATCAAACTAATAAAAAGTATGACTGGAAAATATTCACTCGTTCTATAGTACAAAATAGAAAAAACAGGTATAAACCATACCACAATAAGGGAACCAAGCGATACATAGCGGGTAACAGCAACAACGGCGATGAATATAGCAAGTCCGACCGCAATAAATAATGGATGAAGCGTCGATACAACAATGACTGCAGCAGATACTGCAATCCCTTTTCCTCCCTTGAATCTGAGAGTAACCGGAAAATTATGCCCCAGTACAACACCGAGCCCTGCGCACAGCGTGAACAGATAAGTCAGGTCCCTGCCATACCCCGCATGGGGACAATACACAAACTTCACTGTCAACATCGGTATAAATGCTTTTAACAAATCTCCGAGAAACGTAATCGCCCCCGCTTTTGCCCCGAGAGAGCGCAGCGCATTTGTCGTGCCAATATTCCCGCTTCCCGTCGACCGGATATCCATTCCATTCATCTTTCCGACGATGTATCCCGTAGAAAAACAGCCAAATACATATCCAATGATCAAAATAATGACTCCGGTTATAATATACGTCAACACTGCTATTTCTCCTTTCGTTCCCGTATAAAGATCCGTATTGGCGTTCCTACAAAACCAAACGTTTCACGGATCCGGTTTTCAATATATCTTTGATATGAAAAATGCATAAGCTCTTTCTGGTTCACAAAAAGTACAAAAGTCGGCGGTTTGGTACTCACTTGTGTCATGTAAAAGAGTTTAAGCCTCTTTCCCTTATCTGATGGCGGCTGCTGCATTGCAACCGCTTCCATCAGTATTTCATTTAATACACCTGTCTGAATGCGCAATGAGTGGAACTGAATCACGGTTTCAATCCGCTCAAACAATCGGTTTGTCCGCTGTCCCGTAAGGGCAGATATAAACACGATTTCTGCATAGGGAACAAACGAAAGGATCTCCCTTACCCGGTTCGTATACTCCTTCACCGTACTATTATCTTTCTCCACAGCATCCCATTTGTTGACGGCAATAATCAAGCCTCTTCCCCGTTCATGCGCAATCCCCGCTATTTTCGCATCTTGTTCCGTCACTCCCTCAACTGCATCAATCATAAGGATGACCACATCTGCGCGCTCAATGGCAGCTACCGTCCTTATAATACTATATCTTTCTAAATCTTCTTTGATTTTATTCTTTCTTCTGATACCAGCTGTATCAATAAAAACATACTCTTTTCCATCCCTGGTAATCTCTGTATCAATCGCATCCCGCGTTGTACCGGCAATCTCAGAAACAATAACGCGGTTTTCCCCTACCAGCTTATTAATGAGCGACGACTTCCCAGCATTTGGTTTTCCAACAATTGCAATTTTCGGGCGGTCATCTTCCTCCTCCTCAAACTTTTCCGCCGCAATGTGCTCCAGAACAACGTCCAGCATATCGCCGATCCCGAGCTTAGAAGCGGCCGATACTGGATGTGGGTCGCCGATCCCAAGATTGTAAAACTCATAAACATCCGGCATAAATTTATCAAAATTATCTACCTTATTTACAACGAGAACTACTGGCTTGCCGGACTTACGAAGCATATCTGCCACCTTAAAATCCGCATCCACAAGTCCCTGCCGCACGTCCGTAATAAATAAAATGACGTCCGCAGTATCAATTGCAATATTGGCCTGTTCACGCATATGGGAAAGCATCACATCTTTCGTATCCATGTCAATACCACCGGTATCAATCAAAGACATACTGTGGTTCAGCCAGACCATATCTGCATAGATCCGGTCTCTCGTAACACCTGGGTAATCTTTCACAATCGAAATCTTTTCCCCTGCAAGCGTATTAAACAGCGTCGATTTTCCAACATTAGGTCTTCCTACAATGGCAACAATGGGTTTACTCATAACACATCCTCTTTTTCTTTAAATATATGTACATACATTATTTCCCTAACCTTTGGGCTAAGCTGTCAATGAAAAACTACTAACAGCTGAGTGAAGCTGGGACCATACGTTCTTTCTGTGTGAAGGGAGCAAAACGCCATAAACTTCCAGCGTCTGCCACAAATTATGCGGTGTGAGGCCAAACTATGCCTGCCCCTCTTACGAACCCGTAATTTCCTTCACGCTTATTTTACAGGATATTTATATTAAAATCAATATACAAAAATAATTGTATTTATTCCTCTTCTATGGTATAATTGGAAAAATAGTGAAAATAAGTACGATAAGGAGGTGGATACGATGGATTTAAGTCTTGGAATGGACATTGCCGGTTATGCCAATGCCAATGCAGTTCAGAGCTTACAATCAAATGTTTCCGTTGCTATGATGAAAAAATCCCTTGATTTGCAAGAAGCGATGGGCGACCAGATCACAAAAATGATGGAACTGTCCGTAAACCCTTCTCTGGGAGGAACGATTGACATCCACATATAACTTGTATAAAAAACGTTATGGGCGGTCTATTTTGTCCTCGTCATAATATGAACTTTCTTTGGGGCGCAAATTCAGACGCCCCTTTTTAAAAATCTCCCATTACCTCAAAAGCATTTTCAAGATGCGTGACACAAGTTCCATCTATGGCAACCACATCAAACCGCATTGGTATGTCGGGAGGAATTTGCTCTTTAAATATATAATATACTGCACACTGCGAAATTTTTCGTATTTTATTTTGTGAGACTGCCCCCATGCTCCCTCCATAATGTGCATTTCCACGATACTTAACTTCTACAAACACAAGAACGTCCGCTTCTTTTGCTACAATATCTATTTCGGCATAACGGCACCAGTAATTTGTCGTAACGATACTATATCCCTTTTTCTCCAAATATTTACATGCCAGTCTTTCCTTTTCACTGCCAATCCTTCTCTTATTCAAATAACCCCACCCCATAATAAATGCGCTTACATAATATTTACATTGCCATTAAAGTTTCCCTTATCTCCTTTGTCCTATCACTGCCAATCTTTCTCTTATTCAAATAACCCCCACCCATAATAAATGCGCTTACATAATATTTACATTGCCATTAAAGTTTCCCTTATC